>JAZKHC010000011.1:0-77395 GCA_040385605.1 Pseudomonadota bacterium
GCACGTTGGCGTTGACGATGGTGATGCGGGTCTTGCCCGGCAGCATGGGCATCACCGCTTCCGGGAAGTTCACCGAGTTGCGGATGTTGCCGCTCTCCAGGAAGTCGCGCAGCTGGTCGGCGACCATCACCGCGCAGTTGTCTTCGGCTTCGCCCGTCGATGCGCCGAGATGCGGCGTGGCCAGCACTTTCGGATTGCCCTTGAGCGCATTGCTGGGGAAGTCACAAACGTAGGCGTGCAGCGTGCCTGCGGCGAGGGCCTCGACCACGGCCTTCTCGTCGACGATTTCGGCGCGGGCGAAGTTGAGGATCACGCCCTGCTTCTTCATCAGCTTCAGGCGGTCGGCATTGATGAGGCTGCGGGTGGCATCGAGCAGCGGCACATGCACGCTGATGAACTGCGATTTGCTGACAAGGTCATCGACGGAGAGCGCCTGCTTGACGCGGCTGTCGAGCTTCCAGGCGTTGTTGACGGTCATCGCGGGGTCGAAGCCGAACACTTCCATGCCCAGTTCGACCGCGGCATTGGCCACCTTCACACCGATGGCACCAAGGCCGATCACGCCGAGCGAGCGGCTGGGCAGCTCAAAGCCGACGAACTTCTTCTTGCCGTCTTCCACCGCGACATGCATGGCCTTGTCGTCGCCGTCGAGCTTCTTCACGAAGTCGAGCGCGGGGGCGATGTTACGGGCGGCGAGCAGCATGCCGGTGAGCACCAACTCCTTCACGGCATTGGCATTGGCACCGGGGGCGTTGAACACCGGCACGCCGCGCGCGCTCATCGCCGCCACCGGGATGTTGTTGGTGCCAGCACCGGCGCGGCCGATGGCCTTGATGCTGGGCGCGATCTCGATCTTGTGCATGTCGGCACTGCGCACCATCACGGCATCGGGGTTGGCGATCTCGGTCGCCACTTCGTAGGTCGCACGTGGCAGGCGCTCCAGGCCGAGCGAGGAGATGTTGTTGAGGGTCTGGATTTTGAAGGTCATGGCAATAACTCAGGCTTTGGTCTTGGCGAACTGCTTCATGTAGTCGATGAGTGCGGCAACGCCGGCTTCGGGCATGGCGTTGTAGATCGAGGCGCGCATGCCGCCGACCGCACGATGGCCCTTGAGGCCATTGAGGCCCGCAGCCTTCGCACCCTTGAGAAACTCGGCATCGTTGACGTCGGGGTTCGGCAGCGTGAAGGGCACGTTCATGATCGAGCGGTCCTTCTTCGCCACCGGATTTTTATAGAAATCCTGCGAGTCGATGTAGTCGTACAGCGCCTTCGCCTTGCGCTCGTTGCGCTCGCCGATCTTGACCAGGCCACCTTCGGCCTTCATCCACTGGAACACGAGGCCGCAGACGTACCAGCTGAAGGTCGCAGGCGTATTGAGCATGGATTCGTTGTCGGCGACCTGCTTGTAGTCGTGGATGCCGAAGGTGCCGGGCAGCACCGTGCCGATGAGGTCGTCACGGACGATGACGATGGTCAGGCCGGCGGGGCCAATGTTTTTCTGCGCGCCGCCATAGACGAGGCCGAATTTGCTGATGTCCATCGGGCGGCAGGCGAAGTCGCTGGAGATATCCGCCACCAGCGGCACGCCATTCGTTTCCGGGATGTCGCGGAACTGCACGCCGTGGATGGTCTCGTTGGTGGTGATGTGGACGTAGGCGGCGTTCGGGTCGAGCTTCCAGCTCGCCACATCGGGGATGTGGGTGAACTTCTCGGCCTCGGCCGTGGCAACCACATTGCCCTTGCCGTACTTGGCCACTTCCTTGATCGCCTTCTTGCCCCAGTCGCCCGTGAGCACGAAGTCAGCATTGGTTTTGCCGCGCAGCAGATTCTGCGGAACGATGCCGAACTGCGCCGTCGCACCGCCCTGCATGAACAGCACCTTGTAGTTGGCGGGCACGCTCATCACCTCGCGCATATCGGCCTCGCACTGCTGCGCGATATCCATGAACGGCTTGTCGCGGTGGCTCATTTCCATCACGCCCATGCCGGTGCCTTTGTAGTCGAGCAGGTCGGCTTGCACTTTTTCGAGCACGGCGAGTGGCAGCGTGGCAGGGCCGGCGCTGAAGTTGAAAATACGTGACATCACATTCTCCAAAGGGTGAAGTTATCGTTTGACGCGGCTTGAGGCCGCTAGGACCAGCGTTCGGCGTCGAGGCCGGGAATGAAAGCAAAGCGTTGTGGCGATTCGGTGATGAGCGTGAGCTGATGACTGAGCGCGGTGGCAACCAGTTGCAGCTCGAAGCCTTTCAGCGCATCTGCGCCCTGCGGCAGGTAGGGCGCGAGGTTCACCGCTTGGGCGGCTTCGGCCTCGGTGAAATCCAGCACTTTCACGGCCGCGAAGAACTCTTTCAGCAGGCGTGCGAAGCGGGCGTTGGTCTTGGGTACGAGACGCAGAGCCATCTCGGCCTCCATACGGCTCACGGCACTCACTGCCACTTCGGCGGGCTTGAGCTGGCTCAGGCGCAGCACCACGGGCAGACGGCCCTTGATGGCGGCGATGACGGTGGCGGTGTCGAGCAGGACTTTCATCGCCTTGGCCTACCAGCGCGGGCCGTCATGGGCGAGCGCGTCCTGCCACCGGCCGGCGTCGAGGGTTTCTTGCGCCAGTTCAGGGGCCGGATTGCGGAAGTGCTCAGCCAGCGTCGTGGGCCAGGTCGGCTCCTCGTTGCGCGCCAGCCACTCGCGCACAGCCTCGCCGATGATGCGGTTGCGGGTGATGCCCGTGCGCTCCACCGCCTCGCCCAGACGGGCAATGGTGTCGGCATCAAAGTGGACGCTGAAGTTCATTGGGCGAGAATCATAACAGGTGATGTTATGTTTTCAAGCCACGCCGCAAATCCGGGCGGTTCAGCCCCGCCCAGAGCCCGCTAGTTGTTGCCGCCCGCGTCTTCTTCCGGGCCAACGGTCAGCGAAATCACGGTCTGGTTGCCTTCATCAATCACATCCACCCGGTCGGCGCTGCCGTCGTCCAGATCAATGCGATACAGCACCGAGCCCGAACCACTGCCAGAGAGCGCGGCATAGGCGGTGTCGCCCTCGGGCTCGATATCGAAGCCGGAGTTGAGCGTGAAGCTCACGGGCAACTGGCCGAGCGTGAACAGGCGGCCAGTGTCCGGCGTATCGGGCGAGCCGTTGCGGCTGCCGATGCGCACCAGGCTGCGGGTCGTCACGTCCAGCCCGAACAGGGTAGTGGCGGAAGCGCCGTTTTCATTGCGGTCGTAGGCGATGGCCGCCAGCTGCGGCGTACGGTTGTCGTTGATGTCGTCATTGTCGTAGGCCACCGGCGTATCGGTGGCGGCCAGGCTGCCGTCATTGGGATTCACCCGCAGGTTCTGCTCGCTGCTGATCACCCGCAGACGATCCACGCGCGGGTTGAAGTCGATCACCGGGTTGGCGAGGTCTTCGGCAAAGGCGGTCTGACTCACCAGCGTCACCGAGCCGGTTTCAGGATCCACCGTGCAAACGCGGAACTGGCTGGTGATGCAGTAGAAAGTGCCGGTCGCCGGCCGGTAGTCGAGCTGTACCAAGCTCTCGTCGGTGGCCAGGCCGCGCACCGTCACTTCGCTGTTGATGTCGGTCGGGTCGGTGGTGTCGAAGCCCAGGATGCGGCCTGTGCTGGTCAGCGCGTACGCAGCGCGCTGCTGCTCGCAGGCAGCGGCCAGCAGGGCGAGGCCGACAAACAGTGCACGGGCACCAAGGCGAGTGATGGTTTTGCGCATGGCGATCTTCCTGCTGGGAATGGTGAATGGCGGCAGTGCAGCGCCTTCGTGGCGCCACTGCCGACAGTCTAGCCGCGCAACTCCTCGATGAGCTTGTACTTGCGCAGCAGGCCCCGAAACTGGTGGTAATTGAGGCCCAAGAGCTCAGCGGCGCGCACCTGCTTGTGCTGGGCGCGTTCGAGTGCAGCCCGCAACAGCTCCACTTCGTACTGGGCTAAATGTGTCTTGTAGTCGAGGGGGAACTGCCACTGCGGCTCTGTTGACTCCTGCACCACAACTGCAAGGGGCGCCGGCGCGGGTGCTGCACCCACCGCACTGGCCAGCGCGCCCTTCACCCGAAACGGCGAGTCGAAGGGATCGAGCGTCACCCCCTCCACCACCCGGCGGGCATTGTCGAGCCGATACACCGCACGCTCCACCACATTGCGGAGCTCGCGCACATTGCCGGGCCAGGCGTGGGCGAGCAGTTGCTGCTCGGCGGCGGGCGAGAAGCCGGCGAAGTACTCGCGGCCCAGCTCCTGCGCCATGCGCTCGCCGAAGCGCTGCGCCAGCAGCAAAATATCGTCGCGCCGCTCGCGCATCGGCGGCACGGTGATGACCTCGAAGCTCAGGCGATCCAGCAAATCCTCGCGGAAGCGCCCGCTCGCCGCGAGTGCCGGCAAGTCCGCATTCGCCGCAGCGACCACGCGCACATTCACCTTGGTCGTTTCAGACGAACCCATGCGCTCGAACTCGCCATATTCGAGCACGCGCAGCAGCTTCTCCTGCAGACGCAAACTCATGCTGGAGAGCTCGTCCAAGAACAGCGTGCCGCCATGGGCCAGCTCGAAGCGCCCGACCCGCGCCTTCACCGCACCCGTGTAGGCGCCAGCGACATGGCCAAATAGCTCGGATTCGAGCAGCTCGTCGTTCACCGCCGCGCAGTTGAACTTCACGAATCGCTTGCCCCAACGCTCGCTGAGGTAATGCAGGCGCGCCGCGATCAGCTCCTTGCCGCTGCCGCGCTCACCCACCACCAGCACCGGCTTGTTGAGGCGCGCGGCGCGCGACACCTGCTCCAGCACGGCCAGAAAACACTCGGCCTCGCCCACCAGTGGCGGCAGGTTGGCAAGCAGGGAGGCGGCTTCGAGGTCTTCTTCCATTTAATGGTATTTTTTACCACTCTATGAATAATGCCGCCATATCGAATGCGATGCAGGTGTGCCGCAAATGCGTCGTAGAACACCTATAAATCTATTAAATATAATGGCTTGCATAATTTTTTCTGCGCATGGCACAAGCCTCGCAATAGGGTTGGCACGAGTCACCCAAAACGGAGCCAAATCATGAAACTCACCACTTTTATCGCTGCCACCCTCGCAACCGCCGCAACCGTTGTCTCGGCCGCCCAAGCCGGTGGCGTGGTGTTCAACACCCCCGTCACCTACACCGAGCCGGTCACGTACGCGGCAGGCGTCACCTATCTCGCGCCGGTCACCTACAACCAGACCGCCGCCGTTGCGCACCCCACGCCAGTGGTGCTGGAGCGCGTCATCGTCACGCCGACCCGCACCTACGCCGAGAGCGAGTGGCATATCCACATGGCGAGCAAGAAATCAATCGCACAGCTCTACCCGGTCCGGAGTGAGCGCCGCGTCGAGACGCGCTCTGGCAACAACGCCTTCCGCATCCTGCTCCCCCTGCAATAAAACCGAGATCGAAATGGGCATCTTTTCCCGCACCAAGGACGTACAGCAGGCCGATATCGAGGCCCTGCTGTCGTCATCCAACGACCCGCTGAAAACAGCGCGTCTCATCATCAACGAGATGGAGGACACGCTCGTGGAAGCCCGCTCAACTGCCGTGCGCACGCTCGCCCGCAAGAAGGAAATCCAGCGCCGCATGGACGACCTCAAGCACCAGGCCGAAGACTGGGAGCGAAAGGCCGCACTCGCCATCGAGAAAGACCGTGACGATCTGGCCCGCGGCGCGCTTGCTGTGAAGCTGCGCGTCGAGCAGGAGCGCGTGCAGATCGCCGAGCTGCTGCCGCCGGTCGAAGTCGAGCTGGAAAAGCTCGACACCGATCTCGCCGACCTGCGCGTGAAGCTCGCCGAGGCCCGCAGCCGTCACCGCCTGTTGGCACTACAGAGTGCCACCGCCACCGCCCGCAAGGATGTGCGCGGCGCACTCGCCAGCGACAAGAGCAATGTCGCGCTCGACGTGCTGGCCCGCGACGTGGATCGCTTGGGTGCCGAGGCCGAAGCCTATGACCTCGGCAAGGCCAAGCTGGAAGATCAGTTCGCACAACTAGAACGCGCCGATGCGGTGGAGACGGAGCTCACCAAGCTGCGCGGCAAACTCAACAAGAACGACCTCAATAAAGAGCAAGGGAACTGACCGTGGAAATCAATATCGACAAAATGCCCGACGCCGCACATGGCGCAGTGCAACTCTCCAGCGAGGTGCCGGATGTGGCCATCATCGTGGCCGGCACGGTGGGCGCAGGCCTGATTCTCTTTGTGCTGTTCGTACTGCCGATCTGGCTGTTTCTGCACTACCGCTCACGCACCAAACACCTCACCCCGCCGGCGGTGGTCGCTCCGGTGAGGCCTGCCGCCTACGAAGACCTCGCTGAACTTGCCCGCATCGCCGAACGCATCGAGCACCGCCTCGATGCTGTCGAAACCCTGATGGATGCTGAAAACCCCCGCTGGAGACGCTGAAATGAGCAACACCAATACCTCGAAACTTCGCACTGGCTTTCTCTCCGAGATGCAGCGCTACCCCGCCAATGGCTGGCTCGCCGGCGTCTGCCGCGGCATTGCCGACTACTTCGACTGGAAGGTGCAGTGGGTGCGCGTGATCGTCATCGCCATCCTCATCCTCACCACCGCCTGGCCGGTGATCATCGTCTACGGCGTGCTCTGGTACGTGATGGAGGAAGGCGATCTCAACAACCCGAATCGCCCCAAGTGGAGCGACATGCCGCTGGCCGCCGCCCGCGCCGCCGGCACCACCGCCAGCACCGAAACCGCCAGCACCACCATGCGCGACATCAAGGAGCGTTTCACGCGCCTGGATGACCGCCTGCGCAGGCTCGAAGACGCGGCACTGAACAAGGACGATGCTCTGCGCCGCGAGATCGACAAACTCTCGGACGACGGCGGTACGCCGCCCAAGGCCTGAACCATGCTCGGCTTCCTGCTCTGGGTGCTGCTGTTCGTGGTGTGCTGGCCAGTCGCACTGCTGGCGCTGATCCTCTACCCCATCGTCTGGCTGCTGCTGCTTCCGTTTCGCCTGCTCGGCTTTGCGGTCGAGGGCGTCTTCAGCTTCTTGAAGGCGCTGTTGATGCTCCCGGCGCGGGCCTTGGGGCAAAGGGTCAAAGCGCCTGGCTGATGAGCGGGTGGCGATATGGCTTCAAGCATTTCTGCCGCACTGCCGTAAAATGCTGCTCGCTGTCACCCCTTCGCCTGCCCGCTGAGTGCTGCAATGACTTTTGTCGTCACCGAAAACTGCATCAAGTGCAAATACACCGATTGTGTCGAGGTCTGCCCGGTCGATTGCTTCCATGTCGGGCCCAACTTCCTGGTCATCGACCCGGAAGAATGCATCGACTGCACGCTTTGCGAGCCGGAATGCCCCGCCAATGCGATCAAGGCCGAGGACGACCTGAAGGAGCATGAGCTGCACTTCAAGCCCTTGAACGCCGAGCTTTCAAAGCTCTGGCCGGTGCTGACCGAACGCATGGGCGCGCCGACCGATGCCAAGGCCTGGGATGGCAAGCCGGACAAGCTGAAGCTGCTCGAAAGATAGTCCGCCTGTCCCGCCTTCATGTCATCTGACGGAGCGCGGGTCTGGTTGCTGCCGGAGCATGTGCCGTTTGCGGATGCCGTGGTCGAAATCCTGTGGCCGGCTTGCGCCGTGCAGGCTCCGGATCTATCCCAGCTCACCCTCGTCACGCCCACGCCCGCCCTGTCGCAGGCCTTGCAAGGCGCGTTTCTGCGTCGTGCGGGCGGTGCCTTGCTGGCACCTGCGAGCTACACCTTGCGCTCACTCGCACCTGCCACGGCTGCGGTGCGCTCGCCGCTGGCCTGCCGCATCCGCATCGCCGAGGCGGTCACGCGCTTCCGCAAGCTGTTCCCGGCGCAGGCCCCGCTGCTGGTGGCGGACTCGCTCTACGCACTGTTCGATGAGCTCACCCGGCAGCAGCTGGCACCCGAGGCCGACGAAGCCGCACTGCTCGCACGCCTGCAACGTGGCTATGGGCTGCCCCGCCCGCTCGCCGCGCTCTCGCGCGAAGCCGCCATCGTGCACCGGCTCTACGCCGCCTTCATCGAGGATGTCGGCGCCGCCGCACCTGCCGCTGCATCAGCAGCCGCGCTTGCCGAGACTTTGGCTGCATGGCCCGCAGACAGGCCGCTGATCTTTGCCGGATTCGATGCGCTAACCCCCGCAGAGGCCATGCCGATCTCGGCGGCAATCGGGCGCGGTGCCTGGTTTTTTGGGCAGGGCGAAACCAGCGGCCGGGCGGGCCGCAGTGTGCAGCGGCTGTTCACCGCGCTTGGCGTCGAGCCTGCGCAGGCTGCATCGCAGGCCACGCCAAGATCTGCCTTGCTGCGCGCCTGCCTGGCCGACGATGCCCCGGCTGGCGCGCGCGCAGCGGCCCTTCGCGGGGCCTCGCCTGATGGCCTGGTGCTGGCCGCCGCGCGCGATGCCGAGCACGAGGCGCAGATGGCCGATCTCGCAGTGCGCAAGGCCCTGCTGGGTGGCGCACGGCGCGTGGCCGTGGTCGCCAACGACCGCCGACTCGCCCGCCGCCTGCGCGCGCGGCTGGAACGTGCGGGTATCGCCCTCGCCGATCGCGGCGGCTGGGCGCTCTCCACTAGCCGTGTGGCTACCGCGCTCAACGACTGGCTGCACTGTGCCGAGCGCGACTTCCCCTATCGCGCCCTGCTCGATCTCGCCAAATCCGGCCTGCTGCCAGAGGGCGCTGCCTGGGCCAGTGCCGCCGAGCCGCTCGCCTACCGGCACGGCATCGAGGGCGGCTGGAATCACTGGCGTCGCCATGCGCAAGGTGCGACACAGATCGACTGGCTCGACGGCCTTGCCCATGCCGCCGAGGCCCTCAGCACCCTGCGCGGTCCACGGCCTGCTGCGGCGCATGCCAAGGCACTGGATGAGAGCCTGCAAAGACTTGCCCTCAAGCCCGCACTCGCCGCCGACGAAGCCGGTGCGCGCGTGCTGCAAGTGCTCGACGATCTCGCCACTGCGCTGGCTGATTCCAGCCTGCAACTGAGCTGGGCGGCCTTCCGCGCCCTGCTCGATCAGGCGCTGGAAGAAACCAGCTTCAGCCTCACCGCCTCAGCCTCCCCCGTACAGCTGCTCACGCTCGCAGAGGCACAGGGCCTGAGTGCCGATGTGGTGGTGCTCACCGGTGCGACGCCGACACTGCTGGCTGCACCGCAGGGCGCACCGTTTTTCAACGCCAGCGTGCGCCGCGAGCTGGGGCTCATCACTGCGGCAGAGCAGCAGGCCCTGGCACTCACGCGGCTCCAGCGCCTGCTGCTGGCCGCACCGCAGGTCACGGTGCTGTACGCGCCCGCCGAGGCGGGTGAGCCCGCGCTGCCAGCGCCTGCGCTGGTCGCACTCGCCGCCTTTGCAGAGGCTGCGGGTTGCCCGCTGCCACAGGACTTACAGCTCGCCGCTGAAGCACCACTTGCCGAGATCGCTGCCACCAGTACCGAGCCCCCGCCACTCAGCGCGCCGCGCGTTCAGGCGGGTGCGGAGATCGCCCATCTGCTCGATGAAAAAGGCCTGAGCGCCAGCGGCCATCAGGCCCTGGTGGATTGCCCCTATCGCTTCCATGCCCGCTATGCGCTGGGCCTCTCGCTCGCCGATGACCCCGATGAACCCCTCGGCGCGCGCGATTACGGCGAGCGTGTGCATGAGCTGCTGCAAGCCTTCTACGAGCCGGTCGCGGACTATCCGCCACCGTACGAAGGCGGTTTGGGCGAGCCACAGCGAGCGGCCATCGAGGCCCATTTGCAGCAGCTCGCCGACCAGGCTTTCGCAGCCGATCTTGATGATCGCGCGATGGGCCGCGCCTGGCGCGGAACCTTTGCGCGGCAGGTGCCGTGGATCGCCACGCAGCTCATCGCCGCCGGCGCGCGGGTGGTGCGGGTGGAGGTCGAGATCAATGCGCAGCACGAGGGCGTGCAGCTACGCGGCAGCATTGATCGGCTCGAAGATGACGGCGAGCAGCAGCGCATCATCGACTACAAGACTGGTGCCACGCCGAGTGCCACGGCCATCAAGCAGGGCGAGCAGGTGCAGCTCACCCACTACGCGCTGCCACGCGAGACCAGTGCCATCGCCTACTGGAATCTCAAGGACGAAAAAGTGGTGGAGGTCGCCGATGCGCCGCTGGCGAAACTGCGCGATCTGGTGGGCGCGCGCCTGCACGCCATGGCCGCCGAGCTGCACGAGGGCGCGACCCTGCCCGCGCATGGCAGCGATGGCGTTTGCTCGCGCTGCGACTATGCAGGCCTCTGCCGCATCCCCGCCGATGAGCGTCTCGTGGTGCTGGCGAGGCCGGCAGCATGAGCAATGCCGCGCTCGACCCCATGCAGAGTGCCGCCGTTGTCGCGGCCGCCGGCACCGGCAAGACCTGGACGCTCACCGCCCGCATCGTCCGCCTGCTGCTGGCGGGGGCGGCACCGGGTGGCATCCTGGCGCTCACTTTTACCCGCAAGGCGGCTGGCGAAATGCGCGAACGCATCGCCGACGCGCTGCAAACGCTGGCCTTCGGTGACGAGCCGAGCAGCCGCGCGCAGCTCTTGAGCATTGGTGCCAAGGATGACGCCCCCACGCTGGAACGCGCGCGCGGATTGTTCGAGCAGTTCATCCACGCCGATGCGCCGCTGAAGGCGATGACGCTGCACCGCTTCTGCGCCGACCTGCTCGCGCGCTTCCCGCTTGAAGCCGAAGTGCCGGCCGGCTTCACGCTCGCCGAGGACGAACGTGAGCTGCGTGAACTCGCGCTCGAACGCCTGCTGCGGCTGCTGCACCGCGAACCACAGGGTGAGGCCGGGTTGGCGTTTGAAGCACTGCTGGCGCAGGGGCTGGATGAGTGGCAGCTGAGGGAATTGCTGCGTGGGTTCTTCGAGGTGCGCCCGGCCTTCTGGGCAGCGATGACGGCGCAGGAGAACGCCATCGACAGCCTCACCCGGCAGCTGGCCGAGGCACTCGGCATCGAGATCGGCCAGTCGGCGACGGCGGCCACCGACGACCCCGCAATCAGCGCCAAGGTCAAGCTGCTGCATGGCCTGCTCAGCGAGTGTGGCGACCTGCAATACGTCAAGGCGGTAGCACTCGCGCCCGCGATGGAAAGCCAGGGCAGCGTGCGGCTGGCCGCACTCGTCGCAGCCCTGCTGAAAGACGATGGCGAGCCCTACAGCCTGCGCGGCGGCAAGCAGTACAGCGCCGCACAGCGCGACACCCTGACCACCCTGTTCAACACCGTGGCCGAGGCCACCGTGCGCAGCCGCGACTTGCAGCTCGCCCACGCCACCCTCGCCCGCAGCCGCGCGGGCCTGGTGCTGGGTGCCGCACTGCTGCGCTATTTCGCCGAGGCCCAGCAGCGCGCACGGGTGCTGTGCTTCCCCGAGCTCGAATGGCGCACCGCGCAGCTGCTGACCGGTGCGGACGCCCGCCAGTGGGTGCTCTACAAGCTCGACGCCCGGCTCGAACATCTGCTGCTCGACGAGTTTCAGGACACCAATCCCACCCAGTGGCGCTTGCTGCTGCCCCTGCTCGAAGAGTTCGCGGAAGACCCCGAGCGCGGCCGCACCGCCTTCATGGTCGGCGACCCCAAGCAGAGCATCTATGGCTTTCGCGGTGCGCATGCGGGCCTGCTGACGGAAGCCGGCGACTGGCTGGTGTCGCGGCTGGGTGCGGTGCAGCTCAAGCTCAATGTCTCACGCCGCTCCGCGCCCGCGATCATGGACTACGCCAATGCCCTGTTCGACGGCGACTACGGCCGTGACATGGGTTTCGACACCCATCTGTCGCACGAGAGCCTGCAAGGCGTCTGCGGTGCGGTGGAGGTAGCACCGCTGATCCAGGCCGAAGAGAAAAAGCGCGGCGATCGCAATGTGCCGGATGCCCTGCGCAACCCGCTGCACGAAGCCTTGAAAATCGAAGAGACCTCACTCGCCGAACACGAGGGTCTTTGGGTGGCCGAGCGCATCCAGCAGTTGATAGAGCGACACACGCCGGTGATCGAGCACGGCAGCACACGCGCGATGGAGTACGGCGATGTGATGGTGCTGGCGCGCAGCCGCACGCACCTCTGGGCGGTGGAGCAGGCGCTGGCGGCGGCGGGCATTCCCTTCGCCAGCGCCACCCGCGCCACCCTGCTCGCCACGCCGCTGGCGCGCGATCTCATCGCCCTGCTGCGCTGGCTCGATGCACCCCACCGCAACCTCGAACTTGCGCATGCGCTGCGCGCGCCATTGTTCGCGGTGAGCGATGCCGACCTGCTGTTGCTGGCCCGTACCGCCCGCGTGCAGGCGGGCAGCTGGTTCGCAGCCCTGGGCACACTCGTCAGCACGGATGAGGCGAGTGCCGAATTGCACCGCGCACACCAGCTGCTCAAGCCCTGGCTGGCGCTCGCTCGCCAGCTGCCGCCGCACGATCTCATCGACTGCATCGTCAGCGAGGGCGATCTCATCCGCCGCACGCAGGCCATGTATCCGCAGGACACGCGCGTGGCCGTGAACACCGGCGCGCTGCTGCAACTCGCGCTCGACACCGACCAGGGCCGCTATCCCTCGCTCAGCGGCTTCATCGCCCACTGCGAAGAGCTGCAACGGGAGAAGGGCCCGGATGAGGCCGCACCACTCGCCAGCGAGGCGCGCGTGCGGGTGCTGACGGTACATGGTGCGAAGGGGCTGGAGGCCCCGGCGGTATTTCTCGTCAACACCGCGCCCAAGCCACCGGCTGCCAAGGGCGGCTGGAAGCTGGCCTGGCCTGCCGGAGCCGATGCACCGCAGCTGATCGTGCATGTCGCCAGCAAGGTCGGGCAGGATGGCTTAAGCCAGCAGCTGCTACAGGCGCAGAAGGCGCGCGAGGCCGAGGAAGACGCGCACCTGCTCTACGTCGCCATCACCCGCGCGCGGCAATACCTGTTTGTCAGCGGCTTTGCGGTGGCGGGCAGCGGGCCTGAGATGAAATGGCACCAGCGCTGCCGCGATGCGCTCGCCAAGCTGAAACCCGAAGCGCCGAGTGATGGGGGCGTGTGGCGCCATGAGGGGGCGGTGCCGAGGGCGCAGGTCGGGGTTGGCAGCAAGCCACCTGCGCCCACCATGCCGCTCGACGCGCGGCTGTTGCAGCCCTTGGACAGGCGCAGCGCACCGGCCGCAGGCGAGACCGTCGATGCCCTTGCCGCACTCCACGGCAGCTGGGTGCATGCGCTGCTCGATGCGCTGGCATCGCCCACCGCGCATGCCTGCGATGCCCAGCTGTGCCAGCGACTCAGCGCAAAACTGGGGCCTATCGACGAGACGGCATTCGAGCAGGCCGTGGCGGAAGCGGAGGCCGTGTTGTCAGCACCTGCGCTGGCCCCGTTCTTCTCGCCCTCGAACAAGGCCTGGAAGGAGGTCGCCGTGCATCTCGAAACTCCCGAAGGCACGGCCGTGAACGTGCTGGATCGCCTGGTCGATACCGGCGAGGCGCTCTGGGTGCTCGACTACAAGACCCACCGCAAGTCCGATGCAGCGACCGTGCTCGATGGGGCCAGCGAGCAGCTCAGGCGCTACGTGGCGGCGGTGCGGCGGCTCTACCCGCAGCGCAGCGTGAAGGCGGCCGTGATCTGGACGCCAAAGCTGCTGCTGCTCGAACTGCCGCTGTGAAAATCAGCGCATCAAAAAAAGCCCGCATCAGCGGGCTTTTTTTGATGACATTGAGGCAGGCTCAGGGTGCGCTCTTGGGGGCCGCAGCAGCACCACCCACCGGCACCGGCGGCAGGGTCGCCGCGACGATGCGCTCGGCCAGGCGCTCGGCAGGCACATAGCCGTTGACCAGATCGCCCGTGGGCAGAATCATCAAAGGCGTGCCGCGCACGCCCAGCTTGGCGGCGAGTTCGTAGTGCTTCTTGGTCGGTGTCTCGCAGGCCTTGGCAGTGAACTTCTCGCCGTGGATGGCGCGGGTAACGGCGCTCTTGCGATCCGCTGAGCACCAGGCGGCATCAAGCTGGCGCTCGCTGTCCGAGCCCAGGCCCGCGCGCGGGAAGAATACGTAATGGAAGCTGATGCCGAGCGCGTTGTAGCTCGGCAGCTCGTCGTGCAGCTTCTTGCAGTAGCCACAATCGACATCGACGAACACGGTGACGACATTGTCGGCCTTGCCACCGGGCGGATCGTAGGCCACGTACTGGTCGCCCAGGCCTGCCAGCAGGTCCACGCGCATCTGCTTGCGCGAGCTTTCGGTGAGCTCCTCGCCGGTTTCCAGGTTGATGAGATCGCCCGAGATCAGGAAGCGGCCATCGGCGGTGACATAGCCGAACAGCGAACCGCGCTGCACCTCGAACAGGCCGGGGATCGCCGAAGCGCGCACGGCTTCGAGTTGCAGCTCGGGCATCGAGGCATTGAGCTTGGCCTTGAGGCCCTCGGCATCGAGTGCGGCACCCGCGGTGGCGGCGACTTGGGCGGCGGGCGTCTTGGCCTTTTTCTTCGCGGCCTTGTCAGGCTGGGGCGGCGCGCAGGAGGCCGTGGTGGCGGCGAGGGAGATGGACAACAGGCCGAGACGGCACAGGCGGATCAGGGTCATGACTTCAGGCAGGTGAATTAAGCGGCGGGAGTATGACAAATCGTCCCGCTACTCGTTCATTGCCGGCTCATCCACGCGGATGATGTGTGGCGTGCAGGGCCTTGAGGCGGGCCTTGGCCACATGCGTGTAGATCTGCGTGGTGGAGAGGTCGGCATGCCCAAGCAGGCTTTGCACCGCGCGCAGGTCAGCGCCGTTTTCGAGCAGGTGGGTGGCAAAGGCATGGCGCAGGGTGTGCGGCGACAGCGCAGTGTGGATGCCCGCCGCACGGGCATGCAGCTTGATGCGGTGCCAGAACTGCTGGCGCGTCATCGCCTGGCCGCGGTTGCTGAGAAACACCGCATCGCTGCTGCCATGACCTTCGGCAAAGCCTGCACGGGCCTGGTCGAGATAGCGTTGCACGGCCTGCTGCGCGGGCACGCCCATCGGCACCAGCCGCTCGCGGCCGCCCTTGCCGAGAATGAGCACCACGTTGCGGGCGAGATTGATGCGCGGCAGCGGCAGATCAACCAGCTCGCTCACGCGCAGACCGCTCGCGTACATCAGCTCCAGCATGGCGCGGTCGCGCAGGCCGATGGCGGAATCGTCGGGCGTGGTGAGCAGGCGCACGGCATCTGAAGGGCTCAACGTTTTCGGCAGTGGGCGACCGAGGCGCGGGGTTTCGAGCAGGCGGGTCGGGTCGTCCTTTCGGCGGTTCTCGCGCACCAGCCATCGGTAGAAGCGGCGTGCGGCGGTGATGTGCCGTGCCTGCGAGCGCGCTGCGAATCCCGCCTTGCCCTGCGCGGCATGCTTCTGGCGATCCGCGAGGTACTCACGCACCTCGGCCTCATCCGCCAGCAGCAGGGACTTGCCGCGCACCGCGAGCCAGCGCCCGAACAGGGTGAGATCAGATCGGTAGGCGCTGAGAGTGAGTTTGCCCAGACCGCTTTCGACCAGCAGCATGTCCTCGAAACTCTCGAGCGCGGCCTGATCCTCGGCCGCCAGCGGCAGGATGGTTTCGGGCAGAGTCGGTCGGGGCACGAACTTATAATAAGGCGATGCTGCAACGCGCCCTCAAAACCCTCTACGGCCTTTACGCCGCGCTCACGCTGTCGGTGGTGTTCATCGTGCTGTGCCTGCTGATCATCATCGGCCCGACACTTGCCATCCGGCGTGCCACCGGCCGCCTCGGCGTGAAGCTCGCCATGCTGCTGATCGGTCAGCCCTTGAGGGTGACGGGGCTTGAGCACCTGCCACCCGGCCCCTGCGTGTGCGTCGCCAATCACGCCAGCTATGTCGATGGCTTGATCCTCACGGCAGCCCTCCCCGTTCGATTTACCTTCCTGGTGCAGCACCGTGCCGCCGCCTGGCCGCTGGTGGGCAAGACCATCCAGCGCATGGGCGTGAGCTTCGTCAACCGCTGGTCGGCGCGCGATGCCGCACTCGCCACCCGCGAGCTGCTGCGTCGTTTGAAAGAGGGCGAGAGCTTTACCATCTTCGCCGAAGGCACCTTCAAGCGGCCTGCGGGTTTGATGGGCTTCCACAGCGGCGCCTTCGTCATCGCCAGCAAGGCGGGCGTGCCGGTGGCTCCGGCGGTGATCCGCGGCTCGCGCCAGCTGTTCGGCGAGGGCATGAAACTGCCGGGATTCTCGCGTCTCTCCATCGAAGTGCTGCCTGCCATCGCCCCGGTCGGCGAGGGGCGCGAAGCAGCGAATACCTTGCGGGACGCAGTACGCGCCGCAATTCTCGCGCGCTGCGGCGAGCCGGATGCGGCGCATCCGCTACCTGAACCCCACGAATTGAAGGATTGACCCGATGGCTGTCTCCGCAACCGCCCCGCGCCCCCGCTTCACGCGCGGTGCCGCCCTCGCCGACCCGGCGCACATCGCGCGTCCGGTGAGTGTTGAAGACATCCAGAGCGAGGTGCTGCGCTGCGCCGAAGACGGCGAGCGCCTGCGCGTGGCGGGCGGCGGCACGGCGGCCAATGCGCTGTGGCGCACCGACGAAAACCTGCTGACGCTCGACCACTTCATCGGCATCGAGTCGGCTGATCTCGAACGGGGCCGCGTCTGGGTGCGCGCCGGCACCCGGCTGGGCGCGCTGGCCGAATCGCTGGCCGCCAACAATCTCGCCCTGCCGATGGATGGCTGGCCTGCGGGTGCAACCATCGGCGGCGCGGTAAGCGTCGGCGCGCATGGCTCGGGGCCGAAGCTGTGCAATCTCTCGGCGCACATCACCGCCGTCGGCCTCATCACCGCCGACGGCGTGCTGCGCCGGGTGACGGCCGAGAGCGACCCGGATTTGTTCGGTGCGGCGCGGCTTTCGCTCGGCGCGCTTGGCGTGGTCAGCCACGTCGAACTCGAATGCGATCTCGCCCGCCCGATGCGTGTGCGTCGCTTCAAGAGCGCGCTGGAAGACACCCTCGCCCGCCTGCCGGAGCTGCGTGCACATGCCGCGCAGCTTTCCTTCGAGTGGTTCCCCGGCACCGGCGTCACGCGCATCCGCACCGCGATGGCGACCGAAGCCCCGCCGCGTACCGAGGCCACGAGTGCGACCGGCCGCGACTGGCTGATGCGCAATGCGGGCCACTGGCTGCTCGCGCATGCGAGCGACCGCGCACCGCGATTCGCCCATCGCGCGCAGCGGCTGGCGCTGCAACTGCTGCCGGAGTCCGAGCGCATCGAGGCCGCTCCGGCACCGGCGGCGCAACCCCTGCTGCGGCAGTCCGAGCTGCTCGAATATCAGCTCGCGGTGGATGATCTCGGCGATGCCCTGCACCAGCTCGAACACCTGCTCGCCGCCTTGAACCTGCGCGGTTATCTGGCGCTGGAAGTCGGCTTCGTCGCGGCCGATGACGTCTGGCTCTCGCCCGCCTTCGGCCGCGACTCCGCCTTCGTGCGGCTGAAAAGATTCCGGGGCATCGAGCAGGTCGCCATCGCCGACACCTTCACCGATGTGATGGAGCGCCATGACGCCCGCCCGCACTGGGGCTCGGCGCATGGCCGCGATGCCGGCTCGCTCGCCGAGCTGTATCCGCGCTGGGCGGATTTCATGGCGCTGCGGGCACGGCTCGATCCTCGCGGGGTGTTTCTCAACGACTATCTCGCGCGTCTGTTGGGTGCGCGCCAGCCTTGAGCGCGGCCCTCTCACCCGCCGCACGCTACGCGGCCGACCTGCACCGCGAGGGCTTCGCGCCCGATGCCGCACAGGCAGCGGCGGTGAAGGCCTTGCAGGCACTTTATGAGGAGCTGATCGCCAAGCCACCCAAACGCGGCCTCACCAGCGGCAAGCTGCGCTACCCCTCAGTGAAAGGCCTGTATTTCTGGGGCGGTGTCGGCCGCGGCAAGACCTATTTGATGGATGTGTTCTACGAGGCCTTGCCGTTCAGCCGCAAGCGCCGCACGCACTTCCATCGCTTCATGCTCGATGTGCACGAGCGCCGCCACCGCTACCCCGATGTGCGCGACCCGCTGGCAAAAGTCGCAGCCGAGATCGCAGAGGAAACGCGTGTGCTCTGCTTCGACGAGTTCTTCGTCAGCGACATTGCCGATGCGATGATCTTGGGCCGGCTGATGGAGGCCCTGTTCGCCAAGGGCGTGACGCTCATCACCACCAGCAACATTGTGCCGGATGGTCTCTACAAGGATGGCTTGCAGCGCGCCAACTTCCTGCCTGCCATCGCCATCCTCAAAAACAACGTCACCGTGCTGAATGTCGATGGCGGTGTGGACTATCGCCTGCGCCACCTCACCGATGCCGAGCTGTATCTCACGCCCTGCGATGTGGCCTGCGAGGCGAGGCTGGCTGACTACTTTCACCGCTTCTCCGGCACCGAGGGCACGGCTGGCGTGACGCTCACCATCCACGGCCGCGAGCTGATTGCCCGCCGCCATGCCGAGGGCGTGGTGTGGTTCGATTTCAGCGAGCTGTGCGAAGGCCCGCGTGGTGCCGCCGACTACATCGAACTCGCGCGCACGCACCACACGCTGATGCTCTCGCATGTCCCCGTGCTGACGGTCAGCGACGAGAACGAGGCCAGGCGCTTCATCACCCTCATCGACGAGATGTACGACCGCAACGTGAAGATGGTACTTGCCGCCGATGCGACGATCGAGGCGCTCTATCGTGGCGACCGGCTGCTGTTCGAGTTCGAGCGCACCAAGTCCCGCCTGACCGAGATGCGCACGCTCGAATATTTGCAGCGCGCGCACCGGCCCTAAATGTCGTAGTAGCTGCGATACCAGTTCACGAAGCGCGGCACGCCGACGCTGATCGGGGTCGAAGGAGTAAAACCAGTCGCCGCCGTGAGGCGGCTGACATCCGCAAAGGTCTCGGCGACATCACCCGGCTGCTTGGGCAGCATGTTCGTTACCGCCTTTTTACCGAGTGCGGTTTCGAGTGCTGCGATGTAGTCCATGAGCTGCTCGGGCTTGCCGTGGCCGATGTTGTAGATGGCGTACGGTGCCCGACTGGTGGAGGGATCAGGGTGCATCTCGTCCCAGGCCGCATTGCCCTTGGGCGGTAGCGCCATGACCCGCACGATGCCCTCGACGATGTCGTCGATGTAGGTGAAATCGCGGCGGTGGTTGCCGTGGTTGAACACCTGGATCGGCTTGCCTGCGAGGATGTCGCGGGTGAACTGGAACAGCGCCATGTCGGGCCTGTACCAGGGCCCGTAAACGGTGAAAAAACGCAGGCCCGTGACTGGCAGTCCGTAGAGCGAGGCATAGGTGTGCGCCATCAGCTCGTTGGCCTTCTTGCTCGCGGCGTAAAGCGACAGCGGGTGATCGACGTTGTCGCGCTCCGAGAACGGCTGCTTGCCGTTGGCCCCATACACGGAACTTGAGCTGGCGAAGACCAGATGCGGGCTGTGCGCGTGGCGGCAGCCTTCGAGAATGTGGTTGAAGCCAACCAGGTTGCTATCGATATAGGCGTGCGGATTGCTCAGCGAGTAGCGCACGCCAGCCTGGGCTGCGAGATGCACCACGACATCGAACTTCTCGGCCGCGAACAGCGCCTCGACGGCAGCTCGGTCGGCGAGGTCGCCATGGATGAAGCGGAAGTTGGCGTGTGGCTTGAGCTGTGCCAGCCGGGCTTTCTTGAGCGCGGGATCGTAGTAGTCGTTGAGGCTGTCGAAGCCCAGCACGCGATCACCGGCTTGGAGCAGGCGTTCGGCCAGATGCATGCCGATGAAACCGGCCGCGCCGGTGAGGAGGATATTGCGGGACATGACGCGATTTTATCGTGAGGCAAGGTCTTCGAGGCAGAGCCGCAGGGAATGTTCCCATTGCGGCATTTGCAGACCGTAGGCCTGTTCGATGGCAGTGAGACTCAGCGAGGAATTGACTGGCCGCAGGGCTGGGGTTGGATAGTCCGCCGTGGTGATCGGCATCACCGGCACCGCCTTGCAAAGACCCAGCTCCGCACCCCACTCGACAATGCGGCTGGCAAAGCCATGCCAGCTGGTGCGGCCTGCACCGCTGAGATGCACCAGTGCCGCTGGCGGCGTGGCCCCCGGCGGGATGCGTGCCAGCAGTTGCGCCGTCACATCGGCGATCAGCCGGCTCGAAGTCGGCGCGCCGAACTGGTCGGCGACCACGCGCAGGCTGTCGCGTTCACGGGCGAGCTTGAGCATGGTGAGCAGAAAGTTCTTGCCGCGCGGGCCGTACACCCAGCTGGTACGGACGATCACATGGCGGCAGCCGGAGGCAAGGATCGCGTCCTCGCCTTGCAGCTTGCTGCGGCCATACACCGAGACGGGATGCGTCGCGTCATCCACTTCGTAGGCACTGCTCTTGCTGCCATCGAAGACGTAGTCGGTGGAGTAATGCACGAGCAGCGCGTCGAGCCGCGCAGAGCCTGCAGCGAGTGCAGCCACGCTCTCGCCATTGATGGTTGCGGCGAGTTGAGGCTCGCTCTCGGCCTTGTCCACCGCGGTGTAGGCGGCGGGGTTGACGATGATCTGCGGCTGCACGTTTTGCAGGTAGGGCGCGATGGTCTCGGGCCGACCCAGATCAAGCTCGGCGCGGCAGGGCGTGATCACCTCGCCAAGGCTGCTCAAGCTGCGGCGCAACTCCCAGCCGACCTGCCCGCTGGTGCCGGTGACGAGAATGCGCATCAGGCGAATACCTCGGCTTCAGTGAAGAGCCTAGCCGCCTGGTCCTTGCCCGATAGCGAGGGTGCGGCGATGCCCGGAATGGCAGGCCATGCGATGGCCAGCGTCGGGTCGTTCCAAAGAATCGCGCGCTCGCTCGCGGGGTCGTAGTAGTCGGTGGTCTTGTAGAGAAACTCGGCGGTGTCACTCAGCACCACGAAGCCATGCGCGAAGCCTTTCGGCACCCAAAGCTGGCGGAAGTTCTCGGCTGAGAGATGCACGCCGACCCACTGCCCGAAAGTGGGGCTGGCGCGGCGCACGTCCACAGCGACATCGAACACCTCGCCCTGCACCACGCGCACGAGCTTGTCCTGAGCGTGATCGAGCTGATAGTGCAGGCCGCGCAGCACGCCCTTGGCGGATTTGCTGTGGTTGTCCTGCACGAAGTTCGGCCGCAAGCCCGTCGCCTTGGCGAAGGTCTCGGCGTTGAAACTCTCGGTGAAGAAACCGCGCGCATCGCCGAACACTTTGGGTTCGAGAATGAAGACGTCGGGTATTTTCGTGGCGATACAATTCATAGCGAAATCCGGAATAGCTAGCTTGTCATTCCCGCGCAGGCGGGAATCCAGTCAGCGCAAAGCGCATGCGCCGCCTGGGATAAAGACACCTGGATTCCCGCCTGCGCGGGAATGACAGATGAGATCAGAACACCGGCTGATCGAGCAGATCAAGCAGGTATTTACCGTAACCACTTTTCGCCAGTGGCTTGGCGAGTGCCTCCAACTGCGCATTGCTGATCCAGCCCTGGCGCCAGCAGAGTTCCTCAGGGCAGCAGAGTTTCAGGCCCTGGCGCTTTTCGAGCGTCTGCACAAACTGGCCGGCTTCGATCAAGGAGTCGTGCGTGCCGGTATCGAGCCAGGCATCGCCTCGGCCGAAGCGTTCGACGTTGAGCTGGCCGCGCTCAAGGTAGGCAAGATTGACGTCGGTGATCTCCAGCTCGCCGCGCGGGCTAGGCTTCACTGCCTTGGCGATCTCGACCACTTGTGCGTCGTAGAAATAGAGGCCGGTGATGGCGTAGCGGCTCTTGGGCTTGGCGGGTTTTTCCTCGATGCTGACAGCCTTGCCATTGGCATCGAAGGCCACCACGCCGTATCGCTCGGGATCATGCACCGGGTAGGCAAAGACGGTGGCACCCGGCTTGGGTGCGGCGGCTGCGGCGAGGCGTGGCATGAGGTCGTGGCCGAAGAAGAGATTGTCGCCCAGCACCAAGGCGCAGCCATCACCCGCAATGAACGGCTCGCCGATGATGAAGGCCTGCGCAAGGCCATCCGGCGAGGGCTGCACCGCGTACTCGAAGCGGCAGCCCCAGCGGCTGCCATCGCCCAGCAGGTTCTTGAAACGCGGCGTTTCTTCCGGTGTCGAGATGATGAGAATCTCGTTGATACCCGCCATCAGCAGGGCCGAGAGCGGGTAATAGATCATCGGCTTGTCGTAGACCGGCAGCAGCTGCTTGCTGACCACGTGCGTGAGCGGATACAGCCGCGTGCCGGAGCCGCCGGCGAGGATAATTCCCTTCATCGTCTAACCCCGTTCGCTGTAGTTGGCCTGCACCCAGTGGCGGTAGTCGCCGCTGGTGACCCCTGCCACCCACTCGGGGTTGTCGAGATACCACTGCACGGTCTTGCGCAAGCCAGTCTCGAAAGTTTCCTGCTGCTGCCAACCCAGCTCGGTTTCGAGCTTGCTGCAATCAATGGCATAGCGACGGTCGTGGCCGGGGCGATCTTTGACGAAGGTGATGAGGCGCGCATGCGGTGCGCCCTGCGGGTGCAGCTCATCGAGCAAGTTGCAGAGGGTGTTGACGACCTGCATGTTGCTGCGCTCGGCACGGCCACCGACGCAGTAGGTCTCGCCCACCCGGCCGTTCTCCAGCACGACGCGGATCGCACGGGCGTGGTCTTCCACAAACAGCCAGTCGCGCACGTTGAGGCCATCGCCATACACCGGCAGAGGCTTGCCGTTGAGACCGTTCAAGATCATCAAGGGGATGAGCTTTTCGGGGAAGTGGTAGGGCCCGTAGTTGTTGGAGCAGTTGGTGGTAACCACCGGCAGCCCATAGGTGTGATGCCAGGCGCGCACCAGCTGATCGCTGCCCGCCTTGCTGGCCGAGTACGGCGAGTTGGGGGCATAGGCCGCGGTCTCGCTGAAAAAGCCCTCGTCGCCGAGCGTGCCGTAGACCTCGTCTGTGGAGACGTGGTGGAAGCGGAAGGCGGCCTTGCGATCAGCGGGCAGCGCTGACCAGTACTCGCGGGTGGCTTCCAGCAGCTCGTAGGTGCCGACGATGTTGGTCTGGATGAACTCGCCGGGGCCGGTGATGGAGCGATCGACATGACTCTCGGCCGCCAGATGCACGATGGCATCCGGCTGCACCCGCGCAATGAGCGCGCGCACGGCGGCGGCATCGCAAATATCGATTACGGCCAGCTCGAAGCGGGGATTGCCCTGAGCCCCAGGCAGCGAGGCTACGTTGCCTGCATAGGTGAGCTTGTCGAGGCACACGATGTGCCAGTCGGTTTCGAGCAGCCATTGGCGCACGGAGCAGCTGCCGATGAAGCCGGCGCCGCCGGTAACGATGATGGTTTTAGTCATGCCCGCCCCCGAGCTCAAGACACGTCAAGCCGCGCATCATCGTGGTGATCGAGAAACCATTGATAGACCGAGGCGACGCCGCTTTGCAAGCTGATCTGGGGCTGCCAGCCGAGTGCCTTCATGCGACTCACGTCCAGCAGCTTTTGCGGTGTGCCGTCGGGCTTCGTGGTGTCGTAGACGATGCTGCCCGTGTAGCCCACGGTATCGCGCACCAGCTCGGCAAGTGCCGCGATGGTGATGTCTTCACCGCAGCCGACGTTGATGAGCGTCTCGCTGGGCGTGTGCGTCATCACATGCAGGCAGGCAGCGGCCATGTCGTCCACATGCAGAAACTCGCGGCGCGGTGTGCCGGTGCCCCACACGGTCACGCTCTCGGCCCCGCTCAACTTGGCCTCGTGAAACTTGCGGATCAGCGCGGGCAGCACATGCGACTTCTTGAGATCGAAGTTATCGCCCGGCCCGTAGAGGTTGGTTGGCATCAGCGAGATGGCATCAAAGCCGTACTGCCGCCGATACGCTTCACAGGTCTTGATGCCTGCGATCTTGGCGATGGCGTACCACTCGTTGGTGGGTTCCAAGGGGCCGGTGAGCAGGCTTTCTTCGCGGATCGGCTGCGGCGCGAGACGCGGATAGATGCAGGACGATCCGAGAAACACCAGTTTTTTGGCACCGGCACGCCAGGCCGAATCAATCACATTGCTTTGGATTTCGAGATTCTGCTGGATGAACTCCGCAGGATAGGTGTCGTTGGCCAGGATGCCGCCAACCTTGGCCGCCGCCAGAAACACCACCGCCGGTTTCTGCTGCTCGAAAAAAGTGCGCACAGCAACCTTGTCGGTGAGGTCAAGCTCGGCGTGCGTGCGGGTCAGCACGTCGGCAAGGCCACGCGCCTGCAACTGACGGACGATGGCAGAGCCGACCAGCCCGCGATGGCCGGCGACATAGATGCGGGACTCGGCTTGCATGGCGCTCGAACTCACTCGAAGTAGCTGAAACTGCGATAGCCAGCGGCTTCGACCAGATTGTCGCGGCGTGCGAGCTTCAGGTCTTCCGCCATCATTTCCTGCACCAGTTGCGCGAAGGTGGTCTTCGGCGTCCAGCCCAGCTTCTCGCGGGCCTTGGTGGGGTCGCCCAGCAGGGTCTCGACTTCGGCAGGGCGGAAGTAGCGCGGATCAACAGCGGCGATCTTGGTGCCGGGTTTGGCGGCGCATTCCTCTGGTGCAGTACGGATGGTCGCCGCTTCCTCAATGCCGGTGCCAGACCAGTCCAGCGTCACGCCCAGTTCGGCAGCGGCAAAGTTGACGAAGTCGCGCACCGAGTGCTGCACGCCGGTGGCAATCACGTAGTCCTCAGGCTGTTCCTGTTGCAGCATCAGCCATTGCATCTCGACGTAATCGCGGGCGTGACCCCAGTCACGCAGCGAGTCGAGATTGCCGAGGTAGAGGCAGTCTTGCAGCCCAAGATAAATGCGCGCGAGCGCGCGGGTGATCTTGCGAGTGACAAAGGTCTCACCGCGCACCGGGGACTCGTGGTTGAACAAAATGCCATTGCAGGCATACAGGCCGTACGACTCGCGGTAATTCACTGTGATCCAGTAGGCGTAGAGCTTGGCGACACCGTAAGGCGAGCGCGGGTAGAAAGGTGTGGTCTCCTTCTGCGGAATTTCTTGCACCTTCCCGTACAGTTCCGAGGTGGAGGCCTGATAGATGCGGGTCTTTTTCTCCAGCCCCAGGATGCGGATCGCTTCGAGCAGACGCAGGGTGCCGAGTGCATCGCTGTTGGCGGTGTATTCGGGGCTTTCAAACGAAACCGCGACATGGCTCTGCGCACCGAGGTTATAGATTTCGTCCGGCTGCACGGTCTGCACGATGCGGATGAGATTGGTCGAGTCGGTGAGGTCGCCGTAGTGCAGGATCAGCTTGCGGCCGGTCTCGTGCGGGTCCTGGTAGAGATGGTCGATGCGCGCCGTGTTGAACGACGATGAACGGCGCTTAATGCCATGCACCTCATAGCCCTTGTTCAACAAAAACTCGGCGAGATAGGCGCCATCCTGTCCGGTGATGCCGGTAATCAATGCTTTCTTAGCCATGCCCTTTGCCCTTGAGAAAAATGAGTGTGAAAAATGGTTCTGAGTGCCTTTGCCATTCCGCGCGCAGGCTTGAAAACTGACCTCAATGCGTGACGGCTACACACCTCGGATCGCGCCGACGAGGCGATCCAGGCTGAACACCTTGCGGATCGTATCCGCCTCCACCGGCGTCCGGCCGTCGTGCAAGTCCTGCAACAGCGCTCGGAGTGCTGCGACCACATCCGCCGGCTGCCAGGAGTCGATGCAGACCCCGGCCTTGAATTGTGCGATCAGTTCGACCATCTCGCTGTCGGCATCGCAGATTGCCAACACCCGCTTGCCGCTGGCCAGGATGTTGGGAAGCTTGCTGGGCATCGAGCCGTGCTGGGTGCCTGCCGCCTGGGGGATGAGCTGGATGTCCGCACGCGCATACAGCTCAGCCACGTCCTCATCCGCCACCAAGCCCTGAAAGGAAACGCGCTGCACGCTGCGTATGGTGAGCTGTGCCTTGAGCCAATCGAAGGACGGACCGTTGGAAAAAACATGGATCACTACTTCCGGCAAAGCGGCGCTGATCGCCTCGAAGATGGCTGCAAGCTGCGCCGGATTCTGCTTTTCGCCCAGCGCCCCGGAATAAACCAGATGCACTTTGTCGGCGTGAAAGAGTGCAGCGAGGCGGTCCGCCCCCAACGCCACTGGCGGCAGATTCACGAATGGGTACACCACGGTGATGCGCGCGGCGTCGATGCCAGTGGACTCAGTCAGTTTTTTGCCCATCGCCGACGACAGCACCACGAGCCGGTCGCAGGCACCGAACGCACACCGCTCCACCGCCGCAATCAGGCCCACCAGCGCGCGGGTCAGCGGCGAGCGGCTGGCCTCGGCATGAATGCCCTGCAAATCGTGAATCACGCCGACGCGCCGCACTCGTCGGGGCAGCACCGCCGACACCCCGAGAAAAAACAGGCTGGGCGGGAACACCGCCACAACCACATCCACCTCACGGCGCAGCCGCCAAGCCTGCCAGGTGGCAAAGATCGCAAACCAGCTTTCGAGCACCGCGCGCCTGAGCAATGCGCTGGCGGGGAAGCGTAGCCAGCGCCCGCCCCGGATGATGCTCATCCCCGACAGTTGCGCGCTCGATGCCTCGACCCGCCAGGCCGGATAGAAAGGATGGCAGCAAGCCACCGTCAGGCGCACGCCCGCGTCGCGCAACCCCTCCGCCATCGTCAGGTTGTAGCGGCCTGTCGAGATCGGTTCGGGGTAGAAAAACGGCGAGAGCAAAAGGACGTGTTGCAAGATCAGGTTCCGTCAGCAGTGGCGTGGATGGTCTCGGCGCACAGTGCCGCAAAGCGCCGCGCGAACACTGCGCGGGCCATCTCGTTGGTGATTTTCGCAGACTGGTAGCGCAGCGCCGCATCGCCGGGGCTGCCCTGCTCGTTTTGCCACTCGGCAGCAAGTGCGTCGACAAGGGTGGTGGCATCGTGCGGATCGAAAAAACGGGCGCGAGCCGGTGCTTGCTCCCGATGCACGGCAAGGTCGGAGAGCACCAGCGCCACGCCCAGCGACTTGGCCTCTTCGACCACCGTGCTCCAGCCCTCGAACAGGGAGGGATTGATGACCGCCACCGCCGCCTGCATCAGCAACGGAATGTCACTGCGCGGCACCATTCCGAGAAACTGGAACTGCTCATCAAGTCCACGCTCGCGCACCTCCTGCACGATTGAAGCGGGGAAGGCCGGATCGCGCGCATCCTGCATGTTGCCGCTGGAAATAATGTTGACCCGAACGCCGCGAGTGCGCAGTAGCGCCAGTGCCTCGATCACCAGTCTGTGGTTCTTATGCTTCCAGAACTGGTTAGGCAGATAAAAAAACTTCTGCGGAATGGCATGTCGCAGCAGCAGTGCATTGTGCGCCTCTGCATCGGCACAGTCGTCGGTTTTCACCGCGAACGACACCACCCGGCTCTTGCCGCGTGCCGCAGGGTAGAACTGCTCGACATCGCGGCGCGCATCCTCACTGCTCAGCATTAGCCGGGTTGCCGAGTGCGTGATGCCGCGATAGCCCAGGTCGCGCTTGAGCCAAGTCGTACGCTTGAACATCTGCGGCAGATGCCGGTGCTGAAAGTCGGGGATCCAAGCCAGCGTCGGTAGTCCAAAGCGCAACCCGAACCAAGCGGAGTGCTGGAACACCAACGAGACGCCCGCCCCGCGCAGGGCGTTCTCCAGCCCGACATCGCGCTGACGCACTAGGCAGTCGAAAGTCTTGCGCCAGCGGCGCGACGGCCCGGCGCTCGCGGTCACCACCACGGGAGGCAGTGTCACCCACTCCCGCAGCGGTGCCAGCTCTGGCAACTGCGCCTCGTGCTCGACGAACAGCACCGGCTCGATGGCCTCAGGTGCGTATTCGCGCAGCGCCGCCAGCAGGTTGATGAGGTAGTTCAACCCGCCCGTCCAGGCTGCCCCACCCACCATTGGAAAGCCAACGCGAATGGTCATGGTGCGGGATGCTCGCGGCGGAACCATTCAACCGTGCGTGCCACGCCGTCGGCAAAAGCGATGCGCGGAAGCAACCCCAGCTCGCGTGCGTAACCGACATCGGCGACCAGATGCGCCGGGTCGCCCGCGCGCCCCTGATGATCGAAGCGTAGCCTGGTCACCTGGCCCCAGGCACCTATGACACTCTCGGCAATCTGGCGAATGCTCTGTGCAGCACCAGTACCGCAATTGACAGTGATGAAGCCGCCTTGCACGAAATCTTCAAGCTGCTCGAACACCTTTACAAAAAACGCGGCAGCGTCGACAACGTGGATGAAATCGCGCAGTTCCTCACCCGTGCCGCCCAGCGCCAAGCTTGAGGCATCGCGGTTTAACTTGGTGCAGATGTCCCAGATCAACTGCTTGCGCAGTGTCTCGCCGTATAGCGAGAACGGGCGGATGATGCCGACCTTCAGACCAAAGCTACGTTGTGCGCCACGCACCAACACTTCAGCCGCCAGCTTGTGGGTTCCGTATGGCGAAGCCGGGATGCCCGTCGCCTGCTCGACAATCGCCCCGACATGGCCGCTGCCGTACACCGCCGCGCTTGATGCCAGCACAAAGCGGCAATGCGGCGCACGGCGGCGCTGCCATTCGAGCAGGCGCGCGGTGGAAGTGACTGAGCGGGAGTAATCCTCATATGGCGCTTGCAGGGACACACCCACAGAGCTGCCGCCCGCGCAATGAAAAATACCATCGGGCAATCCGGACTCCGTTGCCAGCAGATCGAGATTGATCTCATCCACCTCGCCGTTGCGCCAGTGCTCCACACCCCAGGCCGCAGCGTCGTCCGGCAACCAGGCACCATGACCGAGGCCCAGCACGCGATAGCCGCTTGCGGCGGCGGCGCGCGCGACATGGCTACCGACAAAACCGCGCGCACCCATCACCCAGATTGTTTTCGGCTGCATGGACATCTAGCGGGCAGGCCTGCGGGCGACAAAGGTGTAGAGGCGACCCGGGCGGCGATCCAGCCGCGACAGCAGCCAGAGTGCCGTAGCAAACAGACCCTTCGAGCGCAGCAGTGGCTGTGCAAGTGCACCCGCAGGCAGCCGTGCGACGCGCTCGCCGATCTCACGCTGCAAATCGGCCTTAGAACGCGGCGCGTAGTTGATCACCGAATCGAAGGGTCCATAGCAGTGCTCGATTTCGAATCCGGCTTGTGTGAGGGCAGCGCGGTAATCCCGTACGCGGTACGCGTTCTCGCCGCCGTAGAAGCGATGCAGCGGATGCGCGGCCAGAAATGCCGGCAACTGGGCAGGGCCGCTGATGACGTGATCGCGCGTGGTCACCAGCACCCCACCCGGCTTGAGCACCCGATGCAGTTCGCGGCAGAACTGCGGCAGGTCGCGCGCATGGTGCAACACCTGCCGGGCATGGACGACCTCAAAGCTCGCATCCGCCGCTGCAATGCGCTCGCCAAACTCCTGCACGACGGTAATGTCGAGCGCGCCGTCCGCTGCCAGTCCACGGATCGCCCCGGCACCCACGGTGTGACTGCCATCCGGCTCCAGTGCAGTCACCTGCCAACCATCTCGGGCGAGCGCATAGCTGGAGATGCCGGCACCGGCACCGACATCCAGCGCACGACCCGGTGAGGCAGGCAGCAGCTTGCGAATAGCCTCCCACTCGGCACCCTTCCAAAACCTCTCGGCCGCCTGAGCCACAGGGCGGTCGTAGTAACAGGCACGCACCAGATCCTGCTGATCTGGCTGGGCGACCAGCCAGTCTACGGCGGCCTCCCAAGTGAGAAATTGAGGTGAGCTCATGCAGCGAGATTCCGGGGTTCGGTCGCACTCAAGGTGCGGATGATGCGGGCAGGATTACCGGCGACCAGCGTCCAGGGCGGTACATCCTTGGTGACGTTGGAGTTGGCGGCGACTACCGCACCCTCGCCGATAGTCACACCCTTCAACACGCTGCAATTGAAGCCCATCCACACCTTGTCGCCGATGCTCACCGGCGCAATCGGCACGTTCGTCCAGTCCTTGCGGCCTGCGAGGTATTCCACAACATCGTCGGCACGCTCGGCGTAGTTAAGGCTGTGCGAATCGTGATCGGTGACGGTGCAGCCCCAGGACAACATCACGTCGCTGCCGATGCTGATCCGGCTCGCCGCCGAGAACACGCCCTTGCCACCGATGAAGGTGCGGCTGCCGATCTCGACCGTCGCACCGGGTCGCTCGAAAACGATGCTGGTGCTGACGAGACTCTGCTCGCCCAAGCGGAATATGCAGTCCACACCGGGCCGCACACGCCATAGCAGCACTTGGCTCTCGCGCCCGACGCAAACCGAAGCGCCCGCGCGTTTCAGCCGCAGCGAGGCGATCAGATTGAGTAGGGGCAGCACGCGATTCTTCAGACTCATATCGTTGATCTAGCGTCTTGCGCATCGCGTGCGGACGCCGCCTGCGGGCTGAGCCAGGGCAATCGCGCCTCGATACGACGCATCAATTTCATAGGAAGGCTGGATTCTCTGCCGAGATGCCGCTTGATCGCTGAATAGGCTGCGTCGTCAACCTGCATCGCGGGCGGAAAGCGCCAGTCGCCTGGCCCCGCATCAAGCCGGATCGCCTGCGTTGCATAGCGCCCGCAGGTGCTTCCACTGCCGTCGAAACCGTTGTTGCGCACGCGCGAGACACGCGGATGCACGGCCAGACCTTGTTGCGCAAAGATTCGTGCATAGAAGCTGATGTCCCAGGCCGGGACGGGCTTTTCGAGATTGCGCTTGAGCATTCTGAAGTAGGGATAACTACCGTCGAGATCGAAGCGGCGGCGTAGTGCGGCATCGTCCTTGAGGGCTGCCAGCATCGGGGCTGCGCTCTGCTCTGGCTGCCAGGCGCGCTGCCAGGTTGCCCAGCCCCATGAAGTGGCATAGGGCAGCAGCACGGCGGCATTGGTGGCGCTGCCAGTGGCCGGGATGCTGACCGGAAACTGGTAGGCCGAGACTTGCATCACGCGCGGCTCGTCGGCGTAGCGCGTGAGGGCGGCGTTAAGATAGGCGAGAAAATCCGGCGCGACTTCGAGATCGTCTTCCATCACGATCACGCGGCCATGATTGGCACAGAGTTGGCTGACGCCAGCGATGATCGAGCGATCGAGGCCTAAGTTGCTCTCGCGTTCCAGCACCACCGCATGCTTGGGAGCGAGCTTGCGCACGACCTCGCGCAAGGCGGCGACTTCAACGGCATCGATGGCGTTGCGCGGGCCGTCGCAGAAAATATGCAGGGGGCTGTGCATGGCTTCCGGGTTGGCGAGCAGCGACTTCAGCGCCCACTCGGTGTGCCTGGGGCGTTTGAAGGCAAACAGGGCAATCGGGGCCAATAGGCTGGCAGCGGCAGACATGGGGTCGGTAGGCGAGGTGCGAGTCATGGATTATCCCTCAGCCTCGGTCAGCGATTCACCGATCTGCTCAATGAAACGTGCGCGGGTGAAAGAGCTGAAAGTCGCGTGGCCCCGGCTGCCCATCGCAGCAAAGCCAGCACGGTCGCTGGCGATCTGGTCGAGCGCCGCCAGAATACTCTCGCGGCGATGCGGTTCAACGGTTAACCCAAGCCGCTGCTCGCGGCAGTAGCGGCCAATCGCGCCGGCCTCGCAGCCGATCACCGGCAAGGCCATCTGCCCAGCCTGCACCAGCACGCCGCTCATGCCGGGGTGGTCGTGGTAGGCCACCCACACCGCATCGGCAGCCTCGAAGAACTGCCTCTCCTCATCGTTGCTGACGCGGAGGTCGATGCGGATCATCAAGGTAGCGAGCTTTTTCGCATCACCATCTGCCGCCTGCACCAGCGAATCCCCCAGGTCAGCGCCGCTGCGACCCACAACCACAGCCTGTGCAAAGCCGGGCCTCAGACTGAGCGCCCCAATCAGTTCGGCTGCCGCCTTGCGGGCGGCAATCTCGCCATAGACCAATATTAGGAAACGATCTTGCGGCAAGCCCAGCTGCGCTCGCGCTGCCTCACGACTCTGGCTGCGGAAGCAATCCGCAGGGTCAACCAACCGCACTACGCGCTGCGCCATTGACGGCGAGACGCCGCGCACGTCAGCCTCGGTGAGCGCGTCGATGACGTAAATACGCTCGACTTGACGACGCTCAACCGCGCGACGAAATAACGCGGTGAGCAAGCGACGACGCAAGCGACTTTTGTGCGAGGCGCCAGCCTGCCGTGCACCGAACTGCGGTCGCATCAAAATGCCAGAGACCGAGCCAGCGGGATCAGGGCTTCCGAGAAGCCCGATCGCATGAATCAGCCTGTCCAAATACGGCATAAAGACGTCACCCCGCCAGCCTGCAGAGCGCTGTGCCCGGATTAGTTCACGACACTGCCGCCAGTAGTGGATCTGATCGTGAACGATGCCAAGGTCGTTGTTGCTGATGGTGCGCTTTGATGCCGCAATGAATGAAACGCCTCGCCAGTCTCGCCCTGCAAGTTCGGCATGGATCGCGGCATTCGCAAGATCGGCGGCTACAGTCACCTGTAGACCCGCCGATACAAAGCCCTGAGCGGCGAGGCCAAGATAGTTTGCATGATGACCATTTGAATCAGGTTCTACGATTAACACACCCAGTCTTACATTTATCGTCATTGCAATTAATTAAATGCCCCAGCACTCATATAGCACACATTTTATAGATAAATTATTCCAAAAGAGCCACGAACAACCAATGACGAGAACAATCAATCAGCCTGCAGATGAGAATTAATGAAAAGCGGTTTATCGTCACTTTTTTTGTACGTTTTATTCACGGCTCCAATATTTTTTGGAGCAAAGAACAAAAGAATATATACAAAAGGGGCATCTAGTAGCGGCTGCGAAGTGACTGCAGTGAGAAAAACCGGTAGAACACAAGCAGCTGCATAAAAATGTCGCCTCAATAAAAGTGGCGGCACGAAATACAAAGAAAGAACCAAAATAAATCCCAGCACGCCAATTTCTCCAATCGACCCAATCAAGTTGATAGTCGAATTGGGGCCGGTATTGCTATACAAACCCAACCCCAGGGGATAGTCCGAAATAGTTAGAAGACTTTTAGAACTTGCATCATAACGATCGTCAGCCGAAACCGAGCGCTCCTCTTTGTCCCTGAGACCTACAACTGGAACATTCTCACTGACGTAGTATGTTGTAAAGCCAACTATTCCGGCAAGAGCAGCAACAAATGCCACTCTGGCAAGGCGATGCATTGGTGAACCCCGAAGCTCGCCCAAACTTAAAAAACTTATGCCTACGATAAGAAGAGCTAAGAGGAATATCCCCACAGTAGAAATGGAAAATATCATACCAGCTGCAAATAAAAACCTAACCAAGCCAGCGCGCCGCCATAAAAATGGTGCAGACATAAAACCCCAGCCATAAAACGCCTGAGCAATTCCAGACTCTCGAAAGAACCCAGACAATCTGATGAGCTTCACGCCCGGCAATTCTACAAATGTATAAACAGGAGTAATCGGGAACAAAATATCGCCAGTGCCAGGATACTCTTCAATATTCATTGAAAAAAGATATAACGCATCAAAGCTGAATAAATAACCAAGTAACGCTGTTACCATATACGATACTATCGGCAACATCAGAAACGCGGATAGATACTTAAAAAATCTGTAGCTGCTCTGAGAATCTGAAAATATCAGATAGACACAAGCAATAGTTATCACATGCGCCACTGTCGATTTTACGACAAAATCAATTCTCTCACTTTCGGAAAAAATGCCATGAAGGGCGAGATATATCCACAAAAATATCCCAATTAACGCAACACATGTCGAGTGCGCGGAAGGTTTTTGAATATGAGGCCTTCGATTAATAAAGTCAAACAGCAAAAACGCGAGTAAAAGAATTAGCGCAATAGGCGTTAATGTCTGTCCACCCGCAGTGGGTCGAAGCATGAAACATGCAAGCAACACCCCAACAACGGTTATCTTCTTGTTTACCTCGCTTAACTGGAATCTATGCATGGGCGAGTGATATTCCGGCTTGGCAGCGATAATTTTCGTGCGAAAGTTCGCTCATCTACCCGGCGAACTTCTAACAAACAAGCAGTCCGCCTGCAGCATCTGATAGGCAGGCCGCGTCCAGTATGAGGGGAACACGGAATACAGCTCATAGCCCAGCATTTCGAGATGAGCGTGCATCGCAGCGAACGAAGTCTCTCCGCGATATAGCGGAGCAGTCGAGAGTTCGAGTTGGATGATCGGCCATAGATCGAGATCGTCGTCCATCCCGGCGATGACCTGCCGCTCGAAGCCTTGTGTATCGACTTTTAGGAAAGCTCGTTGGCTGTAAGCCAGATGTTCGGCGCGAACTTCGCGGAGGGTGCGTACAGGCACCAGTTCCTCGCGAATGGCTTGCACCGCATCAGCCATCTTCTCGATACCGAGTTCGGAGGGAGGCAGGATTGAGGAACTGACCGAATTCTTCGATACCTGAATCGTCACCTCGCCAGTATCACTGCCCAGCGCACAACATGGCAGCACGATCCAGTTCGGATCCGAAGCGGCCCGGCTCGATAAGGCGGCATGCGAGTCCGACACCGGTTCAATCGACAGGATTCGTCCGCGGTAGCCCACTACACTGCGCAGCCAACTACCGTACTGACCAATATTCGCACCGACATCTATTACGGTATCAATACCCTGTAATGCCAGCAGATGTCGCAGGCAGTTGGCATGGCCGTAACCGCTGACCGTCAAGCCCATTCGCTCGACGGTGGTGGCTATCTGGCTTTTAAGGCGTGGTGAGAGTTTAGAGAGCAATCGGATCATTTCAGGCTTTGAGTGACTGTGCTAACGCGAAACCGTCAGCGGCGTCGCTGGCGAATGTTTTCAGATCGTCATGCGGCCGGGACAAGACGGGGGGAAATGCGAAAATGCTTCATCTTGGCAGCCCAAGACCTCATGCGACGATGGTATCGGATGCAAAGGTCCGCCAGCAGCGTCAGGGCGGAGAGCAGCACCACGAAGGGTTGAAAACCCGGGGGCAACAGAAAAACGCCGACGATCAGCACCGCAATTACGGTAAGAGTCGGTCCCAGAGCGGCTGTCAGATGTCGTATCAGTTTCTCCTCCCTTGCCAGAAGGTGCAGGCCGCTATGCAAGGAATAACAGCCCGCGACGGCAACAGCGGTCGCATAGGCCAGTGACACGGCTTGTCCGTCAATGGCGAGAGACAGCAGAGCAGACAGCAAAAGGAATATTGCTGCCTGGAGCGCGAGTGTCTGCATGGAGATCGCTACGCGGCCTGCCCCCAGCGCATGTGCAAACGCAGGTCCGCCCATGACGTTGATGAGATTGCCAATCAGCAATACCCAGAAAATCGCCAGAAAAGCCTCGTCCACACGCCCAAAGATGAAAATGGAAATCCAAGGCGAGGCGCCGAGAGTGAGCGCAGTGACTGCACTGGCGATCACGGCGATCAGCAGAGTAGCGATGCTGAACAGCGCAGCAGTGGCTTGGCGCCGATCACAGCTGTAAGCAAAAAAAGGCACCAGCGATTGGGTAAAGCTCGAAAACAGCAGGCGGACATTGCCGGTGACCTTGGCGGCGAAATCGAACAGCGCTGCAAACCCGGCACCGCCAAAGTGTCCGGCAAGCACACGTGACATCGGCTCAAAGGCCATGATGAGCAGTGAATTGGCCTGGGTGAACTTGCCGATGGCAAACAGGGCACGAAACTCCGAGCGCGACCATTGCTTGGGCAGCACCGAAAGGCCGGGCAGCTGACTGCGCAACATAAGCCAAGCGGCGATGGTGGTAGTTAGACCCTGCACCACCAAGCCGGCAGGCAGGCTGAGTGCGCCAAACTGATCCACCGAGACCCACAGCACCAACAAATTGAGGAGGGTGCCGCCGATCACGATACTGGCACGCGCGCCAAAGCAGCCCATACCCTCTAAGCAGGCGAGAAAAGTCACAGATAATCCCGTGAGCACTAAGGCGATATTTGCACCCACAACCAGTTGCAGCGCCAGAGATTGCTGTGAGCCGTCGGCAAGGCTCTGTGTAAACAGCAGCAATGGGACGAAGAAGATGACTGTGAGCAGCAGAGTGCCAAGCGTTGAGGCTAGCACTGCCGTCTCAACCATCGCCGAGATACTGTGCCCCTCACCTCTACCAAGCCGCTCAGCCAAAAGGCGCGGCACCGCTCCGCCAAAGCCCAGGTCGCCAATCCGTCCGAAAGTCGCAGCTGCTGAAGCAACAGACCACAGTCCCAATACCGAGAGTCCGAGTGTGGACGCGGCGAGTCGGTAAGTGAGAAACAGCACCACGGACTGGATGCCAACCTGTGCGAGAGTGAACACAGCTGCAGACGAGACCGCCCCCTCTCTCAACAATCGGGGCTTGCGGGCGGCCGGACTATTCTGGGCGTCACTCATGCGCAGACAACAGCCAGTCGCTGCGCGCGACCACACATTTGCATGGGATGAGAGCCACCGGCTTGGTCAAGCCGCACGCTGAGGCGTCTTACTTTTCGATGGAAGCAGGAATGTCAGCAAGAGTCCCATGATGATTCCAGCGAAGCCGCCGAGCAGTATCATCAAGCCACGCTTTGGGCTAACTTTTTTCTCTGGCACCCGCGCTGGGTCAATGATGCGGAAGGCAAACTGCTCGCTGCCCTTGGCTATCATCACCTGCTTGATCTCGGTTTCGATCAGACCATAAATAGCCTGCTGCAATTCGACCACGCTGGTTTGCTTGAGCTGGTCGTGGAGATAGTCGAGATTGTGCTGCGACTGTTCTATGGCCTGCTGACGCAGGCGGCTGTTGGTGCGGTTGATTAATTCGGTGACCCACTCAGCGGCTTGTGCCGGGTTTTCCAACCTAATGCTTAGTGTAATCAAGCCAGTTTTCTTGTCTTCCCGTACCGTGCGCACTTTCTTGTCAAACATCCGCTCTGCTGTCCAAACCGTCGGATGCTTGGTTTGATCAGGGTTTTTCCACTGTTTTTTGCTGGCGTCCCAGTCTTTTGGGTACAACACTGGCAGTAGGTTGCGGTCACGGATGAAGCCTTCGGTCAATGCTGCCGAGCTCAAGGTGGCAATGGCCTCAGACTTCTTGCCACTGCTGCCTAGGCCAAATCCGCCCAGTGCTGCCAGGCCACCAAACTGCGAAAGTAGGGCACCGGCACTGCCGAGAGCCCCGGAAGCACTGCTGTCTGCCGTCAGAGCCAGCACGGCGCTCGCTTCATATTTGGGCGGTAATGAAAATGCCATGAGTCCAGCCAACACACCGAATGTCAGCCCGAAACCAGCAATCAGGAACTTTCGGCCCCAAACCATAAGAAACAAATCCTTGATGGATATCTCTTCGGCGTCAATTTCTGGCGGCATGATTTGCAACGGTTCTGGTTAAGGCGATTTTAGACTGCGTATCAGAGGGCGATTCGACTGGGGCGGTGTCAATAGCCACTGCGATCCTTGAATAAAACAACAGCGGTTTTCAGCACGATCTGCAGATCTCCCCACAGAGACTGGCTGCATGCATATTGGACATCGAGCATTACACGCTCTTCGTAACTCACATCATTGCGCCCCGAGGTCTGCCAAAGCCCGGTCAGCCCAGGCTTGACCGCCAGATAGCAAGGCAGATCGGCCCCATATTTCTCCATCTCTTGCGTCACGATGGGCCGGGGCCCCACCAAACTCATTTCTCCCATCAGCACATTCATGAGCTGTGGCAATTCATCGAGGCTGGTCTTGCGCAAAAACCGGCCTACTGCGGTAACGCGCGGATCCTGCTTGAGCTTGTGCGTTGCGGCCCACTCTTGCGCCGCAGCTGCATCGTTCTCGAGCAACTCTGCGAGGCGTGTTTCGGCATCTTTGACCATGGAGCGAAACTTGTAGACGTCGAAACTACGTCCACCCTGCCCAACCCTGCGGTGCCTGAACAGCACTGGCCTGCCACTCTGATGCCACACCAGACTGGCGACACAGACAGCAAGTGGTGAAAAGGCGACAGCAAGGATCAAGGCCCCAGCTATATCGAAACAGCGCTTACCTCTGTAACTGCTGACTGAGATGTCGGCAGCCACACTGCGCCAGATATTTTTGGCGTCAAGGCTTCTCATGGCGAGTAGTCAGCGAAGCTAAAGTGCTTAGCCGACACGCGATACCAACTTGAACGGCGCAACACTCACTGACCTGGATGCACCTCCCTGTTCACAGATCGTATTATGTCGAACCACATTGGCGTGTTCGCCAGACTGGAGACCATGACGTCTCTTGTGCCAGCGCCAGGCGGTTTCAATCATCTCTTCCAGTCCCGGCAGCTGAGGCTTCCAGCCCAACACCGCATGGGTATGGCTGGCATCGGCCACCAGTACCGCCGGGTCTCCCAGGCGACGCTCACCGATCCTGTGGGGGATTGGCTTGCCCACAACTTGCTCGGCAGCGGACAACACCTGCTTCACACTGTAGCCATTGCCGTTGCCGAGATTGAAGGCATAGACGCCAGGTGCACGGAGCAGATGGTTCAGGCCGAGCAAATGCGCTCTGCAGATGTCATTGACGTGGACGAAGTCCCGCACGCAGGTGCCATCCGAGGTCGAGTAATCAATGCCGTTCACCGAGATCGGTTCGCTCTGATGCAGTACGGAGTCAAGAATCTTGGGGATCAAGTGCGTCTCGGGCTCATGAGCCTCGCCGATCTCGCCCGAGGGATCAGCCCCGGCCGCGTTGAAATAGCGGAAGGTCACACTGCTTTGCCCATAGGCAGCCCAGTAGTCAGCCAGCAAACGCTCTGCAGCCAGCTTGCTCGCGCCATACGGATTGATCGGATTGCAGGGATGCCGCTCACCAATGCGCTCAGTCTGTGGCGCACCAAAAATGGCTGCCGTGGATGAGAACACCAGCGGCAGACCTGGCTGCTGACTCATGTAGTCAGCCAAGGTCGCAGTGCCGACGAAATTGGTGAAGTAGTACTGCGAAGGATCGCTGATGGATTCGGCGACGATGGATTTGCCGGCGAAGTGCATCACTGCTTCAGGCTTGGTGGCGTTGAAGACATGGTGCAGGGTCGAAACGTCGCTCAGATCGCCAATGTGCAGTGTGCCGAAGCGGCAAGCTTCTTTATGTCCAGTCGAGAGATTGTCGAGCACGTGCACGGTGTGCCCCTGCTCAGCGAGCATCTTGCACATGTGCGAACCAATGTACCCCGCACCGCCGATCACCAAAACTCGCATTTCTTTTCCTTGTGTGCCCGAATGCTTGCCAAGCCAAGCCGAGCCGCCTCATGACAGAGGCTATAGCCAAATGTGCGCCCTTACGCACGCCAATAGTGCATTACTTTTGTGCGTCGCAACAAGTCATTAGGGTGACCAGCCTCACTGAATGCCCAATGATTTGCGCGTTTTCAGAAGGGCAGATAGCTCGGCTCACGGGTGTAATGCACGTAGCCCACGTTCGCGCCGGCGCGCAGGCCCACGCCGGTCCGGATCGGCGCCAGCACGACTTCATCGCTGCGCTGGTAGTTGAGCCCGAAGCCCGCCACCACGTACAGGCTGCCTTCCACACCAGGGAACCGCTGGAACAACTGCTCGGTCTTGCGCAGCTTGTAGACCAGGGTGAACACCTTTGAGGCGTTGCCGCCGTAATCAAAACCAATGGAAGGACCCTGCCAGAACACAGGCCCGCGGCCGCCGCCCTTGTATTGCAGATAACCCTGGCCGTAGCGCAGGCCAACGATGAAAGCGCCCGAACCCTCCTCGCCCTCAATGTAAGCCACCGGCTGGCCGTAATCCGCAAAGGCCCTTTCGATCAGGCCCGCGAACTCCGCCGTGGTACCGCCAAAAAAAGTCTTGGCGGAATTGAGGATTTCTTCGCGGGTGTAGGTCTGCGTCTCGGCAGGTGCTTCAGGTGCCGGGATAGCCCTCGGCTGTGCCCGCTCGGAAACGGTTTCGGAGCTGCGCGCCGTGTCATCGGTCCCGCGGATGGGAGTGCAGGCCGTGATGGCCAGCAGGGCGATGAGTCCAATGGCGAGGGATCGCATTGTGATTTCCGGGTTGAAGGACGAACAGTTTAGTCGCCCCTCACCCGGATTGGTTCACCAGGCAGCTGATGGCTGCCTTGCGGCTCAGACTTGTTCGAGCGCCGCCGTTTTCTCGCGGCCTTCGATATCGAACTTCAAACCCTCGTCGGCAAGACGCACGAACACCTTGCCCCCGTTGGTGAGCTTGCCAAACAGCAGCTCTTCCGCCAGAGGCCGCTTGATGAGCTCCTGGATGACGCGCGCCATCGGCCGCGCGCCCATCTTCGGGTCGTAGCCCTTCTCGGCCAGCCAGAGCTTGGCGGCTTCGTCTACTTCCAGGACCACGCCCTTGGCCGCGAGCTGGCCTTCGAGCTGGATCAGGAACTTCTCGACCACGCGCACGATCTGGTCCTGGCCCAGGGCCGCGAACGGAATCACGGCATCGAGCCGGTTGCGGAACTCCGGCGTGAAGCCCTTCTTGATCGCCTCCAGTGCATCTGGAGCGTGGTTCTGCTCGACGAAGCCCATCGTGCCTCGCGCCGCGTCGAAGGCACCCATATTGGTGGTCATCACCAGAATCACGTTTCGGAAGTCCACGTGACGACCGTTGTTGTCGGTGAGCGTGCCGTGATCCATCACCTGCAACAGCAGGTTGAAGACATCGGGGTGCGCCTTCTCCACCTCATCCAGCAGCACCACGCTGTGCGGGTGCTTGAGCACGCTGTCGGTGAGCAGGCCACCCTGATCGAAGCCGACATAGCCGGGCGGCGCGCCGATGAGGCGGCTCACCGTGTGGCGCTCCATGTATTCGCTCATGTCGAAGCGCACCAGTTCGATGCCCATGATGCTGGCAAGCTGCTTGGTGACTTCGGTCTTGCCCACGCCGGTGGGGCCTGCGAGCAGGAAGGCACCGATGGGTTTGTCGGGATTGCCGAGGCCCGAGCGCGCCAGCTTGATCGACGAGGCCAGCAGTTCAATCGCCTTGTCCTGCCCGAAGATGGTGAGCTTCAGGTCACGTTCCAGCGTGGCGAGCTTGTCGCGGTCGTTGGTCGAGACCGCCTTGGGGGGGATGCGCGCGATTTTCGCCACCGTTTCTTCGATGTCGCGCACCTGCACGGTCTTGCGGCGACGGCTTTCCGGCAGCAGACGCAGGCGGGCAGCGGCCTCGTCGATCACGTCGATGGCCTTGTCCGGTAATTGGCGGTCGGTGATGTGGCGTGCAGCGAGTTCCACCGCGCTTTTGATGGCCGCAACAGTGAAGTGGACCTGGTGGTGCTCCTCGAAGCGGGTCTTGAGGCCTTCGAGAATCTTCACCGTGTCTTCCACCGAAGGCTCGACGACGTCGATTTTCTGGAAGCGCCGCGCCAAGGCGCGATCCTTCTCGAACACGCCGCGATACTCCTGGTAGGTTGTCGAGCCGATGCACTTCACCTCACCCGAGGCGAGCATGGGCTTGAGCAGATTGCTCGCATCCATCACACCACCGCTGGCGCTGCCTGCGCCGATGATCATGTGGATCTCGTCGATGAACACCACCGCGCCGGGCGTTTTCACCAACTCGTTGATCACCGACTTGAAGCGTTTCTCGAAGTCGCCGCGGTACTTGGTGCCCGCAATCAGAGCCCCGAGATCGAGACTGTAGATCACGGCATTCTTCAAGAGTTCCGGCACGCGGTTTTCGGTGATCAGCCAGGCCAGGCCTTCGGCAATCGCGGTCTTGCCGACGCCAGCCTCGCCGACCAGCAGCGGGTTGTTCTTGCGGCGGCGGCAGAGCGTCTGCATCACACGCTCGATCTCATGGTCGCGGCCGATCAAGGGGTCGATCTTGCCCTGCAAGGCGCGCTGGTTGAGGTTGACGGTGAACTGGCTGAGCGCGGATTCCTTGCCCTCACCCTTTTCAACGGTCTCTTCCTTGTCCTCATTGGCATCGGCCTCTTGTGCTGCCTTGCCACTACCGTTCTTGGAGATGCCGTGGCTGATGTAATTAACGACATCCAGCCGTGACACCCCCTGCTCGCCGAGCAGGAACACCGCCTGGGTGTCTTTCTCGGCAAAGATGGCGACCAGCACGTTCAGCGTCGTCACCTGCTTCTTGCCGCTGGCCTGCACGTTATAGATCGCCCTTTGCAGCACGCGCTGGAAACTCAGCGTCGGCTGGGTGTCGATGGAGCCCGCCTGGTCCTTGTTGGCGTGCAGGTTGTTCAGCAAGTACTCGCGCAGCGCAGTTTCGAGCTTCTCGATGTCGGCACCCGCCGCGTTCAGCACTTCGGAGACATTGGCATCCGACACCAGCGCCAGAAGCAGGTGCTCGACGGTCAGCAGCTCATGCCCCTCCATGCGCGCCTGCACGAAGGCAGCATCGAGGGCTTTTTGCAGTTCTTCAGCCAGCATAAATCTCTCCGGTTTGCACGACGGATGTCGTGCTCACGCTTTTTCCAGAATGGTCAGCAAAGGGTGTTGATTCTTGCGCGCAAAATTGTTGGCCTGCGCCGTCTTGGTTTCGGCGACCTCCACCGGATAGATGCCGGCGGTGGCTTTGCCTGCCTGATGGACTGCCAGCATGATCTGTACCGCCTTTTCGCGGGAATGGTTGAAGAACTGCTGCAAGACCTGCACCACGAACTCCATCGGCGTGAAATCGTCGTTCAGCATCACTACCTTGAACTGCGGCGGCGGTTGCAGCTTGGGCTTGGCGGGTGCAACCGCCAGCGCGCCGCCACGGCCTCGGTCGTCCTCGTTTTCGCGCGGGTTGTTGGGTGAACTCATGGCTTCAATATAGCGCGGTGCTGGCGCATCTCAAGACGTGCCGACGAATGAGTTTCTTCGCGCTGCCCGACGGCCATGAACCCAACGATGGCTGCATCGCCGAGCGCCGCACGCCGTCATAATGGCGGCCATACCAAGCTGCCGCAGCCGTCATGGCCCTCACCACTCAAATCATCCCCTTGCCCGCCGCCGGGCCGGGCACCGCACGCCACCTGACGGTGTTGCGGTTTGCGGGCTCGCAGCCGGGGCCCAAGGCCTATGTGCAGGCGGCCGTGCATGCGGATGAAGTGCCCGCCCTGCTGGTCGCACAGCACCTGCGCGAACGTTTGACTGCGCTCGATGCCGCAGGCCAGCTCATCGGCGAGATCATCCTCGTGCCATACGCCAACCCGATTGGCCTCACGCAATTCCTGCAAGGTTGGCATCTGGGCCGTTACGAGCTGGACAGTGGTGCCAATTTCAACCGTGGCTATCCAGACTTGTTCGAGCCCGTCGCGGCAGCGATTGCCGACCATCTCACCGCCGATGCCACCAGCAATATCGCGCTCATCCGCAAGGCACTGCTTGCCTTGCTGCCCGCGACGATCAGCATGAACGAGAACGCCGCACTCAAACAGTATTTATATGGCTTGAGCTGCGACGCCGATGTAGTGCTCGACCTGCACTGCGACTACGAGGCGACCATGCACCTCTACATCGGCACGCCGCTGTGGCCGGCGGCGGCTGATCTCGCCGCCTGCCTGCAAAGCCCCGTCAATCTCCTGGCGGAAGACAGCGGCGGCGAAGCCTTCGACGAGGCCAACAGCCGACTCTGGTGGCGACTGGCGAAGCACTTCCCTCAGCATCCCATCCCGCCCGCCTGCTGTGCGGCCACCGTCGAGCTGCGCGGCGACCGCGATGTGAGCGATGCCCTGGCGGCGCAGGATGCCGATGGCCTCATCGCCTTTCTCACCGGCCGGGGCTTCATCAATGCCCCGCCCCGCACGGCGGCCAGCTCCTTGCCCGAAGCTACGCTACTCGAAGCGGTGGATAGCCTCAGCGCCAGCCACCCCGGCGTGCTGGTGTGGTCGGCCACGCTCGGCGACGAGGTGAAGAAGGATCAGGTGATCGGCCATCTGCTTGACCCTGAAACCGGCACACGCCACCCCGTCATCGCCCGCACCAACGGACTATTCTTCGCCGCCCGCGGCCATCGCTGGGTGCGGCCGGGACAATGGATCGCCAAGATCGCCGGCCGCCAGAAACTCGACTGGCGCAAAGCCGGCGCACTGCTCAGCAACTGATGCCACTCACTCTCGCAATCATCGGTGGCCGACTCGAAGCCGATAACCTCGCCGTCTTCAATGGCCTGCGGGAACGTGCGCCACGCGGCATCGCCGTGCTCGCCACCGCCAGCCAGATGCCGCACGAGGTAGGGCCAGAAATGGTCGCCGACTTCCGCCGCGGCGGCACCGATGCCGAGCTGGTGCCGCTGTTCCACGGCAACGCCGCCACCGCCGCGCATGACCCGCGCCTGGTCGCACAGATCGAACGCCTCGGCAGCGTCTATTTCACCGGTGGGGATCAATCCACCCTGCTGCGCGCACTCGCCCCCAATGGCCGTGAAACACCCGTGCTCGCCGCCATCCGCCGCCAGCACGCGGCCGGTGGGCTGATTGCCGGCAGCAGCGCGGGTGCGGCGATCATGTCGCGCACCGCCATCATCGGCGGCACCTCGATGGAGGCGGTCATCCACGGCGTGGTCAGCGACCCCGAATTGCCGGGGCTGCTGGTTGGCGCGGGGCTGGGATTTTTTCCGCACGGCCTGGTCGATCAGCACTTCATCCAGCGCGGGCGTATTGGCCGGCTGGTGGCCGCGATGGCGCATGGCAATGCCCCATATGGCTTCGGCATCGACGAGAACACCTGCATGTTCGTGGACGACCACATGCTCAGCATCGTCGGTGAAAAGGGCGCGCTCATCGTCAACGGCAGCCTCGCCCACGCCGATGCGCGGCATCGCCGCTTCGACCACTACCGCGTCAGCTACCTCGACGACGGCGATGCCTGGAATCTCGCCGAGGGTGTGGCCATGCCCCACCCGCGCAAGAAACCGACGCGCCGCGCCAGTGGCCGCGTGTTTGCCGGCCCCGGCTACCTCGAACGCAGCATCTTCGCGCCGAATGTTTTTGACGAGCTGCTCACCCGCCTGGCCGATGGCGACAGCGAGCGTTACGCCCGTGATATCGGTACCGCCTACGACCCGGACTCGCAGATCGAAGTCACGGTGGAACTTGAGCGCAGCGGCATGCCCAGCGCCTCGCGCGTCGCGCGCCTGGGCAGCGTGCGCCGTTACACCGTGCTCGACTACGGCATGAACATCCGCTGCCGCGCACTCGCGCCCGAGACGCGCAAGGCCTGGGTCACGCGCCACACCAAGCAGCTCATGCGCGGCCGCACTGTCGCTGCCAGCGCGCGGCTCATCGCCATCGGCGCGCTGCTCACGGCCGAGAGCGTGGCCTGGCTGGATGACCTCAAGGCGCTCGACAAGCTCATCACCATCGTCACCGTGGCGAGCGGCAACCCTGCTGAAGCCGCGCAGGACTATCGCGCCTTGTTCGAGGCCCATGGCATCCGTTGCACAGTGTGGGATGGCAGCGACGACACCCTGCCGCTCTTGATGAGCAGCCCCGCCACGCTGTTCACCGGCGGCAACCAGGATCGCCTCATGCGCGCCCTGTTCCAGCAGGGCGAGGAGACGCCGCTGCTCGATGCCGTCATCACCGCCTACCGCTGCGGCGGCACCCTGATCGCTGTCGGCGGGAGTGCTACCGCGCTCTCGGGCGCGATGATCTGCGGCGGCGCCAGCGACGAGGCGCTTTTGTTCGGCACCTCGCCCGATCCCTGGTATCGCGGCGTGGTGGTACAGGAGGGCATGGGCGCCTTCGGCGAGGGGCTGATCGACCAGCATTTCGTCAGTCGTCACCGCCTCGGTCGCCTGCTCGTGGCCTGCCTGGAAGAAGGCGTGCGCTATGGCTTTGGTCTGCCGGAAGAAGCCGGTTTTGCCTCGACCGGCGGCGGCCACAAGCTACAGGCGCTCGGTGCCACCGGCACGGTGGTGCTGGACCTGCGCGAAACCCGCTATACGCCCGGGTCACGTGGCTTCGAGGTGCTGGATGTGCGCCTGCGCCACTTGAAGCCGGGCCAGGTGCTCGACACCGTCAGTGGCCAGATCATTGGAGAAGGGCGCGCCGATTCCGTGCGCATCCGCGATGTGCTGAGCCGCTTCGAGGCCGATGCCAGTCGCCTGTACGATCACGAGCGGCACGCCAGTTGCGAAGTGTTCGAGGTGCGGGTGGATGATGCCGCTGGTGAGGCGCATTTCAGCCTGCGCATGACCCGCCCCAACGAGCCGCGTCGCGCCATCCGAGAGCTGGACTGGCAGCGCACCGTAGCGCGGCCCAGCTGACGCGGCATCGCTGCCCGGTCAGGCCATCCACATGCCCGAATTCGGGGTGCGGATTGTTGGGGCAAGCCCGTATGCTAGATCGGCAACGAGCAGTAGCTACATCACGACCAGTCTCCAAGGGACAACAAGATGGCCTTACCGTGGTTCGATCTCACCGAAGTGCGCGCGTTCTCCAGGCGGCTGGTCGAAGACCTGCACCGGGTCAAGGCGGGCGGCACGGTGCGCGGCGACAAGATGGCGCAGACCGGCAAGCGCATCGACAAGCTGCTGGAGGAAGCCGCCCAGTTCGAGAACACGCATCGTCTCAACTTCTACAAGAAAGCCAGGCTGCTGGCTGACGTGCGCCAAGGCCTGACAGACAAGGGCTGGGTGGCTGCCGATACCGAGGCCATCATCAACCAGCTGCTCACCAACCGACTGCGCAAGGCGTAGAGGGTGTTATGGAGTTGTGGAATTACTGCGTTGCGAGTCAAAACCGCGCAGTGCGAGGCGTGAGACGACGCGAATGCTGGTTGCCTTCACGAGTCTCGCAACGAAGCAATGCGCGGTTTTGGCCGCAACCCTTCGGGGCCGGACTGTTTTGGCACATCGCTGCGTTGGCAAGTGAGGACAATAGAACCACTATTGCCCTCACTCGCCGCCTTGCGCTGTGCCAAAACAGCCTCGGCCGCAGCAATCCCACAACTCCATGACACCCTCTCTCATGAAAATCACCCATACCGGCGTCTTCGTCGGCCCCAACCGCTACTCGAAAGACCGCGCCATTCGCCTCACCGTGGACTACGGCCGCGATGCCGATGGTGCTGTCTACCGCAAGCAGCTGCCCGCCCTGCTGGACAAGCTCGCGGGCTGGGGCAAGACCGACTGGCTGCCGGCGAAGGGCGACGCCGGCGCGATCCACGCCGCGCTGGCGCTCGAATTGCAGCGACAGTCCGGCGTCGGTTCGAGCTACTGCGAGGCGCGAGCGGTGCCGAAAAGCGAGGGCGAGATGCATGTGCTCTACGGCTACGACGAGGAGGAAGTGGGCCTTACCGCGGGTGAACTCGCACTCGATTTGCTCGACTTCATCGCCTTCGGCGACCAGGCCGCCCGCAGCTGGGCCGAGCTGACCGGCGACTACGACGACTTTCTGCACCTGGCCGAGCGGCAGACGCTGGGGCCATCCACCCGCTCGCTCATCAAGGCGGCGGAGGCACGCGGCATCCCCTGGTTCCGGCTCAACAACCAGTCGCTGATCCAGATGGGCCATGGCAAGTACCAGAAGCGCATCGAGGCCACGACCACCAGCGGCACGTCGATGATTGCGACCGACATCGCCAAGGACAAATCGCTCGCCTATCGCATCCTCAGCGACCTCGGCCTGCCGGTGGCGAAGCAGCGTCTGGTCTACAAACTCAATCGTGCGATCCAGGCTGCCGAGAAGATCGGCTACCCGGTGGTGCTCAAGCCCGTCGATGGCAACCACGGCAAGGGCGTGACGGTGAACGTGCGCAACGAGGATGAACTCGAAGTCGCCTACGACATCGCCAAGGAGTTTTCCGACGGCGTGCTGGTGGAGCAGATGGTGAAGGGCTACGACCACCGCCTGCTGGTCATCAACGGCAAGCTCGAAGCCGCTGCACTGCGCATGCCGGGCCGCGTCGTCGGCGACGGCAAGAGCACCGTGAAGCAGCTGGTCGAGACGCTCAACCGCGACCCGCGCCGTGGTGTCGGCCACGAGAAGGAGCTGACCCAGATCCACATCGACCCGCAGGCGATGGCCTGTCTTGCCGACAAGGGCTACACGCTGGAGACCGTGCCACCCAAGGGCGAGACCGTGCTGCTGCGCAAGACGGCGAACCTCTCGACTGGCGGCACGGCCATCGACGTGACGGACGTCATCCACCCCGACAACCGCGAGATGGCCGAGCGCGTCATCAAGGCGGTGGGCCTCGACATCGGTGGTGTGGACTTCCTCAGCGAGGACATCACCGTCAGCTACAAGGACAACGGTGCGGGTATCTGCGAGGTCAACGCCGGCCCTGGCTTTCGCATGCATGTCGCGCCCAGCGAGGGCAAGCCGCGCGACATCGCAGCGAAGGTAATCGACATGATGTTCCCGCCCAACACGCCCGCCCGTGTTCCGATTGCGGCGCTGACTGGCACCAATGGCAAGACCACCACCGCGCGCATGCTGGCGCACGTGATGCGCATGTGCGGGCATCACGTGGGCTTAACCACCACCGATGCCGTCTACATCAACGGCAATCTGACGATGAAGGGCGACATGACCGGCCCCAAGGCGGCGGCCATGGTGCTGCGTGACCCGGATGTGGATTGCGCGGTGCTGGAGACCGCACGCGGCGGCATCCTGCGCGCGGGCCTGGGCTGGGACTGGTGCGATGTCGGCGCGGTGCTCAACGTCAGCGAGGACCACATGGGCCTGGGTGGCATCGACACGCTGGAGCAGTTGGCTGAGGTCAAGCGCATCGTCGTCGAGGTCGCCAAGGACACCGCCGTGCTCAACGCCGATGACCCGCTGGTGCTGGCGATGGCCGACCACACCACGGCCAGGCACATCTGCTACGTCACGCTCGACACCCAGCACCCGCTGGTGCGCGAGCACATCCGCCTGGGCCACCGCGCCATAGTGCTCGAACACACCGACCACGGCGAGATGATTGCGATCTTCGACTCTGGGACCCACATCCCCTTGATCCGCCCGCAGCTGATCCCCGCGACGATGGAAGGCAAGGCGCAGCACAACACGCAGAACGCGATGTTCGTGGCGGCCATGGCCTACTCGCTCGGCAAGTCGCTGGACGACATCCGACAGGGCCTGCGCACCTTCGACATGAGCTTCAGCCAGACGCCGGGGCGCAACAATGTCTACGACGAGCATGGCTTCCGCGTGGTGCTCGACTACGGTCACAACCCTGCTGCCATCGCGGCGATGACGGGCCTGGTCGAGCGCATGAAGCCCAGGGGCAAGCGCATCGTGCAGATCGGCGCACCTGGCGACCGCCGCAACGAGGACTACGAGACGATTGCGAAGATCATCGCCGGCCACTTCGACGTCTACATCTGCGACCGCGACGACGACACCCGTGGCCGCGGGCCGGACGAGGTGCCGAAGCTGATGCGCGAATACCTGCTGAAGGCCGGCGTGGCGGATTCGAAGATCCACGTCATCCCCGAAGAACCGACCGCGCTCGACGTGATGCTGAAGATGGCCGAGCCGAGCGACCTGCTGCTGATCTTCGGCAGCGACGTGACACGCTGCTGGAAGCAGATCATCTACTTCAAGCCGGCCTGGTCCAGCGAGGAAGTGAAGGCCGAGGTGCAGGCGAGTGCTGCGCCCAAGCTCGAAAAGCTCTATCCCAGGCTGGTCAGCGATGAACGCGGCGTGCGCATCAGCAGATGACCGGCCTGTTCGACCTGGCGGTGCCGTGGTGGATGTTCATCCTGCGCGCCTTTGTGGTCTACGCTTTTCTGCTGTTGTTGTTGCGTATCACGGGCAAGCGGCAGGTGGGGCAGCTGGCACCCTTCGACCTGGTGCTGCTGCTGGTGCTGAGTAATGCGGTGCAGAACTCGATGAATGCCGGCGACAACTCGTTGCTGGGCGGGCTGATCTCGGCGGCGGCACTGGTGGCGCTGAACTACGGTGTCGGCTACATCACATCGCGCAGCAGGGTGGTGGAGCGGCTGGTGGATGGCCACCCGGAAGTGCTGATCCGCGACGGACAGCTGTTCGAGCCGGTGATGCGGCGGGCGCAGCTCACGCACCATGAGCTGCATGCCGCGCTGCGGCAAGCCGGTTGCCGCGAGGTTTCGGAGGTCTCGCTCGCCATTCTCGAAATCAACGGTGCGATCAGTGTCATCCAGCGCAAGGGCGATGCGCTCTGAATAAACGAGACCTTTGTCCTGTCCCACAAATGGCTCTTCGGTGGTAACTTTCCTGCCGTCACCCTCAGTCGCCTTCTGGAGCCTGCATGTCCCGTTCATCTGCCCGCACTGCCCTTCTCATCTTGGCACCCCTGACGGTCGCCGGTCTTGCCCAGGCGCAATACATCGGCCCGGGCACCACGCGCGCGCCCGGCTCGCTGACCGAGCTGCTGCAGAACCCGACCGATGGCCAGAGCGTCCAGCTGCGCGGCCGTCTGCTGCAAAAGCTCAACCACAACAAATATCTGTTCTCGGACGGCAAGAGCCAGATCCGGGTCGAGATCGAAGCCGATGTGTTCCCCAAGCAGGCCATCGACGACAAGACCGAGATCGAGATCACCGGCGAAGTCGAGAAGGACTTCATGGAAACGCCTGAAATCGACGTGGATCGCGCCGAGGTAGTGACACCGGCGCTGCGCAAGACGCCCTGAGCAGCTCTAGTCGCGGATCGACACGGCGCGCTCAGAAGGTGCGCCGTTCTGCTGAACCCAGGCGCGCATTTCGAGCACGCCCTTGGTGTTGAGCGAGATCATCAGCGTCAGCCGCTGTTCCGCCAGCTGCGAGCGGTCAGGCACCGCTGCGGCGGTCGGATTGGAATAGACGCTGGCCCAGACTGGCTGCCCCGCCGCCCGCTCGCGCGGCAGATAGCTGCCGGGCTCGCCTCCGAGCTCGGTCACCACGCCTTCGATGGACTGCGGTGCCGCCACCTGCGCCTCATGCAGCAGCTGGATGGCGAGACGGCGTTGGATGACGAGAGGACTGGCAGTCATGAGCAGTGCGGGCAGTGGATATCGCGGACGAGTTTGAGCTTACGCCAGTCACCGCGACGGGCGTCCCAGAGATGCAGATGCCCTGCAACATCGGCCTGGCCGAGCAGGATTTGCAGCGCCAGCAGAGCCTGCATCGCCCCCACCACGCCGACCACGGGGCCGAGAATGCCAGCGTCTTCGCAGGCTTCGGCCGCCTCGCCGGTGTTGGGATACAGGCAGGCATAGCAGGGGCCGCCACGGCGCAGGTCGAAGGCGGCCACCTGCCCCTCCCAGCGGATCGCAGCCCCCGAGACCAGTGGCACGCGGGCCGCGACACAGGCGGCGTTCAAGGCAAAGCGCGCCTCGAAATTGTCGGTGCAGTCGAGCACCACATCGGCATCGCGCACCGCAGCGAGAGTGGCCTCCGGCGTGTGCAGGCCTTGCAGATGCAGGCTCGCATCGACGCGCTGCAAGTGCTCGATGGCGGCATCGACTTTCAGGCGGCCGACATCGGCCTCCTGGTAAAGCGTCTGGCGCGGCAGGTTGCTGCGCTCCACCCGGTCGCGGTCGGCGAGCATCAGCGTGCCGATGCCGGCACCGGCGAGGTAGCGCGCGGCCGGGCAGCCCAGGCCGCCCAGGCCCACCAGCAGCACCCGCGAATCGCGCAACGCCGTCTGCCCGGCCACACCGATTTCCGGCAGCACGATCTGGCGTGCATGGCGGCTGAGATCAGCCATGCGCCGCACCCCATCGCCCACCGCTCACGCGCTCGCGGTCGCCCTCGTCGCGGCGGGTTTCGACATCGACGAACCCTCGTTCCGCCAGCAGAGCGCGCACCGCCCCGGCCTGGTCGTAGCCGTGTTCGAGCAGCAGCCAGCCGCCCTCAAGCAGCCTTGCCGGAGCCTGCTCGATGAGGCCCCGCAGCAGATGAAGGCCATCCGCACCCGAAACCAGCGCCAGGGTCGGCTCATGTCGCAATGCGGGCAGGTGTGGATCGCCCTCGGCGATGTAGGGCGGATTGGCGGTGATGAGCTGAAAGCGCGGCAGCGCGGCGGGCAGTTGCAGGGCATCTGCCTGGAAAAATTGTACCGGCAGATTCAGCCGCTGCGCATTGGCCTCTGCCACGGCCAGCGCCGCCGCCGAGCAATCGGAGGCGTGGTAGCGATGCCCTGCCGCTTCATCGGCCAGCGCCAGCGCCACGCAGCCGCTGCCGGTGCAGGCATCGAGCACATTGGCGGCAGCCCGCATTGGCTTGAGCAGGGCGAGTGCCCACTCCACCAGGGTCTCGGTATCGGCGCGTGGGATCAGCACATCCGGCGAGACCTGCAGCATCAGGCGACGGAAGGGTTGCGTGCCGCAAAGGTAGGCCAGAGGCTCGCCTGCGGCGCGGCGGGTGAGCCAGTCGGCATAGCGGGTTGCTTGGGCAGGCGTCAGCGCGATGTCGGCAAAGCGCAGGCGGCTTCGCTCGATACCCAAGAGCTCGGCCAGCAGCCATTCGGCCTCGTCGCGTGGCTGCTCGCTGATGCCTGTCAGTTGCGCGCTCGCGGCTTGCAGCAAGCCCTCAAACCCAGCACTCACGGGCAGTTGAAGGTGCACACCCGCTCTTCGTCGATGATCCCGCCGCAGCTCTGGAAGCAGGTGTGGTAGTCGCTGCCGCACTGGCCGTAGCTGGCGTTTTCGCTGCAAGTGCGGCGGTGGCAGGCGTTGCGGCCCTGCTCGCCATTGGCGTTGTAGAGGCAACGCTCGTAGTCGTCGCGCGCTTCCAGCTCGCAGCGCAGGCGCTGGTTTTCGGCCTTGAGCTCCGCCGTGTTTCGGCACTGCCCCTTGTCGGCAAGGCACTGGCTGATGCAGGGGCGCGAGAGCGGGTCTTGCGGCGGGGTGTAGCGATAATTGGTTTCGTAGATCGGCCCGCAGGACACCACCAGCAAGGCCGCGACCACCATCAATATCTTGCGCATCAGTATTCCCCCATGCCGCTGGTCAATTCGTTCAAAAGCTCCGCCTGCGATTCTGCCAGCAAGGGCTGGATGACCGGGTCGAGATCGCCTGCAATCACGCGGTCGAGCTGATAGAGCGTGAGGTTGATGCGGTGGTCGGTGACGCGCCCCTGCGGGAAGTTGTAGGTGCGGATGCGCTCGCTGCGGTCGCCCGAGCCGACCAGCTTCTTGCGGGTGGCCGCCTGCTCGCTCGCCGCCTTCTGGCGCTGGGCGTCGATCAGGTGCGAGGCGAGCAGCGCCATCGCCTTGCTGCGGTTCTTGTGCTGGCTGCGCTCGTCGTCGCACTCGACGATCACGCCGGTGGGGATGTGGGTGATGCGGATCGCGGACTCGGTCTTGTTCACATGCTGGCCACCCGCACCCGAGGCTTTGAAAGTATCCACCTTCAAGTCGGCCGGGTTGATCTCGATCTGTTTTTCCTCGACTTCGGGCAGCACCGCGACCGTCGCCGCACTGGTGTGAATGCGGCCCTGGGTTTCGGTCTCGGGCACCCGCTGCACGCGGTGCGCGCCACTCTCGAACTTGAGCTGCGAGAACGCGCCGAAGCCGACGATGCGCGAGATCACTTCACGATAGCCGCCATGCTCCCCCGCATTCTGGCGCAGCACTTCAATGCCCCAACCGCGTGTCTCGGCATAACGCGAGTACATGCGGAACAGATCGCCGGCGAAGATCGCCGCCTCGTCGCCTCCGGTGCCCGCCCGAATCTCCAGAAACACATTGTTGCCATCGAGCGGATCGCTGGGCACCAGATAGCCTTGCAGGGTCTTCTCAAGTGCCTCGATGCGCGCGCTCACGCCGGGCAATTCGCTGTCGGCCATGTCGCGCAGTTCCTTGTCGGGCTCTGAGCGCATGGCGAGCAGGTCGGTGTGCTCCTGACTTGCGGCAACATGCGCGGCGTACGCCTCTGAGAGCGGGCCAAGCTGGGCGTACTCCTGCGACAGGCGGCGGAATACATCCTGGTTGGCGGCCACCGAAGGCTGCCCCAGGTCGCGCTCGATCTCCGAGCGTCGTTCGGCCATCTGGGCGAGTTTTTGTAAGAGCGAAGGTTTCATTTTTGGGTGAAGCGGGGATGGGGGAAGGGGTCCGGGGCAAACCAGGGCGCACGGTCGCTAATACCGCCCTGTTCCCCGCACCCCGTCCCCTGACCCCGCCTCTTCTTCAAGCCCGAACAAGGTCTGCGCTGCGTTCAGCAGCAAGGCCTGCTCGACCGAATCTGCCCGCTTGAGCGCCGCGGAAGGCGCATGCAGCAATTTGTTGGCGAGCGTGTCAGCCACGAACTGCATCACCACCTCGGCCGGCTCGCCCGCCGCCAGCTTGCGCCGGGCCTTCTCCAGCACCTCGTCCCGATGGCCGCGCGCCTGTGCGCGCAGGGCGCGGATGGTGGGCGCCGCATCGCGCGATTCCATCCAGCGGCCGAACTCGCTGGCGTGATCGACCAGCATCGCCTCGGCCTGCTCGGCGGCGACACCACGCGCTTTCAGGTTTTCGCTGATGACAGATTTGAGGTCATCGACGGTATAGAGATAGCAGTCCGACAGCTCGCGGATTTTCGGGTCGAGATCGGGCGGCACCGCGAGGTCGATCAGGAACACCGGCTTGCGGCGGCGCTTGGCAAGGGCGGCCTCCATCAGGGTGCGGCTGACGATGAGGTTGCGCGCGGCGGTGGACGACACCACCAGATCGGCATCAGCCAGATGGATGGGCAGGTCATCCAGCGAGATGGCGAAAGCACCCAGCTCCTGCGCCAGTTTCTGCGCGTTTTCGAGCGAGCGGTTGGCAACGATCAGCCGCCCGATGCCCTGCCCGCGCAGATGCCGGGCGAATAGGCGGATGGTTTCCCCAGCGCCGATCAGCAGCGCGGTCTGCTTGGAAAAATCCGTGAAGATGCGCTTGGCGATCTGCACCGCCGCATAGGCTGCACTCACCGGGTGCGCACCGATCTCGGTGTCGGTGCGCACTTTCTTCGCTACGGCGAAGCTGTGCTGGAACAGGCGCGTCAGCACCGGGCCGAGCGTCTTCTCGCCGAGTGCTACGGCATAGGCCTGCTTCATCTGGCCGAGAATCTGCGGCTCACCGACCACCAAGGAGTCCAGCCCCGCCGCCACGCGCAGGGCGTGCAGCACGGCGGAGTGGTCGCGGTGGACGAAGCTGTGCTGTTCGACGAGCGAGAGCTCCACCTCGCGCTCGCGCCGCCACCAGTCCTTGAGGCGGTGCTCGTCCTCAGGCTCGGCGACGGTGACGATCTCGGTGCGGTTGCAGGTACTGAGGATCGCCGCCTCGCGGATGCCCGCCAAGCCCTTCAGCCGCAAGAGGGCGGCAGGGACTTCGCTGTCGGTGAAGGCAAGCCGCCCGCGCGCCTCGACCGGCGCGGTGTGGTGGCTCAAGCCCAAGGTGATGACGGCCATCGGCTACCAAGAGGATGTTATGAGGCTGTGGAATCGCAGCGGCGGAAGGCTGTTTTGGGGCAGTGCAAGGAAGCAAGTGTGCACAATAGCGGGCCTATTGAAACACTTGCTGACGCAGCAATGCCCCAAAACAGTCCCGCCCCGAAGGGTTGCGGCCAAAACCGCGCATTGCTTCGTTGCGAGACTAGCGAAGGCAACAAGCATTCGCTACGTCTCGCGCCTCGCACTGCGCGGTTTTGACTCGCAACGCTGCGATTCCACAGCCTCATAACATCCTCTAAAACGGTACCTATTTTCGACGATTGCGACACAGTCCAACAAGCTGCGTTCAGCCTATGGCGTTAATATGCACAGGCTTTCGGTGAAGCCCGCCGAAACCCCTTTTCGTTGCTGGTTGAACCAAGTGCTCGACTCTCGCGCCACGCCTCTGCCCACCGCCCTGTTCTGCGCTGGCCTGCTGCTCATGCCCCTGCCGCTCTTGGCCAAGGCTGAGACCGCCGCACCGGCCGCGAGCCGTCTCTCACCGCAGGCGCAGGCGCAGTTCCATGTGCTCGCAGGTGAGATGGCCGCAGGCCGGCAACTGCCGGAGACTGCCGCCGAGGAGTTTCTGAAGGCGCTCAACTTTGCCTCCGACCCCTCGCTGGCTGCTCGCGCCACCGCCTTTGCGATTGCCGCCAAGCGCGATGACCTCGCCCTCGCCGCCGCGCAGAAATGGCTAGCGATCGAAAGCTCTTCGATGGATGCCCGCGAGGTCATCACCCGCCTGGCGCTGAAAAGCGGCAACGTCGCGGAGGCCAAGAGCCAGTGCGAGGCCATCATCAAGGGCCACCCCGGCGGTGAGAACGATGGCCTGCGCTACATCGCGCTGCTGCTGGCGCAGGACAAGGACAATGCCCAGGCCGCCCTGGGGCTGATGAAAATGCTCGCTGCCGAGCGTCCACAATCTACCGCCGCCCAACGCGCGCTGGCCTTGCTGGCGTTCCGCTTCGACGATGCTGCCGTCACCGAAAAGGCCGCGCGCGAAGCCCTGCGGCTGGCACCGAACGAGCGTGAATCCACCCTGCTGCTGGCGGCCGCCCTGGTCAAGCGCGGTGATGTGGCCGCGGCCGACCAGGCAATGGCACCGCTGCTTGCTGGCAAGGGCAGCAACGAGCTGAGGCTGGGCTACGCCAAGCTGCTGATCGACTCCAACCAGCGCGCACCCGCCAAGGAGCAGATCGAGCAGGTGCTGAAAGCCGAACCGAACAACGCCGATGGTCATCTGGCAATGGGCCTGCTCTCGCTCGACGAGCGTGCGCCCGATATCGCCGAGCCGCACTTCACCGCCCTGCTCGAAAACCCCGACCGCAAGGGCGACGCCGCCTACTACCTGGGCCGCATCGCGGAAATCCGCAAGCAGCCCGGCACTGCACTCGCCTGGTACGAAAAAGTTACCAGCGGCAGCCAGGTGCTCGACAGCTATGTGCGTCGCGCCCGCGTGCTGGCGCTGCTCAAGCGCATTCCCGAAGCGCGCGAACTGCTGGGGGCCCTGCGCGAGCAATATCCGCCGCTCACTAGCCGCCTCATCACCACCGAAGGCGAGCTGCTGATGCAGAACGGCTCGCTGCTGGATGCCCTGGAGCTGTTCGATGCCGCCATCAAGGCGCAGCCCGAAGACCGTGAGTTGATCTATGCCCGCGCGCTGCTGCACGAGCGCATGAATCGCTTCGATCTGGCCGAGGCCGATCTCAAAAAGCTCATTGCTGACGACGGCAACGACTCGCGCGCCCTGAACGCGCTCGGCTACATGCTGAGCATGCACACCACGCGCTACGACGAGGCCGCCAAGCTGATCGCCAAAGCCTACGAGCTGGAGCCGAACGACCCGGCCATTCTCGACTCGCTCGGCTGGGTGCATTTCAAGCAGGGCAAGGTGAAGGAAGCCCTGCCGCTACTGCAAAAGGCACACAGCCTGTTTCCCGACCCCGAAGTCGCCGCCCATCTGGGCGAGGTGCTGTGGACTCTGGGCGAAAAAGACCAGGCCCGCAGCCTGCTGGAAGCCGCCAGCAAGGGCGACGAAGGCAACGCCGTGCTGCGTGACACCATTCAGCGCCTGCTCAACACGCCGTAATGTCCTTGCGCCACTGCGGCCTCGGCCTAGCGCTGTTGCTGCTCGCGGGTTGCGCTGGCTTACCCGAGGCACCGCCGGATTCGGTGGCGGTGCAGTCCGCCTGGGCGCTGCGCCAGCAGCAGCTCGGCAGCGTTCAGGGCTTCGAGGTCAATGGCCGGGTGGCGGTGAAAGGTGGCGGACTCTCAGGCGCGCTGCGCTGGGAACAGGATGGCGAGGCCTTCAAGCTGCGTATCGCAGGCCCGTTTGGTGCCGGCGCGCTCTCGATCCAGGGCACTCCGGCACTGGTCGCCATCAAGGGCAAAGACATCGACCTTGTGACTGACGCCCCCCAGCAAGTGCTGGCCAAGCGCACCGGCTGGCGCCTGCCGCTCGATGCCCTGCGCTGGTGGGTGCTGGGCCTGCCGGCACCGGCCGTAGAGGCCAGCATCACGCTCGACGCCGAAGGCCGCGCGGTGCAAATGCAGCAGGGCGACTGGCAGCTGCGCTACAGCGACTACCGCAGCGATGCCGAGTCAGCGCCCGCCCTGCCCGGCCGCATCGAAGCTGTGCAGGGTGAGTGGACTGCGACTGTGGTGGTCGAAGCGATCCACCTCAAGCCATGAGCCCTCCTGCCACCTGGCCGGCCCCGGCCAAGATCAATCTCTTTCTGCATGTGCTGGGTCGGCGCGAGGACGGCTATCACCTTTTGCAGACCTTGTTCCAGTTTCTCGATTACGGCGACGAGCTGAGTTTCGAGCTGCGTCGAGATGGCGTGATAGCGCGACCCGAGGGTGCTGCCGAGGTGCCCGCCGATAAAGACCTCGTCGTGCGCGCCGCACTGGCCCTGCAAGCTGCGAGTGGCAGCACGCAGGGCGTGAACATCCGCCTGCTCAAACGCACGCCGATGGGCGCAGGGCTGGGTGGTGGCTCCTCCGATGCCGCAACCACACTGGTGGCGCTGAACCATCTCTGGGCCTTGGGCTTGAGTGTCGATGCCCTCGCCAAGCTGGGCCTGCAACTCGGTGCCGATGTGCCGGTGTTCGTGCGCGGGTTTGCAGCCTGGGCCGAGGGCGTGGGCGAATTGTTGACCCCCGTGCTGCTGCCCGAACCCTGGTATGCCGTGATCGCCCCCGATGTGCATGTCACGACCGCAGCCATTTTTGGCGCACCGGAACTCAAGCGCGACCATGCACCCATCACGCTCGAAGACTACGAGCACGGTGCGGGGATGAACGACTGCGCGCCCGTGACCTGCGCCCTGTATCCAGATGTGGTCGCCGCACTGGGCTGGCTGGCGCGCGCCGCACCTGCGCGCATGTCCGGCACCGGCAGCGCGGTGTTCGCGGAGTTTGCCGATGAGCGCGCCGCGCGTGCCGCCATTGAGGGCATCCCAAAAAACTGGCGTGGATTCGTGGCCCGCGGGCTGAATGTCTCGCCGCTCGCGTCTATAATCCGCGCGCTTTAATTTGTTGGGGTGTAGCCAAGTGGTAAGGCAGCTGGTTTTGATCCAGCCTACCGGTGGTTCGAATCCATCCACCCCAACCATTTCCAAGTCGCATGGCGACTTGGAAATGGTCGGGGCCAACGATCATTTTTTGCGCCTCGGGCAAACCCTCGGCTTGTCCTTGTTGATCGGGCAGCTACTTGTCTATCCAGATTCACAACGATTCGATTGAAGGACCGCCCGCATGGCCGACACCCAGTTGATGCTCTTCTCCGGCAATGCCAACCGCAAGCTGGCGCAAGACATCGCCAACTATCTGAAGATGCCGCTGGGCCAGGCCACCGTCAGTAAGTTCTCAGACGGCGAAGTGCACGTCGAGCTGCTGGAGAACGTGCGCGGCAGCGATGTGTTTGTGATTCAGCCCACCTGCGCGCCGACCAACGACCACATCATGGAACTGTGCATGATGCTGGACGCGCTGGAACGCTCCAGCGCCCGCCGCATCACGGCGGTCATCCCCTATTTTGGCTACTCGCGGCAGGATCGCCGCATCCGCTCCGCCCGCGTGCCGATCTCGGCAAAGGTCGTCGCAGACATGGTGGTCGCCAGCGGTGCTGATCGCGTCATTACCGTAGACCTGCACGCCGAGCAGATTCAGGGCTTTTTCGACGTGGCGGTGGACAACATCTACGCCTCGCCGATCCTGCTCGGCGACCTCTGGCGGCAGAACTACCAGAACGTGATTGTGGTTTCGCCCGATGTCGGCGGCGTGGTGCGCGCCCGTGCGCTGGCGAAGCGCCTCGACGATGCGGATCTGGCCATCATCGACAAACGCCGTCCGCGCCCCAATGAATCGAAAGTGATGAACATCATCGGCGACGTGCGCGGCAAGTGCTGCGTGATGATCGACGACTTGGTGGACACCGCCGGCACGCTCGGCAAGGCGGCGGATGCGCTGAAGGAAGCTGGCGCGGTCAAGGTCGTGGCCTACGTCACGCATGCCGTGCTCTCCGGTAACGCCGTGCACAACATCATGAATTCCAGCCTCGACTCGTTGGTGGTGACCGACACCATTCCGCTCGCGCCCGATGCGGCTGCCTGCCCCAAGATCCGCCAGCTCTCGATTGGTGCCCTGCTGGCTGAAACCATCCGCCGCGTCAGTGCCGAAGAGTCCGTCAGCTCGCTCTACGACGACTGAGACATTCCATCGCCGCCTGACGGCTGGCGCTGAAAGGTGTAAACCACTAGACTTCGCGCCCTTTCGTCTGGTCGCGGGCGATTGTTCGCCACACTTTTTATTGGAGTCTCCCCATGAAACACAACTTCGTCGTCAAAGCCGAAGCCCGCAGTGATGAAGGCAAAGGTGCGAGCCGCCGCCTGCGTCACTCTGGCCGCGTGCCCGCAGTGCTCTACGGTGGCAACGCCGCCGCACAGTCGCTTTCCATCAACGCCAATGACTTGAAGAACCACCTCAAGACCGAGGCTTTCTACAGCGCCATCTTGAAGCTGAGCGTAGATGGCGTCGAGCAGCAGGTCGTGCTCAAGGACCTGCAGCGCCACCCCGCGCGCAGCGAAGACATCCTGCACCTCGACCTCTACCGCATCCTCGCCGACAAGCTGCTGCGCCGCGCGGTGCCGCTGCACTTCGTCGGTTACGAGGCCTCGCCCGGCATCAAGCTGGAAGGCGGCGTGCTGGAGCATCTGCACAACGAGGTGGAAGTCGAGTGCCTGCCCAAGGACCTGCCCGAGTTCATCGAGGTCGATTGCTCGGCCATGAAGCTCGACGACACCATCCACTTCTCGCAGCTCACCCTGCCTGAGGGTGTGAAGTCCACCGCCGTGATGCGCGGCAACGACGATGGCGTGATCGCCATCCACGCCCCCAAGGTGGCTGCCGAAGTCGTGGCCGAACCGGGTGCTGCTGCCGATGTGCCCGCCGCCAACCAGAAGGTGGACCCCAAGGCTGCTGCTGCCGCACCCGCCAAGGGTGGCAAGGCCGCACCGGCTGCTGCTGCCAAGCCGGCTGCGCCTGCCAAGAAGAAGTAGTGAGGTGAGGCACCTCGCCGCGTAAGCAGCGAGCAAGCCGAATCCGAACCTGGGACATAAGCCCCATCCGATTTGTGAGAACCGGATGGGGTTTTTTTAGTTTTGAGTCATGCCTACCCCCACACAAATCCTCATCGCCGGCCTCGGCAACCCCGGCCCCGACTACGCCCAGACCCGCCACAACGCGGGCTTCTGGTTTGCGGATGCCGTGGCGGATCGCTTCAAGGGCATGTGGAAAGTGGACAGCAAGTTTTTTGGCGAGACGGCGCGCGTAAAGATCGAGGGCGTGGATGTACTGCTGCTCAAGCCCTCGACCTTCATGAATCGCAGCGGCCAAGCCGTGCAGGCGATGATGAACTTCTACAAGCTCGCACCCGATGCGCTACTGGCCGCCCACGACGAACTCGACATGCCCGCAGGCCAGATGCGGCTCAAACTAGGCGGCGGTCACGGCGGCCACAATGGCCTGCGCGACATCCACAAACCGCTGGGCGATGGCTACCGGCGCCTGCGCGTCGGCATCGGTCATCCGGGTGACAAGAACCTGGTGCTCAATTACGTGCTGGCGCGGCCCTCGAAAGCCGACGAGCAACTGATCCGCACCGGCATCGACAACGCGGTCAACGCCCTGCCCATCTGGCTCAGCCAGACGTGGGAGAAAGCGATGAACCAACTCCACACCGCATAACTTCACCAAGCACACCGAGTAAAAATCATGGCGATCAAATGCGGCATCGTTGGCCTGCCCAACGTCGGCAAATCCACCCTCTTCAACGCGCTCACCAATGCGCAGAATGCGGCGGCGGAGAACTACCCCTTCTGCACCATCGACCCCAACACCGGCATCGTGCCGGTGCCGGATGGGCGCATGGCGGCCCTCGCGGCCATCGTCAACCCGCAGAAGATGCAGTACGCCACGGTGGAGTTCGTGGACATCGCCGGCCTCGTCGCCGGGGCCAGCAAGGGTGAGGGCCTGGGCAATCAATTCTTGGCCCACATCCGCGAGTGCGATGCCATTTCGCATGTCACCCGCTGCTTCATCAACGACGACATCATTCACGTCGCCAACAGTGTCGACCCGATCCGCGACATCGAGATCATCAATACGGAATTGGCGCTGGCGGATTTGGATAGCGTCACCAAGGCCATCGACAAAAACGCCAAGCTGGTGCGCGCAGGAAATAAGGATGCCGCAGCCAAGCAGGAGCTGCTCATCAAGTTGCAAGCGCACTTGAACGAGGCCAAGGCCGTGCGCGCGATGGGCCTGACGGCGGACGAGAAGCTCGCCATCCGCGACATGATGCTGATCACCGCCAAGCCCGCGCTCTACATCGCCAATGTCGACGAGGCTGCCCTCAAGAACGGCAACGCCCTGCTCGACAAGGTACGTGTCTACGCCGCCGCTGAAGGCGCTCAGGTCGTGCCGGTGTGCGCAGCGATCGAAGCCGAAATCGGCCAGCTCGACGAAGCCGACAAGAAGGGCTTCCTCGAAGATTTGGGCCTCGAAGAACCAGGCCTCAACCGCGTCATCCGCGCCGCCTACGAGTTGCTCGGCCTACAGACCTACTTCACCGCCGGCGTGCAGGAAGTGCGCGCCTGGACGGTGAAGGTTGGTGCCACCGGCCCGCAGGCCGCTGGCGTCATCCACACCGACTTCGAGAAGGGCTTCATCCGCGCCGAGGTCATCGCTTACGCCGACTACATTCAATACAACGGCGAAGCCGGTGCCAAGGAAGCCGGCAAATGGCGCTTGGAAGGCAAGGACTACATCGTCAAGGAAGGCGATGTGATGCACTTCCGCTTCAACGTCTGAGCCCCTATGCGCGGCTAGCCGCCAGCCGCAGCACATCCCCATAGCCTGGAGGCACCGGCACTGCGTCTTTCGCACGCAGCAGCCGATGCATGAGTGGCAGGCGGTAGAACGGCACCGAGGCCATCACGTGGTGTTCGAGGTGGTAGTTCACATGGAGGGGCGCCACCGTCATCCGCGCCAGCCAGCCTGCGCGGGTGGTGCGGGTGTTCTTGAACATGTCGGGGCTGTCTTCGAGGCAGGCGTGCTCGGCGATGGAACGGATGCGGATAAAGAGACTGAAGGTGGTGAAGTAGGCCACCACCCAGGCCCAGTAGGTCCATAGCGCACCGGCTGCGGCGAGTGCGGTCGCCAGCAGCAGGTTGGTCAGCACGAAGCCCCACAGGTTCTGCACACCGCTTCGCGCGTAGTCACGCAAAGAGCGACCATTGCGTGGCAGGCGCTCGACCTCCGCCGCCACCGTGTAGCCGAACACGCCGATATCCATCAGAAACTGGGCGCCGATGCGGCGCACGGCCGTCTGCCCGGTGAGATCGCGCACGAACTTTTTCTTCAGCGAGCGGCGCGTGGTGGGCAGGTTTTTGGTGAGGCTCAGATCGGGGTCGGCGGCGGTGCCAGTGTGGGTGTGGTGCTTGAGGTGGTGCGTGCGGTAGCGCGGCACGTCGTTCCAGATCAGGCGCGCGCAGAGCCAGTCGCCGACGAAATCATTGAGCCATGGCGTGCGGAACAGCGTGCGGTGCGCCGCCTCGTGGCTGAGGATGGCCAGTGCCAGCTGGCGGCCGCCGAGCACGATCACCACCAGCAAGAAGGTGAGCGGATTGGGGAAGGCCGCGAGGGCCGCGAAGCACAGTGCAATCGCGGCCCAGACCTGCAAGACCGCCAAGCCGCCGTGGACATCGGAGCGGCGCGTGAGATGGGCGATCTCCTCCCGCGTGAACAGCTCGTTGAGTTTGCGGCGGGTGACAGTGGGCAACTCGGTGGGGGTGCTGGATGTGTTCATGGCTTGGGTCTCGCTCAATGGGTGCGCGCCGCCTGGCCCGCAGTCTCGGATTTGAAAGCGATGCCCTGCGAAGCGCGCCAGATCGCCTTGCCGAAGGCATCGAAGCGATGCACTGTTTCGACGAAGGCGCGGCGCGCTTCGATATCGACGAAAGGTGCAGGCAGCAGCGGGTCGTAGACGATCTCGCGGATCGCCTTGCCGCCGAGCAGAAAGGATTCGCGTGCCGCCACTTCGGCATCGAGCGTCTCAGCGCGCGCCATCCAGCTTTCGAGTTGGGCGGTGAGCTTGCGATAGCTGGCGTTGAGTGCCTTGCCGTCCCAGAGCTTCTTGATGCGGGCGCTGCGCTCGGCATCGAAATCAGCGGCGGCGAACACGCTCGCCTCGCCCTGAAGCCCCAGCTTGCGCAGGCGCTCTCGCACGCCCGCGACGCCATCGCCGAGATTGTCCGGCCGCAGGAACAGACCCCATTCGAGCTCGCGGAACCCGAGCATCTTCAAGGCCCGCTCGCGCTGGCGCAGGGCCGCGCGATTGCTGCGTCCCAGCGCGCCGCAATGCACCACCAGATAGCCGCCCTGCCAGTCGCGTACGCGCTGCTCGCTGCTGCGCCAAGTGGCGACTTCGTCAGCCAGCTCGTGGGCGGCAGCACTCAACACATAGCTGCCGCGTTCGCTGGCTTCGATCAGGCCCTCGGCCGAGAGCCGCACCAGTGCGACCCGCACGTTGTTGTCGCGGATGCCGAACAGTGCGCAGGCAGCAATGCACTCGCGTGCACTCAGCGATTCGCCATCGCGGGCGAGCAGCAGGTCGAGGATCAGATTCTTGGCTTTTGGTTTCATTACATGAATTGACATATATTGCATCTTTTCGACACATTACCTTCTGAATTAACATCGAGTCAACATTTGTAATATCACCGGAGCACACCATGAGCACCTCGTCCCTCGTTTTCGTCGAACGCCGCGAACCGCTGCTGATCGTCACCATCAATCGCGCCGAGGCACGCAATGCTGTCGATGGCCCGACCGCCACCGCACTCGCCGAAGCCTTCCGCGCCTTCCAGGCGGACGATGCACTCAAGGTCGCCATCCTCACCGGTATCGGCGGACAGTTCTGCGCCGGGGCTGACCTCAAGGCCGTGGCCAGCGGCGTGGCAGGGCGGGCCAATCGCATCGCGCCCGACGGCGATGGCCCCATGGGGCCAACGCGGATGCAGCTGAGCAAGCCCGTCATCGCCGCCGTCAGCGGCTACTGCGTGGCAGGCGGGCTGGAACTGGCACTGTGGTGCGACCTTCGCGTGGCCGACACCACCGCCGTGTTCGGTGTGTTCTGCCGCCGCTTCGGCGTGCCGCTGATCGATGGCGGCACGGTGCGCCTGCCGCGCATGATCGGTATGAGCCGCGCGCTCGATCTCATTCTCACCGGCCGGCCGGTCGCTGCGGATGAAGCCTTGCAGATGGGCCTGGCCAATCGCGTGGTCGCCGCTGGCGAGGCACTCGCGGCCGCCGAGCAGCTGGCTTTGCAGATCGCGGCTTTTCCGCAGACCTGCATGCGGGGCGACCGCCAGAGCGCCTATCAGCAATGGGGCATGGACGAGGCGGCAGCTATTCGCAACGAGTTCACACACGGCATGAAGACGCTGCAAAGCGGCGAGACCGTCGCCGGTGCCGGCCGATTCAGCGGTGGCAGTGGGCGGCATGGTCAGTTTTAGACTCGCACTCGACGCCGCAGCCCGCTTTCCTTACACTTCGCGACCCTGAAAAGGGTCACTGACCACAGTGATGTAGCTCAGACGGTTAGAGCGAGGGATTCATAACCCCTAGGTCGGCGGTTCGATTCCGCCCATCACTACCATGGTCACCGTATCCAGGTCCGCGCGCTGCGCGGACTTTTTTTGGGTAACGGCTCTACTTGGTTTGGGTGCCGATGGTGGCGAGCAGCTTCATCCACGGCACCAGATGCGGTCCCAGAATCGCCTTGCCAGTGACCAGCAGCGCACAGCTGATGTCCCGCTTCGGGTCGGCCCAGCCGAGGATGTTCATGAAGCCCAGGTGCCCATACGCGCCAGTGGTGAAAGGCCCATAGAGGCTCATCGGCCCGCCCATCATCATGCCTTCGCTGTAGTGCATGGGGATCATCAGCGTCGCGTCGGGGATGGGATAGCCCACCGGTTTCACGGCGCGGGCGATGGTCTCGTTCTTCAAGAGCACCTTGCCGTTGTAGACGCCGCCATCGAGCAGCATCTGGAAGAAGCGGCTGGTCTCCTCGGCGGTTGCATAGATGTTGCCGGCGGGAATCACCGCATCCATGAAGGCATCGGTGTTGCTAGCCGTGACCACCTCGTTGAAGGGCACGATCAGCGCGCGCTGCACCACGGGGCCGATGGGGAACATCACAGGCATGCCGGCCACCGCGTTCTCGGCCACGCCGCCGCGATGCGCTTTCGGCAAGCCATAGGTGAAGTGCTTCATGCCCAGAGGCTTGCGCAGCTTCTCTTCGTGATAGTCGGTGAACGGCTTGCCGGTGACGCGCCGGATGATCTCGCCGATGACGAAGCCGCCAGTGACGGCGTGGTAGGCCACCATGCGCAGCCGCCCCACCTTGGCGTTGGCGATGTGGTCGCAGATCCAATCCCAGTCGTTGAGTTTTTCGACAGCGCGATCCTGCGCATCCAGTGCCAGGCCGGGTATGCCGCCGCGATGGCTCAGGATGTCGCGCACAGTGATGAGCGCCTTGCCCTTGCGGCCAAAGGCCGGCCAGTAGCGGGCAACGGGCGCATCGAGCTCAATGCCGCCCTCTTCCGCCAGCTTGTGCGCGAGGATGGCGGTGACGGCCTTGGAGGCTGAGAACAGGCACACCGGGGTTTCCGGCGTGATGAGCACTTTCTCGGCATCGCGCGCGTCGGCAGGCGCATTGCCGCGCGCGTGGCCGATGGCGCGATTCATCACCAGCTTGCCGCCCTTGCGCAGGGCAAACGTGATGCCGGGATGCGCGCCGCTGCGGTACAGGCCTTCGAGGTCGGCGACGATCCTGCCGATCTTGCCCTCAGTCAGGCCCGCGCTTTCAGGCGCTGCTTCCTCACCGATCGTGGTGAGCCCCGAAAGTGATCCCGGCGGCACCCGAACCCGCGCGTCACCATAGCCCGCCAGCCGCTGCGAGGTCTTTACCGCCTGGTTCCACGTCGCCTGGATCGCGGCGCTGGGCCGGGCCCCGAAAGTTTTGTCCGCTGACCAGGTCATTTAGGCCTCCTGGCATCGACGCCTGAAGACGCTTGCCCAATTGCACGACGGACAAAACTTTTGGGAAAGGTCCTAGTGATCGTCATCCTCTCGCTCCTCATAGGCCGATTTATCGTTGTCATCCTCGTCGCCGTCGGCAAGGCGCTCGCGGTGTTCACTCAGGTTTTCGATGAAGGCCTTGGCGATGCCCTCGTCCATCATCTGCTGCTCGATCTCGTCGCGCAGCTCCAGCGAGTTGTAGTGGTCGTCATCTACATCGGTCGTGGCGTCGAGCGTGAGCTGTCCATCCCAGCCCTGCTCCAGCACGAAAGCCACCAGCGAGGGCTCGATCTCCTCGTCGCCGGGGCGGAAATCCCAACGCTCTTCATCGTCGTACCACAGCACGGCCTGGGGGATTTCGGTTTCAAGAAAGGCAATGGCTGCCTCGGCGTAGACGGCGGAAAACTGGGCGGCGGTGTCGGTGTTCATGGTGTTTTTGGTGATCGTTGCGGTGCGAATTATGCGGGGTAGCCGGTGATTTTGCGGATGCGTTCGTAAAGCGGCTTGAGACGGGGATACAGCTCGCGGTAAACACCGCGATAGAGCGCATCGTAGGTGCGTGCCGCCTCCGCATTGGGGGTGAACCGCTGGCCCGGCTTGCACATGGCCTGCACGGCGCTGGCGTGGTCTTTATGCAGGCCCAGGCCCACTGCACAGTTGATGGCAGCACCCAGCGCGCTGGTCTCGTAAATGGCAGGCCGCTCGGCAACGAGATTGAACACATCCGCCGTGATCTGCATCGCCGCATCGCTCTGGCTGCCACCACCGCCGACGATCAAGCGGTTGATGCGCTGACCCAGCTTCTTCTCGATCTGCTCGCGCCCGGCACGCAGGCCGTAGACCAGCCCTTCGAGAATCGCGCGGTAGAAGTGGGCGCGGGTATGAACGTCACCAAAACCGATGATCGCGCCCTTGGCCTCGGGGCCAGGGTCGCGCACGCCGGGGCTCCAGTACGGTTGCAGGGTGAGGCCCAGCGCCCCCGCAGGCACGGCCTTTACCAGCTCGTCGAACAGCGACTCCACCGACACGCCGCGCTCGGTGGCCAGCGTGGTCTCGCGGTGCGCGAACTCGCGCTTGAACCAGCTCACCAGCCAGAAGCCGCGATAGATCTGGATTTCGGTGTTCCAGGCACCGGGCATCGCCGCCGGGTAGGCCGGCAGCAGGCGCTGCACTTCGAGATAGCGCGGTTGCGTGGTGTTGATGGTGGCGCTGGTGCCGAAGCTGAGCTGAGCCGTGAGCGGCTCCACCGCGCCACAGCCCAGCACTTCGCAGGCCTTGTCGGCACCCGCTGCAATCACCGGCAGCGCGGGCGGCAGGCCGAGTGCGGCGGCGGCATCGGCGCTGAGCGCGCCCATCGGCTGGCCCGGCTTCACGAGTCGTGGCAGGCGGTCACGGGTGACGGCAAAGGCCTGCCACTTGAAGTCACTCGGTGCGGCCCATTGCTGCTGCTGGTAGTCGAAGGGCACATAGCCCACCTGCGAGCCGGTGGAGTCCACGAACTCGCCGGTGAGACGGTGGCAGAGCCAGCCCGAGAGAAACAGGTATTTCGCCGTGTCGTGCCAAAGCTTCGGCTCGTGCTGGGCCAACCAGTTGCACTCGGCCTGTTGCTGCGCGTGGCGGATCAGCGGTGTGGCACCTGCGAGCGCAAAGCCCGCTCGCCACTTGGCGGACATCTTGGGAGGGGCTGAGCACTCGCGCTGGTCGAGCCAGACGATGGCAGGGCGCAGCGGTATGCCTGCGGCGCTGGTGCAGATCATCGTCGCGCGCTGGGTAGTGAGGGCGAGGCCCGCGATGTGCTGGGGGTCGATGCCCTGCGTCCACAGGCTCTGGCAGGCGCTGACAATCGCTTGCCAGTACAGCATCGGGTCTTGCTCGGCCCAACCCGGCTGCGGTGCACTATGCACCGGCTCATGCGCAACCTGCGTCTTGGCGATGAGTGCGCCCGCTGCATCGAACACGATGGCGCGCGTGCTCTGTGTGCCCACATCAATCGCCAGCAAGAGGTTGGATGACAAGGGCGCTCTCCGGCGCATGGATGGTACGAGTTTAGAGCCTGGCGGGGAGGCTGTGCTGCTGCCGCATGTGGGCGCGGTATTGCACGGCCTCGGCGGTGCAGCGTGCATCGTCCCAGGCCAGTGTGCTGCGGCAGGCAGCGAGCGCGGGTTCGATCATGGCTTCGGCAAAGTCCGGCAGCACCAGGCCTGCGCGACTGCGGCGCAGCAGCAAGTCGTCGAGATGCCGCACCTGCTCGCTGGCGCGGGCGGCGACCTGCTCAAGCGTGGGTGCGCGCGTGGGCGATTCCTGCCGGGGCTGGTCGAACAGCGGTGCAGCTTCGGCAGCGAGGCGCAAGGCTGGCAGCTGCTTGGCGGCCTCAGTGAGCACCTGCCTTGCGGTGACGCGAAAGGTGGTGAGCTTGCCGCCGGTGATGCCGATGAAACCTGGGGCTGACCACTTCGCCGATTCGCGCGAGGCGGATGAGGGTTTGCCATTGCCATCGTCGACGATTGCGCGCACGCCGGCGAAGCTGCTCAGCGCCTCGTCCAATTTCAGGCCGATGCTGGGCATCAGCCAGTCAAAGGCTTCGAGCAGGTAGTCGGCCTCTGGCCTAGTCATTCGAGGCGACCACAAGTCCTCGCGGTGATCGAGGTCGGTGGTGCCGATGAGCGTCGCGCCCTGCCAGGGATAGGCGAACACCGGGCGTCGATCGCGTGGGTGGAAAAAGCTCACCGCGCAAGGCAGCGGCAGCCGCGCATGTGGGTAGACCAGATGCGAGCCGCGCAGCGGACGCAGCTTAGGCGCGGTGATGCCCTGCCCTTGCAGACCTTCGGCCCAGACTCCGCTGGCATTGATGACGATTGCGGCCGCAACTTCGCGCGTCTCGCCAGTCTCGGCATCGCGCAGCGCCACGCCAGCGATGCGGCCTTGCATCTGCAATAGCTGCTCGGCGCGTACATAGTTGAGTGCTAAGCCACCATCACGCTGGCCTTGCTCGATCAGGCGCCAGACCAGGCGGCAGTCGTCGGTGCGGGCGTCCTGATACTGCAAGGCACCCAGCAGATTGTGAGTGGCGAGCTGCGGCGTGATGGCGAGGGCAGTGGCGACATCGAGGCTCCGCGAGCGTGCGGCCGCATCGTGTGCAAAGCGGTCATACAGCCACAGACCCATGCGCACCATGCCGCGCGAAGGCTTTATACCGCGATAGCAGGGCAGCAGAAAATCCAGTCGCTCGACGAGGTCGGGCGCTTCACGCAGCAGCCGCTGCCGCTCGCGCACCGACTCGGCCGTGAGCCGCCACTCGCCGGTCTGCAAATAACGCAGGCCGCCATGCACGAGCTTCGATGACCACGCAGACGTGCCGCTGGCAAAGTCGCGCGCCTCCACCAGCAGCACGCTCACGCCGGCGCGCGAAGCCTCGCGGAAGATGCCCGCGCCGGTGATGCCGCCACCGATGATGACGAGGTCGTATCGGGGCTTGAGATCAGCGAGCTGCATTACAAAAACAGCTTACCGGGATTCATCAGCCCCTGCGGATCGAACTCGCGCGCCATCGCGCGGATCAGGTCCATGCCCAGCTCACCCTTCTCCCGCAGCAGATACGGCGCATGGTCGCGGCCGACACCGTGCTGGTGGCTGATGGTGCCGTCGCTGGCGACGATGGCCTCGCTGGTCGCAGCCTTGAGCTGCTTCCAGCGTTCGAGATCGCGCTCGTAATCGCCGCCCGCGCGGAACACGAAGGTGGAGTACACGCTGCACCCGCTGCGGTAGACATGCGAAAGGTGGGTGAAGCAATGCGCGCGTTCGCCGAAACTGGCGAACACTTTCTGTGCGGCAGCTTCCACCGCGCGCATGGCCTGCGTGGTGTTGGCCCAGCTCACGCAGGTTTCGACCGTGTCGGCCCCGTAGCCGGCCTCCCACAGCGAGTTGCGCAAGTACGGACCCTTGAAACGGTTCTTGGCCCAGCCCTTGCCGATGGCGCGCCCGGTGTTGACCCCCTTGTACTGCTTGGCGATGCTTAAGCCCTCGCGCTTGAGGCGCAGCACGTCGCGGTGGCTGCCGGTGGTGCCGATCAAGAGCATCACCGGCCGCTCGCCGATCATGCGCATCTTGAGGTAACGCTTGAGCCAGGTGATGAGTTTTTCGTGGCCTGCGAGGGCCAATTGAGTTTCAGTTTCGATCTCGTTGGAGAGCCTGAGCATCGACAGACCCAAGTCGGCTTGGGCCAGCGCACGGATCGCTTCGAGGCCTGCCTCCCAGCTGGGGAAGAACACGGCGTGGAAATCTTCGTGGGTGGGGATCGGCCGGATGCGCACGGTGGCTTCGGTGACGAGGCCCAAGCGTCCTTCGCTGCCCATCAGCGCCTCACGCAGATCAGGCCCAGCGCTCGATGCGGGCAGGCCGCCGATCTCGACCACGCCGCGCGGTGTCGAGAGCCGTGCGCTGTGCAGCATCTGCTCGATGCGCCCATAGCGCAGCGATTGCTGGCCGCTGGAGCGTGTCACCACCCAGCCGCCGACCGTCGAATACTCGTAGCTCTGCGGAAAGTGGCCGAGCAGGAAGCCCTGCGATTTGAGCTGCGACTCCACCATCGGGCCGGGCGTGCCGGCGTCGAAGGTGGCGAGCCAGTTGCGGGTATCGACGTTCTTCAATCGCGTGAGTTTTTTCAGGCTGATGTTGACCACCGGACGATCGCCGACGGTGCTCGACTGCGGCACATGCAGATGGCCGACCACGCTGGTGCCGCCACCATAGGGGATGACCACCGCGCCGAGATTGAGCGCGGCTTTCAGCGCCGCATCAGCCTCTTCATTAGTCGTCGGCAGCGCGACACCATCCGCCACAGGGCCGAGCTTGCCGTAGCGCAAGGCGAGCCAATCCGGGTAGCTCTGGCCGCGAGAGTGATCGAGGCGAGTCTCGGTATCGGTAGCGAAATAGGGGCCATCGGCGAGACGTGAGCGGGCCACATTCAACAGCACCGATTCGCGGCTGACATCTTGGTTCGGCGTGCCTTCGCCAACGCGCTCTTTCAGAAACTGGCGCGCTTCCGTGCTGAGGGGATTGTGTTCGCTGGTCTCGCCCCAGCCGTTCCAACGCCGCATACGCTTCTCCCTGATTTTGAGCGGCTGTGAGTATGCCAGCCGCACCGAGTCAAAGCCGTGGCGCGGCCTGCTGCGCGATCCGGCGCAGGGTCTTGAGCGTGAGGCAGGGTTCGTCCATGTGGCCGTTCAGCACTGCTGCCGGTTGTTGCGGCTCGCCGAGGTGATTGAGCACGAGGGCAGCACCCAGGAAATCCTGCGACAGCGTTTCGGCATTGAGCGTGATGACGGTGGGGATGCCTGCCGCACGCGCGGCAGTGAGTCCGATGGCGGAGTCTTCGATGGCGATGCACTCGTAGTGCAAGAGCTTGAGCTTGCTCACGGCATGGCGATACAAGTCCGGCGCAGGCTTGCGCGCAAAGCCGGACTCGCCGCCGACGATGAGCGAGATGCGCTTGGCCAGCTCTGCGCCCAAGCCGTGCCTGATGAAGGACTTGATGCTGCGCGCGCTGGCATTGCTCACCACGGCGAGGCGCAGGCCCGCGTCGCTGGCTTCCAGCAAAAGCCGCTCCACGCCGGGGCGCAAGGGCACTTGGCCTTCTTCCAGGCGTCGATTGAAGTGCTGCGATTTGACGTTGTGGACGTGATCCACCCAGGCCTCGGCGCTCTCGCTCACCGCCTCGGTATGCTCGCCCAGCTCCGGCTCGTAACGCTTCAGGTAATGGTGCAGACGATCCTTGCCGCTGGGCCGTTCGAGCAGGCGCTTGTAGAGACGCTCACTCCAACGGAAGCGCAGGCCGAGTTCGCGGAAGGCGTCGTTGTAGGCCGGACGATGGCCGTGGCTTTCGGTCTCGGCCAAGGTGCCGTCGAGGTCGAACAACAGCGCGCGCAGCGTCATGGCTGCTGCGCCAAGGCGCGCAGCCGCGTGGCTGTGAGCGAACAAAAATCCATCCCCGTATTCTAGGTGAGCACTGTTGCCGAAACCCTTGATTTCTCTACGATCGTGACCTCCATCACGCCCGCCTATCGCGGTCGCTTCGCGCCGACGCCCTCCGGCCCGCTGCATCTCGGCTCGCTGTTTACAGCACTGGCGAGCTGGCTGGCCGCGCGGCAGGCGGGCGGCGAGTGGCTGCTGCGTATCGACGATCTTGATCGCCCGCGCGTGGTGGCGGGCGCAGCGGATGCGATCCTGCGACAGCTCGAAGCGCACGGCCTAAACTGGGATGGCCCCGTAGTGCGCCAGAGCACACACGAGGCGGAATATCGCGCTTTGCTGGATCGGCTCGATGTCGAGGGCTGGCTCTACACCTGCACTTGCACGCGCGCGACGCTGGCAGCGACTTCGCTCACCGGGCCGGATGGACCAGTGTATGCGGGTACTTGCCGCACACTGGCCGCACCCACTGCGCAGCTGTCCGCCGCCCTGCGCTTGCGAATCCCCGATGGTCCCTTGCACTGGCATGACGGTGTGCAAGGCCTGGTGCAACGTAACCTGCCCGGGGATGCCGGCGACTGCGTGCTGCGCCGTGCGGATGGGCAAGTGGGCTACCACCTGGCCTGCGCGCTCGACGAAGTGCGCATGGGCATCACCGAAGTGGTGCGGGGTGCGGACTTGCTGGGCGCGACCGTCCACCACAGGGCGCTGCTGCGCGTGCTGGGCCATACTGCCCCGCAATACGCCCATGTGCCCGTGCTGCTCGCTGACGATGGCCGCAAGCTCTCGAAACAGAATGGCGCTGCAGCACTGCAAACGAGCGCGGCGGCTGTCAGCCGGCAGTTGCTGCTCTGCCTGCGGGCGATGCGGCTCACACCATCTGCCACGCTGGCCGGTGCCAGCGCCGAGGCCATCCTGCAATGGGCTGTGCCGCGATGGAACGCACAAGGCCTTGCCCACACCACCACCCTGCCGACGCCCGCTTTGCCCTGACTGCCGCGCTCTGGCATCCTTGCCGCAGTGCAACAAAATCACTGGCAAGCCGCATGAGCGATGTTCGCATCATCAAGAAGTATCCCAACCGGCGTCTCTACGACACGCAGGTCAGCCGCTACATCACGCTCGAGGAAGTGCGCCAGCTGGTTTTGCAGAACGTCGTTTTCCGGGTTGAGGACAAGCGCACCTCGGACGACATCACCCGCTCGATCCTCTTGCAGGTGATCGCCGAGCAGGAGGAAAACGGCAATCCGATCTTCAGCGTCGAGCTGCTGAGCTTCATCGTCCGCTATTACGGCGACCCGATGCAGTCGAGCATCAGCCGCTATCTCGAACTCTCGCTGCGCCTGTTCGCCGAACAGCAAAACCACTTCACCGATCAGCTGCGCGGCATGTTGGGCCAGGCCCAGCAGCCCGTGCTGGCATTGAAAGAACTGGTGCTGAAAGAGATGGCCGACAAGCAATTGCCGGTGTGGCGCGCGGTGCGCAAGGAGTTCATCAAGAACCTCGAACGCGCCAAGGCCATCAAGCCGCTGCTGCGCGGCGATGACGAGCCGGGTGCGCCCTGAGCTGCCAGCAATCCGTCTGCTACCGTTTGGCACGCTGCTTGCTGCATTAAACGGTGAGAGTTGAGAGCTAGAACAAAGAAATTAATGACGAACCCGTCATTGTTTTGAAACAATAAGATTCAGATCATTGATTTATTTACGCATTTCCTAAATGCATCAAGATTGACAGTCTAGGTTTCCATCTCTATACTGCACTGCAACAAAAGTCGGAAAGTAAAAAACCCGGTCAGCCAACCGGTGAGGGTTTCGCTTCCGGGTTTCGTTATGATCTCCTCCAGAAAAGCCTCGGCTTTTCTAGCACTTACCCCCTTCTTTATCGAAGGGGGTTTTTTTTGGCCGATAAATACCAACGCGCGAATTGTGCTGCGCTTAACACTCGCTGACAAGCCTTTCGACGCACTTTTGTTGAACTATTTGCACGATTTCGGTGAAGTACTCTGAATTGCTGCGCTGCACAACAAAAAAGCCACCTAAAAGGTGGCTTTTTTGCAGCGATAACGTGTTGTCAGTTTATGCAGCACCCACGTCAGGGGCCTTCATCGACAGGCGAATCTTGCCGTCGCGGCCGACTTCGAGCACTTTCACGCGCACGATGTCGCCCTCTTTCACCACGTTCTCCACTTTCTCCACGCGCTCTTCAGAAAGCTGGCTGATGTGCACCAAGCCATCACGGCCCGGCAGGATGGTGACGAACGCGCCGAAGTCCATAAGGCGTGCCACACGGCCTTCGTAGATATCGCCCACCTGCACTTCGCGGGTCAGCATGGTGATGCGGGCAATCGCGGCCTCGGCAGCCTCCCCGGTTGTGGCGGCAATCTTGATGGTACCGTCGTCCTGGATGTCGATCGAGGTGCCGGTCGCTTCCGTGATCGAGCGGATGGTTGCACCGCCCTTGCCGATCACTTCACGGATCTTCTCCGGGTTGATCTTGATGGTGGTGATGCGCGGCGCATAGCTCGACAGCTCGCTACGGGCCGACGGCAGAGCGGCGGTCATCGCGGTGAGGATGTGCAGACGCGCGGCCTTGGCCTGCTCCAGCGCCAGCTTCATGATCTCGCCGGTGATGCCAGCGGTCTTGATGTCCATCTGCAGGGCGCTGATGCCGTTGACCGAACCGGCCACCTTGAAGTCCATGTCGCCGAGATGATCTTCGTCACCGAGAATATCGGTGAGCACGGCGAAGCGCGAGCCTTCGAGAATCAGACCCATGGCGACGCCGGCGACCGGTGCCTTCAAGGGGACGCCAGCGTCCATCAGCGCAAGGCAAGCCGAGCAGACCGAGGCCATCGACGAGGAGCCGTTGGACTCCATCACTTCGGTGACGACGCGCACGACGTAAGGGAACTCGCGCTCGAGGTCGGGCATCACGGCCAGCAAGCCACGCTTGGCCAGACGGCCGTGGCCGATTTCGCGGCGCTTCGGCGCGTTGAGGCGGCCGGTTTCGCCAACGCAGTAGGGAGGGAAGTTGTAGTTGAATAGGAAGGTGTCTTTGCTCTCGCCTGATGCAGCGTCGATGAGCTGGTTGTCCTTGCCGGTGCCGAGGGTGACGGCGGCGACGACCTGCGTCTCGCCACGGGTAAACACGGACGAACCGTGAACGCGAGGCAGGATCGAGGTGCCCATGGTCAGGCCACGGACGGTGGTGCGGTCACGGCCGTCGATGCGAGGCTGGCCATCGAGAATGCGGTTGCGGACGACCTTGGCTTCGAGGTTGCCGAAAGCATCCTTCACCTTGCCGGCGGTGAACTGCGGCGCGTCGCCGGAGGCGAGCTGCTCGGTGAGGCGCTTCTTGACGGCACCGACGGCGGTCTGGCGCGCCATCTTCTCGGTGATGCTGTAGGCGGCGGTGACGTCGGCTTCGGCGGCGTCCATGGCGGCGGTGAGTGCAACCGGCTCAGCCGGGGCGCTCCACTCGATCTTCGGCTTGCCAGCGATGGCGACAAGTTCGTTGATAGCCTTGATGGCGACCTGCATCTGCTCGTGGCCGAACAGCACGGCGCCGAGCATCACTTCTTCAGAAAGCTGCTGCGCTTCGGACTCGACCATCATCACCGCGTTGGCGGTGCCGGCAACGACGAGATCGAGCTGCGAGGTGGCGAGCTGGGCAGCGGTGGGGTTCAGGATGTACTGGCCGTTGGCATAGCCGACGCGCGCCGCACCAATCGGGCCCTGGAACGGCACCCCAGAGAGCGACATGGCAGCGGAGGCACCGATCAGCGCAGCGATATCACCGCTCACCTGCGGGTTGAGCGACAGCACCGTCGCCACCACCTGAATTTCGTTGTAGTAGCCCTCTGGGAACAGCGGGCGCAGCGGACGGTCGATGAGGCGCGAGGTCAGCGTCTCGTTCTCGGTCTGGCGGCCTTCGCGCTTGAAGAAACCACCGGGGATGCGGCCGCCGGCGTAGAAGCGCTCCATGTAATCGACGGTGAGCGGGAAGAAATCCTGGCCTTCCTTTGCTTCCTTCTTGGCAACCACGGACACCAGCACGACGGTCTCGGCGATGGAGACAACGACGGCGGCGGTGGCCTGGCGGGCCATGTGGCCGGTTTCGAGCACGACTTCGTGCTGGCCGTATTGGAATGCAACGCGTGTGGCGGGGACGGGGAACGTCATGGTCTTTCTTCTCTCGTTTGGGTTCGGTATCGCAGCCACCCCAATGGCAGCCGCGTGTGTTCAAGCTGGGGCGATGAGACGCCCAAAAACAAACCGCGCCAGTGGCGCGGTTTGTGGGTCGCTTTAGCGGCGGAGGCCGAGGTCAGCGATCAGCTTGGTGTAACGCGGCGCATCGGTGCTCTTGAGATAGTCGAGCATCTGGCGGCGCTGGTTGACCAGCTTCAAAAGGCCACGGCGACCGTGGTTGTCCTTTTTGTGCGCCTCGAAGTGCGGCGAGAGCGTGTTGATGCGGTTGGTGAGCAGTGCAACCTGCACTTCCGGCGAACCAGTGTCGCCCTTGGTGCGTGCAAACTTCTCAATGACGGCGGTTCTTTCTTCAAGGGTGACGGACATGTGTACCACTCCAAACAATGCTGTGAAGCCAGAAACTGGCTGATGAATTAACGGTCGATTTTTCGAGCGCGAAAGTATAAAGGGCGAT
>JAZKHC010000012.1:0-31661 GCA_040385605.1 Pseudomonadota bacterium
TCAACCCCAAAGTACCAGCCCTCAACTCAGCAAAACTTTTGAGAATGGGTCTAGACGCAATTTGGACTCGCATCGCTGAAATGTAAAACGTCTAAACACTACCTAGGTTAGCGACCGTGGCAACTTCTCTATCGGGTTCGGCCCGAGCCGATATGGGCATTTGCATCGTGATCATGCGCAATGCGCCGCAAGAAAATCGCGCCTCATGAGTCACCCGATGCTGCTGAAGGTAGGAAACGCAGTTGATCCTGAGGGCTGATGAAAGGCCGGATGCCTGATTGCTCCGGTGTGAGAGCTGCTTGCGCAACGGTCGCTTCCGGTTTTCAATGGCTGACCTGTTTTCGGGCGAACCCATGACGGATGTCAGTCCAATAAGCGTGCAGTCCATGAAACCTCTCGTTGCCTTCAATCCGACGAGTCTTGTCACCTGCATTCCGCCGTTGCCCCGCTTCCTGCTGCTCTACGGATCGTTGCGTGATGGTTCGCACAGTCGCTGCCTGACCGAGTTGGCGGCGGAATGTCTGCGCAAGCTCGGCTCGGATGTCTTTATCTACGACCCGCACGGTTTGCCGATGCCGGGTAGCGGCGACAGCGACCACCCCAAGGTCGTCGAGCTGCGCGCCTTGGTCGACTGGGCAGATGGGCATGTGTGGTGCAGCCCGGAGTGGCACGGAACCATCACTGGGGTCTTCAAGAATCAGGTGGACTGGTTTCCATACGAGCGCGAGGCACAAGCCGCAGCGCCTTGCCGAACGCTAGCGGTGATGCAGGTATCGGGCGGAATGCAATCGTTCAATGCCGTGAACAGCCTGCGTTTGCTGGGGCGCTGGATGCACCTGTGGGCGGTGCCTAACCAGCTATCGCTGGGGCTGGTCGCACGGGAGTTTGACGAGCGCGGGCAGTTTATTTCTGAGGCTCCGCGCGACCGGCTGAAGCGATTGATGAGCGATCTGCATCGCTTCACCCTGCTCATGCGCGGCCAGTCGATGATGGCTGCCCACGACGCGCCAGAGAACAATCTGCAAGTCGCAGCGATTTGATCTGTCATCCGATCCGTAGCATCGCGGATCGACCTGTTTCAGGCGCACACACTGGCGAGCGCGCTTCGGGCCTCAGGGGAAATGCTTTTGCATCTGTGTGCAAGTCCAGGCCTTGACCCATCGCTGCGAAGCCAGACTGGTGAAGGTGTGATCCGCGCCGGTGTCGGCACCGACTTCGACATACTCAACACCAGGCAGTCGGGTGACGTGAACAGCGTTGGCTCCGAGATGGCTTTTGATTTCGTGCAGGCCGATGTCTTCCGGCGTGCAGACGAAACTGACGCGGCAACCGCGCTGCGACAGACGGTGGACCTGGCGCGCTGGTGCTTCACCGCGGGCAAGCCATTGAGACCACATGAGGGCGGCTCGCGCGCGAAGCCGCTTTTGAATCCGGGCATTGAGACCGACGAGGATGACCGACACGTTGATTCCGCCGGCCAGCAGCCGTTTCCAAGTAGCGAGTTTCATCGCCTCATTGCGATAGAACCCGAACGACTTGGCCCGGTTGCGGGCCAGATTCTCCGCCGCTTCGTCCTCCCGCCATCGAAACAGTTGCAGGTTGAAAAGCATGGCACCCGTCACCGCAGCATCCGCTTGGGCCGCGTGATACGCCATGTAGGCTCCGGAGCAGATGCCCCACAGCACGCAGTTTTCGATCCCCGGCTGCTCGCGCAGCCAGCGGCTGCCTTGGAGCAAGTCTTCGTAGGTGTCGCTCTTGTATTCCCAGAACCGCTCGCGCTCACAGACCGTGCCGCTATCGCCCGTGCCGTCGATATCCATACGCAGGCAGAGGTAGCCCATCGCCGCAAGCTCTCGGCCCAGCTCGACGTGGAGGCGGTTCGAGCCGATACGGTGGTTGGCGCCCACGGTGGGAAAGAGCATGGCGGTCTTGCGCAGAGCACCCGATGTCGGACGGCTGACGACACCGGACAAGTGTTCGCTCTGACCAAACCACACCGGCTGCTCCAGGACTGGATTGGGGCTGGCATCATCGGCGCGCATCAGACATTGCCGCGGAAAGTCGGCGAGTTCAGCTCCAGAGGCCAGTGCGGTCGCAGGAAAGGTCTTCGTCCAATCCACCAGAGTTTCCACCGCGGATAACGGCAGCTGCGATTCAAAGGCGTCGCGCATCATCGTGCCGTAGCCGGGCACCACGATGCTGCGCACCTCGCAGCCTAAGGCAGTCCAGTGCTTTTCCAGCCGTGCATCGGCGGGTAGATCGTCCCGCAGCATCAGCAGGCAGCGCGCGGCGGGTGCGCGCTGGAGCTTGGTGAGCGCAATCGCCTCGATGTCCTTGACTGTCTGTGCATTGAAACCAAAACCGGCGATATGCAAGCCGCCGTCTGCGCGGGAAAGGCTCGAAGGATTGCCATCGCCGTGGGCATTGAGGCTGGCCAGCGCGCGGTATTCGCGCAGCATCAAACCGCCGGATGAAAACGGCGACCAGCCTGCGTAGCCAACCACACCTTCGATCCCGGAGGCGGCAGCGGCAGCAGCCAGCGTGCCACCGGATCGCAGCCCGAACAGGATGACTTGCGAGATGCCGGTGGCGGCCTTCAGCGCCCCGCACGCATCCTTGATGCTTCCAAGCCAGGCAGCAACGCGATCCGGGTCGTCCACATAGGCCGCAGAGTCGCCGGTGGACGGGTATTCAAACCGCAGCGCCGCGTGACCTTCTGCGGCCAGCCTAGTTGCTATGTAGCGATAGCTGCGGTGGGCCGACATCAGGTCGTAGCCCAAGGGGTTGCAGAGCACCACACCAAGATCGCGTGCCTTGCCCCCCGTCGCAGGATGCAGCCAGGCGAAACTTTCGCCGCCCTCAGGACCGAAATAAAACGGTTCTTCGCGGGGCGCCTCGATGTTGCCCAGCTTCGGAGGAATGAATGGTGTGCTCATGTGGGTCTCTGCCGATGACCGTGTTTTGCCATTGGGCTGGCTTATAGGGTGTCGCGGACAGCCACGCGAACAGCAGCACTGCCGGTCGTGGCGTGCAGGAAGGCTTGCAAACGTGCCTTGGCCGCGCGCGGACGCAACACCACCGTGTGGCTGCTGGCCGGTGCCAGGTGAAAGTAGTTGTCGCTGGATTCGTAGCCCCGCGCGTCCAGCCAGACGCCATGCGCAAACTTCTGCGTTCGGATCAGCACTTCATAGCGGCCATCACCCATCGCTGTTGCGGTGCCGGAAAGTCCCGGATCGCCGATGACGCCCAGTGCCTGAAAATCGACGATATGAAATGCCTGCCCCAAGGCTTCGCCCGTTTCCGCGTGCCAGAGCTGAGCGATAACAACTTCGTGGCCCGGCGGGCCGAAGCGATAGGCGTGGGTGAGATCTGTGAATCGACCCAGCAAGGCGTCGCCGCGTCGGCTCAGGCTGCCGCGTGCCGGCAGCACCTCGCGGGTCTCGCCGGAGGCCACCAGCACCTCACCGGCTCGATACAGGGCCAGACACAGACGCACGGGCAGGTCTTGTGCAGTGTCGTTGACGGCGTGCAGCGCGACACCGTTCAAGCCCTCGTCCGTCAGCAGCAATGCCACCGGAGCGCAGCTGCGCTTCAGCGCGAAATAGGCGGCTTTGGGCAAGCCGCTGGCATCGACCAGGCCCCAGCCTGCGCCAGGCCAGAGGTCGCGCCAGAACCACACCAGCGCACCCTTGCAACTGGAGCCAGCTCGCCGCCACTCGCTCATGGTCGCAGCCATCACCTCAGCGGTGACGAGACGGGACAGATACAGGTATCGCTCGACATCCGCATAGCGCAGGCGCGCGACGTCCACCCCGAACAGACGGGTGAGGTAGTGATCGCGCACGTCATCGAAGTCCCAGCCGGTGCCGGAATCGCGTGGCACACGCGCTTTCCAGTGCGGGTGATGGGGCGGGGTTTCGCCATCGCGCAGAAATAGTTCGAGTGTTTCTGGTTCCGGCACGTTGGCGAAGGCGAGACATTCCGAAGTGAAGCGCACGCCTGCGCGACGCGCGTCTTCCAGCGGGCGCTGATAGGCCCCGACGCCGTAGTAATGCGATAGACCGACGTCCACCTGGAAAGGCAGCACGCCACCGCTAGGACTCGACGGCACGTAAGGCACATCAGGTCTTGCAGCCTGGCTGACTGCAGGCAGCAGCTCGGAGAACAGTGATGCGCGCCAGAGTTCTTGCGGCTGTCCCAGCATGGCCACCTGCTGCTCGATCTCGCTGTTACCACAGAGCAGGCAGAGTGCCGGGTTGAGCTGGGTTCTGGCGAGAAACTGCGAGGCTTCGGCGCGCACGCTGTCGATGAAGCCAGCGTCTTCGCTGGGGTAGTCCATGTTGGCGAAGCAGAAGTCCTGCCAAATCATGATGCCGCGCTCGGCGCAGGCTTCGTAGAAGCGTTGAGACTCATAAACCATCGTGCCGCCGATGCGCAGCAGATTGAAGCCAGCATCGCGGAACTGATCCAGCGATTGCGCGAGGGCTGCGTCGTCACCACCAAGTGTGGCGATGTCCAGTGGCGTCCAGCAGGCTCCGCGGCAGAACACGGGCAGGTCATTTACCCGGAGGGCGAAGCCCTCGTCGCTGCTATCCAGCGCGAGCGTGCGAAAGCCGGTGCGCCCGAAATCCAGCACCACGGATTCACCGTCGCCATCCAGCCGAATACGAAGCCCATACAACACCGGCTCGCCGTGGGTGTGCGGCCACCAGGCTCGCGTATTCGACAGGTGCAAGGTCGCGGTGAGCTGGAGCGTGCCGTTATCGCCCACCGTCAACTGCATGACCTGACCGTGATTGCCTACCAGCAATTCGGCGCTGCGGAGTTTCATATCGCCGCGAACGTGAAGCTGCGCACTGACCACGCCGATGCCGCCATCGAGATGAGTGGTGAACTTCGAGGTGAGAACCTCCACTTTGCTGCGCTGAACGAGTAGTACGCCACGCCAAGGGCCGGTTGCGGCCACGGGCGGCGACCAGGCTGGGATACGCCCTAGAAGTGTGGTGCGATGCCAGCGCAGTTGTTGCTGTCCGACCAGCTTGGTGCGCCAGCGCGGGCGAGCACGCTTGGCCTTCAGTGCAGCGTTCAATGAAGCGCACCGCAGATGCAGAATGTTGGTGCTTTGCAGATGCGCGGTGATATTGATTTCGTGCGCCAGAAACTGATTGCAACTTTCGAGAATCTTGTGTCCGTTCAGCCAGACCTCGGCCAATGTCGCCAGTCCCTCGAAACGAATCCAGCATTTACCATCAGATGCGCTCGGCGTTTCAAACTCGCAGCGCCACCAGCCGTCTTCGGCATCGAAGTCGCGGAGGCTATCCAGATTCCAGAGTCCGGCAGCGCGCAGGGCGCTGGCAGCGGTTCCCGGCACCGGCGCGGCGATCCACTGTGGCGATTGCTGCGCAAGTGCCTCCGGGTCAGTGGCGGCACCCGCAGGCAGAGCCGCATAGCACCAGCCATCCGTCAGGGGCTTTTCGCGGTGGCTTTCGCACGCGGGCTTGGGCCACATGTCAGCCTGGATACCTCGCAGTCAGGTCATCCATCGCTGCATCCCAATGGGCAGCCATGTCATCCATCAAAGGGCTGAAATCCACATCCTTCTTGGCATTCACCGCACGCGCCGTTTTCAGGATCAGCGCCTTCGCTCCGTTGGAAATTGCAAGGCAGTTCTGCTCCGCCGATTCCAGCCCTGGCTCACCCTGCGCAGTCAGCCAATGCAGATACTGCGCACCGAGCTCGAACGCGGCACCGATCTGGCGGAGCAGGGCAAACGCATAGCCATGATAAATCTGGATCGGCTCGCTCTTGAGCCACTCCACATCGGCCTTGAAACGCGGCGCGAATCGCCGGATCGGGTTCTCCGTTGGACGACGGGCAAGGTGCTTGCGCAGCAAGCCCGTGGAGATGGGCACCAGCTCAGCTGCAGACAACACTCGCACACGGCTCATACGCACGAACTCGGCGTAGAAGGGCATGAACGCGGGATCGCGCGGCTGATCCAGTTGAAACGTGCGTGCGAAGTCCTCGCCGGACAACTCGTAGTAACCCGCGTTGTGGAAATACCCAAGACGTCGCGCCTCGACATCCAGATCATTGATGACGATGGTGGATTTCGTGTGGGTCTGGCGATAGTCCGTGGCTTGGGTATCCGGCAGAAAAAACGCATCCGACTCGGTGAAGATCAGATTGCCCTGCGCGAGATGATTCTGAGCGTGGCGGAGCAGCGATTGCCAGACATTCAGCTCCTCGACTTCCATGCCGTAGAGCGCAGTGATGTCTTCATGCGGAGGCTTGAAGAACGTCCACTGATCGCCCTCGAAATCTATCCGGAAGACAAAAGGAAGCATCGCCAGCGGTTCCAACCCACGGGCGTGAACGGCTTCGATCCACACGTCCACGTAGCAGTTCTTTTCGACCCAGGCCACACCCTCGCCATGCACGGCGTGCGGCTTGTAGTCTGCGGCAGAAATTGGGTAAACCTGCACCCGCGACATGGCCTAGCCCCAGAGCAAGTGGCGCACGTCTACGGGCCAGGTCTTGGGATCGCAGCCGTGGTGTTTGAACAAGCCCATGCAGATGCGCTCCAGGCCAAAGCCCAGGCAGGCGGTGTGTGCCGTGTTGCCGTCCTGAGTCTTGATCTCGAAGCTGTGGCCGAAGTGGTCTTCGTGGTAATTGAACGAGCAGCAGGCGGTGGGGTTTTCCTTCGAGATCACCGGCACTAGCACCTCGAACTTCAGGCTCGCAGCTTTCTGGTTGGCGGCGAGCATCCGCCCACCTCGCCCAAAGAAGGGATCGGATGCGACATCGGATTCCGCAGGCAGGCCCAGATCGCGCAGCAAGCCGATGCCGCGCTTGAGCCACATGTCGCGCCACTCGATCACCATCTGTGGCGTGCCAACGCGCACGAACTCGCGGATGCGGAAGGCCTGCATGCGCGTTGGCTCCGGCGATGGCTCATGGCGGAACACCCAGTTCTGCATATCCACCAAGCGCCCCTCAGCAGGCACCGTGCCGGTGAAGCTGGGATACACGGGGTAGCAGGCCGCAGGCGTCAGCACCACATCGGTCATGGTCTGGGTATGGCCCCAGGGCTTGCCTTCCGCCAAGCAGCAGGTCAAGTCCTGGTGCTGGGCTTCGTTGCCGCAGAAACTGAACACCACGCCCGCCAGATGCGGGAAGGATTTGAGGTAGCCGCTCTTCTCGAACACCTTGCGGTCGAGCGTGGGCGGAAACAGCATCACCTCCGCACCATCATCCTTCGCCAGCTTGGATACGGCGGCGTTGAGATGGAACAGCACGTCCTCAAACACCGCGCCGCGTCCGAACACCCCTTTGACGCTAGTGGGGATGATGAGCTTGGCGGCAACGAGAGCGTCGTAAAGCGATGTGGAGTCGTAGGTGATTTCGGTCGTCATGATTTGTCCCCTGGGTCAGGCATTCGTTGGCATGAGGCCAATCAAGGCTCTTTGTGAACCAGCAGCATGGAAGCGTTCTTGGCATAGATGCGGTCGTTGCCGACCATCAATGCGGCCGAATGTGCATCGCGCAGGTGACGGCCCAGGCTGTATTTGCTGTCGTTCTTGTAGCCGGAAATACCGCAGATCAGCAGTGCTGTGTGGATGATCGCCACGGCCTGTTCCGACGAATAAATCTTGACGTTGTTCATCTTCAGGGAGAAGCCAATCTCCAGCATGGCCTCGTTGCCGTCTGGTGATGACATCAGCTCCTCGCACTCGGCAGCGACATCGTGTGTACTGATGCGCAGCACTTGCAGCATGTTCGACAGCTCGGCCAGCCGCAGCGCCGTGGGCGGCACGGTTCCCGGCTTGGCACGCGCCTGCGTGCGCACAAAGCTGCCGGTGCGCGCGACCGCGTCGGTTGCGATACCCATCCAGAGACTGGCCCACAGGATGTGCGAGAACGGCACCATCGTCTGACTCGACGCCGCACCGTAATCTCCCGGCACGATCTGGCCCTCCGGCCCGGAAGATGTGAGCTTGAAGCCGGGGCTGCAGGTGCCACGCATTCCGAGCGTGTCCCATACCGAGGTTCGTTCCAACTGGAAGTCACCTTTTCTGAGCAACACCATGACCTGGTCACTGCTCGGCGACTCCGGCCCACGGCGGCAGGTGACCAGCAGATCGTCGGAATACTCGCCGTAGGAAATCGTGGTGGCGTCCTTGTTGAGGATAAAGCGACCATCCTTGCGCTCCACCGCGCAAATGCTGCTGCGCGTGTCGCCGCCGACGCCGACTTCGGACGTCACCGAGCCGATCAGGCGCTGCTGCGCGGCCAACTCGACGAGGTAGGCACGCAGGGTCTGTGAAGCCAAGCCGTGCCGCACCAGACAGGCTACCTGGATCTGATGCATGGCAAATACCATCGCACTGGCCGAACAGTATTGGCCGAGTGCCGTGCAGATCGAACCCAGCTCCACCATGCCCATGCCCATGCCGCCCAGATCAACCGGCACCAGAGCGGAAAGCAGCTTCATCTCCTTGAGCGCGGCGATGGTTTCCTTGGGGAATCGCGCATTCTTGTCTACATCGCCGGCGTGCACCCCGGCGATCTCGCGTCCGATGCCATGCACCGCATCAAGCCGTGCTTGTTTTTCTGGGGAGATTTTCATGGCAAGTCCTCAAGCAGCGGTGAGTTCTTCAATGGCGGCGCGGATGGCGGCGACGCTCTCGAACACGGCACGTTTGAGCATCCGGTCAGGGAACTCGACATCGAAGCCGCCCTCAAGCGCAAGCATCACATTGACACTGGAATGCGAGGTCATGCCGGCCTGATACAGATCAGCGTTGTCGTCGATGGTGTTCGCGTCTACCGTCAGGCGTCCGTGCTCCTTGAGAATCGTCCGGATTTTTTCATTCATCGTGTGTGCCCTTAAATTGGGAGTGGAGGAAAGTAGCGTTCATGATTTGCGGTCTTCCGACCGATGCCGCAGGCCCATCACCACGGCTACGGCAAGGTCATTCTCGTGCGAAAAACTCACCGACAGCGCACCGATGCCCTGTTCATCGGCCAGCGCTGCCGCTGCGCCGTGCAGTTCAATTTCGCAGTGACCGTGCTCGGTGCGAGTCACCTCGATCAAGCGCCAATCCAGCCAATGTCCTGTGGGGCGCAGGACTTTGAGCGTGGCCTCTTTGGCAGCAAACCGGGCGGCCAGTCGGCGCGGCATCTCGCTTGCGCTGCGGCGTGAATACTCGATCTCATCAGAGGTGTAGAGCCGCTTGAGATAGACATCACCATGCTGCGATAGCGCCTGTTGCACATCGCACACTTGCACCAGGTCGATGCCGACCGCAGGGAGCCAGCGTGGACGTTGGAGGGCCTCAGCCATTCAACCCCCCAGCAGAGGACGCAGACGTCGCGCGACGCGACCAGGTTCGTGCAGCACCCAGGTTTTCTTGATCCGCGCAGGCACTTCCCATACCACCACGGCCTTGGCAGGGAAGTAGATCGACTGCCCCGGCCCGACTTCACGGGTGGTGCCGTTGTAGGTCAGCTTCGCGCCGCCCTCCAACACCAAGACGGTTTCGTCGGTGCCGTAGTGCCATTCGAACTTGGCTGGCCCGGTTGCTTCCCAGAGTCCGGCGGAAATCTTGCCGTCGGAGGTTTTGAAGAAATGGGTGGTCTGCAAGCGCGGAGTACCTTCGAGAACCCAAGCCGAATTGACCTGGTCGTCCACTGCACTTTTGGCTTGCCCTTCTGCCACCGGCGGGCGCTGCGAGTGCCCCTTGCGGGTGTAGTGAAGGGCTTCGTATGCCAAGAACACGGTCACGGTCAAACCGACGCCCAGGAGCAACCAGAGGATTCGTTGCGACAGCGAGGAGTCAAGAGCTTTTGTCATGGTAATTGCTGTCGGCTAGAAGAGCTGGTGGGCACGTTGGTTCAGGCTCGCATCATGCCGTTGCGATGCGGTTCGCGCAGCGGGTTTCTTATTGCGCTTGACTATCAGAGCGTATCCGACGTTCTCCGCGCGTGAGAGGCGAAGCAGAGGCGCTCGCAGACTCTCTTGATTCGAGTATTCATCGCTTGTAGTCACGCGGCTTTCCTGTAGGGACTTCTGAAAGGTCTATTTCTGAAATGCGCGCTGAGATATTTGTCCATTTATTGTAAATACTTGCGTGGAAAAAAGGAGATTGTTCCGCTGACATTCAGGGTGGCCAGGTGCGGCGACATCGATCGGGTGCGGTCATCGCTCGTCGTGTGTGCTGTAAACATTTGTTTGTCCGTCAGCATCGAACGACATCACCTGAAAACTCTGCCGGCGGCTGCCATCCTCCATGCCTGATAAGCCGACCGGCATTCCTGGTAGCGCCAGCCCTGTGTGCTGATTCGCTCGATTGCATTGTGAGGAAGATACTTTGGGGGACTTGCTCGTGTTAGGGCGCTGCCGTGAAGTCACTGGACGACCAGTGGATGTGGATGATTCGCCAGCCTTCGCTGCTCTTTCGCAGCAAGGCCGACTCCGTGCTTGCCACGTCGAGTGGCTTGCCTTTTGACGACTCACCACGAATGCGGGATTCGGTGGTGATCCAGGCGGTGTTGCCATCTTCGCCGCTGGCTCGTTTGAGGACTTCGACACGCGCGGATTTCATGAAGGCCATGTCTGCCGCGAGGTGATGGCCTGCATACTCAGCCAGCGAACGCTCGGCACCACCGCCTTCGTAGATCAAGACATCAGGCGTCAGCCATTTTTTTACCGCCCCCGCATTGCCAGATTTCAATGCCGCCTGGAAGGCATCCACTGCGGCTTGGGGACTGTCGGAACGGGCGCCTTCAGATGCTTGCTTGTCGTTCTGCTTCGCTGCCATTCCTGCGTGCGAATCTGGCATCGCGGAACCGCCAGTTTCACCGTGCTGGCCAGCCCCGTTCTGCTCAGCAGCCGCAGTGCTCGCGCTGCCGGGATCCATGCCTTTCATGGCTCCACCATCACCGTCCCGGCGTGCAGTGAGAATCTGATATTGGGCCGCATCGATTGTGGGCAGCTTTTGCAGGAAGGCCACCATCGCCCAGATGCGCTGGTCATCATGAGTCGGGCCGAATGCAGCCATGCCACTGGCCTTGATGCCGTGCTTGATGATCCAGAACTGCCGGGCCGCGCTGGTGTTCACCTCGCCATGTCCACCCTCATGCCCGGCGTGGCCATCTGCGCCAAGCGAGAGATTAGGCGGCTGTGGATAGAGCCCGGCACTCATTTCGGAGGACTTCTTGCCGGGCTTCAGATGGCAGCCTGCACACATATCGTTGTAGTCCGCGCCACCGGCCAGCAGCATCTCCGGATCATCGAGTGGTGGCACTTCGATGTTGCTGGCACGGACGGCCACTGATCGCTCCCGCATCGTGTCCAGCGCCCAATACACTGGCCTGAGGTGCGGGTCGTCGGCACCCATCGGATAGAGGCCGGAGTAGATGAAGCCCAGACCGCCGGCGCCCGCGACGAGGCCGATGACGAGCAGTATCTTGAGAGTCTTCATGTGTGCGTCCTTTGCGTGGTCTTAGCGGCCGTGCTTCGAGTGGTCCATGCCTTCCATCGGCGGCACCGTTGGCGTCGCAGCGGGCGACGACGAGGGGCCATAAGGCTGACGGCGATGCGGCTTGCCGAAGTCGGGGTCGCCACTGACCTTTTTGGCGATCTTGTCCTTGGGATGGCGATACCAGCCAGGGTCGCTGAAGTCACCGGCGCGCTGGTTATCGCGCACCTTTAACACCGTGAACATGCCGCCCATTTCGATAGGCCCGTAAAGCCCTTCGCCCGTCATCATCGGCAGCGTGTTGTCGGGGCCAGCAAGGCCCATGGCGACATGGCCACCGTGCTCGCTCATGCCGTACTTACCCATCGCCGCGAAGCCCGGCAGCATCTGCCGAATCTCGGTCTCGACGCCCGATTGATCGACCCCGATGGTGTTAGGAATGCCGTGACCCATCGGCCCCATCGTGTGGTGCGCCATGTGGCAGTGGAAGGCCCAGTCGCCCGGCTCGGTGGCGACAAACTCGATGTCGCGCATCTGGCCTACGCCGACGATCTCCGTGACCTCACGCCGCCACTGGCCACGTGGCCAGCGTCCGCCGTCGCTGCCCGTGACCCAGAACGGATTGCTGTGCAAGTGGATCGGGTGATTCCACATCGACAGATTGCCGATGCGGATGCGGCAACGCTCGCCGGTCGCCATCACCAGATGCTCGATGGCAGGGAAGGTCTTGCTGTTGAAGGTCCACAGATCGAAGTCCTGCATGATGCTGGGATCCGGCCGGTAGGTGCCGGGGTGCATCGCCCAGTTGTGCAGCAGGAAGCAGTAGTCGCGGTCGATCATCACGTCCTCCCCCGCCTTCGGGTGAATGATGAACAGCCCCATCATGCCGAACGCCATCTGCGTCATCTCGTCGGCATGCGGGTGATACATGTGCGTGCCGTGCTGCCTGAGCGTGAACTCGTAGGCGAAGGTTTCGCCGGGCTGGATGCCGGGCTGATTCAGGCCGCTGACCCCGTCGTAGCCATTGGGCAGGTCGATGCCGTGCCAATGCACGCTGGTGGGTTCGCCCAGCCGGTTGGTGACCAGGATGCGGACGCGGTCGCCTTCCACCACTTCCAGCGTCGGCCCTGGCGTGGTGCCGTTGTAGCCCCAGCACTTGCCGCGCGAGCCGGGCGCGAACTCGTGCTCGATCTCCTCGGCAACCAGATGAAACTCCTTGACGCTGCCCTTCATGGTGTAGGGCAGCGTCCAGCCATTGAGGGTGCGAACCGGAAGGTAGCCCTGCGCGTGCCGTTTGACGTGGTTCGACGCATCTGTGCTGGAAGCCGATTTCTTAGCGGGCGCGGCCTCTTTGTCGGGTGTTTTCATGCCGGGCATGGCCGACATATCGTGCCCTTCGTGCTGCGCCTGTGCGGTGCGGGAGACACCCGCGAGCACACCAACACTGCCCGCGATCTGCAAGAGATGGCGGCGCGTGAACAGGGTTTCCGCCAGTTCGACGGGTTCGGGCTTGCTGTCCATCAGCGACCCCCCTGTACGGCGGGCGTTTTGGGGGTAGCCGACTTGGGCATCTCGGAATGATCCATGCGCTCCATCGCCTTTGATTCACCAGGCGTGACGGGCTTCTGCGCAGGCGCGCAGCGGATCATCATGGCCTTCATGACCGGATCGTTCACGTCCATCTTCGAGTGATCCATCGTTTTCATGGCCGCGCAGTCAGGGCCTGCCTTGGCGATTTCCGCGTCCTTGGCGTGTTCGGCGGGGTCGTGAGCAAGAGCGCTTTGCGTGATGGAAAGCAAGGCAACAGCGAGGGTGATGCGGAGGGTGTCGTTCATGGCGAAAATCCGGTTGAAAAGGGCTGTGTCGAAAGCGGAATTGCTGCGAGCGGTTTGATGGCAGAGGGCATTGCTCAGTGCCCCTGATGTTCGGTGGCAGGGGCAGCGCCGTCGGGCTTTGCCTTGTGCGCGGGCTTTGCATCCAGCTTGCGATCCACGCTGGATTCCGGCTTGGTCCTGACCGGCATTTCCGTGCCTGGAGCAATTCGCTTGCGCTCAGTCGCAGCGGCAGCTTGTGACTTATCCGGCACAGCCGATCCATGTTGATCTGATGAATGTTTGGAGTGATCCATCTCTTCCATGCCTGGAGCCGGAGCATTCGCTTCGTCGGTGCCAGACTTCTCATCGGCCTCGCTCATGCCTTTCATGTTCGACATGTCGTGTCCGGAGTGACCCATGCCCTCCATATCCTTCATCCCCGACATGTCATGGCCCATCGCGCCGTGGTTCATGCCGCCGCCAGTTTTAGGCTTGGCGAGCTGCACGGCATCGAGCGTGGCGGGTGCCGGCTGATCGCTGCTGGGTAGCCTGCGGCCTACGGCGCGGGTCAGCTCGGTGCGCGCCATCCAGTAGCCTCGCACCGCATCGAGATAGCCGGAGTAGGCGTCGTATTGCTGCTGTTTGGCAACGAGCAGCTCGAACACGCCGATCAGCATGAAGTTCACCTCCAACTGCATCTGCTCCACCACCGCCTCGCGCTGCGGGATCAGGCCATCGCGGTATTGCTCCACCAATGACTTTGCGGCTTGCACGGCGTTGTAAGCGGCCTTCACGTCATTGCTCGCGTCCAGCTCGCGGGCGGCGAGTTCGGCTTCGGCGCCCTCGAGTTGCGCCCGCGCCCGCGCGACGCGACCCGTGCCCCAGTTGAACAGCGGGATGGCAACCGAAAGCCCTGGCCCGATCAGGCGACTGCCGTCGGTCTCGCGCTCGCGCTGGTAACTCGCTTCAATCGGCCCCAGCAGGCGGGTGCGGCGTTCCAAGCCGTAGGCGCTGGCAATGGCATCGGCACTTTGTCGTGCCGCTGCGACATCGAGGCGGCTTTCGGCAGCGAGCTTGAGCAGCGGGACCAGCTCATCTTCGTTGGCGAAGGGGGCAGGGAGTCCGCCTGCCAGCTGCCATTGATCCTGGGCAGCAGGCAGGCCCATCAGCCGATTCAGCGCACTGCGAGACTGCTGTGCGACAGCCTGTGCCGAGAGTGCGGCGAGTTGTGCTTGCGATGCTGCTGCCTTCTCCGAAGCCAGCTCGCGCTTGCTGATGTTGCCGGCATCGAAGAAACGCTGAGCGAGATCGGCAGAGGCCTGCGCCGCCTGGGCCACTCGTGCCCTCAGCGTTGCATCCTGCTCAGCACCTGCCAGCGCATACCACCCTGTCTGCACCTCCGTGGCGAGCTTGAGCGTGGTGCTACCCACTTCCAGCTTGACCGCCTCGAACTGTGCCTTGGCGTAGCGGCTTCGCACCGGCAGCAAGATCAGATCGGTAAAACTCAGTGCAATACCCAGTCCAATCTGTGCCGATACCGCCGCGGGCTCATTCGAGGTCAGTCGGGTGAGACTGAGCACAGGATTGGCGATGCGTGCGGCTTCGTAGACATCAGCTGCTGCAAAACCTAGCTGGGCCGTGGTCTGCCTCACCGCTGGGTTGTGGATGAGCGCCAGTGTGATGGCGTTGTCGGCCGTGAGCGGTTGTGTGAGCAGTTGGGCAGAAAGCTGTTCTGTATTGCCGCTAGGCAACGACTGTCCGCGGGCGGTGACGGTGCTGCTGACATCTGCACGGCCCAGGTCGGGTGGCAGGTTGGCGCAGGCCGTCAGGCTGAGGGCCGCCAATGCCACGGCAGTACGTGCACAAGGAAAAGATTTGGAAACCACGAGGTACTCCTTCGAGAGGGAAGCGACATCCGTGCAGCAGGGATCGCCTTGGTCTGCGAAGCCACCAGCAAGCCAGCATCCTCAGCAGCTAGGCTTGCGGCTGGTTGTCAGCGTGTGCTTGTGCGACGGGCCATGGCGATCAGAGCGCCACCGCGGACGGAGGTCGAAGGGGGGCGTCGCGATAGGCCGCGTGGGCTTGGCTGCGGGGCAGCGCCGTGCGAGTGGAGGCCGACTGGCTATCGAACGAGAAGCCGATCTGGGACAGCGACACGGTGATGCCAGGACAGCCCATAGCGCAGTTGCCACCGCATTGGCAGCCGCACTGACACCCGACTTTAGTTGCCTTGGCTGGCTTATCGTCGGCGCCGCTCTGCGTGTCATCGTGCATCTGAGCCATCGAGGAATCGCTGGACATGGATGCCATCATCGCAGCGTGATCGTGATGGTTCTGGCCCTGCATCGAGGTACTAGAGACCTCCTCCTGCATGTCCTTGCAATGCGTCATAGAGCTTGCGGCCATTCCTTCGGTTGGAAGGGATAGCGCCAGACCCCAGATGAGCATCGCACGAAGGATTTTCACGAAGATGAGTGTGGTTTTATTTGTGGGCTGCTGCAAGTGACTTCGATACTCAATGGGACCGGCTGTAAGCTTTTTGCTTGAAATACTGCGGCCATGGACGCGGTAGGGGTTGGTTCCATCCACGCCACCCACGTCTGATCTACGGACATCAGTGGCTCAGGCCTCACTTTGTAGCTTTTTCACGTTTCCCTGCTAACCCTCTATCCGGGTGCCGCCTTCACCTGCGCCCGAGTGCATCAACCCCGACACGATCGGGCTTTTCAGCCCGCGGTGAGCAACTCCCGCATCACGCTGGGCAGCAGCTCCGGCAGATCCTCGGCCATCAGGCCGGGGCCAAAGGCTTGGGCGGCGGCACCGTGCAGCCACACGGCCGCAGCCGATGCGAGAAACGGCTCCATGCCCTGCGCCAGCAGGCCCAGCACCATGCCACTCAGCACGTCGCCGGAACCTGCGGTGGCCAGTGTCGGTGGCGCATTGCGATTGATGAAGACGCGACCATCGGGGGTAGCGATGACGGTGTCGGCGCCTTTCAAGATCACCACCGCGTTGAACTGCCTCGCGGCGGCTGTCGCACGGCTGAGCTTGCTGCCTTGGGCATCGAACAGCCGGCGAAACTCGCCCTCGTGCGGCGTGAGCACGCAGGGACCCTGGATGGCGAGTTGCAGGGCGGCGGGGTCGTCCTCGAAGACGGTGATGGCATCGGCGTCGAGCACGGTGGGGCGGCCGGTTTCAAGCAAGGCCAGCACACGCGCCAGCGTCGGCGCGCGCGCTCTCCCGGTGATACCCGCACCGGGGCCGATCAGCAGCGCGTTGAAGCGCGCATCGGCGAGCAGGCGGTCGAAATCCGCAGCTGCAATGATGGGTTGCACCATGATGCTGGTGAGTGCAACGGCATAGATGGCGAAGGCCTGCTCGGGTACTGCAACCGTCACCAGCCCTGCACCAATGCGAGCCGCCGCCCGCGCAGCAAGGCGCGCAGCACCGGTGAGCGGATAGCCGCCAGAGATGAGCGCATGGCCGCGCCGGTACTTGTGGCTGCCTGGCTGTGGGTGCGGCCATGCGGCGCGCCACAGCGAGGGGTCGTTCTCGAACACGGCAGGTGCTATGAGATCAAGCAGGATCGGCGGGATGCCGATGTCGGCCACCACCACCTCGCCGCACAGCACACTGCCGGGCAGCAGCAGGTGCGCGGCCTTCTTGCGGAAGAAGGTGATGGTGAGCGCCGCAGCCACCGCACCCAGCGACTCGCCGGTGTCGCCCATCACACCACTCGGCACATCGACGGCGATGATCGGCAGCTTGCGTTCGGCGGCGGCCAAGAGGGTGGCTTGGGCGGTACCTTGCAGTGGGCGTTTCAGGCCCGCGCCGAACAGAGCATCGACCACCAGCTCAGCATCGTCCAGCGCGGCGGGTGCAAGTGGCTCGACGGTGCCCTGCCACTGGCCCGCATGTTCGGCAGCTTCGCCGCTGAGTGTGGTCAGCAAGCCAAGCAAGGCCACGCGCACCGGCCAGCCTGCCTCTGCCAGCCCACGCGCCACCACGAAGCCATCACCGCCATTGTTGCCGGGGCCGCACAGCACCGTGACCGGTCGCGGCGACCAGCGTGCGGTGATGGCGTCAGTCACGGCCTGGCCTGCGTTCCGCATCAATTGTGCGGCGCTGGTGCCAGCGGCAATCGTGAGCCGATCCGCCTCGGCCATCTGCTGCACGGTGAGGACGGCGGTGTGAAGCGTGTTCATGGCGTCAGCGCGGTGTGGATGTTCTCAGTGCGAGAGTAGCGCGCAGCGGTCAGAGTGCAGCAGGAGATCGCGGGTGACACCGCCCAGCGCCCATTCGTGGAAGCGGCTGTGACCATAAGCCCCGGCAACGATCACATCGGCCTCTTGCTCCTCGGCGATGGTCTTGAGCTGCGTCACGTCGTCGCGTTCGGCCTTGACGACCACCGACCAGCACTCGATGCCGTGGCGTTTGAGCCATGCCACCACAGCGTCGAGCTGCATGCGGCCTGCCAGCGTTTCGTCTTCAGGCACGAGCATCACCACGGCCACGTAGGGTGCTTTCATCAGCAGCGGCAGGGCATCGGCGATGGCGCGGCGGGTTTCGCGGCTGTCTTTCCAGAACACCACGACTCTTTGCAGCTTCATTGATCTGGCGTTGTGCGGCACGATCAGCACGGGTCGCCCCACCTGCATCACGAGATCACTGGTATCGGCGCGGCGGGTGTGGTTGGACAGGCCGCTGATGCCGGAGCTGGTGATGACGACATCGGCACTGCGAGCCTCACGCGCCACGATCTGCGCGATGGGCAGCGGCGATACCGACGTGCGCCAGTCCAGCGCACCGGCCTGGGTCTTGAGCGCGGCACGAAACTCGGCCTCTGCCTCGTGCAGCTGCGCGGCAATCAGATTGCGGTCGATGTCGATGGATTCGGGATTGACATAGCCCTCACCGTAGAAAGCCTGCATCGGCTGGCAGGCCGCAATACCGATGACATCGGCCTTGAAGCGGCTGGCGAGTTCGCCGGCGACTTCCAGCAGTGCGGCATTGCTGCGGCCCGGCTGCACATGCACCATTACATTTGCGTAGCTCATGGTTGTCCTTGTGGTTGTGGCACGACGACACGATTCGCCGTGCTTTGATTTAGCCGCTCCGAGCGGCACAGTCTGTTCGTCAGCGCACCATCGCTTTGTGGTTGATCGCGCGACTCAAACCGCCATCAAATCCGGCAGCAGGCGGTCGTATTCGGTCTTCACCACGGCATAGCATTCGCAGCTCAGGCGTTCGAGCGCAGAGCGGTCAAGCACGGTGATGTGGCCGCGCGCGTAGCGGATGACGCCTGCGGCCTGCAGCTTGAGCGCGGCGGCGGTGATGCCCTCGCGGCGCACGCCGAGGGCGGTGGCGATCAGCTCGTGGGTCATCGCCAGCTCATGGTCTTCGGAGCGATCCAGACTCATCAGCAACCAGCGCGCGAGCTGCTGGTCAACCGAATGGTGACGGTTGCAGGCGGCGGTCTGGGTGATCTGGGTGATGAGTGCCAAGGTGTGGCGCATGAACAAATGCAGGAGCGGGCCGCAGCGGTTGAACTCTTTCTTCATCGCATGCGCCCGCAGCCTGAAACCATGCCCGGCGCACAGCACCGAAGCATTACTGGCGCGGCTACCGCCACCCATGAATAGCGACAGACCCACCACACCCTCATTGCCCGTGAGCGCACTCACCGCAGACGAGCCGTTCTCGCAGAGGTAAAACAGCGAGATGATGGCCGTGGTGGGGAAGTAGACATGGCTCAAGCTGCTGCCGGATTCGTAGAGCACCTGGCCCAAGGGCATGGGCACATATTCAAGCTGCGCCAGGCAGCTTTTGCAGCCTGCTGCGGGCAATGCTGCAAGCAGATGGTTGGTGCGGGGGTGTGGTGCCACCAGTGCCAGCGGGGGGCACCAGCGGTGCTCCCTTTGAACATCCTGACGCGGCGGAGTGACTGGCGTGCATCGCAGTAGAGTCGTCATGGCTGACCTTTAGGTGTTGTTGTGCAGCCAAGCTAAACCTTGTTTATGAACACCCACCGGGATGTGATAAAGGGATCGTCTGTGCGCTGTCAGACGGTGCAGATCATTCGGATCAACGAGCATCGTCGGCTTATTCCATCGATGAGCTTTCTATGAATACCGACACTTGGGTTTTGATTGCCGACAGCAGCCGCGCAAGGCTCTACAGCGTGCCGCAGCGCGGCAAGCCGTGGACGCTCGTCAACGAGTACAGCCATAGCGAAAGCCGTGTTTCGCAAGGCGGATTGACCACCGATCAACCCGGTCGCAGCCACGGCTCGGGCATCGGCAAGGGCGCGCGTTCGGCGATGGAATCGAAGAGCTCGCCGAAGGAGGTCGAGGTTGCCCACTTCGTCCATGAGCTAGTGGAGGTGCTGCACCACGGGCATGGCCAGCAAGCCTATGAGCGCATCGTGCTGGTGGCGCCACCGCATTTCCTCGGACTGCTGCGCAAGGGCCTCAACAACACCGTCAGCAAGCTGGTAGGCGCGAGCGTGGACAAGGATTACCTGCATCTGCCGGAGCCGGAAATGCAGGCTCATCTCGATGCCCTGCTTCAAGCCGCCGACGGTGTTGCCAAGCCTGACGAGTAGCTGGCGGCTTCGGTCACTGACCGCTGGGCGCTGAGGTGCAAGCCACCATTCTGGTGCTGGGCATGTTGCTGGCGGTCGCCGTCAGCCGCTTCCTCACGCGCTTCAGCCGCCTGCCCGCACCGCTGGTGCAGATCGCTCTCGGGGCTGCGATCTACTACGCCGGGGCCTCGGTGGTGCGGCTCGACCCGGATGTGTTCTTCCTGCTGCTGCTGCCACCGCTGTTGTTCATGGATGGCTGGCGCATCCCCAAAGACGATCTGTTCCGTGAAGCGCCGACCATTCTCACGCTGGCGTTCGGGCTCGTGGTGTTCACGGTGCTTGGTGCGGGCCTGCTGATCCACTGGGTGATTCCGGCCATGCCCTTGCCGGTGGCGTTTGCTCTGGCCGCAGTGATATCTCCCACCGACCCCATCGCGGTGAGCGCCATTGCCGCGCGCGCGCCCATGCCGTTGCGCATGATGCGCATCCTGCAAGGCGAGGCGCTGTTCAACGATGCCTCCGGCCTGGTCTGCATGCGCTTTGCGGTGGCGGCGATGCTCACCGGCTCGTTTGCCCTGCACACCGCGCTCTTGAGCTTTCTCTGGGTGGCATTGGGCGGGCTTCTGATTGGCGCTGCGGTGCCCTGGCTCATCAGCAAGGCCAAGCCGCAGGCAGCGGTGTTCGTCGATGACGATGGCGGCGCGCAAATCCTGACCACCTTGCTGATCCCCTTCGGCGTGTACCTGCTGGCGGAGAGCCTGCATTGCTCCGGCATTCTGGCGGCTGTGGCGGCGGGCATCACCATGAGCTTCACGCCACACGCACACTGGCACCCGGTGACACGCATCCGCCGCACGGCGGTGTGGGAGACGGTGCAGTTCATCGCCAACGGCAGCATCTTCGTGCTGCTGGGCGAGCAGATGCCGCTCATCCTCTCGGCCTCGACCGAGACCGTGCAGCTCACCGGCCATGACAACCCCTGGTGGTTGGGCGCTTATGTGCTGGGGATCGTGGTGGCACTGATGCTGCTGCGGCTGGTGTGGGTATGGGCTTCGCTGCAACTGGGCTCGATTGCAGCGCGACGGCGCGGCAAGCCGGTGCCGGGCGCGCACTGGCGCATGGTGGTCGCCCTTTCGCTGGCGGGTGTGCGGGGGGCGATCACGCTGGCTGGCGTGCTCACCTTGCCGCTGACGCTAATGGACGGCACGCCGTTCCCTGCGCGTGACCTCGCCATCTTTCTGGCCGCCGGGGTGATCGTGCTCTCGCTGCTGCTCGCCACCGTGGCCTTGCCGCGCGCGCTCAAGCACCTGGCGCTACCCGCCGACTCTCTGCACCGGGGTGCCGAAAACACGGTGCGAACCGCTGCGGCCGAAGCCGCCATTCGCGCCATCGAAAATTCGGCGTCGCCAACCTCGACCGAAAGCGAAGCTGCCTTGCGTTACCGCGATGCCGCAGCACAGCTGGTGGCCTTGTATCGGCAGCGTGTGCAGCGTCTCGCCAGCGACGATGGTCACGGTGCCGCGCACCACAGCGCGGCGGAAATCCAGCACCAGTTGCGGTTGACCGGCTTGCGGGCGGAGCGCGACGAGATCCTCGAGATCGGGAGCCGTCACGACGTCTCGGAACTCATCCTGCGCAAAATCGTGCGGGAGATCGATCTGCAAGAGGCGCGTTACAGCGCGTGAGCAGTGCGCGGCTTCACCGGGCCTGGGCTTGGCGGCTTGCAATCTGGCCCAACACCATCCGTGCGTTAGCAGACACAAACTGGCTGCAAGGCTTTGTTGCCTAGCGCACCGACCGATCGCCTGCTCGTTCCTAACGTCAAGTCAAGTTGCCGACCGCTGTGAATGCCATGATCGAGACATCCATCAATATCCCCATCGGCATTGCTTTTCCGGCCGCTAGGGGATGACATGCCGCCATCCACTTTGCTGGTCTCCGATGATCTCAACGACACGCGCGCCGTGCAGCAGGCACTCGGCACCGGCGTGACCACCTTCAAGGTCGGCGACCGGGTGCTGATCTCCTGCATCACCGCCTGCGGCCGCTGTGCACCCTGCCGCAAGGGCATGACCTCGCACTGCACCACCGGCGGCTGGATTCTGGGCAACCGCATCGACGGCACTCAGGCCGAGTTCGTGCGCATCCCGCACGCCGATACCAGCCTCCATCCGATCCCCGCAGGTGCCGACGAAGAGGCCCTGGTGATGCTCAGCGACATCCTGCCCACCGGCTTCGAGTGCGGCGTGCTGAGCGGCAAGGTGCAGCCGGGTGAGACCGTCGCCATCGTCGGCTCAGGCCCGGTCGGCCTCGCGGCCTTGCTCACCGGGCAGCTCTACTCACCGGCCGAGATCATCATGATCGACCTCGACGACAATCGGCTCGAAGTCGCCACGCGCTTCGGTGCCACCGCCACCATCAACAGCAGCGACGGCAAGGCAGTGGAGAAGGTGATGCAGCTCACCGCCGGGCGCGGGGTGGATACCGCCATCGAGGCTGTCGGTGTCGCACCCACGTTTCAGTTGTGCCAGGACATCGTCGCGGCCGGAGGCCACATCGCCAACGTCGGCGTGCATGGTGCGAAAGTCGATCTGCACCTTGAGAAACTGTGGTCGCACAACATCACCATCACCACGCGACTGGTGGACTCGATCACGATCCCCTTGCTGCTGAAGACCGTGCAGTCGAAGCGCATCGACGCTGCACAGCTCATTACCCATCACTTCAAGCTCAGCGACATCCTGCAGGCCTACGACACCTTCGGCCGCGCGGCCGATACCAAGGCGCTGAAAGTCATCATCGACGCCTGAGTGCTAAACCACCCCAAGGACATGACATGAACAGAATGCTCATCGTGGTATTCGACACCGAAAGCGCAGCCGAACAGGCAGTGCGCGCGCTGCGCGAACTGCACAGCGCGGGCAGCATCACGCTGTATGCAATGGGCGTGATCGCCAGCGATGCCGAGGGCAGGGTCAGCCTCAAGGCCGAGTCGGACCAAGACCCCATCGGCACTGGCGTCGGCCTTGCGGTGGGCAGCGTCATCGGCATGCTGGGCGGCCCGGTGGGCGTGGTGGCGGGTGCAGTGATCGGCTCTCTCGCCGGGGCTGTGCGCGACTACTGGGTGGCGGGCGTGGGCCTCGACTTCGTGGAAGAGGCCAGGAGCTATCTCAAGCCCGGCAAGTCTGCACTCGTAGCCGAGGTCGAAGAGGAATGGGTGACGCCGGTCAATGCGCGCATGGAGGCTGTCGGCGGCGTGGTCTTTCGCCGAGCCCGCAGCGAGGTGGCCGAGGCGCATCTGCATGCCGACATCTCGGCTTTCCGCTCTGAACTCAAGTCGCTCGATCACGAGTTGGCGCACGCCAATGCGCTGGTGAAAGACAAGCTGCACGCCACGACCACCGCAACCAAGTTGCAGTTGGAGTCCACCCTGCACCGCGTGCAATTGAAGGTGGCCGCCCTTGCCGAAGAGGCCGACGCCAAGCTGCATGCCCTGAAGCTGCAACTGGGCAAAGCGGAGGACGATGCCAAGGCCGCTCTCGAAGAGCGCATCGAGCGTGTCAAAGCCGCCTATGAGGATCGGCGGCAGCGCTTGTCTGCGACCCTAAGCCTGGCAAGCCAGGCGTTCATCGGCGGATGAGCATGACGCGCCGTCAGCTGCTGCTCACGGGCAGCACGCTGGCGACCTCTGCATTGGCCCTGCAAGGCTGCACCGCGGGTGTGTATGGCGCTGCTGACCGCGCGGCCTACGAAGCAGCCGTGCGCGACACCTGGCGGCATGGCAAGCGGGGCCTTGCCGACTTCGCCGCCGTGCAGCGCGAGCTGGTGCGCTACGCCACGCTTGCGCCATCGAGCCACAACACGCAATGCTGGCTGTTCGCGTTTCAGCGGCGCGGGGTTTCGATTCGACCTGACTTCGCGCGGCGCTGTCCGGCGGTCGATCCCGACGACCATCACCTGTTCGTCTCGCTCGGCTGTGCGGCGGAGAATCTGGTGCAGGCGGCAGCTGCACAGGGCTATCACGCCGAGGCCGTGTTCGACGACAAGCCCGATGCGGCCTTGAGCATCGCGCTTACCCCGACCAAGGCCATCGCCACGCCGCTGTTCGAGGCCATCCCCAGTCGCCAATGCACGCGCGGCGAATACGACCGCCAGCCACTCACGCAGTACGAGCTGCGCCTGCTCGAAGCCGCAGGCAGTGACGGCGGTATTCAACTGCTGCTGCTCACTGACAAGGCAGCGATGGAGCAGACCCTCGACTACATCGTGCAGGGCAATACCGCGCAGATGCAGGACGCGGCCTTTACTGCTGAACTCAAGCAGTGGATTCGCTTCGATGATGCCGAGGCGGTGCATGAGCGCGATGGCCTGTTCGCGCGCGCGTCCGGCAGCATGGTTGTGCCACGCTGGCTCGGTCGTCGGCTGTTCGAGCGGTTCTTCACTGCCAAAAGCGAGAACGACAAATACGCCAGGCAGGTACGCAGCAGCGCCGGCATCGCCGTGTTCGTCTCGGCCGGGAACGACCGCGCACACTGGCTGCAAGTCGGCCGCTGCTATCAGCGGTTCGCGCTGCAAGCTACCGCGCTCGGCATTCGCAACGCCTTTCTCAACCAGCCGGTGGAAGTCGCCAGCCTGCGCCCGCAGTTCGCGCGCTATCTCGACGTCGGCGATCGTCGCCCTGATCTCGTGGTGCGCTTCGGGCGCGGGCCAGAGATGCCGCGCTCGCTGCGCAGGCCGCTTGAAGAGGTGCTGGCATGAATGCTAAGTGCAACGTTTTGAAAGCTGCCGCGATCTACTTTGCGCTGGTGTTCGGAACAGGCTTCGCGCTCGGCACCTTGCGGGTGCTGCTGATGGTGCCGATGGTGGGCGCGCGTACGGCGGAACTGATCGAATCGCCCTTGATGCTGCTGGTGACAATCTTCGCCGCCCGCTGGCTTGATCGGCATCGCTGGCGTGACTTCGAGGGATCGCAGCGTCTGGCCGTGGGTGGCATCGCAGTGACGATGATTCTGCTCGCAGACCTCGCCGTGGGTGTGCTGCTGCGCGGCCTGTCGCCGATGCAGGTGTTTATCTCAAGAGATGCCGTATCCGGCCTCGTCTATTACGGCCTGCTGGCGATTTTCGCGTTGATGCCCTGGGCGATTGGGTGGCAGCGCCAGGCAACGGTGCGCTCAAAAAAAAGGCCCGGCTGAGCCGGGCCTTGAAGCACTGAGCCTGGCTCTTCAAACCATGATGGTGAGGTTGTCCACCACATTGCGCACGCCGGGTGTGCTCCAGGCCGAGTGCTTGGCCAGCTCGCGGTCTGACCAGCTGTGCACATGGCCGCTGAGCGTCACGTCGGTGCCGTCGATCGCAACGGTGATGCTCTTCGCGTCACTCTTGGCGCGGCGGTGCAGGGCGGCTTCGATGTCGCCCTTCACCATGCTCATCGACAGCTTGGGCTTGATCTCGATGAGGTTGGTCACGCCACGCACGCCCATGAGGTAACGCACCGCCTCGATGCAGCCCTGGCGCTGGTATTGCCAATCGACGTTGCCAGACAAGGTGAGCCAGCCGCTCTCGACCATCACCTTCACCGCATCCTTCGGCACGTAGGTCATCCACACCAGCACGTTTTCGGCGGCGCGGGCGATATCGACATCCGTGCGTTCGCTCGGGCCCGGCAGTTTCACTTCGAGTTCGACCGTCAAGGCCATCACGCCCGCAACGCGCTGGGCCGCCTTCTCCGCATGGCCTTTCTCGGCATAGCTGTTGACGTGGCCTGCCAGCGTGACGATGCCATCTGCCACCTCAACGCCAATCTGCGCAGCGTTGACGGAAGGCTCCCAGTTGAGTTCTGCGAGAACATCTCTTTGCAATTGGGTATCGGTTTTCATGGGGCTGCTCCAATCTGTTGAGTGAACAACGAGCCTGGACTGCAAGAGACACTGGCTCTGTGCGTCAGGGCGCTTAGAAGCCACGACGCCTGATGTCGATCGGAATTGCCCGACACCCAAAACATGCGACAGAAAGTGGCTTTGGCCAGGGGTTGAAAAACGCTTGACGTCGCCGCTGGCATACGGGGTGCTGTATCCCTCTTGGGCTGCCCGCGGTCGCCAATGGTGGCTGCGCTGGCGGGCCAGCACGCGACAGGCTCAAAAGAGCTGATGGCGCCGGGCCAGGTAGCTGATGTGCGCCGCCGCCAACCCCAGACAGATCACAACTGGCAACCACAGGGCGGTGAAGCTCCAGTGCAGCCAGGCCGCAGCACCGCCCGTGGCGCCGGCCAGAAAGCCGCTGACCAGCAGGGTTTGCAGGCGCAGGCGGCGCCAGTCCACGGGCAGGCGGCGCAGCCAGTGGCCGAGCGTGATGCCGAGGTCGGTGACGGTGCCGGTGATGTGGGTGGTGCGCAGCACCGTGCCGCTGTAGGTGGAGACCATCGCGTTCTGCGTGCCGCAGGCAGCGGAGGCCCAGAGCGCAGCGGTCTCGGCGTCGGCGCGGAAGCCTTGCAGGGCGGCCATCAGCAGGCCAGCTTCGATCAGCAGGCAGAGGCCGTAGCGGCGGGTGAGATCGAGCGTGCCGTCCTTGATGATGCAGCCGCTCAGTACCGCGCCCGCGAAGAAGGCGACGATGACGAGCACCAGATGCAGGGCCTGGCCACCATTGCCGCGCGCGAGTTCCAGGCCCAGCCAGGAGCCGGAGCCGGTGACGTGCGACAGCGCCTGATGCTCAAGACTCAGCAGCCCCACGGCATTGATGCCACCGGCGTTGAAAGCCAGCAGCCACGCGCCCCATTCGACCCAGGCCGGCAAAAGCTTGGTCATGGGCTGCCGACGCAATCAGGCTTGGGTTGCACCATCCGCAGAATCTAGCAACACGGCGCTCTCAGTGCCAATAGCCGGGCCGCTCGTAGTGGCCGAACAGCTCCTTCTCGTAGTCGCGCGTCAGTGTGATCAGCGGGTCGTATTCCGGCGCGTTCTTCACCTGATTGCGTGAGACATCGACGTAGACCTGTTTCTGATCCCACTCCAGCTTGTGAACCCAGGCGGTGGGGATGACGACGTGTTTGCCGAGCCACCAGTTGGAGGTATCGACCACCAGGTAACGCATTGCCCAGCTCAGCTCGTCGAGCAGAAAATCTTCGAGATGGCCGATGCCCTCGTCCATGGCTTGCAAGTGGTAGCCGAGCACCTCCTTCAAGCTGCGCAGATGCAGGTCAGCGGCCGTGTTCTGTTCCATCGCGGAGAGATCACGGGTCGGGGTATCGCGCGAGAACACGGGGTAGGGCGTGGTGCCCCACAACAGGCCGCCGCTGAAGTAGTCGGGATAGCCGTAGTAGTTGAAGAAGTCCTGCTCGTGCTGGCGCGACACCGGCTTGTCGGTGTCGATGTCGGGGCTGTGCTTGACCTCGTCCCTGGTGAGCTTGACCTGCACGGCCTCGCGCTCCCAGTCGATTTCTTCAATGGCAATGGGCGAGATCAGCACCTTGCGGCCCATCAGCCAGTCGCCGGCATCCACTACCAGATAGCGCACCACCCATCGGCGATCGTCGAAATACACATCCTTGACGTGGCCGATGTGGCCATCTGAGGCGGCAATGGACATGCCGATCAAATCTTGCGCGCGGTGGGTCATGCTGAATCTCCGATGCGGGTTAACGAATTGCATCGTTGGCCTCGTCGCATCAGCTGGTCGGTGCGCCAGCGCACTGACGAGGGTGGGCATCGAGCAAAGACTGCCGACTCGTGCTGCACCGCAAGCTATGCCGACGCTGGAGCATCCCATTCCAAAATCCATTTTCCTGATCCTCGATGATCTCGACGATGCAAGAGCCGTACAACAAGGCTTGGCCGTCCTGACCAGCAAGACCTTCGTCATCGAATGGGCGCGAACGCTTGCCGAGGGCATGCAGCGGCTATCGCGGCAGGCCTCCGAGGTGGAGAGCAAGTTGTTGGCGGTGGTGCTCGATCTTGAACTGCCGGACAGCCACGGCATCGAGACCTTCGAGCGCCTGTTTGCCTTGGCACCGCATACGCCGTTTCTGGTGCTGAGCACATCGCGCTTTGAGGCCACGGCGCGGCTGGCGATCACCGCCGGCGCGCAGGATTACCTGCTGAAGAGCCGTCTCAACGACTACACGCTGCCCAAGGCCCTGAGCAGCATGATCGAGCGTGCCGCCAATGCCGAGGCGCTGTTCCAGGCCAAGGAGACGGCCGAGCTGACCCTCAACTCGATGGGCGACGCAGTGATCCGCACCGATCCATCAGGCCGCTTGACCTATCTCAATGCCGCCGCCGAGCGTCTCACCGGTTTCACGCAGTTGCAGGCCGATCAGAAAACTCTGGACCTGATTCTGCCGCTGATCGACGGGCTCAGCCGGGTGCCTCTGGCCAACCCCATGATGGCGGCCATGGCCGCAAACGAGGCGATCAGGCTCACCACCAATGCACTGCTGTTGCGCGCCGATGGCAGCGAGGCCGCCATCGAAGATTCCGCAGCGCCCATCCACGACCGTCGTGGCCTCACCATCGGGGCGGTGATGGTGCTGCGCGATGTCAGTGGTGCAAGAGCGCAATCGCTGAAGATGACCCATCAGGCGCAACACGACAGCCTCACCGATCTGCCCAACCGGGCCTTGCTGCACGAGCGCCTGACTCAGGCGATCAGCACCGCCTCATCCGCCGGTCATCCGCTGGCGCTGTTGTTTCTGGATGTGGATCGCTTCAAGCACATCAACGACTCCTTAGGTCACGACATGGCAGACCAGTTGCTGCGATCGGTCGCCGAGCGGCTGCTGGCCTGTGTGCGCACCACGGATACGGTGAGCCGGCAGGGTGGTGACGAGTTCGTGGTGCTGCTGCCCTCCGTGCTGGGTGAGGCCGACACGACGGTCTTTGCAGAGCGGATTCTGGAGGCGATCAGCGCGCCACACCGCATCGGAGAACGAGAGGTGCATGTCACGGTCAGCATCGGCATCGTGCTCTATCCCGATCATGGCGGCGATGCCGAAACCCTGCTCCAGAACGCCGACGGCGCGATGTATCGCGCCAAGGATCAGGGCCGCAACAACTACCAGTTCTTCAGGCTGGATATGTACGCCAAGGCGGCCGAGCGCCAGTTGCTCGAAAGTGACCTGCGCCACATGCTCGAACGCCGTGAGGTCGTGTTGCATTACCAGCCCATCGTCGATCTCAAGACCCACACCATCGTTGCCGCAGAGGCGCTGATCCGCTGGCGGCATCCGCGGCGGGGCCTGGTGCCGCCTTCGCAGTTCATCCCGGTCGCCGAGCACAGTGGCCAGATCAAGGCGATTGGCCGCTGGGTGCTGCGCGAGGCTTGCCGACAGGCCCGTGTCTGGCAAGACGCCGACCTGCCTGCCATCCGCATCGCAGTCAACATATCCGCTGCCGACCTGTGCGCGCGGGATTTCGTGGGCTGTGTGCGCGCCACGCTGGAGGAGACCGGCCTGGCCGCGCATCACCTGGAGCTGGAACTCACCGAAACCTTTCTGATGCAAGAGGCTGCCGCCACAGCGGACGTGCTGCATGCCTTCAAGCAGATGGGCGTGCATCTGGCGCTGGATGACTTCGGCACCGGCTATTCGAGCCTGAGCTACATGCGGAGCTTCCCCATCGACACGCTCAAGATCGACCAGTCCTTCGTGCGCGACATCACGACAGATGCCAGCGATGCCGGCATCGTCAATGCCGTCATCAGCATGGGCAAGACGCTGGGCCGGCGGGTGGTCGCCGAAGGTGTCGAGACGGCCGAGCAACTGGCGTTTCTCAAGCAGCATCACTGTACAGAGGCGCAGGGCCACTACTTCAGCGAGGCCATTGCGGCCGCCGACTTCGCCGTGCTGCTGCGTCTGGGGCGCATCGAGCCAAAGCCCACGCCGGATGCAGATGCTCTGCCCAGAGAAGACAGTGCCCCCGCACAAAGTTATTGTAGCTCGGTGCGTCCATGCACCCAAATCCTTGAAAAACTGCGGTAAACCCCCACCGCCAGATGCGACTGGCCTCGCACTTGAGCCTATCTGATCCAGTAGAATCCTAGGGCCCAAGCGAATAACGACTCAGGCCCTAAGCCTCAACCGCCATGAGCGAAGCTGAACTCTTCCCCGAACCCGCCGCAGCCGAACCCACCGGCCCGGTGCTGGCGCGCGTCAATGGCCATGCGCTCGACAAGCTGCCGGAAGACCTCTACATCCCGCCAGATGCGCTCTCGGTCATCCTCGAAGCCTTTGAAGGGCCGCTGGATTTGCTGCTGTATCTCATCCGCCGCCAGAACCTCGACATCCTCGATATTCCGGTGCACACCATCACCAAGCAATACGTGCTCTACATCGAGCTGATGACCGAGCTCAGGCTCGAACTCGCCGCCGAATATCTGGTGATGGCGGCCCTCTTGGCGGAGATCAAGAGCCGCATTCTCTTGCCGAAGCCGGTCCGTGAGGACGCGACTGTCGAGGACCCGCGCATGGAGCTGGTGCGCCGCCTGCAAGAGTACGAACGCTTCAAGAACGTCGCGGAGCAGATCGACCAACTGCCGCGCATGGGCCGCGAGCTGCACACGGCTTCTGCCAAGCCAGAGGTCATCAAGACTGAGCTGCCGCTGCCGGTGCCCGGCCTACGCGAATTGCTGATGGCCTTCCGCGATGTGATGCAGCGCGCGCAGCTGTTCACCAAGCACCAGATCGCGCGGGAGCCGCTCTCCGTGCGTGAGCGCATGAGCCATGTACTGCAACAGGTGCAATCGGGGCCGAAGGATTTTTACGAACTGGTCGATCTGGCCGAGGGCAAGGGCGGGATCGTGGTGGTGCTGCTCGCCATTCTCGAACTCACCAAGCTCGCCCTGATCGATCTGGTGCAGGACGGCCCCTTCGAGGCCATCCTGCTCGACAAGGCCAAGCCCCGCGAGGCGCATGGCGACGGAGAACTGAGTTATGACTGACCCACACGACACGCCAGCCGAAGAAGAAGTGATTGAGGCTAAAGCCGACGCGCAAACCGACGCCGAGCTGCCGCACCCCGCACCCGCGACGCTCGACTATGAGCACGTCTCGCGCGTGGTCGAGGCCCTGCTGCTGGCAGCCGATCAGCCGGTGGCCACTGAGCAGCTGGTCAAGCTGGTGGCGGTGGACTATCCGGTTGCCAAGCGCGACCTGCGTCTGGCACTGGAGCAGCTCGACCAGCGCCTGCGCAACAGTGCCGCCGAGCTGGTGGAAGTGGCGAGCGGCTGGCGCATCCAGGTGCGCGCGGCCTATGCCGACATCGTCGCCCGACTCTGGCATGAGAAGCCGCCCAAGCTCACCCGCGCCCTACTCGAAACGCTCGCGCTCATCTGCTACCGACAGCCCATCACGCGTGGCGAGATCGAGGACGTGCGCGGCGTGCAGGTGAGCAGCAACATTTTGAAGACCCTGCTCGAACGCGGCTGGATTCGTGAGGTAGGCGTGAAAGAAGTCATCGGCCGTCCCGCCCTGTTCGGCACGACGCACCAGTTGCTCGACGATCTGAACTTGAAGAGCCTCGACCAGTTGCCGGAACTGCCGGCGATCAAGGACATGGAGCAGCTCGAAGCCGCGCTCACCCGCCTCACCGAAACCGCCGCACCCGACGAGGTGGCCACGCCACCGGGCGACGCCACGATTCACTAATTCATCTTTTGTTGCACTGATTCACCTACACGCCGGGAGGCGTCAAACCATGTCAGAAAGAATCCAGAAGTTCCTCTCGGGCCTCGGGTATGGCTCGCGCCGCGAAGTGGAGGAGTGGATCAACGACGGCCGCCTCGTCGTCA
>JAZKHC010000013.1:0-75505 GCA_040385605.1 Pseudomonadota bacterium
ATTCGGCCACGCTGGAGATCATCGGCAGCATGATCTTCATCTCGCCGAAGCGGCTGGCGCGCAAAAGCGCGCGCACCTGAGTGCGGAACAGCTCCGGCTCCTTCAGGCAGAGGCGGATCGCGCGAAGCCCTAGCGCCGGATTGTTGGGTGTCGGGCCCAGGCGTGCGCCACTATCCACCTGTTTGTCCGCGCCGAGATCGAGCGTGCGGATGGTGAGCGGGCCCTTCACCGCGCTGACCACTTTCGCGTAGGCCTCGAACTGCTCCTCCTCGCCCGGCAGGTCCTTGCGGTTCATGTACAGGAACTCGGTGCGGTACAGGCCCACGCCCTCCGCGCCCAGCTCGGCGGCATGCACCGCGTCGTCTGGGGACTCGATGTTCGCCAGCAAGCGAATCTTCACGCCGTCTTTCGAGATCGCTGGCTTGTCACGCAGCAGTTGCAGCGTGGCGCGATCCTGCGCGAGCTTGGTCTGCTTGGCCTTGAAGAATTCCAGTGCCTGCGCATCGGGTGCGGCGAGCGCGTGGCCCTGCTCGCCATCGACGATCACCGTCTCGCCATCGCGCAGCCACTTGCGGGCATCGCGCAGGCCGACGATGGCGGGGATGCCGAGGCTGCGGGCGAGGATCGCCGTATGGCTGAGCGGCCCGCCGAATTCGGTGATGAAGGCGACCACCTTCTGCTGGCTGAGCAGGATGATGTCGGCCGGCGTGATGTCGTCGGATACGATCACCGTCGGTTCGGCAATGTCGAACTTTGGCGCGCCTTCGAGTGCCGCCGCCGGCTGCGCCTGCTTCATCAGCACGCGCTGGATGCGGTCCACCACATGCCCCACGTCATCCTTGCGGGTGCGCAGGTAAGGATCGTCCATCTGGTCAAAGATGGCGACCATCGCGTCGCGGGTTTTCTTGAGTGCGGCCTCGGCGTTGAGGCGCGCGCTGCGGATGTAACCGATGGTGGTATCGACGATGGAGCGGTCGTCCATCATCAACAGATGGGTGTCGATGAAGGCCGCGATGTCGCCAGGCGTGCCGGGGGGGATCTGTTCGCGCACCGCACGCAACTCGTCTCGTGCGCGCCGCTGCGCGCCGTAGAAGCGGGTGATCTCGTGCTCGATATCGCCCGGTTGCAGCGTGCGTTCGGGGATTTCGAGATCAGTGCCGTGCAGCCGCTGCGCGCGGCCAATGGCCACGCCGCGCGAAACACCAATGCCGTTGAGCCAGAGGCTCATTGCGCTGCGCTCCATTCGCTGGGGATCGGGTACGGGGTGCGGGGTGCGGAATACGGCTTTCCCCATCCCCCATCCCCTGTCCCCCGACCCCGCTTTTGCTTTGCAGGGCTCATGCCTCTTCACCAAACTTGTCGGCTACCAGTGCCGCCAGTTCTTCGATCGCCTGCTCGGCGTCCTCGCCTTCAGCGATCAAAGTCACCTGGCTGCCCAGGCCGGCGGCGAGCATGATGATGTTGAGGATCGACTTGGCAGAAACTTCGCGGCCATCTTTTTTCAGCCGCACATCGGCGGTGAACTTGTTGGCAAGCGTCACCAGCTTGGCCGAGGCGCGCGCGTGCAGGCCGAGCTTGTTGATGATGTCCACGTTGCGCTCCACGAGCTTGCCGGTTGCTGCGCTCATGGTCGGGGGCGTATTGGGGGTGAGGTTGGTGCTGCCAGCCTGCGGGCAGCGCACGATGCCCTGCTGGCCACCTTCGACGGCCGCCTGTGCGAGCGCATCCAGCGACAGTGATGAGGAGTGGAACACGCGCATCAGCATCGGCAGGTTGAGGCCGGCCACCGCAGCGGTGTTGCCGCGCGCGATGGTGAGCTTATGGGCGACATTGCTGGGCGTGGAGCCGTAGGCATCGGTCAGCAGCAGCACACCGTCGCCGCTGTCGAGGTTCTCCAGCATGCGGGTGCCTTGCAGCATCGGGCCCTCGTGCGACTGCACCAGCCGCACTTCGAGCACATCGGCTTTCAGGCTCAGCTCGCCGAGCATGTCGCGCAGGGTATCGAGCAGGAAGTGCCCGAGCTTGCCGTGGGTGACCAGCAACAAACCACAACTCATGTCAGTTCCCTGTGTTTGATGACGACCTGCGCGAAGCGGGCCTTGAAATGGGGGGCGAGCTGTTCGACCAGATACACGCTGCGGTGCTGGCCGCCGGTACAGCCGATGGCAACGGTTACGTAGGCGCGGTCCTGCGCCTCGAAGGTCGGCAGCCAGCGTTCGAGAAAGCCCTGGATGTCTGCCTGCATGGCAGCAACCTCTGGCTGCACAGAAAGGTATGCCGCGATGGCGGCATCGCGGCCGTTGAGCGGTCTGAGCGTCGGCACCCAATGCGGATTGGGCAGGCAGCGCACGTCGAACACGTAGTCGGCCCCGTCCGGGATGCCATTCTTGAAACCGAAGGAGAGAAACAGCACCGAAAGCTTGGGTGTGCTGCCCTGCGGCATGCGGCTGTCGATGGCGCTACGCAGCTCGTGCAGATTGAGCCCCGTGGTGTCGAGCGTCACATCCGCCGCGTTGGCGATGGGGGCGAGCAGGGCGCGCTCCTGGCGGATGGCCTCGACCAGCGAGGTCTGGCCGTCCGAGAGCGGGTGCTTGCGGCGGGTCTCGCTGTAGCGTTTGAGGATGATCTCCTCGTCGGCGGTGAGAAACAGCACATCCACATCCACACCGCGCGTGCGTAGCGATTCGATGTGCTCGGGGAAGTAGCCGATCTGCGTCGGGGCCTCGCGCGCATCCACGCCGAGCGCCATGCGCGCATAGCGCGGCTCGTCGTTGATCAGCGCGTGCGCCACCAGCGGCTCGACAAAATCGAGCGGGATGTTGTCGATGCAGTACCAGCCGAGATCCTCGTACTGGCGCAGCGCCACGGTTTTGCCGGCCCCGGACAAGCCGCTGACGACGACGAGTTTCATGAAGTCATCTCACAACTACTGCGCTCGGCATTTCGCGCGTCGGCGGTGCTCGCCGTCCTCACGGCCACAAGGCCGCTGCGGGTGCTGCGCTCCGGCGCCACGCGAACTGCCTTCGCTCGCTACGTTGTGCGATGACTTCATGTCCGGGCGCGGCCGGGAACGTTAAGTTCGGCTGGTGATCAGCGCGAACAGCGCGGCGTCATCGGCGGCGGCACGCGCCTGCTTGCAAAACGCTTCGTCCGAGAACAGTTCCGCAATCGCGGCAAGGTGCTTGAGGTGCGTTTCGGTCGCCTGCTGCGGCACCACCAGGCCGAACATGAGATCGACGGTATTGCCGTCGTGCGCGTCGTAGTCGACCGGGTGCTTGAGGCGGATGAGGGCGCCGATGCTGGTGTCGATGCCCGACATGCGGCCGTGGGGGATGGCGACACCATGGCCCAGGCCGGTCGAGCCTAGCTTTTCGCGGGCGGTGAGCGAGGTGAAGATTTCGCCTTCGGTCACGGTGCCGCTGCCTTTGGCGAGCAGCTTGCTCATTTCTTCCAGTGCGCGTTTCTTGCTGGTGACGGTGGTGCCGGCGACGACACGGTTGGCACTGAGGATTTCGGTGAGTTTCATGAGGGGCTCGTCCAGATCGTTTTTTTGATGGATAACCTACGCATGATAAAGCCCGCCCAACAAAAACGGGACGCCGAAGCGTCCCGTCTCGTTTGCAGCAGGCCGTTTACAGGGCCGCCTGCTGACTGGTCTGGTGGTGCACCACTTCCGAAGCATGGTGGTCGCGGCGTTTGTCCTTGTGCTTGCGCGCCTGCTGGTCGAGTTTGTCGGCCAACAGGTCGATCGCCGCATACAGGTCAACGTGGGTGCATTCCGCGTGAAGATTGGCACCCGAGCAATGCACCGTCGCCTCCGCCTTCTGTCGATCCTTCTCCACCGTGAGAATGACTTGCCCGTTGAGCAGGTGGTCACAGTGGCGTTCGAGTCGTTTCATTTTCTCCTTGACGTAGGCCTTGATGGGCGCGGTCAATTCGAGATGATGGCCGGAGATGGTCAGGTTCATCGAGTACTCCTTGCTATACGGCTGCCCTATTGGCCGGGGCGCCCATCGGCATCGCTGCTGAAGCGATTCGTCAGCCGTCTTGTGACACTCATCAGGACGGGCGGTTCACGGATCGCTTGCAAAGGTGGGGTCGGGTTTAGAGCGGTCTCCGTTCGTGCGAGGGCGGCAGGTTCATGGCTTCACGATATTTGGCTACGGTGCGCCTTGCAACCTGAATACCTTCCCTCTGCAAGAGGTCTGCCAAAGCGGCGTCAGACAGGGGCTGCGCCGGATTCTCGGCTGCAATCAGCCGCTTGAGCATGGCCTGGATCGCAGTGGCCGAGGCGACGCCGCCGTCACTTGTTTGCACGTGGCTTGAGAAAAAGTGTTTGAGTTCAAAGAGTCCGCGCGGTGTCAGCAGGTATTTGTTGGCAGTGGCACGGCTGACGGTGGATTCGTGGATGCCCAGCTGACCGGCCACATCGCGCAGCACCAACGGTCGCATCGCCTCCGGCCCATAGTCCAGAAAGGCGCGCTGCTCCTCGACGATGCACTGCGCCACGCGCAGCAGGGTGTCGTTGCGCGATTGCAGGCTGTGCAGGAAGTAGCGCGCCTCCTGCAGGTGCGTCTTCATCGTCACCTGGTCTTTCGAGCTGTCGGCGCGCTTCACCATGGCGAGGTAATGCGGGTTGATGCGCACGACCGGCGTGGACTCGCGGTTCAAACCCACGCGCCACCTGCCCTGGTGCTTGGTGACGAACACATCCGGCTCGATGTAATCGCTCTCGTGCGCCGCAAAGGGCCGCCCGGGGTGCGGTTGCAGGCGCTGGATCAACGCCAGCGCCACCTTGAGGCTGGCCTCGTCGTGGCCGGTGGCGCGGCGCAGGCCAGGGTAGTCGCGCCTTGCCAGCAGCGGCAGGTGGCGATCCACCAGGGTCAGCGCCAACGCATGGCCTGGCTGGGTCCTGTCGAGCTGCTGCAACTGCAAGCGCAGGCATTCGCCGAGATCGCGCGCAGCGACACCCGGCGGGTCGAACTCCTGCACCTTGCGCAGCACTTTTTCGAGATGCGCCGGGGTCAGGCCAAAAGTTTCGCGGAAGTGCGAGCAAGCCTCGTCCCAGCCTTCGAGATAGCCATCGTCGTTGACGGCGTCGATCAGGTAGTCGGCCACCTCGGCCTCCCACTCCTTCAGTGGCAGCAGGCCGGCCTGCCAGCGCAGGTGTTCCAGCAAGGTCTCGCTGCCGTGCTGGTTGGCGCGGCGGAACTCGGCCAGGTCATCGTCATCGCTGTTGTTGTCGGACTTGGCGGGCGTGTCGTATATGTCGCCCCAGTCGGCATCCACCGGCATCTCGTCGCTCATCGGCTCGTCGCCGCGCACCTCGGTGGCGGCGACTTCGGCGGCGAGGCCGTCACTCGAATCGGCACTGCTGGAGCGCTCGGTAATCGCTTCGGCCTCGTCCGCCATCTCGGCGCCGGCATCGGGCTCGGGACTGTCGTCGTCGCTCAGTTCCAGCATCAGGTTCGACTCGATCGCCTGCTGGATTTCCTGCTTGAGATCGAGTGTGGAGAGCTGCAACAGGCGGATCGCCTGCTGCAAGGCCGGCGTCATGGTGAGCGCCTGCCCGGTGCGCATTCCCAGCGCCTGCTTCATGTCTGGGGGCCTATACACGCGTGAAACATCGCAGCGGCCGAAGGCTGTTTTGGGGCAGTGCAAGGAACGGAGCGCAGCGAATACTTGAAGTCTTCGCAAGCTTCGTGACGCCGCAATGCCCCAAAGCGGGAGCGCCGCTCACGCCCGGCTAGGGTTGCGGCCTTAATGATCATTGCTGGGGCGCGCATTGCTTCGTTGCGAGACTTGCGAATGCCGACGCATTGGCTGCGTCTCACGCCTCGCACTGCGCGGTTTTGACTCGCAACGCTGCGAAGTTTCATGCGTGTGTAGGCCCCAATGCTCTCGCCGTCATGCCCGCATTGTAGCGGTATGACTTTTGCATATGGGCTCGCTTGAGGGTGAGGGCGCGACAGCGCCCGCCCTCACAACTTGAAGTCTTCGCCCAGATACACCTTGCGCACGGTCGCGTTCTCCAGCAATTCCGCCGGCGTGCCGGTGGCAATCACCGTGCCCTCGGCCAGGATGTAAGCGCGTTCACAGAGGCTGAGAGTCTCGCGCACATTGTGGTCGGTGATCAGCACGCCGATGCCGCGTGCTTTCAGGTGATGGACGATGGCCTGGATGTCGTGCACCGCCAGTGGATCGACACCGGCGAAGGGCTCGTCGAGCAGGATGAAGCGCGGGTTGGCGGCGAGTGCGCGGGCAATCTCGACACGGCGGCGCTCACCGCCCGACAAGCTCTGGCCGATGCCATCGCGGATGTGGCCGATGTGCAGTTCTTCCAGCAGGCGCTCCAGCTCGGCCTTGCGCTGCGTCTTGTCGAGGTCTTTGCGAGTCTCAAGAATCGCAAGGATGTTGTCGGCGGTGGAGAGCTTGCGGAACACGCTCGCCTCCTGCGGCAGATAGCCGATGCCACGCTGCGCACGGGCGTGCATGGGCAGCTTGGTGATATCGACACCGTCGAGTTCGACCACGCCGCCATCGGCCGGCACCAGGCCCACCACCATGTAGAACGAGGTGGTCTTGCCCGCCCCGTTGGGGCCGAGCAGGCCGACGATCTCGCCGGCGTTCACCTCCAGCGAGACATCGCGCACGACGCTGCGCTTCTTGTAGCTCTTGACCAGGTTGCGGGCGGTGAGTTTGGCGGGTGCGGTACTCATTGGCCCTGCTCCGGCACGTCGATGACGATGCGCACCTGGCCCTTGTCGCCGCCGCTTGCCTGCACGCGGCGGTTGGCCACGTCGTAGCGAATATCGTCGCCGTTCAACTCGTCCTTGTCACGCTCCAGATGCGCGTCGCCGGTGAGCTGGATGTTCTGCGTCGCCGAGCGGTACACCATGGTCTTCGAGCGGCCGTTCACCACGGCGTCCTGCGCGGTCTGCCCAAGGTGCTTGAGCGTGGCAGGCGAGCCGGTGACGGTGATGATGTAGGGGTTCTTCTTGCCGCCGGTCTGCTGCAGCTCCAGCCTAGCGCCGCGCAGTTCCAGCGTCTTCGAGATCATCACCACGTCGCCGGTGTAGATCATGTTGCCCTCCTGCCACTCGCCGTTCTTGGCGGTGATGGTGATGGGGCCGCTGACCCGCTGCGGGCTCTTCTTGCTGCCGGCCGCCTGCGCAAACGCGGGGCTCGCCAATGCCAGCCCCAGCACCACGGTGATGACTCTAGTCGCCAAGCACATAACTCAATTCCGGTTGCGTCATCTTCAAGGTCTTGCCATCGAACGTCGCCGTGAAGCCCTGGGCCCTGGCGGTGCGCGTGGCGCTGTCGAGCGTCAGCGGCTCGGTGGAGTAGAACTGCCGCTTGGCATCGTCCACCCAGACCGCACTGCCCGCAAAGGCGAAAGGCTCGCCAGTCGTCCAGCGGCCGGTACCGGTGACCGGCGCTTGCAGCAGCAGGCGCTTTTCGCCCGGTGCGACGGTGCCGGTGGGTGATTTCAGCGTCCACGGTGCGGCCGCGCCTGAGAGGCCCACCGTCTCGATGTTGCTGAGTGCTGCGGCACCGTTATCGAAGTAGTCGGCGCTGTCCGCCGTGAGCCGCACCAGCGGCAGCCCCTGGGCATCGGTGCGGATCGCGCGCAGCTTGTCGATGCGGTAGCGCGGCGTGTCGCTGTTCGCCGCCACCAAAGCCTCATCCGGTCCGCTCGCGCTCTGCCACATGAGGGCGGCTACCATCAGCAACAGCAGAGCCAGACCAGTGATGGTGAGCTTGCTCATGCCTCGATGCCCTGCGCGGCGAGGATGAAATCGACCGCCTCGCGGATGGCACCATCGCCGCCCTTGGCCTCGCTGATCCAATGCGCTGCGGCCCTGGCCTTGCGGTGCGCATCACCGGGTGCCAAGGCGAGGCCGACTTGCGCGAACAGCGGCAGGTCGGGCGTGTCGTCGCCCATGTGCGCCATCTGCGCATCGCCCAGGCTGAGCTTGGCCTTGAGCGCCTCGTAAGCCGGCAGCTTGTCTTCGGTGGCGAGCCAGATGTGCGGCACGCCGAGATATTCGAGGCGCTTCTGCATCGCCGCACTCGGGCGACCGGATATCACTGCCACCTCGATGCCATGTTTCATGAGCAGTTTGAGGCCCAGGCCATCGCGTACGTTCACAGCCTTGATCTCCTCGCCATCATGGGTGAGGTAGAGCTTGCAGTCGGTCATCACACCATCGATGTCGAAGATCACGCAGCGGATGTTCTTGGCGCGCTCGGTCGGCGTCATCACACCACCCCGGCGCGCAGCAGGTCTTGCAGGTGGATCACGCCCGCCAATTTGCCTGCGTCGTCGCAGACCATCAGCGCGGTGATCTTGGCGGCTTCCATCTTCTGCACCGCTTCAGCGGCGAGGGCCTCACCCTTGATGCGCTTGCCACCAGGCGTCATCACCGCGCCGACCGGCACGGTGCGCACATCGGCAGCGGAATCCAGCACGCGGCGCAAGTCACCGTCCGTGAACACACCCTGCACCACACCTGCTTTATCGACGATGGCCGTCATGCCGAGACCTTTGTGGGTCATCTCCATCAGCGCGGTGGTGAGCGGCACATCGGCACTCACCTGCGGCAGGCGCTCGCCCTTCTGCATGAGCGATTCCACCGTCAGCAGCAGGCGCCGGCCCAGCAAGCCGCCGGGGTGCGAAAAAGCGAAGTCTTCCGGCGTGAAACCGCGCGCTTCGAGCAGGGCGACGGCGAGCGCATCGCCCATTGCCAGCGTCGCCGTGGTGCTGGCGGTGGGTGCGAGATTGAGCGGGCAGGCCTCCTGCTCGACGCTGACATCCAGATGCACATCGCCGGTCTTGGCCAGTGTGGAGCCCGGCTTGCCGGTCATCGAGATCAGCGGCACGCCCATGCGCTTGATGAGCGGCAGGATGGTCAGCACCTCGGCGGTCTCGCCGGAATTGCTGATGGCAATCACCACGTCGCTCTTCATGATCATGCCGAGATCGCCGTGGCTGGCCTCGCCTGGATGCACGAAGAAGCTGGGCGTGCCGGTGGAAGCAAGGGTCGCCGCGATCTTGCCGCCGATGTGCCCGCTCTTGCCCATGCCAGTGACCACCACGCGGCCCTTGCAGGCCAGCAGCAGCGTGCAGGCCTTGCCGAAATCGGCACCGAGGCGGGCATTGAGGGCGGCAATGGCATCGCGCTCGATGTCGAGGGTGCGACGGGCGCTGGCCAGAAAGTCGGTGGATTGCATGCGCCTATCTTAAAAGGTCTGGCCCCGGGTCGATAAAAACAGAAAAGCCGCCCCTTGGGACGGCTTGGTCAAACCGAGATGCTTACTGGGGAGATGCCACGCCCGGCGCAGGTGCTGGCTTGGTGATGTCAACCACCGGAGGGCCGAGATCGTTGCCGCCGCTGCAATCCGCATCGTTCGCGGCTGACTTCGACTTCGAGCAACTGGAGGCAGCTGAGTCTTTTTGAAGTGGCGAAGTCTGAGCGCAGGCTGTGGTGGCCAGCACAGCGAAAGCCGCGAGCGGCGCGAATAGTGGTTTGTAGTTCATGCTGCAGAGGGTTGCCCACGGTGCTGAGCCGACGCTGAATCGTTCGCTGCCAAGCTACCGGGTGCGCACCAGCACCTGCGCGAAAAATCCGTCGGTAGCATGCCGGTGTGGCCACAGCCGCAAGCAGCCCTTGGCATCCAGGAGCCGAGGATGGAAGCCCTCCGGCCGCATCGGCATGAATGCCGTGTTCGCGGCCAGAAAAGCGGCGACCACATTCTCGTTTTCCTCGACCAGCAGGCTGCACGTGGCGTAGATCAAGCGCCCACCGGGGCGCAGGCACTGCGAGGCCTCACTGAGAATTTGCAGCTGCAAGCCAGCGAGGGCGGCGTAGTCGAACGCGCGCAGGCGCAGCTCCGGCGAACGGCGCAGGGTGCCGGTGCCGGAGCAGGGCGCATCGACCAGCACCACGTCGGCGGCGATGCCGGCGAGCGAATCGACGCCATGCACGCGGGTCTCGATGCAGGCCACACCCGCGCGCGCGGCGCGCGGCGCGATCTTGGCGAGGCGGCTGGCGCTGATGTCGCAGGCGATCACGCGGCCGTAGTCAGCCATCGCGGCAGCCATCGCCAGGCTCTTGCCGCCGACGCCCGCGCACCAGTCGATCACCGTCTCGCCCGGTGCCGCGCCCGTGAGTTGCGCGAGCAGCTGGCTGCCTTCGTCCTGCGGTTCGATCTCGCCATCCAGCAGCAGGGTGGACTGCTTGCTGAGCCGCATGGCCAGCCGCAGGCCAGATGCCGCCAGCGGCGTCGGAGTGGCAGCCACGCCTTGCGCCGCGAGTGCGGCCAGCACTTCTTCGCGTGTGGCCTTGAGGGTGTTCACGCGCACGTCCGTCGGTGCGGCCTGGTTGAGCGCGGTGGCGAGTGCCGCGGTTTCGGCTTCGCCGATCTGCCGCAGCAATCGGGTGTGCAGATCGAGCGGCAGATTCTGCGCCGCATAGGGGGCCACCGCGCCTTCGGCCGCCGGTGCGGGCAGCTCGAGTGAGGTGATCGCCGCTGCCGCGTGGCCCGCATCGGCCAGATGGCGCGCGAGCCAGTCCGCCGGCGCATCACCGGCGAGCGCCTGCAAGCGGCCGACATCGCGCAGCACGCCATAGACGAGATCGCTGACGCTCGCGCGGTCACGCTTGCCCATCTCCTTGTGGCTGCGGAACAGGGTTTCCAGAATCTGGTCTGCAGGCTTGGCACCACGGGCGATGTCTTGCAGGGCATCGCGGGCGCGCAGGGCGTGCAGCCTTCTCGGCAGTACAGGGCTCATGCCGCGTTGTCAGCCTTGAGCCTGGCGAAAGCCGCCAGCGCGCGGTCGCGCGAGGCCATCAGCTCGATGATGGGCTTGGCGTAGACGCTATCCAGCCCGATGCCCGCCGCGCGGCGCACCTCGCCCGGGGCCTCCCAAGGCTTGTGGATGAACTTGGCTGGCATCGTCGAGAGCTCTGGCACCCAGGTGCGCACGTAGCTGCCGTCGGCGTCGAACTTCTCGCCCTGCAATACCGGGTTGAAGATGCGGAAGTAGGGTGCTGCATCGGCGCCGCAGCCCGCCGCCCACTGCCAGCCGAGCGTGTTCTGCGGCAGGCTCGCGTCCACCAGCGTGTCCCAGAACCAGCTTGCGCCCTCCTGCCAGGGGATGAGCAGGTTCTTGGTCAAGAGGCTTGCCACGATCATGCGCACCCGGTTGTGCATCCAGCCCGTATGCCAGAGCTGACGCATGCCCGCATCGACGATGGGGATGCCGGTGCGGCCCTGCTGCCAGGCCTGAAGGTCGCTCGAGTAGTCGGCAGGCTTGCGCCAAGGGAAGGCAGCGAACCGCTCGTACATCGGCTCGGTTGGCGTCTTCGGGTAGTGGTAGATGAGGTGGTGCGAGAACTCGCGCCAGAACAGCTCCTTGATGAAGTGGTGGATGTTGCCGTGTGCGCCTGCGCCGGTGAGTTCACCGTGAGCCTGCTGCGCGCGCACGAAGCACTGGTGCGGACTGATCTCGCCGAAATGCAGGTGCGGCGAGAGGCCGCTCACCGCACCGTCGAGCGCGGGCTGGTCGCGCAGGTCCTTGTATTTGGCGATGGGCTGGCTGGCGAACTGTTCGAGCCGCTTGAGCGCGCTTTTTTCGCCGGGCTGCCAGTGTTCGTGAAAGCCCGCATCCCAGGCGATGGTGGGCAGCAAACTCAAGGCCTCGATGGGGTCGGACTTGAGTGCCGCAGCCGGTGACAGGAGTTTCTTCGGCGCGGGCAAGGGCTTGCGGATTTCGTCGAAGCGCGCTTCGGCGCTGCGGAACATCGGTGAATACACGCGATAAGGCTCGCCTGCGCCGGTCTTGAGCTGCCAAGGCTCGAACAGCACCGCGCCATTGAAGCTCTCGGCGCACAGGCCATCGGCGCGCAGGGCCTCCTTGATTCGCGCGTCGCGCGCGATCACCGCCGGTTCGTAGAGACGGTTCCAGTAGACGGCTTCGGCACCCGTCTCTTTCGCCAGCGCACGCAGCGTGGCCAGGCTTGCACCTTGGCGCACGACCAGCGGGCTGCCGAGCTTGGCAAATGATGCCGCAACCGAAACCAGCGAGTGGTGCAGCCACCATTGGCTCGCCGCACCGGGCTGCCAGTCGGCTTCTTCATCGGGCGCGTGGATAAACACCGGCACCACATGATCGTGATGGGCGGCGGCATGGTGCAGGGCGGGCTGGTCGCCGACGCGCAGATCGCGTCGCAGCCAGACGATGGCAGTGGTGGGCATGGCGGCAGGTCTTGAAAGGGCGTGCGGCTATGACCACACAGAGTCATCGCCATTGCAAGGGCGGCACTTATAATCGCTACAACCATGAATACCCCGACACTCGACGCGCTGAAGATCGACGCCGTCCAAAAAAGCTACGGCAGCCTGCAAGCCCTCAAGGGTGTGAGCTTCACCATCAACCGCGGCGAGTTCTTCGGCCTGCTCGGCCCCAATGGCGCGGGCAAGTCCACGCTCATCAACACCATCTCGGGGCTGACCCTTGCGACCAGTGGCCACATCAGCGTGCTTGGGCACGACACGGTGACGGATTTCCGCAACGCCCGCCGCCTGCTCGGCGTGGTGCCGCAGGAACTCGTGTTCGACCCCTTCTTCAACGTTGTCGACATGCTGCGCATCCAGGCCGGCTACTACGGCTGCGGTGAAGAAGTGTGGCCGTGGATCGACGAGATGCTGGAGCGCCTCGAATTGAAGGCCAAGCGCAATGCCTCGATGCGCTCACTCAGCGGCGGCATGAAGCGCCGCGTGCTGATCGCGCAGGCACTGGTCCACAAGCCACCAGTGGTGATTCTCGACGAGCCAACGGCGGGCGTGGATGTGGAGCTGCGCCGCACGCTCTGGGCCTTCATGCGCGATCTGCACGCCAAGGGAACAACGGTTGTGCTCACGACCCATTACCTCGAAGAAGCGCAGGAGATGTGCAGCCGCATCGCCATCCTCGACCAGGGCGAAGTGAAGGCACTGGAGACCACCGGCGCGCTGCTCGGCCGTCATCCCTTCCGGTTCCTGCGCCTCAAGCTCGGCGAAGGCGCGCCGCTGCCGGAGGCATTGCGCGAACTCGTCGCCAGCGAAAAGGACGGCGTGGTCGAGCTGAAACTCGAAGTCACCAAGCACCCCATCAACAGCGTGTTCTCGGCACTGCGCAACGCCGGCGTGGTGATCGAAGACGTGCACACCCGCGAGCCGGACCTGGAAGACATCTTCATCGAGCTGACGCGCTCGGGAGTTAGCGCATGAACCCGAACCAGCGCGGCTTCTACACCCTGCTGAAAAAAGAAGTGATGCGCTTCTGGGCAGTGCTCGGCCAGACCGTCTCCGCCCCCGTCATCACCGCGCTGCTCTATCTGCTGGTATTCGCGCAGGCCCTGCAAGGCCGCACCATCGCGGGCTACGAGGGCTTGAGCTACACGCAGTTTCTGGTGCCCGGTCTCATCATGATGACGGTGATCCAGAACGCCTTCGCCAACACCTCGTCGAGCCTCATCCAGAGCAAGGTGATGGGTAACATCGTGTTCACGCTGATGGCCCCCATCGGCCCGCTGGAATGGTTCGGCGCCTACATCTTGGCCGCCCTTGTGCGCTCTGTGCTGGTGGCGGTGGCGATGCTTGCGGTCACGCTGGTCTTCGTGCGTCTGCCCATCGAGCAACCGGTAGCCCTGCTCGCGGTTTTCCTGCTCTCGGCCGGCAGCCTCGCGGCACTCGGCATCATCGCGGGCCTGTGGGCGCAGAAGTTCGACCAGATCGCCGCTTTCTCCAACTTCATCGTCACGCCGCTGTCCTTCCTCTCCGGCGTGTTCTATTCGGTGCATGCGCTGCCGAAGTTCTGGTACACCGCGAGCCATCTGAACCCGTTTTTCTACATGATCGACGGCTTCCGCTACGGCTTTTTCGGCAATGCCGACGTGCCGATCGCGCACAGTCTGGTGTGGATCACCGCCTTCTTCGCGGTGGTCTCCGCCATCGCCTACTGGATGCTGCACACCGGCTACCGGATGAGAAAGTAACCATGACCAAAACCGACATCGCGGCACTGATCCAAGCCGGCCTGCCCACGGCCAGCGTCGAGGTGGTCGGCGACGACGGCCAGCACTTCGAGGCCACCGTGGTGTGTGCCGACTTCGCTGGCAAGCCGCCGCTGGCGCAGCACCGCATGGTCTACGCCACGCTGGGCGAGCGCATGGGGCGTGAAATCCACGCCCTCAAGCTCACCACCCGCGCGGGCTAATCTTTCTTCGGGATCAGCGCGTCGTCGATGGCGCGCGCTCGCACGGCGGCAGGGCGGCCCATGAGCCCACCGGCGTAGGCCTCGAAGGCCGGCCGCTTGTCGATACTGCCGAACATCATCCCCCAGCTGATCTGCGAGCCAACGTAGACATCGGCGGCGCTGAAGCGATCACCAGCGATGTATTGCTTGCCGGTCACGGCACGCTCCAGGGCGTCGACGGTTGCCTCGAAGGAACCATAGCCCGCCATACCGCGCTTTTCGGCCGGTACCACGACGCCGAGCGACTTGTTGGTGACGGCGGCCTCGACAGGGCCGGCGGCGAAGAACAGCCAGCGGTAGTAGTCGCCACGCGCATCGAGTGCGGGGGCAAGGCCAGCCTGTGGGAAGGCATCCGCGAGGTAAGCGCAGATGGCCGCGCATTCCGTCACCACGGTGTTGCCGTGCTTGATCGCAGGCACCTTGCCCATCGGGTTGATGGCGAGGTATTCCGGCGCTTTCATGGTGCTGCCGTAATCGAGCAGATGGGTTTCGTAGGGCGCGCCGACCTCTTCCAGCATCCAGCGCGCGATGCGGCCGCGGGACATGGGGTTGGTGTAGAAATGCAGGGTGTCGGTCATGGGCAGGTTCTCGCTGAGGCTTGGGGCAGACGCTAACAGCAGCAGACAGAAGTGTCAGCGGCGTGGCAGGGCGCGCCAATCCAGCGGAAAATAGGCGATGGACAAATTCATCATCGCCGGCAACGGCCCGCTCAACGGCACCGTCGCCTCCGCAGGCGCGAAGAACGCCGCCCTTCCCATCCTCTGCGCCTCGTTGCTCAGCGACGAGCCACTGACCGTCACCAACTGCCCCAAGCTCTGGGACATCGGCACCACCAAGAAGCTCTTGGCACAGATGGGCGTGACGGTGGCGCAGACCGATTCGCACACGGTCGTGGTCGATGCCAAGACCATTACCACCCACATCGCCCCCTACGAGCTGGTGCGCACCATGCGCGCGTCGATCCTCGTGCTCGGCCCCCTGGTCGCCGCGCGCGGCGAGGCGCATGTCTCGCTGCCGGGTGGCTGCGCGATTGGCGCGCGTCCGGTGGACTTGCACCTGATGGGTCTGCGCGCCATGGGTGCCGAGATCACCTTGGACGGCGGCTTCGTCCACGCCAAGTGCGCCAAGCTGAAAGGGGCGCGCATCGTCTTCGACGTGGTCACCGTCACCGGCACCGAGAACCTGATGATGGCCGCCACCCTCGCCGACGGCGAGACGGTGCTGGAGAACGCCGCCCGCGAGCCGGAAGTGGTTGATCTCGCCCGCTGCCTGCGCGCCATGGGAGCGAAGATCGAAGGCGAGGGCACCACCACCATCCGCATCCAGGGTGTGAAGGCGCTGCACGCCGCCACCCACAAGGTGCTGCCGGACCGCATCGAGACCGGCACCTTTCTCGCCGCCGCCGCCGCCACCCGCGGCAAGGTGCGCGTCACCAATACCGACCCGGCGCTGCTCGATGCCGTGCTGGTCAAGCTGCAACAGGCCGGTGCCGTGGTGCGCACCGGCAGCGATTTCATCGAGGTGGACATGCAGGGCAAGCGGCCGCTCGCCGTCAACATCCACACCATGCCGCACCCGGGCTTTCCCACCGACATGCAGGCGCAGTTCATGGCGCTCAACTGTCTGGCCGAGGGCGTGAGCGTGACCAAGGAAACCATCTTCGAGAACCGCTTCATGCACGCCCACGAGCTGCTGCGTCTCGGTGCCGACATCCGCATCGACGGCCACACCGCCATCGTCACGGGCAAGGAGCGCCTCACCGCCGCCCCCATCATGGCCACCGACCTGCGCGCCTCGGCTGCGCTGGTGATGGCCGCACTCTGTGCCGATGGCGAGACGGTGATCGACCGCGTTTACCACATGGACCGCGGCTATGAAGATATCGAGGGCAAGTTCGCCAGCCTCGGGGCGCAGATCAAGCGGGTAGGGAAGCAGTTCTAGCCATGGCTCAGGTCCGGCTCGCGGTGCTGATTGATGCCGACAATGCGCAGTCAGAGTTGATCGCGCCGCTGCTGGCAGAGATTGCCCGCTATGGCACGGCCACCACGCGCCGTATCTATGGCGACTGGACTAAACCTCACCTGGCCAGCTGGAAGGAAAAGCTGCTTCAACACGCCATCCAGCCTATACAGCAGTTCGCCTATACCAGTGGTAAGAACGCCACCGACTCGGCGCTCATCATCGACGCGATGGACCTGCTGTATTCAGGTAGGTTTGAAGGCTTCTGCCTGGTTTCGTCTGATTCCGACTTCACTCGGCTAGCATCGCGGCTCCGCGAATCAGGCCTTCTTGTTTATGGCTTCGGTGAGCAGAAGACGCCGAAGCCATTGGTTGCCGCCTGCGACAAGTTCACCTATGTCGAAGTGCTGCGGGAGCCGGCCACGGTGGCTGATGCAGTGCCAGCAACCAAACCCAAGCTCGACGGCAAGCTGCACAAGTTGCTGGACGCGGCGTTCAACGCCTCGGTTGGTGAGGGTGATTGGGTGCATCTCGGTACGATGGGCTCGCAGCTGAGCAAGCAATCCCCTGATTTCGACGCCCGCAACTATGGGCACAAGCGTCTCAGCGATCTGGTGCGCGCCACAAGCCGCTTTGAACTGGAAGAACGCAAAGGTCCAGACGGAAAATCGCTTAGTCACTACCTGCGTCGAAAGTAGTTTGCCTTCATGACCAGGATGCCCGCCCTCTTCATCGGCCACGGCTCGCCGATGAATGCGCTGGAGCGCAATCGCTACACCGAGGCCTGGCGCGCGCTGGGGGCATCGCTGCCCAGGCCAAAAGCGGTGCTCTGCGTCTCGGCGCACTGGCTCACGCGTGGCCTGGCGGTGACGGCCATGCCGCGCCCGCGCACCATCCACGACTTCGGCGGATTTCCGCAGGCGCTGTTCGATGTGCAGTATCCGGCGGCAGGCGATGCGGCGATGGCGCAACGGGTGTGCGAGGTGCTTCAGCCGCTGCACGTGGCGCTTGATACCGAGTGGGGGCTGGACCATGGCGCGTGGTCGGTGCTGGTGCATCTCTTCCCGGAGGCCGATGTGCCGGTGCTGCAACTGAGCCTCGATGCGACACAGTCGGAGGTCTTCCACTACGCCATCGGCCAGAAGCTGGCGGTGCTGCGCGACGAGGGCGTGCTGATCCTCGGCAGCGGCAATGTGGTGCATAACCTGCGGCGCTTGAAAATGCAGGGTGGGGCCTATGACTGGGCGACGCGCTTCGAGGCTTTTGCCCGCCGCGCTATCACGGCGCGCGACCACGCCGCACTCATCGACTGGCCCGCGCAGGGCGCAGATGCCGCACTCTCGATCCCCACGCCGGAGCACTACTGGCCGCTACTGCCGGTGCTGGGCGCGCAGGGTGTCGATGAACCTGCGCAGATCGTCATCGACGGCATCGAGCTGGGCTCGATCAGCATGATGACGGTGTGGGTCGGCTGACATTGCAGGCTCAAAAAAGCCGAACGATCACGACAGAACAAATTGATTTCGCGGTTCAGGGGGCGGGACTAGTCTGGCGGCACTTCCTATAGTCCACCCGGAACCCGAACATGAGCATCAACACCCTCGACTCCATCCAGCACCGCGTTTCCGCCAATGCCTTCGATACCAGCAAGCCGCTGTCGAAAGCCGAGATCGAGGAGCTGGTGAGCTATGCGCTCGAAGCGCCCTCCTCGTTCGACATCCAGCACACGCGCTTCATCGCGGTGGTGGATCAGGCGCAGAAGGAGAAGCTGAAGGCACTCAGCTGGAACCAGGCCAAGGTCGCCGATGCGGCCGTGACCTTCATCATCCTCGGCGATACGCTGGGCCATGAGAAGCTGCCGGATCTGCTCGGTCGCGCGGTGAAGGCAGGCGTGTTCGAGCAGGGTGTCGCGGACTACTTGCTCAAGGGCGCGGCAGGCTTCTACAGCGACTACGGCAACGAGCGGTTGGTGCGTGACGAGGTGATCCGCAGTGCCAGTTTCGCGGCGATGAACCTCATGCTCGCCGCCGATGCCAAGGGCCTGGTCAGTGGGCCGATGATCGGCTTCGACTCGGCCGGCGTGCAGAAGGCCTTCAACATCCCCGAGCGTTACGTGCCGGTGATGACGCTGGCGGTGGGCTACGCGAAGGAAGCCGGCAACTGGCCGCGCAAGCCGCGACTCACCGTGGCCGAGACGCTGGCCTACGACGAAGGCAAGACGTTCTAACCCCGCAGACGGCGCGCGTAATAGGCATAGCGCGCCGTCTGCGGCAGGGCTTGCGCTGCGTCGAAGGGCGGCAGCGCACGCGCCTTGATGGCGGCAAGCCAGCGGCGCTCCCACTCGGCACCTTGCGGCCCCAGCGTTTCTTCCCAGAACACGCTCTTGAAAGTGTCGTAGCCCTCGTGCTCGATGAGCCAGCGCAGAAAGCTCGCGCCCACGATGTAGGTCTGCCAGCTGCGGAATTCGGCATCGCGGCTGCTGCCGTCGTAGCCGGTTTTCTCGACCAATGATTGCAGGCGCGGCAGCTCGCCGCGCTGCATGAAAAGCGTGACCCAGGCATCGGTCGAAATGCCGTACTGCGGCCAGCCCTCGATCTGCCGGCCGTCCTCGGCGAACAGCGCCTCGGCGGTGGCGGTGGCGATGCCCTCCTTGAAGAAAAAGGTTGATTCGTGGCCGGTGGCGTGATGCGCCAGCTCGTGCACGAAGGTCTCCAGCATCTCGCGCGGGTCGTCGTCTGGCGGCAGGTAGACGTTGGGGCGCATGTAGTAACCAATATCGACCGCGCGGCTGATGACGAGATTGACCGGCGCCGGATTGGTGAGGTGGTGGTAGCGATACACCCGCGTCGCCCAGCGGCCGTAGTCGCGCTGCATCTGGCTGATCTCAAGCGCGGGCAGGGCCGCCTCGTTGACCATGCGGATCACCGGGGGTGCGGCGCTGGCAGTGAGCGGCAACAGCAGTAGCAGGGTGGCAAGGCGCATGCCCTACAGACGCGCCTAGCCGCAGGCGAGTTCCGCAAAAGTGATCAGGGATCGGGAACGAAGCCACCGGGGAAGGCCTGCGGCCGGCGCCTGGCGTACTGTCGCGTCTCAGGCAGCACACCCTGCGCCACCAGCTTTTCGCGCGAGTCGTAGTAGAGCGTGATGACCTCGTCCGGCTGCGACGAGGCGCGCTCGAAGGTGGTAGTGCCCACCGGCGAGTGCTCGCGCTGGCCGTGGCCGGTGCCGAGGCTGGGTGCGGCGGCGCGGCGCTTGGCCTGCAGCTCGGGTGCGGCAGCATCGGCACTCGCGGAAGGTGCGCGCGATTCACTCTCGGCCTTGCCTTGAAAACGCTCGGAGCGGTCTCGCTCTTCATCAAACCAGCAGCAATCGGGCGCTGTCTGCGGTCGTGCCTCGCGGAACAGCGCGATGCCGATCACGCCGACATCGCGCGGCCGCCCGGTGCGCGCGGCGTAGGAGTTGGGCAGCGCGGTGAAGTTGAACTGCGCGACCTCGGCCAGGTTCTTGCGCCAGCCGCGAATCTGCTCCCGCTGCCAGGGCGCGAACACATAACCGCCTTGCTCGGTCGCGGCAGTCTCGCCTGAGAGAATGTTGACGCCATCGACACTCATCACCGCCAACAGGCGCTCGCCACTACGGCTGCGCACCGCGATTTCGTAGGCATGACCGGGGGTGCCTACGACATAGCGGCGGCCTTGGTGCCGGTACTGGCGCAGGGTTTCGCCGGTGTCGCGGTCCATGATGTCGATCTCGGCGAGGCGGCCGGCGAGGGCGGGTGCGCTTGCCGCGAGCAGGGTGCAGGCCAGCAGACCGAGCTTGAGAAGGGATTTGGGCAACATGGCGAGGCTCCGCTTGGGGTGTGCCTACTTAAACGGGCCATGCCGCGAAAAGGGGTTAAGCCAACTTCATCTACGCTCGGGATGAGGGTGCAACGCCACTGCACTGATCCTTTAGCGCGGCATGGATGAGTGCGGCGAGCTGTGTGGCGGCGGCCTGGTAGCCCAGACCCTCGAGACGAATGTTGCTGAGGCAATGTCGGGCCGCATCCGTCAGCCCCACGCGCGGTGCATAGGTGACGTAGGCGCCGAGGCTGTCGGGCGAGGAGAGGCCGGGACGCTCGCCGATCAAACTCACCGCGAGCTGCGCTTGGAGGGCTTCGCCGACCTCATCCGCGAGTGCGACGCGCGCCTGCACGGCGATGATGAGTGGGGCCAGGTGCAGGTCTTGCAGCAGCGGCCGCAGCGCCTGCAACAAGGGCGCGGCATGGCGCTGGGTGGCGGTGGAAGAGAGGCCATCGCTGATGACGAACACGACATCGAATGCGGCGGGCGAGGGTTGCAGTGCCGCGCGCGAATCGGCGTGCAGGCGACGGCCCCAGTCGGGTCGCGCGAGGTAGGCGTGGCGGTCAGCGGCCGCGCTCTGCACGGCCTGCGTCCGCCAGCCATCGGCTTCGAGCCGCACCGCCAGGGCGGGCACGTCGAGCGGCGTCCACACCGCATCGCGCGCCTGCGCGTGGGCGAGCTGGAAGGCGAGCACTTCGGCGGTGGGCAGGCTGCTGCCGGCACGGCCGAGGGCGAGGCGTGCAGGGGTGAAGGCGCGCAACTCCGGCCAGTCGTCGCGCGTCACCACAGGGCTTAGGGCCTCGCTCATCCGCGCAACTCCGGCAGTGCTTGCGAGAGGGCGCGCATGGCGGCGGGTGCGGGTGCGATGCGGCCGGTGCTCGCATCGACAATCCCCATCGACAGCAGCCATTCCTCAAACTCCGGCGCTCGCTTCAGCCCCAGCGTGTCCCGCACATAGAGCGCGTCGTGGTAACTGGTGCTCTGGTAGTTGAGCATCACATCGTCTGCGCCGGGCACCGCCATCACATAGGTGCAACCCGCCGCCGCCAGCACGGTGAGCAGGGTGTCCATGTCGTCCTGATCGGCTTCGGCGTGGTTGGTGTAGCAGACGTCGACACCCATCGGCAGGCCGAGCAGCTTGCCGCAGAAGTGATCTTCCAGCCCCGCGCGGATGATCTGCTTGCCATCGTAGAGATACTCCGGCCCGATGAAGCCGACCACGGTGTTGACCAGCAGCGGATCGAAGGCGCGGGCGACGGCGTAGGCGCGGGCTTCGCAGGTTTGCTGGTCGATGCCGTGGTGCGCATTCGCACTCAAGGCTGCGCCCTGCCCAGTCTCGAAATACATCACTTGGTTGCCGAGCGTGCCGCGCTGCAAGCTCATTGCCGCATCTCGCGCCTCGCGCAGCAGGCTCAGCGACACGCCAAAGCTCGCATTGAGCGCTTCGGTGCCGCCGATGCTCTGGAACACCAAGTCCAGCGGCAAGCCCGCGTTGATCGCCTCGATCTGCCGCGTCACATGCGCCAGCACACAGCTCTGGGTCGGGATGCGGTGGCGTGCGATGAGCGCATCCATCATCCGCCACAGCGGTGCGAGCTGCGCCAGCGCATCGCCTGCCGGATTGATGCCGATCACCGCATCGCCGCAGCCATACAGCAGGCCTTCGAGCAGGCTGGCGGCCACACCCTGTAAGTCGTCGGTGGGGTGGTTTGGTTGCAGTCGGATGCTCATGCGGCCAGCGAGCCCGATGGTGTTGCGAAAGCGCGTGACGACGCCGCACTTGCGCGCGACGGCAATCAGATCCTGATTGCGCATCAGCTTGCTCACCGCCGCCGCCATCTCCGGCGTGATGCCGCGTGCCGCCGCCATCACCGCATAGGGCGGCGAGGCCAGCAGCCAGTCGCGGAAGCCACCTACCGTCAGCGAGGCCAGCGGCGCGAAGGCGGCGGCATCGTGCGTATCGCAGATCAGCCGCGTGACTTCGTCGCCCTCATAGGGAATCAGCGGCTCGTCGAGCAGTCGTCGCAGCGGCACGTCCGCAAGTGCCAGCTGGGCGGCCACGCGCTCCTCCGCATTCACCGCCGCCACACCCGCCAGCGCATCGCCGCTGCGCTCAGGGCTGGCCTTGGCAAGCAGCGTCTTGAGATCGGCGAAAACGTGCTGGCGGATGCCGATACGGGTGGAGAAGCTCATGGCGAGAGCGATGCAAGCTCCGCGCCGACAGCGTTAGCCGTAAGGCTCGCTGGCGGCAATACGGTGGGTTTCCGCCACGCCCGCAGCCGTCCATTCCTGCATCGCTGGCAAGGCCAGCACCGCTTCGGCATAGGCCTGGCAGTCGGCCGACAGGCTCACACCATAGGTCTTGAAGCGCGTCACCACCGGCGCGTAGAAGGCATCGGCCGCAGTGAACGCACCGAACAGGAACGGCCCCTGGCTGCCAAAGCGCGCGCGGCAGTCGCTCCATACCGCCACGATGCGCTCGATATCCGCCAGGACCTCAGCCGTGTGGCCCTTGCCGGGATGCGAGGCGCGCAGGTTCATCGGCATGTGGGTGCGCAGGGCGCCGAAGCCGGAGTGCATCTCGGCGGCCACGCAGCGCGCATGGGCGCGCACCTCGGCATCCGGCGGCCATACCGCCACGCCCGGATACTGCTCGGCTAGGTACTCGACGATGGCGAGCGAGTCCCAGATCACCACCGCCTCGTCGTGCAGCGTCGGCACCTTGCCGCTCGGGCTGTGCAGTCGCAGCTGCTCGCGGGAGTCCGGCCCGTAGAGCGGCACCAGCACCTCCTCGAAGGGCAGATCCAGCACCCGCATCAGGAGCCAGGGGCGCAGCGACCACGACGAATAGTTCTTGTTGCCGATGACCAGTTTCATAAGCGTTTCCTTGGGCGAGCAAAGAGGCAAACCATGAGCTGCGGCGTGTCGAGCCGATACAATGCACGACATGGCCACCAGTCTAACGATTGCCCTCTCGAAGGGCCGCATTCTCGAAGAATCCCTGCCGCTGTTGGCGAAGCTCGGCCTGGCCCCGGCGGGCGACATCGACCGCCTGCTGCGCGTGCCCTCGGCCGATCCTGAGGTGCATTTCCTCATCATCCGCCCCACCGACGTGCCGACCTATGTCGAGTATGGCGCGGCGGATATGGGCATCGTCGGCAAGGACATCTTGATGGAGCATGGCGGCGCGGCGCTGTATGAGCCGCTGGACTTGAGCATCGCCCGCTGCCGCCTCTCGGTTGCCGCCCCCAAAGGCTTCGAGTACCGACCCGGCAAGCGCCTGCGCGTGGCCACCAAGTACCCCGAAATCACCAAGCGCCACTACGCCGCGCGCGGCGAACAAGTCGAGATCATCAAGCTCTATGGCTCGATGGAACTGGCCCCTTTGGTCGGGCTGGCCGACGTGATCGTCGATCTCGTCGCCACCGGCAAGACGCTGGTGGCGAACGGGCTAGTCGAGATCGAGAAAGTCTGCGAAGTGACTTCGCGGCTGGTGGTCAACAAGGCGGCGATGAAGATGAAACACGCGCGCATCCGGGCGTTGCTGGATCAGTTCGAGCAGACGGCGGTCTAGACGATGAAACGCCTGCGCTGGCCCGTATATGGCCTCGCGGCGCTGCTCGCCGCATGGGCCTTCTGGTGGGAGCCGAACCGCCTCGTACTGCACACGGTGCAGATCAGCCCCTCCAGCTGGCCCCTGGCGCTCGATGACCTGAAGATCGTGCAGCTCAGCGACCTGCACGTCGGCGCGCCCTGGGTCGGTATCGGCAAGCTGCGCGCGGTGGTCGCGCGCAGCAATGCGCAGCGGCCCGATCTCATCCTGCTGACCGGCGACTACGTGCAGCATGTGATGGGCGGTGAGGCCATCCCGCCCGAAGCCATTGCACAGGAGTTGGCGGCGCTGAAAGCGCCGCTGGGCGTGTATGCCGTGCTGGGCAACCACGACTGGTGGCTCGGTGGGCCGCGCGTTGCCACAGCCTTCACCAATGCCGGCATCGGCGTGTTGCAGGATCAAGCCGTGGCGCTTACCCATCGCAGTACACGCTTCTGGCTGCTCGGCATCGGCGACTACAACGAGACCCGACATGACTGGAAAACGCCGCTGGCGGCTCTGCCTGCTGGCGAGCCAGTGATCGCCTTTACGCACAGCCCGGATGTCTTCCCCGAACTGCCGCGCGCCATCACGCTGACGCTGGCCGGGCATACGCACGGCGGGCAGGTGCGCCTGCCGGTCTTCGGTGCGCTGCGGGTGCCATCCAAATACGGCACCCGCTATGACCTTGGCACGTTCGAGGAGCAGGGCCATACCCTGTTCGTCTCGCCCGGCATCGGTACCAGCATCCTGCCGGTGCGTTTCGGCGTGCCACCGCAAATCAGCCTGCTGCACTTGCGCGCAGGTGCAGCGACCCCATCACAATCGGCCACGACCCTGCCGTCTGCCGCGCCATGATCCAGATCAACCGACTCTCCACCGCCGCCGCCGCTTTCGAGGCCGCATTCACCGCGCTGCTGGACCGCGCTCCCGAATCCTCGCCAGAAGTCGCCGCGCGCACGGCGGAGATTGTCGAAGCCATCCGCACCCGTGGCGATGCGGCGCTGGTCGAGTTCACCAACCGCTTCGACCGCCGCGGCGTCAGCAGCGCGCGCGAACTGGAGCTGCCCAAGTCTGCACTCGAAGCCGCATGGCATCGCCTGCCCGCCGATTTGCAGCAGGCGCTCGAAGCCGCCGCCAGCCGCATCCGCGCCTACGCCGAGCATCAGAAAATCGCCGAGTGGAGCTTTGTCGATGCCCATGGCAACAGCTTGGGCCAGCGTGTCACGCCGCTGGATCGCGCCGGCCTCTACGTGCCCGGTGGCAAGGCGGCGTATCCATCGAGCGTGCTGATGAATGCCATCCCCGCCAAGGTGGCGGGCGTGGGCGAGCTGGTGATGGTCACGCCGACACCGGGTGGCGAACCCAACACCACGGTGCTGGGCGCGGCGCACCTCGCGGGCGTGGATCGCGTGTTCACCATCGGCGGCGCGCAGGCCGTTGCTGCACTGGCCTATGGCACCGCGACCGTGCCCGCCGTGGACAAGATCTTCGGCCCCGGCAATGCCTATGTCGCCGCTGCCAAGCGCCTGGTGTTCGGGCGTGTGGGCATCGACGCGATTGCAGGGCCTTCCGAGATTCTGGTGATCTGCGATGGGCTGACCAATCCTGACTGGATTGCGATGGACCTCTTCAGCCAGGCCGAGCATGACGAAGACGCGCAGAGCATCCTGCTCTCGCCTGACGCGGCGTTTCTCGATGCCGTGCAGGCCGCACTCGACCGCCGCATTGCCGAGCTGCCCCGTGATGCGATTGTTCGCGCCGCACTCAAGGATCGCGGTGCGCTGATCCAGGTGCGCTCGCTCGACGAAGCCTGCGCGCTCGCCAACCGCATTGCCGCCGAGCACCTTGAACTCTCGGTCGATAACCCGCGTGCCCTGCTGCCGCTGATCCGCCACGCCGGCGCGATCTTCCTCGGCCGTCACGCGCCGGAAGCCTTCGGCGATTACTGCGCCGGCCCCAACCATGTACTGCCGACCTCGCGCGCCGCGCGCTTCAGCAATCCGCTCGGCGTCTACGAGTTTCAGAAACGCACGAGCCTGATCGAATGCACGCCCGAAGGGGCGAAGGCCTTGGCCCCCATCGCCGGCCGCATCGCCGATGCCGAAGGCTTGCAGGCGCACGCCGCGAGCGCGCGGGATCGCGCGTGATGCTCTGAAGTGAGGTGCTGGCGCGCACAAGCCGGGCCTCCCGCACCCGCCCTGCGCGGCACCGTGTCGGCCCGGTGCGCGCGCGACCGAGGCTGATTTTCCCCGCCGCGGTCATCAGAGTTTCATAACGGCGTCACCAATCAGGTCTAGCCTCCGCGCACTTCCGGAGCTTGACCCATGACCCGCACGCCCTTCGCCCTCGCCCTGTTCATCCTTGCTTTGCCCGCACTCGCGCAAGTCGGCGCGCCGCCGCGCGACAAGCAGCTGGTCATCTCGCATCGCGGCGCCTCGGCCTACACGCCGGAGCACACTTTCTTCGCCTACGACCTGGCGATCATGCAGAACACCGACATGCTGGAATGCGACCTCATCCTGACCAAGGACGAGGTGCCGGTGTGCATCCACGACGAGACCGTGGACCGCACCAGCGAGAGCACTGGCCGAGTGGATAGCTTCACGCTGGCCGAGATGCGCGCGATGGACTTCGGCACCTGGTTCAACACCGCCAACCCGACGCTCGCTGATGCGAAGTTCGTGGGTGCGAAGATCGTGCCCCTTGAGGAACAGCTGGATTGCTACCTGCGCCTCAACCCGAAGATGCGCTTCCATGTCGAGACCAAGGACTCGGCCGGTGGCCGCGCCGAGCAGGTTTTCTTCGACCTGCTCACCCGCAAGGGCCTGCTCGTCACCGGCGACCCGGCGAAGAAGGTCACCACGACGACGATGCTCTTGCAGAGCTTCGACATCGGCAGTCTCGAACGCTTTCGCGGCCTGAGCGACGCCATCCCCACCGCCTATCTGGTGGCGGCACCCACCACCGCGCAGGAGCTGGCAGGCACGCTGCCGGATTATGTCGATGTCTACGCGCCCAACGCCGCCGCGCTGCTCGCCAACCCTTCGCTGATCCCGCTCTACCACCAGAACGGCCACGACGTGCACACCTACACCGTCAACGACGCCCAGCAGATGGGCCTGCTGCTGGACATGGGCATCGACGGCATCTTCACCAACAACTCCGACATCCTGCGCGCCGAGGTGGACGAGCGCGGCAACGAGACCAGCGCCGAGGAGCGCGGCACGAATCCCGCCGAGTTTGCGGCGGGCTGCCCCGGCATTGCGGGGCGCGTCACCAGCAACCAGGGGCCGGGCGATGTCTGGGAGCCGACCGGCCTGCGCGGCGTGCAACTGAAGACGGTGATGGCGACACCCGCGCCCAGCCCCGATCCGATGCCCGCACCGACGCCAACACCGACCGTGCCTGCCCCGGCACCAGTGGCATCCGTGCTGAATGAGGGTCGCTTTGGTGGCGGTGCGCTAGGTGGTGTGTTGCTGGGCCTGGCAGGGCTGGGGCTGCTGCGCCGTCGCCTGGGCGAGGCGCGTCTGTTCAACTGACGGCTTCGATGATCGCGCACAGCGCGCGATAGCCCTCGACCAGTCGTGGGCCGGGACGGCCGAGGTAGGCCTCGGTCACGGCATGGATGCGGTTTTCGCGTACGGCTGTGAGTGCCTTCCAGCCCTCGCGGCGACGCACCACTTCACTGCGGTATTTGGCGAGCGGCACGCCGCACCAGCTCATCACGATGGCATCGGGTGCGGCGGTGATGATCTCGGCATCGGTGAGCGGCGCGCTCTTGCCGGGGCGTTCGCCAAAGGGGTTGCAGCCGCCTGCGAGTTCGATCAAGTCCGTCACCCAGCTGTCTCGCGTCGGCGCGATCACCGGCTTGGGCCACCACTCGACCAGCACGCTTGCGCGCTTCGCCCGTGGCGTGATGGGCGGCATGGCGGTGCGCATCGCGGCGCAAAGTGCCGCGCCGCGATCCGGCACGCCGAGGGCCGCTGCGATGCGAGTGATGTCGGCGTAGACATCCGCCAGTCGCAGCGGCTCGCAGACCAGCGTGCGCAAGCCTGCCGCTTCGAGTTCGCGCACGATCCCATCGTGGCCGGGCAGGGTGCGCGAGGTCAGCACGAGGTCGGGCTTGAGCGCGAGCACCGGCGCCAGTTCTAGATTGAGATCGCGGCCCAGCTGCGGCAGCGCGCCCACCACATCGGGAGGAAAGTCGGAGTCGCTATCGACCCCGACCAGCATGGCCTCGCAGCCCAGCGCGCAGACGATCTCCGTATTCGAGCAGGTGTGCGAAACGACGCGCATCAGCCAGTGGCAAGCGCCTTGCGGATGCGGCCGAAGGCGGGCGAGATCATCCCTTTGAGCACGCCCTTGAGCACGCCGCCGGTGCCCGGCACTTTCGGCTCGAAGGTGATGGTGTAGTCCACCCGCGTGCCACCGCCATCGGCGTGAAACTCGATGCGGCCCATGTGGTTCTTCAGCGGCGAGCCCTTGCTGATGTAGTACTCGATCAGCTTGCCTGGCGTGCTGGTGCGCACGGTCTCTTCAAAACCCAGCGGTCCGTAGGCAATGCGCCGCACCGAGCCGACGCCATCGGGATGCCTGATGTCTTCTCCCAAGCGGATGCGGCGTATGAACTTGAGCTTCGCGGCGACCGGGCCACCGGCCATCGCGCCGAAGGTTTCGTGCTGCGCGAAATACGGGAACACCTTGGCGGGTGCGGCCTTGAAATGCTCGGTGAAGCGAACGCTCTGCTGGGACATCTTTGGTCTCCTCCAAGAATGTTTGTGTGGTTGCAGCGATAATGCACGCGGGAGTCGGCCAGACAACCGCTGCTATCACGTTGATAGGGGAGGAAAGTCCGGGCTCCAAAGGGCAGTGTGCCAGTTAACGGCTGGGCGGCGTGAGCCGACAGACAGTGCAACAGAAAGATACCGCCGATGGCCGTAGCGATACGGATCAGGCAAGGGTGAAATGGTGCGGTAAGAGCGCACCGCGAGCCTGGTAACAGGCCGGCACGGCAAACCTCACACGGAGCAAGACCAAATAGGGCAGGGGTGCATCGCAAGGTGCATAACGCGCGGCCCGCGTGCCTGCCGGGTAGGTTGCTAAAGCCTTGCGGTGACGCAAGGCGTAGAGGAATGGTTGTCTCGGCTTTCGCTCGCAAGGGCGGCGGCTATGACAGAACCCGGCTTATCGGCCGACTCCCACTTTTTGCTTAAAACTTCATCGCCCGGCGGGGTGGTGAAGCTCGCTAATCACTTTAAGTATGTCTCGCAGGCCATTGATTTCATTCAAGTACGGATCACCGGACAAATCAAAGCTAAGTCATTGACCTTATTGAGTTTTTCACTGCTTTGGGCCTTGCGCTTGTGGCGTGAAGTGGGATAATCGCCCACGAAATGGAGTGACATGGAGCTGCCGGAGCTTCTATCCATTTCATGGGGCAGCACATGTTTTCTGGGTCGCACACCGCCAGCATTGACGAGAAGGGAAGGCTTGCCATCCCCGCCCGTTTTCGCGCGGCGCTCGCGGCCGATGCGCAGGGGCAGCTGGCGATCACGCCCACGCCCGATGGCATCAAGCTCTACCCCATGCCGGTGTTCGAGCACATCGCCAAGAACGTCATCCCCAAGCACCCCGACATCGCCCAGCGCCGCGCGCTGAAAAACCTCTTCGTCGGCCAGTCGATGTCGCTCGAAATGGATGCCCAGGGCCGCATGCTGATCCCTGCATCCTTCCGCGAAAAACTCGGCAGCTCGGTGGTGCTGGTGGGGCAGGTGGATCACTTCGCGCTGTGGAGCGAAGCCGCCTGGTCGGCCCATGTGGCCGAGGGCGAGGCCGACTACACCGCCGCCTTTGCGGCACTCGACCTGTGAGCCGCCTTCATGGATGGCTCGCAGCGCCCCTCGCCCCTCATCGCGGCGCGACCTGACCTCATGCACACGCACCGTCCGGTTCTGCTCGACGAAGCACTCACCGGACTCGGTGTCGCTGCTCGTCCCGATGGCCTTTACGTCGATGGCACCTATGGGCGCGGCGGACATTCGGGCGCGATTCTCGACGCGCTGTCACCGAAAGGAACCCTGCACGCCATCGACCGCGACCCGGAGGCCGAGGCGAACGCCGCGCGCTTCGCTGACGATGCGCGCTTCCACTTTCATTCGAGCAACTTTGCGCAGTTGATGACGGTGGCGAGCAGCCACGGCTTCGCCGGCAAGGTCGATGGCCTGCTGCTCGACCTCGGCGTCTCCAGCCCGCAGTTCGACGACGCCGCGCGCGGCTTCTCCTTCAGTCACGATGGCCCGCTCGACATGCGCATGGACCCCCGCAAAGGCGAGAGTGCCGCCGCCTGGCTGATGCGCGCGCGCGAGGCCGAGATTGCCGATGTGCTGTTCAACTTCGGCGACGAAAAGAACAGCCGCCGCATCGCCGCGCGCATCGTCGAGACCCGTGTCGAGACGCCGCTGACATCGACCGCGCAACTGGCCGCACTCATCGCCAGCGTCCCCGGCCCGCGCAGCCACAAGATTCATCCCGCCACGCGCAGCTTCCAGGCCATCCGCATCTTCATCAATGGGGAGCTCGATGCGCTGCGGGTTGCACTCTCCGTAAGCTTCAACCTGCTCGCACCCAAGGGCCGTCTCGCCATCATCAGCTTCCACTCGCTGGAAGACCGCATGGTCAAGCAGTTCCTGCGCGATGCCGGTGGCAAGCGCGCGGCGGTCGATAAATATGCGCACCTCAAAGAGGGTGCGGTGGCCGAAGAGAAAGGTCCGATGCGACTGGTTGAAATCGGCCGCGTGTTCCCCAGCGAAGCGGAGCTGGAAATCAACCCGCGTGCGCGTTCCTCCGTGCTGCGCATCGCCGAAAAAACCGTGGCGGTGTCGGCATGAGCGACAGTGACTTCACCCGCCGCCTCGCCGCCCGCAAGCCGCGCCCCGGCCTGCTGCTGCCGCTTTCGCTCGGTGTGGCCGTACTGTGCTCGGCGGTGATGGTGGTGCAAGTGAAGAACGACAACCGCCGCCTCACCAACGAGAGCACCCAGCTGCGCGAGGCGCACGAGGCGCTGGATGTCGAGTGGTCGCAGCTGCAACTCGAAGAGGCCGCGCACAGCAGCCACTCGCGCATCGAGACCATCGCCCGCAACCAGCTCAGGATGGTCGAGCCGCGTGAGACGGTCATGGTGCCTGGGTCTGCCGTGCCGACGGGCCTCACACCATGAAGCCGAGCGCACCCGGCAGTGTGCAACCTGTCGCCGCCTGGCGTCGCTGGTTCGTGCTCGGCCTGCTCGGCGTGGGCGCGATGGCCGTGGTGTCGCGCGCCTTCTACCTGCAGGTGATGACCCGCGAGTTCCTGGTGACAGAGGGCGACAAGCGCCACATCCGCAACCTCTCGCTGCCCGGCCTGCGCGGCGCGGTGCTCGACCGCAACGGCAATGCGCTCGCGCTCTCGGCACCCGTCGATTCGCTCTGGGCGGTGCCTGAGGATCTGCTCACGCCCGCCGCTGCGCCCTACCGCGCCGCCCTCGCCGAGATGCTCGGCAAGAAGCCGAAGGTGCTGGAGCAGTTCCTGCGCAAGCAGGCCGACGCCGACAAGCGCTTTGTCTACTTGCTCAAGAACCAGAACCCGGACGTGGTCGCGCGCATCCTCAAGCTCAAGGCGCCAGGCGTGTTCGCCGAACGCAGCTACTCGCGCTACTACCCCTCGGGCGAAGTGGTGGGCCAGGTGGTCGGCTTCTGCGGCCTCGAAGGCCATGGGCTGGAAGGGCTGGAGAAAGCACTCGACACCACCCTGACCGGCGAGCCCGGCTTCCGCCGCGTCATCCGCTCGCGCGACGGCAAGGTGGTGGAAGACACTGGCACCGAAAAAGCCGCGCGCGCCGGCAAGGACTTGAAGCTCACGCTCGACCTGCGCGTGCAGTACCTCGCTTACCGCGAGCTGGCCGCTGCGGTGGAGCGCAACAAGGCGCAGGGCGGCATGATCGTGATCGCCGAGGTGAAAACCGGCGACATCTTGGCCGTCGCCGCACTCCCCGCCTACAACCCCAACAACCCGGAAGACCGCAAGACCGGCCTGCGCAACCGCGCCATCACCGACCGCCTCGAACCCGGCAGCACCATCAAGCCGCTGATGGTCGCGCAGGCGCTGGAGACCGATGCCTTCAGGTCGGAAAGCATGATCGACACCGGCCCCGGCTGGATGCAGATCGGCACCTGGACCATCCGCGACATCCACCCGCACGGCGTCGTCGATCTGCCGGAATTGCTCGCGGTATCGAGCAACGTCGGCAGCGCGATCATGGGTCTCAAGATGGGTGCCACCTCGCTGTGGAAGGGCTACCAGCACTTCGGTATCGGCGAGCCGATCGACTTAGGCTTCCCCGGCGAAGTCACCGGCGTGCTGCGCGCGCCAAGCAAGTGGCGCGAGTCCGACATCGCCGCCGCCGCCTACGGCTACGGCGTGTCGATGAGCGCGCTGCATCTGGTGCGCGCCTACGCGGCACTCGGCAACGGCGGCCTCATGCCGCAGCTCTCGCTGGTTCAGCGCGATGCCCTGCCGCCGCTGCGCCGCGCCACCTCGACCGCCAGCGCCAACGCCGTGCTGGGCATGATGCGCGGCGTCGTCGCGCTCGACGGCACCGGCATCAAGGCGGCCGTGCCCGGCTACAGCGTCGCGGGCAAGACCGGCACCGTGCGCAAGCTCAAGGTCAGTGGCGGCTACGAGGATCGCCGCCATTGGTCGGCCTTCGTGGGCCTGATTCCCGCCAACGATCCGCAGTTGGTCGGGCTCGTGTTCGTCGATGAGCCGACGCAGGGCGGGTATTACGGCGGCACGGTTGCGGCCCCGGTGTTCTCGGCGGTGATGGGCGGCGCGGCACGCCTGCTGCAGATCCCCCAGGACCTGCCTCTGACGGATGGTGCGCAGACGGTGCAAGCCGCGCCAGTCGGCAAGGAGCCGCGCGCATGAGCGCCTTGCTCAACAAGCTGCTCGATGGCTACGCGCGCGCGCCGGAGCTGGAAGTGACGGGCGTCGAGATCGACTCGCGCCGCGTCACTGCCGGCGATGCCTTTCTCGCCGTACGCGGCATTGGCAGCCACGGCTTGCAGCATGTGGAGCTGGCGCTGCAACGCGGTGCTTCCGCCGTGGTGTGGGAGCCCGCACCGGGCATCGCCGAACCGGAAGACCTCGCCGTGCCGCAGATCGCCGTCGCCGGCCTCTCGAAAAAAGTTGGCGAGATCGCCGCGCGCTTCCAGGGCGAACCGGCTAAAAAACTCTTCACCGTCGGCGTCACCGGCACAGATGGCAAGACCAGCACGGCTTACCTTGTCGCGCAGGCGCTTGACCTGTTGGGGGCCGACTGTGGCTACCTCGGCACCATCGGCTATGGCCGTGTGAATGCACTGAAAGAAGCCAGCCACACCACTCCGGATGCCATCCGCCTGCAAGAGCTGTTTGCTGCATTTGTGGCCGATGGCTTGAAGGCCGTGGCGATGGAAGTCAGCAGTCATGCGCTTGATCAAGCGCGTGTCAGCGGCATCGGTTTTGACGTGAGCATTCTCACCAACATCACCCGCGACCATCTCGATTACCACGGCACGGTCGAGGCCTATGCAGCGGCGAAGCAGAAGCTGTTCACTGATTACCGTCGTGGTGTGGCCGTGCTCAACCGCGATGACGCGGTGGGTGCAGCGTGGGCCAACGAGCTTCGTAACCCGGATGCAATCCGGGGCAGCGCACCCATGCCCAATGGCGCATCCCGGATTGCATCAGGGCTGCTGGTTTATGGCATAGAAGGTGACGCACCTGAAAGTGGGGATTGGCTGATCGCCCGCGACCTCAAGCTCTCCACCGATGGCCTCAGCTTCACGCTCGACAGCAGCTTTGGCGGCGCGGTGGTGCATACAAAACTGCTGGGCCGCTTCAACGTCTACAACCTGCTCGCCGCACTCGCTGCACTGCTCGCCAAGGGCGTGGCGCTGGCCGATGCAGTGGGCGTGCTCGCCAGGCTTCAGACCGTGCCGGGTCGTATCGAAGGCTTCAAGGGGCCGCAGGCTGCTCCCCTGGTCGTGGTCGATTACGCCCATACGCCGGAGGCACTCGCGCAAATCCTCAAGGCCGTGCGCGCGCATTGCACCGGCAAGCTCTTCTGTGTGTTCGGCTGCGGAGGCGATCGGGATCGCGGCAAGCGGCCGCTCATGGGGGCTGCTGCCGAGCAGGGTGCAGACATCGCCATCGTCACCGACGATAACCCTCGGAGTGAATCTCCGAGGGTTATCGTCGATGAGATTTTGGCTGGCCTGAAGGCCAGCGGCCCCGCAGCGATGCGCGTGATACATGACCGCGCCGAAGCCATCCGCACCGCCATTGCCGAAGCCGGTGCGAACGATGTGGTGGTGGTCGCGGGCAAGGGCCACGAGACGACGCAGACCGTCGGCAAGGAAGTGCGCGCGTTCAGTGATCGCGCTTTCGTCGCCGCGCTCGTCGGCGTGGAGGAGCGCGCCTGATGGAACTGCTCAGCGCCGCCGCCCGCCGCTTGAACCTGCACTTGCAGGGAGCTGACGCGCGCTATCTGCGCGTCGTCACCGATACCCGCGCGATCCAGCCCGGCGATCTTTTCGTGGCCTTGAAAGGCGAGCGGTTCGATGCCCATGATTTCGTCGCCGAGGCTGCCGGCAAGGGTGCCATCGGCGCATTGGTCTCGCGTGCTGTCGATGCGCCCATCGCGCAACTCCTGGTGACTGACACGCTCCTGGCCTTGCAGCGGTTGGCTGCCAGCTGGCGTGCGGGCTTCGACCTGCCGGTGATTGGCGTCACCGGCAGCAATGGCAAGACCACCACCAAGCAGCTGCTGGCTGCCGTGTTCGCCGCGCGCGGCCCGGTGCTGGCGACCGAGGGCAATCTCAACAACCACATCGGTGTGCCGCTCACCCTCTTGAAGCTGCGCCAAGAGCACCGAACCGCCGTGGTCGAGATGGGTGCCAGCAATGCGGGCGAAATCGCGCTGCTGGCGCGCCTCGCGCAGCCCACGGTGGGCATCATCACGCAGGCGGGCGATGCCCACCTCGAAGGCTTTGGCAGCCGCGAGGGCGTGGCGCGCGCGAAGGGCGAGCTGTTTGCGGCCCTCGGCCGCCAATCCAAAGATCAGGGTGCGGCACCGAAAGGCGGCACCGCCATCATCAACGCCGACGATGCCTACGCGGGCCTGTGGAAGAAGCTCGCCGGCGACAACCGCATCGTCAGTTTCGGCTTTGCCGCACATGCCGAGGTGCGCGCCGAAGACCTGCTGAGCACGCCCGACGGCAACCGCTTCAAGCTGCTGACGCCCGATGGCAGCGCCATGGTGAGCCTGCCGCTGCCGGGCCGCCACAACATCGCCAATGCGCTGGCCGCCGCCGCTGCCGGGCATGCGCTGGGCCTGTGCGTGGATACCATCGCCGAAGGCCTGCAGAAAGTGGAGCGCCCCAAGGGTCGCGTGGTGATCCACACCCTCGCCAATGGCGCGCGGCTGATCGACGACAGCTACAACGCCAATCCCACTTCGCTGGCTGCTGCCATGGCGCTGCTCGCCAAGGAGCCCGGTCAGCGCCTGCTGGTGCTGGGCGACATGGCCGAGCTGGGGCCGACCGCCGATGCTCTGCACGCGCGCGCGGGCATCGAGGCCAAGGCGCTGGGCCTCAATGCACTGCTTACGCTCGGGCCCCGCTCGGCAGAGGCCGCAAAGAGTTTCGGCATCGGCGGCAAGGCCTTCGACAGCCCGGAGGCGCTGATCGAGGCCCTGCGCCCGCAATTGAAAGGCGCTGCGACCGTGCTGGTGAAAGGCTCGCGTTCGGCGCGCATGGAGCGGGTGGTGGCTGCCCTTCTGGAACAAAACATGACCGAGGCAACGCACTGATGCCCAGCAACCGGAGGGAGCAATAATGCTTTATCACCTCGCGCAATGGTTGCAGGCGGACTACAGTTGGCTGCGGCTGTTCAACTACCTCACCGTGCGCGCGGTGCTGGGGATACTCACCGCGCTCATCTTCAGCTTCGTATTCGGGCCGATCCTGATCGAGCGCCTGTACCGCTTCAAGTTCGGCCAGCCGATCCGCGACGACGGCCCGCAATCGCACCTGAAGAAGACCGGCACGCCGACCATGGGCGGGCTGCTCATCCTCGCCGCTATCGCGGTCTCGACGCTGCTGTGGGGCAACCTCACCAGCAAGTATGTCTGGTTCGCGCTCGTCGTCACGCTCGCTTTCGGCGCGGTGGGCTTCGCCGACGACTACATCAAGATCAAGCACAAGAACCCCAAGGGTCTGCCCTCGCGCAAGAAGTATTTCTGGCTCTCGCTGGTGGGCATGTCGGTGAGCGTGGCGATCTATCTCAACGCCAACACGCCTATGGAGACCGCACTCATCGTGCCCTTCCTCAAGAACGTCTCGCTGCCGCTCGGCTGGTTCTTCGTGATCTGGACCTATCTCGTCATCGTCGGCAGCAGCAATGCGGTGAACCTCACCGATGGCCTCGATGGCCTCGCCATCATGCCCACCGTGCTGGTCGCCTCGGCACTCGCCGTGTTCGCCTACTGCACGGGCAACACCATCATCGCCAACTATCTCGGCATCCCCTACATCGCAGGTGTGGGCGAGCTGGTGATCTTCTGCACCGCGATCGCGGGTGCGGGCCTCGGCTTCCTGTGGTTCAACGCCTACCCGGCGCAGGTGTTCATGGGCGATGTCGGCGCGCTCGCCCTGGGTGCCGCGCTCGGCGTGGTGGCGGTGCTGGTGCGGCAGGAGATCGTGCTCGCCATCATGGGCGGCGTGTTCGTGCTCGAAACCGTGTCGGTGGCGCTGCAGGTCGGCTACTTCAAGTATTCGGGCGGCAAGCGCATCTTCCGCATGGCGCCGCTGCATCACCACTACGAACTCAAGGGCTGGCCCGAGCCCAAGATCATCGTCCGCGCCTGGATCATCACGCTCATCCTCGTGTTGATCGGCCTCTCGACGTTGAAGGTGCGCTAGAGCCATGGGCCGCTATACCGGCAAGCGCGTGCTGATCGTCGGCCTTGGGCTCTCCGGGGCGTCTTCGCTGCGCTACCTGTCGCGCGAGGGGGCCTCGGTGGTAGTCACCGATTCGCGCCCCGCTCCGAGCGGCATCGAGTCGTTGAAGGCCCTGTTCCAGAACGCGGACTTCCGTCTCGGCAGCTTCGAGGCACCCGAACCTCTGCAACAGTTCACCGAGGCGGTGCTCTCGCCCGGTGTGGATCTCGCCGACCGCTTCGTGCAGAAGCTGATCGCGGCGAAGGTGCCGCTGATCGGCGACATCGAGCTGTTCGCGCGGGCAGCGAAAGCACCAGTGATCGGCATCACCGGCAGCAATGGCAAGTCCACCGTGACCACGCTGGTCGGCAGCATGGCGAAGGCGGCCGGCATCAAGGTCGCCGTCGGCGGCAACATCGGCACGCCCGCGCTCGACCTGTTGCAGGAAGAACCCAAGCTCTACGTGCTGGAGCTGTCCAGCTTCCAGCTCGAAACCACGCACACGCTGCGTTGCAAGGCGGCCGCGTTTCTCAACCTGTCGGAAGACCACCTCGATCGCCACGGCACGATGCAGGCCTACGCGGCGGCGAAGGCGCGCATCTTCAATGGCTGCGAAGTGGCGGTGGTCAACCGTGACGATCCGGCGACCCGCCAGGGCAGTGAACAGGCGCGGCGCAAGCTCAGCTTTGGCCTGGATGCACCGCGCGCACCGGGCGAGTTTGGCCTGGCCGAGCAGCGCGGTGAGGTGGCACTCGCCACCTCGCGTGACCGCCTTCTGCCGATCCACCAGCTCAAAATCGCCGGGCTGCACAACGCCGCCAACGCGCTTGCCGCGATGGCGCTGATCGAGGCTGCCGACCTGCCGCGCGCCACCGCGCTGCGCGCGCTCACGGAGTTTCGCGGCCTGCCGCACCGCTGCGCGCTGGTGCGCGAACTCGACGGCGCGCGCTACTACAACGACAGCAAGGGCACCAACGTCGGCTCCACGCTCGCCGCCGTCCGCGGCCTGCCGTCGCCGGTGGTCTGGCTCGGTGGCGGCCAGGGCAAGGGGCAGGACTTCGGCCCGCTCGCACCGGCACTCGCGCAGAAAGGCTCTGCCGCAGTGCTGTTCGGCGAAGACGCCGACAAGATCGAGGCGGCCATCAGCGGCAGCGTGCCGGTCTACCGCGAAGCCACGATGGCCGAGGCCCTGAAGCGTGCGCGCACGCTGGCCCAGCCGGGCACGTCCGTGCTGCTCTCGCCGGCCTGCGCCAGCTTCGACCAGTTCAAGAGCTATGTCGATCGCGGTGAGCAGTTCGAGGCGGCGGTGCAGGCCCTGACCGGGGGGGCGGCATGAACGACTTGGCACTCCCCAACCCCAAGTACGGCCTCGATGCGCCATTCTGCCTGGCGCTCGCCGCCCTGCTCAGCTGGGGCCTGGTGATGGTCGCCTCCGCGAGCGTGGCCGTCGGCGAGAAGCTCGGCGGCTCATCGATGTTCTTCTTCTGGCGCCAGCTCACCTTCATTGTCATTGGCCTCACCGTGTGCAGCGCGATGTTCTGCGTTCCGACCTTGTGGTGGCAGAAGAGCCGCTGGTGGTTGCTCGCACTCGCCGTGGTGCTGCTGGCGACGGTGGCGGTGGCGGGTGTGACCGTCAACGGCGCGCGTCGCTGGCTCGACATCCCTGGCCTGTTCCGCCTGCAAGCCAGCGAGCCTGCCCGCCTTGCCTTCATCGTCTGGCTGGCAGGCCACATCGTGAAGCGGCAGGCGCAGATCCAGACCACCTTCATGGGGTTCATCAACCCCATGATCTTTCTCGCCCCGCTGCTGTTCTTCTTCCTGATCGAGCCGGATCTGGGCGCGACGGTGATCCTGCTCGCCGTGACTTTTCTCATGCTGTTCCTCGGCGGCGCGCGGCTGCTCTGGCTCGGCCTCTTGGCCGCACTCGCGGCGGGTGGCATCAGCATGCTGGTGATGACCATGGCCTACCGCATGAAGCGTGTCACCTCCTTCATGAACCCCTGGGAAGACGCGCTCGGCTCGGGCTTTCAGCTCACCCAGTCGCTGATCGCCGTCGGCCGCGGCGAATGGACCGGCGTGGGCCTCGGCAACAGTGTGCAGAAGCTCATGTACCTGCCCGAGATGCACACCGATTTCATCTTCGCCATCCTCGCCGAGGAGTTCGGCCTGATCGGCGTGATCCTGTTGATGGCGCTGTTCGGCGTGGTGGTCTGGCGCGGCTTCAAGATCGGCCAGGTCGCCGAGCAGCTCGACCGCCGCTTTGCCGGCTATCTCTGTTACGGCCTCGCAGGCTGGATGGGCCTGCAAGCCCTCATCAACATGGCGGTGAACATGGGCGCGCTGCCGACCAAGGGCCTGACGCTGCCGCTGATCTCGTACGGCGGTTCCTCGCTGGTCACGGTGAGCCTGATGATCGGCCTGATGCTGCGTGTCGATTACGAAAACCGCGCGGCGCTGGCGCTCATGCCCAAGCCTCGCAACCGCACTCTCTCCGGCCGCGCCGTCCAGGCAACGCAAGCCGAGTGGAGTTTTTCGGATTGGCTCGCGCCAGTGCGTTCTGCGGTGGCCGCGCGCTTCGCGCGCAAGGAGCCAGCATGAACGTGCTCATCATGGCGGGCGGTACCGGCGGGCATGTGTTCCCCGCGCTTGCAGTGGCTGCGCGTTTGAAAGAGCTCGGCCACGCCGTGACGTGGATGGGCGCGCCGGATTCCTTCGAGTCCAGGCGCGTCCCCGAAGCCGGCTTCCCCATCGAGTTCGTGCGAGTCAGCGGCCTGCGCGGCAAGGGTGGGATGAAGCTCTTCGCCGCACCGCTGCTGCTGGCGTGCGCGCTGCGCGACGCCTTCGCCGTATTGCGCAAGGTGCAGCCCCAAGTGGTGCTCGGCATGGGCGGATTCGCGGCTGGACCCGGTGGTCTGGCCGCTTGGCTCAAGCGTGTGCCGCTGGTCATCCACGAGCAGAACGCCGCTGCGGGCCTCACCAATCGCCTGCTCGCACGCCTTGCGACGACGGTGCTGCAAGCCTTCCCCAACACCTTTGTCGGCAAGGCGCGGACCGTGGGCAACCCGGTGCGTGCAGGCTTTGCGGAACTGCCTGCACCGGCCGAACGTCTGGCCCATACGGGTGCCGCGAAAGTGCTGGTCGTCGGCGGCTCGCAGGGTGCCAAGGCACTGAACCAGATCGTGCCGCAGGCACTCGCGCTGATGCCTGCTGCGCTGCGTCCGGCGATTCGACATCAAGCCGGGCGCACGCTCGCCGTGGCACAGGCCGCGTATGCCGAAACCTCAGATGTGCAGGCAACGGTCGAAGCCTTCATCACCGACATGCCCACGGCCTACGCAGCTGCCGATCTGGTCATCTGTCGCAGCGGCGCTTCGACCATTGCCGAGTTGTCGGCAGCCGGTTGCGCGAGCTTGCTGGTGCCGTTCCCCTTCGCGGTGGACGATCACCAGACTGCCAATGCGCGCTACCTCGCCGATGCCGGTGCGGCGCTGCTGATCCAGGAGCGCGACCTCACGCCGCAGCGCCTCGCCGACGAGTTGCAAACGCTGCTCGCAGACCGCGCGACACTCATCCGCATGAGCGAAGCCGCACGTGCAAAGGCTTGGACCGAGGCAATCGAAGACATCGTCGCCGCATTGCTTGCCGCACACCGTACCCCGTCCCCAGAACCCGCTTCACGGGGTCAGCAATGAGCCTCGCCAAATCCCCCATGCGCCGCGTACGCCAAGTCCATTTTCTCGGCATTGGTGGCAGCGGCATGAGCGGCATCGCCGAGGTGCTGCTCAACCTCGGCTATGCAGTGAGCGGCACGGACCTCAAGGCCTCACCCGCCACGCAACGCTTGCAGGCGATGGGTGCGAAAGTATTCTTCGGCCATGCCGCCGACAACGCCATCGGTGCCGACGTCATCGTGGTCTCCACCGCAGTCAAGGTGGGCAATCCCGAACTGGAATACGCGCGCGAGCACCGCATTCCGGTCGTGCGCCGCGCCGAGATGCTGGCGGAGCTGATGCGCTTCCGCTACGGCATCGCCATCGCCGGCACGCACGGCAAGACCACCACGACGAGCTTGGTCGCCAGCGTTCTGGCCGAGGGCGGGCTCGACCCCACCTTCGTGGTCGGCGGCAAGGTGAAGGGGGCTGATGCCAACGCCAAGCTCGGTGCGGGCCAGTACCTCGTCGCCGAGGCGGACGAGAGCGATGCCAGCTTTCTGCATCTCTCGCCGATGATCGCCGCAGTCACCAACATCGACGCCGATCACTTGGAGACCTACGGCGGGGACTTTGAAAGACTCAAGGCTACCTTCGTCGAGTTCCTCAATCGCCTGCCGTTCTATGGCCTCGCGGTGCTCTGCGTCGATGACGCGGTGGTGCGTGAGCTGCTGCCGACGATCGGCCGCCCCGTGATCACCTACGGTTTTGCCGGAGATGCCGACGTGCGCGCCATCGACGTGCGCCCCGAAGGCAGCGGCTCGCACTTCACCGCCCTCTTCAAGGACGGCAAGCGCGAAGAGTTTCATCTCAACCTGCCGGGTCGCCACAACGTGCAGAACACGCTGGCTGCACTGGCGATCGCACAGGAGCTGGGCGTGAGCACGGCGTCGATGCAGAAGGCGCTCTCCGGCTTTGCCGGCGTTGGCCGCCGCTGCGAGCCGCATGGCGTGCTGAGCGTCGGCGACGCCCGCGTGACGCTGATCGACGACTACGGCCATCATCCGCGCGAGCTGGCAGCGACCTTCGAGGCCGTGCGCAGCGCCCATCCCGACAAGCGCCTGGTCGTCGCCTTCCAGCCGCACCGCTACAGCCGTACGCGCGATCTGTTCGATGAGTTCGGTGAAGTGCTGTCGAGTGTGGATGCGCTGCTGCTGTTCGATGTCTACGCCGCCGGCGAAGCACCGATTGCAGGCTATGACAGCAAGGCACTGGCGCGCGGCATCCGCGCGCGCGGCAAGGTCGAGCCGGTGGTGCTGAAGGCCGTTGCCGAGTTGCCGGAGGCATTGCGCGGCGTGGTGCGCGATGGCGATGTGCTGCTCACTGTCGGGGCGGGCGATGTAGGCAATGCACCGGGCTTGCTGGTGACTCAGTACGGGAGTGCGCCATGAGTACCGTGCGCGGCTCCATCAAGCACAACGAGCTGCTATCGCGCCACACGAGCTGGCGCGTCGGTGGCCCGGCGCGCACATTTTTCGAGCCGGCCGACCGCGAAGACCTCATCAACTTTATCCGCGCGCTGCCCGCCGACGAGCCGCTGCTGTGGCTGGGCCTTGGCAGCAATCTGCTGGTGCGTGATGGCGGCCTTGCGGGGACGGTGATCCATCTGCACGGCGCACTCGATGCGCTTCGTCGTGAGAGCGAACAGATTGTGTTCGCCGAAGCTGGCACCCACTGCGCCCGCCTCGCCAAGTTTGCGAAGGATGAGAAGCTCGCAGGCCTCGGTTTCATGGCCGGCATTCCCGGCACCGTCGGCGGCGCGCTGGCGATGAATGCCGGTGCCTGGGGCGGCGAGACCTGGCCGCAGGTGCGCGAGGCCGAGATCATCCGCCGCGATGGCGCGACGGAATGGCTGCCTGCGGGAGACTTCCGCTTTGCCTACCGCGAAGTCGCTGCGCCCCAGCGCGCCATCGGCTTCATCGCCGCGCGCTTCAACGTCACGCCGGATGCCGATGGCAGCCACGAGCGTTACACGCGCGAGTCGCTCGCCAAGCGCAAGGCGACCCAGCCGGTCGGCAAACCGAGCGCAGGCAGCACTTTCCGCAACCCCGTGGGCGATCACGCCGCGCGCCTGATCGAGGCTTGCGGCTTGAAGGGCCATCGCATCGGCGGTGCGACGGTGTCGATACAGCACGCCAATTTCGTGCTGACCGAAGACGGTGCGCGCGCGGCCGATGTCGAGCAGCTGATTACCCATCTGCAAGCCACGGTGCTGGCGCAGACCGGCGTGGCACTGCATGCCGAAGTGAAGATTGTGGGAGACGCCGGATGAAGACCGTCACCGATCCCAAAATGTTCGGGAAAGTCGCCGTCTTGATGGGCGGCTGGTCGGCCGAGCGGCAGGTGTCGCTGTGGAGCGGGGAGGGCGTGACCAAAGCCCTGCTCGAAAAGGGTGTGGATGCCCACGGCCTCGACATCACCGAACCTGGCCAGTTGTTTGCACTCAAGGCGCAGGGCTTTGATCGCGTCTTTAACATCCTGCACGGCACCGGCGGTGAAGACGGCACGGTGCAGGCGATTCTCGATCTGCTTGGCCTGCCTTATCCGGGTAGTGGTGTCGCGGCATCTGCCATTGCGATGGACAAGCTCGCCACTAAGCGCATCTGGAAGGCCGAAGGGCTGCCCACGCCAGACTTCCGCATGCTGGAATCGGTGGCAGATGCAGAAGCTGCCGCGAAGTACTTCGGCTATCCGCACATCATCAAGCCGGCGGCTGATGGCAGCAGCGTCGGCGTGACGAAGGTGAAGACGTCGGCACAGGTCGCGGCGGCGTTCGCACTGGCGCAAGGCGACGCACAGCAGAACACCGTGATGGCCGAGCAGTTCATCGACGGCGGCGCGGATCATTCCGAATACACCTGCCCGGTGCTGCGCGGTGTCGCACTGCCGGTGATCCGAATCGTGCCGGACGGCGAGTTCTACGATTACAACGCCAAGTACCTCAGCGACCGCACCCGCTATCTCTGCCCGGCAGGCCTCGCACCCGAGCACGAGGCGAGCATCCAGGCGCTCTGCCTCAAGGCCTTTGCACTGGTCGGCTGCAAGGACTGGGGCCGCGTGGACTTTTTGATGGCGGCTGATGGCGCCCCGCAATTGCTCGAACTCAACACCCTGCCGGGCATGACCTCGCACTCGCTGGTGCCGATGGCCGCCAAGGCGCGTGGCATGAGCTATGCCGATCTGTGCTGGTCACTCATGGAGGCGACGCTATGAGCGGCCTCAGCCTGCCGATGGCACAGAGCTTCGGACGCAGCCCGCGCGCTGAAGCGGGCGCGATTGGCGAAGGCCTGCCGCCGGTGCTGCTGCGCATCGCGGTCAGCGTGCTGGCGGTGTTGGCGACCTATGCGCTCGGTGGCTTGGTGATGCAGCGATTCGATGCGCCGGTGCGCGAGATCGCCATCACCGGCGCGCTGCGAAACGTACGACCGGACGAAGTGCGCGCTGCTGCCATGCCGCTGATCGAAGCAGGCAAGTTGTTCACCCTCAATCTCGATGCGATCCGTACCGCGATCGAGCGTCTCCCCTGGGTCGCGCACGCGCGCATCGATCGCCAGTGGCCGGCGCGCCTTGCGGTGCGTATCACCGAGCGCGAGCCCTTCGCGCGCTGGGGCGGGAGCGATGCGCTCTCCACCGAGGGCATCGTGTTTGCACCCGGCAGCGTGCTGCTGTCCTCCACCCTGCCCAAACTCGGCGGTGCCCCCGGCCGCGAGCGCGAGGTGATGGCGATGTATGGCCAGCTCGCGGATCGTCTCTCCGAAACCCCGTTCGCACTCGCCGGCCTGACTCAGGACGCGCGCGGCGAATGGATCGGCAGCACCCAGAACGGCATCAGCCTGCGCTTTGGCCGCAGCACGCCAGTCGAGCAGGTGGCCCGACTCAAAAACACCGTGCTGCCTGCGCTCGCCAGCCGGCTCGACAGCGTCCAGCGCATCGACCTGCGTTACGCCAACGGCTTTGCCGTCGGCTGGCGCGACGCATCCGAAACCCTGCACCGGCCCCAGGCCGGTCAGTCCAGTTCATCCCTTGCTGCACCGGCACCCGACGCGACCGCGCCGGATGCCGTACCCGGAGCCACACCATGAGCCGCAAACCCGAACCCCATTACCTCTTCGCGCTGGATGTCGGCACCTCGAAGGTCGCCGCCCTCGTCGGCGAGGTCATGCCGGACGGCAAGCTGCAAGTGGTGGGCCTGGGCCAGTATCCGAACAAGGGACTGAAGAAGGGCGTGATCGCCAACATCGACGCCACCGTGCAGGCGATCCAGCGCGCGGTGGAGAACGCCGAGCACATGGCCAACTGCCGGGCGCGCATGGCGCACGTCGCCATCACCGGCTCGCACATCAAGAGCGTCACCAAGTCGGGTGTCGCCGCGATCAAGCATCGTGAAGTCCAGCAGAAGGATGTCGACGCGGTGGTCGAGAACGGCTCGGCGATCCCGGTGCCCGCCGACCAGCAGGTGCTGCATGTGCTGCCGCAGGAGTTCGTGGTGGACGGGCAGGAGGGCATCCAGGACCCGGTCGGCATGAGTGCTGTGCGCCTGGACGTGAACGTGCACATCGTCACCGGCTCGGTGTCGGCGGCGCAGAACCTCCATAAATGTGTCGAGAAGTGTGGGCTGATCATCGAGAAGCTGGTGATCTCGCACCTGGCGAGTGCCGATGCGGTGTTGACCGACGACGAAAGAGAGCTTGGTATCTGCTGCCTCGACATCGGTGGCGGCACCACCGACATCGCGGTGTTCCAGGGCGGGGCGATCCGCCACACCGCCGTGCTGCCGATTGCGGGCGACCAGGTCACCAACGACATCGCGGTGGCCTTCCGTACGCCGGCGCTGCACGCCGAGAACATCAAGATGCACTACGGCTGCGCGCAGCCCTGGATGATCCAGGCCGACGAGCAGATCGAAGCGCCGAGCGTGGGCGAGAACCCGCCGCGGGTGTTCTCGCGTCACATGCTGGCCGAGGTGATCCGCCCGCGCTACGAGGAGCTGTTCCGCTACGTGGCGAAGGAGCTGCACCGCGCCGACATGTTCGGCCGCATGCCGGGCGGCGTGGTGCTGACCGGTGGCGCCTCGCAGATGCCGGGCGTGGTGGAACTCGCCGAGGAAGTGCTCGAAGTGCCGGTGCGGCTCGGCTTTGCGCACGGACTCGAAGGCATCGAGGCGGTTAGCCGCGATGCCGGGCTTTCGACCGGCGCGGGCCTCTTGCTCTACGCCAAGAAGATGAAGCCCGAGCTGGTGCGCGCTGCCAGCGGGCAGGGTGGTGGTTTCGCCGAGGCAGTCGGACGAGTGAAGGACTGGTTCAAGGGCAGTTTCTGATTTTTTGGCGGCGCGGCCCTGTGAAGGGCGGCGTCATTTTTTCGATGTAAGGGGCCGGGGCAAGGCCATTGATGTATCCAACGCAAGGAGAGTGTTATGGCAGGGGCAATCCAGGAAACGTTTGAACTGGTGGACGGTTTGCGATCCACCGCAGTGATTCGGGTCATCGGCGTCGGCGGTGGTGGCTGCAACACCGTCAACCAGATGGCACAGGGCGGCATCAATGGCGTCGAGTTCATCGTCGCCAACACCGACCGTGACCACCTCGAAAAGTGCGTGACCACCAACCAGCTGCAGATCGGTGCCGCACTCACGCGCGGCTTAGGGGCAGGCAGCAATCCCGAGATCGGCCGCCAGTCGGCGGACGAGGACCGCGAGCGCATCGCCGAGATGCTCGAAGGCACCGACCTGCTCTTCATCACCGCCGGCATGGGTGGCGGCACCGGCACGGGTGCGGCACCGGTGATCGCGGAGGTGGCGAAGGAGATGAAGATTCTCACCGTCGCCGTGGTGACCAAGCCTTTCCCCAGCGAGGGCAAGAAGCGCATGGCGCAGGCCTCACAGGGCATTGTGCAGTTGCAGCAGCATGTGGACTCGCTGATCGTCATCCCGAACGAGAAGTTGAAACTCGTTCTGGGCGGCTCGGTGAGTCTGATGAATGCCTTCAAGGCTGCCAACGACGTGCTGCAGAACGCCGTGCTCGGCATCAGCGATCTCATCACCCGTCCGGGCGAGATCAACCTCGACTTCGCCGACGTGCGCACCGTCATGGGCGCGCGTGGCATGGCGATGATGGGCATCGGCAAGGCCGCCGGTGAAGATCGTGCGAAGAAGGCAGTCGAAGCTGCGCTCTCGTCGCCGCTTTTGGATGACATCGAGATTCGCGGCGCACGCGGCATCCTCGTCAACATCACCTGCGACGAGACGCTGACCCTCGACGAGCACGACTACATCATGCAGCACGTCGGTGACGTGGCCAGTGAGGAGGCCGACATCAAGTGCGGCACCTCGATCGACCCGAGCTTGAACGGCGAACTGCGCGTGACGGTGGTCGCCACCGGGCTGGCCAGCGCACGCATGCAGGAGGCCCTGCCGCCGCATGTCGCGCGCTTTTCGGATGCCGTCGCCCGCCGTCCCGGCGTGCCGGGTCTGGGCAGCCAGTCCTCGATGGGCCACATGGGCCACCCCGCCGCGCAGGTGCAGCCTCGGCACCCGCAGATGACACCGCGCGTGCCGGGCCTCAGGCCCATGCCGGTCGATGGTGGCTATGCGCGCCCGGCGCAGATGGCCGCGACCGGCACCCACGGCAAGAGCTGGCTGGAGGACCTGAGCGACGACGTGCTCGACGTGCCGGCCTTCCTGCGCGCGCAGGCGGACTGATGCGACGCTGAAGGCAAGCCGGGCGGCGGCGGCCAAGGAGCCCCGCCCCGGCCCGAGCCGCCATCGCTCGCAAGAGCGGTGCGGTCGGCCGTCTCCGCCCGGCAGGTTCGACACCTCAAACAATGGCCCGGAAGTCGTGAGACTTCCGGGCCATTTTTTGTGGACCCTGCTATGGAGTCGATAGCGAGGCGCAGCCCCCGGCCAGCCCAACGCAAGCTGTAAACTCGCCCGCTCCGCAATTGGCAATTCGCAACCCGATGATCCCCCAGCGCACCCTCAAGGCACCCATCCGCGCCAGCGGCATTGGCCTGCATGGCGGGCGGCAGGTGTTCATCACCATGCTGCCGGCACCGGTCAGCACCGGCATCGTGTTCCGCCGCATCGACGTCACGCCCACGGTCGATATCCCGGCCAGCGCCCTGCTGGTCGGCGAGGCGACGATGTGCAGCACCCTCATCAAGGATGGCGTGAAGGTGGCGACGGTCGAGCACATCATGTCGGCGCTGTTCGGCATGGGCGTCGATAACTGCATTGTCGAACTCAGCTCGCCGGAGATTCCCATTCTCGACGGTTCCGCCGCACCCTTCATCTATCTGTTGCAGAGCACCGGTGTGGTGGCCCAGAGCGCGCCACGCCGCTTCATGCGCATCAAGCGCAAGGTCGAAGTGATTGACGGCGACAAGTCCGCAAGCCTTGAACCCTACGAGGGCTATCGGCTCTCCTTCGGCATCGAGTTCAAGCACCCGGCCTTCAAGACCTCGGCGCAGACTGCGGTGCTGGAGTTCACCACCGCCAACTACGTGAAAGAGGTCTCCCGCGCTCGCACCTTCGGCTTCATGGGCGATTTCGAGGTGCTGCGCTCCAAGAACCTGGCGCTCGGGGCCAGCATGGACAACGCCGTCGCCCTCGACAAATACAAGGTGGTCAACCCGGATGGCTTGCGCTACGACGACGAGTTCGTGCGCCACAAGATTCTCGATGCCGTGGGCGATCTCTACCTGATCGGCGCGCCCATCCTTGGGGCCTACAGTGCCTACAAGTCGGGCCATGCACTCAACAATCAACTGGCTTGCGCCGTGCTCAAGGATGAGCAGGCCTGGGAATGGGCGACTTTTGCGGATGATCTGCCCCCGGCCGCTGCCGTGGTGTCGATGCACGCCCTGCCAACGTGAAAAATCTTTCCGGAAAGTGGATTTTCGGCCTCCATTAGGCTTGATTTTTGCCCAAGCCTCAGGGGCAAAAGCTTGCGTTTGCGCAAAACCGCCGCCTAAACTCGGCCTTCACGTTGTCCGGGCAGGGCTCGGACGTTGATCTCCAGGCGGGTGAATCGCTCGCCGGTCTGCTCGCCCAGCCACGCCAGAATGTCGTGCTGACGGTAGCGCAGCGGTGTCGCCAAGGCGGCATTGCCAACGATCAGCGTCGCCTGCGGTGCCCGGTAGTTGGCCAGCGAAACCTGCCTAGTCCACGCGCCTTGCGGTGCCAGCCACTCTCTGAGGGCAAGGTTGAGTTCGGCCAGGTGACGCGCATGGGCGATGAGCCCGCGCGGCAGCAGCGTCGCGTTTTCGAGGTGGGTGTCCAGGCGACTGGCGTTCACTTAAAGATGGTTTGGCGGTTCGAGTTGGAGATGGTCAGGTCTTTATGGATGTCATTGTAGTCAGCCACGCGCGTGGCAAAACCTGGAAGCTGCAATTGGATGCAGCCCACTTCCATCTTTGGCTGCCAGCTGCCTTGCTGGTGCTCGGTGGCTTGATGCTGAGCTTCACCATTGGCTACCACGCCAATGGCGGCAAGGGCCTGCTGCCTGAAAAGCTGATGACGAGCTGGAACGACGAGATCAAGGCCCAGCGCCACGATCTTGCTCTGGCCAAGACCGCCGCTGAAGAGAACACCCGTGCCCTGGCCCGCCGCATGGCCGAGCTGAATGCCCAGATGATGCGGCTCGATGCCGCAGGCGAGCGCATGGTCAAGGTCGCCGATCTCGACCCGAAAGAGTTCAACTTCAACCGTCCGCCCGCACTGGGCGGTCCTGAGACCGAAGAGGTGGCCCTGGCGGGGCCGGGAACAGACCCGCTGCTTCAATCCATCGAGAAGTTCGAGGCCCGCTTGAGCGAGCGCGAGCGCCAGATGCGGGTGCTGGAAGATCTCCTGATGGCGAGCCGCATGCAGAACGAGGTGATGCCCTCCGGTTGGCCGGTGCTCAACGGGTTCATCTCTTCCCTGTTCGGGTACCGCACCGATCCTTTCAGCGGCCGTGGCGCCTTCCACGAGGGCGTCGACTTTGCCGGTGCCGAGGGCAGCAGCGTCATCGCGGTGGGCGCAGGAGTGGTCAGCTTCGCCGGTGATCGCAGCGGCTACGGCAATATCGTCGAGGTCAACCACGGCAACGGCTACGTCACCCGCTACGGGCACAACTCGGCGGTGCTGGTGAAGTCTGGCGATACCGTGCGCAAGGGCCAGCGACTGGCCCTGATGGGGTCCAGCGGTCGTTCGACCGGGCCGCATGTGCACTTCGAGGTGCTGCTCAACGGCTCGCCGGTGAATCCCTCGCAGTACATCCAGGCCACGCGATAGCCGTCGCTGCCGCAGTGGGCTTTGCGCAGAGTCCGGCCGCACCTTGAAAAGGGCCGGACAGCAACCATCAGGCATAATGCGGGCTTACTTTGACCGACCCGCGCGAGGCGCTTTGCCGCCCATTACTGCGCTTGTGAACCCTTTACATGATCAACAATCTGCTCACCCGAATCTTCGGGAGCCGCAACCAGCGTCTCGTCACCCGTTTCCGCAAGGAAGTCGTCGATCAGGTGGGATCGCTTGAAGCCAGATATGCCGCACTCGGCGATGCGGAGCTCAGCGATCAGACCCGCATATTGAAAGAACGTCTCGCCAAGGGCGAGAGCCTCAGCGACATCCGCAACGATGCCTTTGCGATCGCCCGCGAGGCCGGCAAGCGCGCGATGGGCATGCGCCACTTCGACGTGCAGCTCATCGGCGGCTCCGTGCTCAACGAAGGCAAGATCGCCGAGATGCGCACCGGCGAGGGTAAGACGCTGATGGCGACCCTGCCGGTGTATCTCAACGCCCTGGAAGGCCTGGGCGTTCACGTCGTTACCGTCAACGACTACCTCGCCCGCCGCGATGCGGAGTGGATGGGCAAGCTGTATGGCTTTCTCGGCCTCACCGTCGGCGTCGTCGTTTCCGGCCAGAGCAACGAGGAGAAGAAAGCCGCCTACCAGGCTGACATCACCTACGGCACCAACAACGAATTCGGCTTCGACTACCTGCGCGACAACATGGCCTTCGCGCTCGACCAGAAGGTGCAGCGCGGCCAGCATTACGCCATCGTCGACGAGGTCGATTCGATCCTGATCGACGAGGCGCGCACGCCGCTCATCATCTCGGGCCCCGCTGATGACGACCCGGCGCTGTGGAAGAAGATCAACGCCATCATCCCGCAGCTGAAAGGACAGAAAACCGAAGAGGAAGAGGGCGATTTCTTTGCCGATGAAAAAGGCAAGCAGATCCATCTTTCGGAGACCGGCTTCGAGAAGACCGAAGCCTTCATGCGCGAAGTGGGCCTGCTGGCCGAGGGCGAGTCGCTCTACGACGCCAGCCACATCATTCTCGTGCATCACCTCAATGCGCTGCTGCGCGCGCACCATCTTTACAAGCGCGATGTCGAGTACATCGTGCGCGGTGGCCAGGTCATCATCGTCGACGAATTCACCGGGCGGCTGATGTCGGGCCGCCGCTGGAGCGATGGCCTGCACCAGGCCGTCGAGGCCAAGGAAGGCGTCAATATCCAGCAAGAGAATCAGACGCTGGCCTCGATCACCTTCCAGAACTACTTCCGCCTCTACAAGAAACTCGCTGGCATGACCGGCACGGCCGACACCGAGGCCTTCGAGTTCCAGAACATCTACAAGCTCGAAGTGGTGGTGATTCCCACCAACCGCGAGATGATCCGCAAGGATCAGGGCGATCAGGTGTTCATTTCCGCCAAGGAAAAGTTCGACGCCGTGATCGGCGAGATCGTCGAAGCCAACAAACGTGCGCAGCCGGTGCTGGTGGGTACCGCGAGCATCGAGACCAGCGAGCTGCTGGCGAAGCTCTTGACCGACAAGGGCATCCGTCACGAGGTGTTGAACGCCAAGCAGCACGAGCGCGAGGCCGAGATCATCGCCAATGCCGGCCGCCCTTCCACCGTCACCATCGCCACCAACATGGCCGGTCGCGGCACCGACATCGTGCTCGGTGGCTCGCTCGAAGCCGAGCTGCACACTGTGGCGGCCGACGATGCCGCCACACGTGCGCAGCTCAAGGCCGATTGGCAGATTCGCCACGATGCCGTGAAGGCTTCGGGTGGCTTGTATGTGATCGGCAGTGAGCGCCACGAATCCCGCCGCATCGACAACCAGCTGCGCGGCCGCTCCGGCCGCCAGGGCGATCCGGGCGCGACGCGCTTCTACCTCTCGCTCGACGACACCCTGATGCGTATCTTCACGCCGCCCTCGATGCGCGCGATGCTCACCAAGCTCGGCATGCAGCCGGGCGAGGCCATCGAGCACCGCTGGGTGACGCGCGCGATCGAAACCGCGCAGCGCAAGGTTGAGGCGCACAACTTCGACATCCGCAAGAACCTGCTCGAATACGACAACGTCGCCAACGACCAGCGCAAGGCCGTCTACGAGCTGCGCGACGAGTTGATGGGAGCCGAGAAAGTCACGGCACTGGTGGACGACATCCGCCCCGACGTGATGAACGCGATGGTGGATGCCTACATCCCGCCGCAGACTATCGAGTCGCTGTGGAAGGTCGAGGAGCTGGAAGCCTCGCTGAAGAAGGATTTCGGCGTCGAGCTGCCGGTGAAGAAGATGCTCGACGAGGAAGACAGCCTCGACGAGAAGGGCGTGCGTGCCCGCGTCACCGAGGCCGTGAGAGCTTCCTACGAAGACAAAAAATCACGTGTGGGTGCGGCCGTGCTGGAGCACTTCGAGAAGGCGATCATGCTGCAGGTGATCGACCAGTTCTGGCGCGAGCACTTGTCAGCGATGGACTACCTGCGCCAGGGCATCCACCTCAGAGGCTACGCGCAGAAAGACCCCAAGCAGGAATACAAGCGCGAGGCCTTCGGCATGTTCAACGACATGCTGGGCCGCTTCAAGCACGAGGTGATCAGCATTCTCGCGCGCGTGCAGATCCAGACCGAGGCCGAGGTGGAGCGCATCGAGCAACAGCGCCGTGCGGCCGCCGAAGCCGCCGGAAGCAAGATGCAGTTGCAGCATGCCGCAGCGCCGGATGTGCTGCACGATGCCCCCGAAGCCGTGCCGACACCGCGCCCGATGCAGATGGCCGCAGCACCAGAGAAGCCGGAAACCTTTCAGCGCGAGCTGCCCAAGGTCGGCCGCAACGACCCCTGCCCCTGCGGCAGCGGCAAGAAATACAAGCAGTGCCACGGCCAGCTGGCCTGATCCTACAAAGAGCTTTTATATGCCGGTGAACTACGCAGAGCCCACTTCGCTGCTGCCGGTTGTCGGCGTGCGCCTTGGCGTTGCCGAAGCGGCAATCAAGAAACCCGGCAAGCGGGACTTGCTGGTGATCGCTTTGGACGAAGGCACCCGTGTAGGTGGCGTGTTCACGCAGAACGCTTTCGCTGCTGCACCCGTGCTGTTGTGCCGTCAGCGGCTGGCCGCGAGGCGGCCGCTCAGCGCATTGCTGATCAACAGTGGCAACGCCAATGCCGCGACCGGGGCCTCGGGCCTTGCCGCCGCATCTGAGACCAGCGCCGCCGTTGCGGCGTCGCTCGGCGTATCAGCCGAAAGCGTGCTGCCGTTCTCCACCGGCGTGATCGGCCAGCAACTGCCGGTTGCCCGCATGGTGGCAGCCGCACCCGCTGCGGTGGCGACGCTCGCTGCCGATGGCTGGCTCGCCGCCATGCACGCGATCATGACCACCGACACCGTCGGCAAGGGCGCAAGCCACACCGTGCAGACCTCGCAGGGTCTGGTCACCGTCACCGGCATTGCCAAGGGCGTGGGCATGATCCACCCCAACATGGCGACCATGCTGGGCTTCATCGGCACCGATGCGCGGCTTACGACCGCGGCCACCCAGGCCCTGATTGCCGATGTCGCCGCGCGCACATTCAACTGCGTGACGGTGGATGGCGACACCTCCACCAACGACAGCTGCGTGCTGTTCGCCACCGCCAAGGTGGGCACGCAGGAGGTCGATGCGCAGCACGCCGACTATCCGCTGATCGCCGCCGCCGTCGAAGCCGTGTGCCGCCAATTGGCCCATGCCATCGTCCGTGATGGCGAGGGCGCGACCAAGTTCATCACTATCGAGGTCGGCGGTGCGCGCAGCGCGGCTGAAGCGCGTGCAGTGGCGCTCTCCATCGCCCATTCGCCGCTGGTGAAGACCGCGATGTTCGCCAGCGATGCCAACTGGGGCCGCTTGGCGATGGCCATCGGCAAGGCGGGCGTCGAGGGTCTGGATGTGGCGGGTGTGAGCATCGCGCTGGACGAGGTCGCCGTGATCGAGGGCGGTCAGCCGCATGCCGAATACCACGAGGCACTCGGCTCGGCGGTGGTGGCGAAGCCAGAATTCGCCATCCGAGTCGGCTTGGGTCGAGGTGCCGCCAGCACCACGGTATGGACCTGCGATTTCTCCTACGACTACGTCAAGATCAACGCTGAATACCGGACTTGAGGGCGGCAGTGGCCGAGTTCAGCAAGTCTGCCAAGCCGACCATTCATGTCGCCTGCGGTGTGCTCGTCAACGGCTTGGGCGAGGTGCTATTGGCGCAACGCCCCGAGGGCAAGATCGCGGCAGGCTGGTGGGAGTTCCCGGGCGGCAAGATCGAAGCCGGCGAGTCTGCCTTGCAGGCCTTGAGGCGCGAGCTGCGCGAAGAGCTGGGTGTGACGGTTCGTGCAGCCCGCCCGCTGATCCGCTTCCGCCACGAGTACAGCAACCGGGTGATCATGCTCGATACCTGGCAGGTCACGGCGTTCGATGGCTTGCCGCAAGGTTGCGAGGGGCAGGCCTTGCGATGGCTGCCGGTGCATCGTTTTGCAGAGCTTGGGCCCTTGCTGCCGACGGTGAGGCCCATCGAGCAGGCACTGCGCATGCCCGAGCAGTATGTCTTCACACCGTCAGACATCACCGCAGAGGCCCTGCTCGCAGGTCTGCCGCGATTGCCGCCTGATGCCTGGCTGCGCTTGCGCCTGCCTGCGCTCGACGCGGCGCGCTATGAGGCCATCGCCCAGCAAGTGCTGCCTGCTGCGCGTGAGTGCGGCATCCGCGTCTTGCTGGATCGTGACCCGGCACAGGCCCTGAGCCAGGGCGCGGCAGGTTGGCACTGCACCAGCGAGGTTCTGATGCGTCTTGAGCAGCGGCCCAGTGTGCCCTTGGCCCTGGCCTCGGTTCACGATGCCGCACAGCTCGCGCATGCGGCGGCGCTGGGATTTGATGCGGCGGTACTGGGCCCGGTGCAGCCCACTGCGACACACCCAGGCACTGCAACGCTGGGCTGGCATTGCTTTGCCGCCATTCGCGGCGATGCCGCACTGCCGGTACTGGCGATCGGCGGACTTGATGCCACTCAGCTCGATGCCGCACGCCAGGCCAATGCACAGGGCATTGCCGCCATCAGCGCCTACTGGCGTTCGTCGGGCGGGTAGTCGTCCAGCTCGTCGGAGGGTGCTGCGGGAATCACGAAACGCCCGCTCATCCAGTCGCCGAGATCCATCAGCTTGCAGCGTTCGCTGCAAAACGGCCGCCAGGGATTGGCCGGGGCGATCAAGGAGGGCTTGCGGCATTGCGGGCACCGACCCATCGGCCCCGCTGAGGGCGTGTCGCTCATCAGGCCAAGAGGCAGCACTGCAACTGGAAAGGCACGTTCGCAGTGATCTGCTGCGCGCGGCTATCGACGTCCGGCTGGCGCATGAAGCGCAGGCTGTAGCGGTAGCGGCCGGCGCTGATCTCGGGATACAGGCCGCTGTCGGACGACACCTTCACCCGCAGCAGCTGGTGCGCGGCCACGGGGGTGTGCAGATGCACGCCGTTTTCGGCCAGCAGTGCCTGGTCGCTGCCACTGTGGCGCAGCACGTCGAGGCAGGTGGAGATGGCAATTTCGTAAGGCGCGAAATGCGCGAACCAGCGTTCGAGATCGGCGCGGATGCGGATGGTCGGCTCACCCAGCCAGCGGTGCAGGGCGGGCATATCGAATGGCGCGGCGCCGCCGGGGATGACGCTGCGCTTGGCCATGGAATCCAGAAACTCATGGCTGCGCAGCGAGGAGCCGGCAAAGTGCGAGGGTAGGCGCTGCACGTTTTTCAGGGCATCGGCCAGGCGGGCAAACACTTGGCGCGCATCCATGCCCTGCAACAGCGTCGGTGCGCGGGTGAGCACGGTCTGCTGATCTTGAATCTCTTTGATGACCTCGCTCTTGAGGTCGGAGCGGGCGGTGAGCGAGAGCACGTCCAGCAGCGATTGCAGCGCGGCACGGGTGCCGGTGGGCGAGTCGTCGAGCGCATGGTGGCGGCGCTGCTGGAACAGGAACTCCAGCCGCATGAAGGTACGCACCCGCTCGCTGAGCGGTTGCTCGAAAACAATGTGGTTCTCGCCTTGGGGCACGCTTAAGTCTGCAAATCGGTAGTCGCCGCATTCTGGACGATGCGGCACGCCCCGCCAACCGGCGGTGAAAAGCGGACAGACGCTCAGCGGCTGTAGCGCGTGTGCAGGGCCAGCACCTTTGGCATGAGGTCTTGCGGCGGGTCGGGGTTTTCGATCACTTCATGCGCTGCCGCCAGCCGCTCGGCGCGGCTGGCCTGACGCGACAGCATCTGCCGCGCGAGTGGCTCGTCGATATCGTCACGCCGCATCAGCCGTGCGATCTGGTCTGCCTCTGGCGCATCGACCACGAGCACCCGCTGGGTCAGTGATGCGAGGCCGCTTTCGAGCAGGATCGCCGCCGAGAGAATGCAGTAGGGCGCAGACTGTGCCGCCAGCCATTCGCGCAAACGCGCGCGGATGTGTGGATGGGTGATCGCCTCCAGTTGCTTCAAGGCGACGGCATCGTTGAACACGATGCTGCGCAGGGCGCGGCGATCCAGGCCACCATCGGCCTGGATCAGGTGGCTGCCGAATGCAGTGGCAATCTGGTCGAGCGCCTGCATGCCGGGTGCAACCACGGCACGGCCGACATCATCGGCCTCGATGGCGGGCACGCCCAAAGACTCGAACAGGTGCAGCACATGGCTCTTGCCGCTGGCGATGCCGCCGGTGAGACCGACGACCAGGCTCACGGCGGCACCGCCGCCGGGAAAGGGGCCACCAAGGTCATGGGGCAGAAACGCCGGGCACTATGGCTCCGAGCGCATCAACGCCCATCAGTGCCAGCCAGCCCGCTGCGGCAAGGAAAGGCCCGAAAGGCATGGCCGCCCCCCGCTGCTGGCGGCGCAGCACGATCAGCGCAATGCCGGTGACGGCACCCACTACCGAGGAGAGCAGGATGATCTGCGGCAGCGCCTGCCAGCCCAGCCAGGCCCCGAGGGCGGCGAGCAGCTTGAAGTCGCCATAGCCCAGGCCATCCTTGCCGGTGGCGAGCTTGAAACCCCAGAACACCAGCCAGAGCGAAAGATAGCCAGCGATGGCCCCGATGACGGCACTCTCCAGAGCAACGAAGCCGCCTGCGAGTGAGAACAGCAGTCCTGCCCAGAGCAGGGGCAGGGTCATGTCGTCCGGCAGCAACTGGGTATCGAGGTCGATGAAGGCGAGGGCGATCAAGGCCCAGCTCAGCAGCAGCGCGCCAGCGAGCTCAGGCCCGAAGCCGAAGCGCCAGGCGCAGGCGGCACTCATCAGGCCGGTGAGCAGCTCCACCAGCGGGTAACGCGGGCTGATGCGCGCGCCGCAGCAGGCCGCGCGGCCGCGCAGCAGCAGCCAGGAGACGACCGGGATGTTCTGCCAGGGCTTGATCGCCGCGCCGCAGGCCGGGCAGCGGGACGCGGGCTTGGCGAGCGACAGCGGTGCCTGCTCGATGGCATCGAGGGCGAGAATGTCGCGTGCCTCCTGCTGCCAGCGCCGCTCCATCATCTGGGGCAGGCGGTAGATCACCACATTGAGAAAGCTGCCGACCAGCAGGCCAAGCAGACCCGTGCAGGCAATCAGCAGCGGCTCGAACGAGGCCAGCGCATCGACAAAAGGCACTTTAGATAGCCTGACCCAGTTTGAAGATGGGCAGGTACATGGCGACCACCAGGCCGCCGACCAGAACACCCAGCACGGCCATGATCATTGGCTCCATGAGGCTGGAGAGGTTGTCGACCATGTTGTCTACTTCCTCCTCGTAGAAGTCGGCGACCTTGGCGCACATGGCGTCGAGCGAGCCGGATTCTTCACCGATGCCGATCATCTGCACCGCCATCGCCGGGAAGAGGTTCGACTGCGCCATGCACAGCTGCAACTGCGTGCCGGTGGAGACCTGGTCCTTCATCTTGAAGATGCCTTCGGTGTAGACGATGTTGCCGGCCGCCTTGGCCACCGAATCCATGGCTTCGACCAGCGGCACGCCGGCCGCGAACATGGTCGAGAGCGTGCGCGCGAAGCGGGCGACGGCACCCTTGTAGAGAATCTCGCCGAACAGCGGTGCTTTCAGGGAAATGCGGTCGAGAAAGCGCCGGAAGTTGGCCGAGCGGTGGTGCGCCTCCTTGAAGGCGAAGAAAGCGCCGACCGGAATCAGGATGAGGATCCACCAGTAGGCCGTGACGAACTTGGAGAGCGACACCACCAGTTTGGTGAAGGCGGGCAGGTCGGCGCCGAAGCCCTGGAACAGGCTCTCGAACTGCGGGATCACGAAGTAGAGCAGGATGCCGGTGACGACGAATGCCACCACCACGACGGCGGCCGGGTAGGTGAGTGCCTTCTTGATCTTCTTCTTGATCGACTCGGTCTTTTCCTTGTAGGTGGCGATCTTGTCGAGCAACGATTCGAGCGCACCGGATTTTTCACCCGCCTCGATGAGGTTGACGTAGAGATCGTCAAACTGGCGCGGGTGTTTGGCCAGCGCCTCGGCGAACGGCAGGCCGGCCTCGATGCTGGCCTTGACCGAGAGGATCAGCTCGGTCATCGACTTGTTCTCGTTGCCGCGCGCCACCAGTTCGAGCGACTGCACCAACGGCACGCCGGCCTTCATCATGGTGGACATCTGGCGGCTGAAGATGGCGATCTCCTGGCCGGTGATCGGCTTCTTGCCGGTGCCGAACTTGAGCTGCTTCTGCACCCGGGTCGGGGTCACGCCCTGCTTGCGCAGTTGCAGCTTGACGAAATTGTCGCCGGGGCCCGACATCTGGCCCTTGATCTTGTTGCCCTTGCGGTCAGTGCCTTCCCACTTGAAGTCGTATTCCTTGATGACTTTCACTGCTTCTGCCATGACACATCCCTTCCCGGTTTGGTGGCGCTACCCGGCTTATCGTAATGCTTACTCGGAGACCGTGGTGCGGTTGGCTTCGAGCAGGTCGATGTGGCCGTCCAGGACCTTCCTCAGCGCCGATTCGCGCAGGTCCTTGATGCCCTCGACCTTGGCCTGGTCGGCGATGTCCTGCGCCGAGCCGCCCTCCATGATGATGCGGCCGATGCGCTCGGTGAGCGGCATCACCTGGTAGATGCCGGTGCGGCCCTTGTAGCCCTTGTCGCACTGGTCGCAGCCTACCGCCTGGTAGAGCATGAAGTTGGGGGTATCAAGCATGGCGTCGGTGAAGCCGTTCTTCTTCAGCTCCACGCGCGGGATGTCGGCGGGCTTTTTGCAGTGCTTGCACAGCTTGCGCGCCAGGCGCTGGGCAATGACCAGCGAGAGCGTCGAGGCGATGTTGTAGCCCGGCACGCCCATGTTCATCAGGCGGGTGATGGTCTGCGGCGCGTCGTTGGTGTGCAGGGTGCTCAGCACCAAGTGCCCGGTTTGCGCCGCCTTGATGGCGATTTCGGCGGTTTCGAGATCGCGGATCTCGCCGACCATGATCACGTCAGGGTCTTGTCGCAAAAAGCTCTTCAGCGCGGCGGCGAAGGTCAGGCCGGTCTTGGGATTGACGTTGACCTGGTTGATGCCCGGCAAGTTGATTTCAGCCGGGTCTTCGGCGGTGGAGATGTTCACATCCTCGGTGTTGAGGATGTTCAGGCCCGTGTAGAGCGAGACGGTCTTGCCCGAGCCGGTCGGGCCGGTGACGAGGATCATGCCCTGCGGCTGCTCGAGGGCCTTCATGTAGGCGGCTTTCTGCTCAGCCTCGTAGCCGAGCACGTCGATACCCAGCATGGCCGAGGAAGCATCGAGAATACGGGCGACGATCTTCTCGCCCCAGAGCGTGGGGCAGGTGTTGACGCGGAAATCGATGGCCTTGGTCTTCGAGAGGTTGAGCTTGATGCGGCCGTCCTGCGGCACGCGACGCTCGGCAAGGTCCATGCGGCTCATCACCTTCATGCGCGCCGCCAGGCGATTGCCCTGGCCCACAGGTGGCTGGCTGACGATCTTGAGTTCGCCGTCCTTGCGATAGCGGATGCGGTAGAACTTTTCGTATGGCTCGAAATGGATATCCGACGCGCCCTGCTGGATCGCATCGACCAGGATCTTGTTGACGTAGCGCACGATGGGCGCGTCGTCGGCGTCCGAACGGGTGATCTCGCCACCGGCATCGTCATCGCCACCTTCGACGATTTCGAGATTGTCGAGATCGGCATCGCCGACATTGAGCGAGCTGGTATCCGCCGCGCTGGCGGCGGATTCGACCAGCTTCGCCAGCTTGTCCTGCTCCACCACGATGGCTTCGGTGGAAAGCCCGGTCGCAAACTTGAACTCGTCGAGCGCGGCAATGTTGGCGGGGTCTGCCATGCCGACGTAGAGCTTCTTGCCACGCTTGTACAGCGGCAGCGCCATGTGCTTGCGCATGAGCTTTTCGCCCACTTCGCGGATGATCTGCGGGTCGATGTCGATCACCGAGAGATCAATGAGGGGCGAGCCGAACTCGCTGCTGGCGATATCCGCCAGCCTGGCCGAAGCCGCATGGCCGCCCTCGACCATCAGCGCCACCAGAGTCTTGCCCTGCTTGTTGGACTTCAGCTGCAGATCACGGATGATCTCTTCGCTAGCGACCTTTTCGGTCAGCAGCCGTCGGGCGAGGCCGCCGAGGTAGACGGATGCCGCTGGCGGTGACTGAGGATTGACAGTGGACATGTGACGAACCCGGTTGTTGAACCTAGAGCATGACACTATGGAACCGAAAACCGCGGTCTGCAAAGAGGCTCGAAAACCCCTGCGGCTCGCCGTACTGACCACGACCTATCCCAGCGACGACGACGATGCGATACCCGCCTTCGTTTTCGAGCTTTGTCGCCGGCTATCACCTGCATTCGAGATTACTGTTCTGGCGCCGGCCTGCGAAGGCGCGCGGGCGGGACACTGGGCTGGGGTCCATGTGGTGCGCTACCGCTACGCGAGTCGGCGCGGACAGCAGCTGACGAGTGGTGGTGGCATCCTGCCCAACTTGCGGCGTTCACCTGCACTCCTCGTCTGGCTGCCGGGACTGATGCTCTCGCAGGCCTTTGCGCTGTGGACGCGGCGAAGGCAGTTCGATGTCATCCACGCCCACTGGTTGGTTCCCAACGGCGTAATCGCCCTGCTCAGCGGCGGCGGTCGGCCGGTGGTCTGCACCAGTCACGGGGCGGATGTGTTTGCGCTGCAGGGCCGCCTGTTTGAGACGCTGCGGCGCTGGGTGATGCAAAACGCTTTTGCAGTCACTGCCGTCGGCGAACCGCTGCGGGCCGCTCTGACAGCAACGGCGCCAAGCAAGGCCGTGAGCGTGCTGCCGATGGGCTGTGATCTGGAGCGGTTCTCCCCTCGCGCAGAGGGCTCGCCACTTGCCGGTCGCCTGCTCTACGTGGGCCGGCTGGTACCAAAGAAAGGTGTGGATGCCCTGCTGAGAGCGTTAGCGCTGCTGCAGCGCTCGCACCGGCGCGTTCACCTGCGGGTGATTGGCGAGGGGCCGGAGCGCGAGACGCTGGAGCAGCTCACGCAAAGCCTGGGCCTTGGCGGCGACGTGCAGTTTCTGGGCGGCATGGCCAATGCCCGCCTACCCGACGAGTATCGCGAGGCCGAGACCGTGGTGCTGCCGTTTCGCCAAGCTGCCGATGGCGATGCCGAAGGCCTGGGCCTGACCCTGATCGAGGCACTGGCCTGTGGTTGCAAGCTGGTGGTCGGGTACAGCGAGGCGCAGGAGGATCTGACCAGAGATTGCCCAGGCTTATGGCGCTGCGATGCCGATGACTCATCAGCGCTCGCAGAGGCCATCGAGGCCAGCCTGCGGACTCCACATCAGGCGCAGAGCCTGCGTGCGGCGCGTCAACCCCGATTGCTGCCGATGGCTTGGGAAACCATTGCGGCACAGTACGCCGATCTGCTGCTGGCCGCGCATCGCAGCGCCTCAAAGCCGGGCGATGCGCGCTAGCCGGGTTGCTCGGAACGCCGCGTAGTGCCATGCAGGAAGGCCGCGGCGGCATAGGCTTTTGCCACCGCACGGCGCAAAGCAAAGGGGATCACTTCGACTTGCAGCAGACGTTCGATGATGGCCAGAGTTGGTGGCAACAGGAAACCGAGACTGCGTCCGACAGGCCAGAGGGCCAGATGCTCTCCTGCATCCAGGCGCGAGTAGGACATCCGGCGATATTGCAGTGGGTGTGCAGCGCGAAAGCGATCGGCGCTGGTCGCGCCGCACTCCTGCAGGCGCTGCCAGACGTGCGCCAGATGCACATAGTCCATGTGCTGCACGCGGGCGGCGGGCGCTGACAACAAAGTTCCGCCACAGGCCAGCAGGCGGGCGTACAGGTCGCGATCCTCGAAGCCGTAACCGCGGTAGCCTACGTCGAACCCCCCAAGGCGCTCGAAGAGAGATCGCCGGATCGAAAAATTCGCCGACGAGAAGGCCGCAAGCGGTACTGGTTCGGCTTGCGGCGCTGCCGGGCGGTTTTGATAGCGTGCCCAGAAGCTTTGTCCCAGAGCCTCGATGCCACCGCAGGTCCCCTCTACCGTGCCGTCGTGGAGTGCGAGGTGGGCTGCCAAAAAGCCGGTTCCTACCGGCACGCAATCACAGTCCAAAAACAGCAGCACTTCAGTCGTTGCAAGCGCTGCACCGGCATTGCGGGCACCTGACCGACCGAGGTTGCGAGGTAGACGGCAAAGATGCACGTCGGGATAGCAGCTGACTCGGTTTGCCGTTGCATCGTTGGAGGCATCATCAACCACGATGATCTCTGCCGACACGGTTTGTGTGTGCAAGGCCGTGAGCGTCGCCTCGATGAGATCGGCGGCGTTGTAGGCAGGGACGATGACCGAGAGGGGCGGGGTCATCAGGCCGCCTTTGCTAGCGCCCGCAGACGCCGGTAGGGCAGATACAGCGTCCAGTACATGGTGTAGAGCAGTTGCAGCGCACGCGAGTTCGCGTGCAGGGTATGGATTGCCCTTTCTTCCGCAAGCCGCTGTTGCAGTGACGGCCAGTCACGACGACTGCTGACGCCGGTATCGCGCATCAGGCTGGGCACCGGCGACGAGCGCGTGACGATACAGGCGCCACGACGCTGCGCACGCAGGAAGAATTCGTAGTCCATGGCGATGCGCAGGTCCGTATCGTAGGGGCCGATGCGCTCTAAGAGCGTACGTCGGATGAAGCTGGCCTGGTGCAGCAGCCCGGTCTTGAAGTTGAGCCAGAACCCCCCTCCGCGTGGCCGTAGCATGCGGGAGGCGGCGGCACTGCCGAAGTGGAGTGGAAAGCCGACGATGTCGGCCGATAGGGTCTGTAGCACCGCGTGGCATCCGGCCAGAACGTCGTCGGCCACAAGATAGTCATCTGCATGCAGGAACAGCAGCCACTCGCCGCGTGCACGGGCGATGCCCTTGTTCATGGCATCGCCGATGCCGCGATCTGGTTCCGAAACCCAGTAAGCAAGTCCATGCTGCTGCTGGCGGATCAGCTCGACACTGCCATCGGTTGAGCCTCCGTCGATGACGATGTACTCGAAAGCGATGCCCTGTTGACGGCGCACGCTGTCCAGGCAGTTACCGAGATGGGTCGCACCGTTGAACACGACGGTGATCACCGAAACTAGCGGATTGACGGCCGCCCCGCTCATCGAGCGGCCTGAAGCGCCAACACCGGCAACAGCGCTTGCAATCTCTGACTTAGCGCCGGCACGTCCCAGTGCTGCGCGCGTTCAAAGCCCCGCTGCTTGAGCGACTCGCAAAGCGCATCGTCGCCCCAAAGACGCTGCATGACTTCTGTCATTTCCTCGGTCGACTCCGGGTCGAACAGCAGGGCCGCATCCCCCACCTGCTCCGGCATCCCGTAGCGTCGGGAGATGGCGACCGGACAGCCGAGTGCGAAGGCCTCCAGGGGCGGAATATTGGTGGGACCAAAAAAAGTCGGCATGACCAAGGCCCTTGCCCGGCGGTAAAGCTCGCGCATGTCGGCATCGTCGACATAGCCAAGAAAATGCAGTCTCTGACTAATGCGCAGGGAATCGGCCAGCGTGCGGAGGGACTGGTATTCACGAGATTTTGCGCCCGAGAGCACCAGCTGCACATCCGGGTGCATTGCCGATACGCGCGCAAGGGCGGCAAACAGGCGAGCGTGATTCTTGTGCGGCCAGAACTGTGCCGGATAGAAGAAATACTTGGCCGGCAATCCTTCGGGCAGGCGGCCCGGTTCGTCGGCACCGGCATGGCGGATGTGCGGCGGGGGTACATAGGGCAGCGGCACAACCTTTTTCGGCTCGACTCCGTAGCTCTCGCAGAATTGCTCACGGCCGCAGTCCGAATCCACAAATAGTGCGCCGCAGTGACGGGCAATGCTGCGGAAGTGCAGATCACGCAGGTGACGGACGTGCCCGACCTCAGGAAATCGTGATTCGTAACGGTGCATCAAGTCATGGACGCTGGGTATCGACGGCAAGGGCCAGAGATAGCTCCAGCGGTCATGTGCTGGGAACAGCCAGAGCGTGCAACCCAATGCGCGGGCGGCGTGATAGGCGGTTTGACAGTGTGCAACCGTCTGCTGCCACAGGGAGGCCGGTAGATGGCCACGAAGCCAGATCGTGGAAAGCGCTTTTTCGGCATAGACAACCCGTGTGAGCTGACTCTGTACACCGAAGCGTGCGGCCAGAGACTGCCACTCAGGGGTGGTGCACAGCGCCACCGTCTCGTATTCGCTGACCGGCAATAGCGCCAGGGCCTCCAGCAAGGACTGGGCGTATTGATGGGTACCACCATCGTGACGTAGGCAGCTCAGGTAGATGCCGATGCGCAGCTTCATCGACCGAGCAGGTGGCACACCCCCCAGGTTTCGCAACCCGGTGTGCGGCCACTGAGCCACTCCTCTGCGGCCAGCCAGCGCAGGCCGGCCTGCTCAGCGTGGCGGCGAATCTCGCTGCCGAACCAGTACCTCAGGCGATGAGTTTCCTCAGCCAGCGCCCACAGTGCATCGTCATGGCGGCGATGGAAATAACGGTACTGCACGTCCACAAGCTGCTTCTCGGGGTCGTGCCGCGGTTCGGCGATGCGCACCAGCTCGCGCTGCGCGTCGGCAAACCGCACGCTGCGGGTTTGCGGCCCCTGCGCCACCACGGCGGGTCCATGCCAGACATCGAACAGAAACACCCCACGCGGCCGCAGCGCCTGCCGCGCATTGGCAAAGGCGCGCGCCAGCGCCGGCTCGTCGGTGAGATAGCTGATGACATGGAAGCAGGCGATCAAGCCGTCGTAGTCAGCACCCGGGCTGGGTTCCAGCAGGTCGCCGTGCAGGAATCGCACGTCGCAATCGTCGGTCACTGCGGCCTGTGCCTGGTGCAGCATCTCCGCCGAACGTTCCAGCCCGGTCATCTGATAACCAAGACGGGCCAGGGCACGGGCATGGCGGCCGGTGCCGGAACCCCATTCCAGGATGCGCGAGGGCGGCGCGACGCCATGCCGTGTCAGCAGTGCCGCCACGTAGCTCGCTTCCGCCTCTGTGTCCTTGCCGGCATAGACCAGGTCGTAGAAATCGGCGATGCCGTCAAAGGCCTGTTCGCTCATGACATCAACGCTCGCACGCCGGCGATGACGCGCTGCTGGTCAGCAACGCTGAGCGCGAGCCCACTCGGCAGGTAGAACCCACGCCGCGCCAGCCGCGACGCCACCGGGTGTTGCTCGGCCCGGCAGAGACCCCGGGCATGCAGCACCGGCTGCTCATGCAAGGGCCAGAAGAAGGGGCGGGTGCCGATGCCCCGCTCTGCCAAGGCACGCATCGCGGCCTCGGCATCGAGCGGGTGCGCATCGTCGAGCACCAGGCCGTAGACCCAGTAGACGTTGGCATCGCCCTGCTCGCCAGTGGCCAGGGGGTGCTGCACGCCACGCAGGCCGGCGAGCCCCTCCTGATAACGGGCACCAAGTGCGGACTTGAGCGCCAAGTGCTCATCCCAGGCCTCTAGCTGCGCGAGTCCCAAGGCCGCCTGCAGGCTGGTCATGCGGTAGTTCCAGCCCAGCTCTTCGTGCAGGAATCGTCGCTGTTCCAGGAAGCAGAGATTGCGCTGGCGACGGCAGCGCAGTGCCAGCTGGTCGTCGTCGGTGAGCACCATGCCGCCCTCGCCGGTGGTGACCAGCTTGTTGGGGTAGAAGCTCAACGTCGACAGCGTGCCGAACGAACCGCAGGGACGACCGCGATAGGTGCCGCCCAGACCCTCGGCAGCGTCCTCGATGATCGCCAGGCCATGCCGCGCTGCCAGGGCCAGCAGGGGATCGAGATCCACCGACAGGCCGTAGAGATGCACCGGCATGATGGCCTTGGTGCGCGGGGTGACGCGTGCGGCCACTTGGCGCACATCCATGTTCCAGGTCAGGGGGTCGCTGTCGACGAGCACCGGCGTGGCGCCGGCGCGGATGATGGCGGCCACACAGGAAATGATGGTGAGGCTAGGCAGGATCACCTCATCGCCAGGGCCCAGCTGCAGCGCATCCACCGCCACTTGCAGGGCCGCAGTGCCGTTGCAGACGGCAATGGCATGGCGACGGCCGAGCTTTTGCGCGACGGCCTGCTCGAAGCGGGCAATGTAGGGCCCTTCGGACGAAATCCAGCCGCTGTCGAGGCACTCGTTGATCAAGGCCTTTTCGCGGGCACCGAGTCGCGGCGTGTTGACCGGGATGAAATCCGCGTTGGTCATGACAGCTTCAAGGTGTCTACAGCGGCGGGCTCGAAGCGGGTCTTGTCTTCGTCACCAAAGTAGGGGCCCTGCTTGATCTCGACCATCTCAAGTGCCTCAAGCACCTCGAAGCCGTGACCACCGCCCGCCAGCAGGATGACATCGCCGGCTTCGAGAACGCGGCTTTCCAGATACCGTGGCTCGCGCGTGTAGAAGTCCACCCGCAGCCGCCCTCGCCGGATCACCAGAACCTCCTGCGTGTAAGTGACTTCGCGCGGGATGGGGTTGTGATAGTGCGGGGCAATCACCTTGCCGCTGGGATGCTGCATGTAGGCCAGCTGCTGCGAGAAGGTGCCGGGGGTGAAGAAGTGGATGCCAGGCTGGTTGAAGCCAGCGCGGAGCAGCACGGCGAGCATCATTCCATCGTGGCTGATGGTTTCGAGCGCGCCGGATTCCGTAGGGGTGGTCATGGTCGGTTTGGGAGTGGCCTGGCTTCAGACGACACAAGGCTTTTGCGGAAAGAAACAGCCTGTGCCGGAGCAGCATAGGTGCGGGGCTGTGTCCTTGCCAATGCGATAGCTGCGGCTCGGCAGTAAATACCGGCCGGCCATCAGCCGTGGTCACCCAGATAGTGTTCACGGGCGACCCAGCGACGCAGTTCAGCGCTGGTCAGATAGCGCAGCAGATAGGCCACGCGGCCCCAGCGATTGGCCCTGCGCCACTGCCGGCGCGCCGGCGGCAAGCCCCAGCTCATCAGCGGAGTTGCCAAGTAGGAACAGAAGCTGGCGGCCAACAGGTAGAAGGCACTGCGATGCGCCCTGAGGTTTGAGTAGGCGTAGGAATATCCTTCCTTCCGCGCACGCTGGCCAAGCGCGGCCCTGCTCAGCCGACCGCCATCGAAGTGATGCCGCACGGCGGCTGCCGGCAGATACAGGGCCTGCACGCCCTGTCGTGCCAATGCCACGGCCAGACCGGTTTCACCGTCGCCGCGCAGCCAGCCCAGGGCAGGCGGCATCGCATCCGGCCGAAAGCCGCCACCGGCCAGCACGCTGGCCTTGCGGATGGCGAGGTTGCCGCCGAAGGCATACCAGGGCGGCAGCGATCGGCGCTCATTGCCCGCATCGAGCAGGCTCAGACCGGGCAGGCAGCGGCCACCACTCGACAGAGGCTCCCACAGCGTTTCCCAGTCCGGCGGTAATACGGGGTTCGCGGCATGGATCGGACCGGTGGCGAGCACAGTTGCCGGGTCGTCGAAGGCGGCGCTGAGGCTGGCCAGCCAGTCGGGACCCGGCTGCATGTCGTCGTCCAGATAAATCAGCACCTCGCCGGTGGAGTGAACCAAGCCGGTATGACGCGCGGCGTGCAGGCCTGGCATTGCACACCGCAGGATACGCAGCGGCAAATGACCATCGAATTGCCGAATGCTGCTCGCAGGGTTCAACGGCTCGCTGCCGTTATCGATCAGCAGCAACTCCCAGGCTGGGGGATTATTCTGGACAGACAAGGCTCTCAAAGTGCCAAGCACTGCTTCCGCAGGACCCACGGTGGGAATCACCACGGTGATTAGGGAGTTCACGCTCGCTGCAGAGCCGGTCAAATCCACACTCGTCTGAAAGCGGCAGCAAGCAATGCGCGAACGGACAAGTCCTCCTGCCTTTTCTGAAGCGCCATGAACTGCTCTGGGTGGACGATATTGAGCGGGCCTGTACGCATTTCAGCCGCGCCGCGCACAAACAGCAGGCAGTTCTGTCGATACCAATAGGGAATCTCGGCATCGTCCCAGACATGCTGACGAATAACATCTCGAAGGCCGTAGCCTTTTGCGGCAAAAAGTGTGACCCAGTAGTCAGGCCAGCGTTCGTTCACGTGCCCATCTCCGGTCTGGCCCGGCGGAGCGGCGCTGAACAATATATTCGGCGCAGCGGCGCACAGTTCGGCGACAAAGCTCTCTGCACGTGGGGCGGGCAAGTGCTCGGCGACTTCCAGAGAGATCGCGAGATCGTAGCTGCCGACCTCAGGCAGAGGCTGGTCCAACGCTACAGGTCGGACATTCAAGCCTGGCTCATCCAGCCATTCTGCTTTCAGCCACAGTCCTTCATAGCCGCGTACTCGTTCTGCTCCCAGCTCCTTGGCAACACTCAGCCAAGTTCCCGTCCCGCAGCCAAAATCGACGGCTGACCGGAAAGAGGTTTGAGCATGTACCAGTCCCAGTATGCGGCGGGCCGCATGCAGGGTCGCCTGCCGACGACGCTGGTAGAAGTGGGTGTCATAAAGATCGCTGCTCATGCCGGAAATATGCTCTGGTTGGACGGTCTGTCGGCATTGTGACTGCCCTGAAGCCATCGTTTCGCGCTCCGCCACACCAGCAAGACGTAAGCGAGCAAAGCCGTGAGGGTCGCAAGAACATCGCGACCCTCTGCCATCGTTTCTTCAAGATGAATATGGTGAGTAACAAGCATGCCTGCGACGAATGCGGTGAATCCTGCAGCGATTGGCGGTAGCTGTACCCCTAGTTGCGTGCGGATGGGGATTTCCAACACTCGTGCGGCAATCAGCCAGTGCATCGGCACGAGAATGGCAGTTGCCAGGCAGCGTGCACGGGCTGCTGATTCCAGTCCGTAAACAGCAGCCACTGATAGGGTTAGTGCATACACGCCGAGGGAAAGCGCCACCAACCCCGCATTGAGTCGGGCACGACCACTTGCCTTCAGAGCTTCTACATTCGCGGAGACACTCCACGCCATGCCTTGCGACAGCCCGATCCATGCCAGCACGGTCGCCGTCTGCTGCCAGCCACTGCCCATGATCAGGTCGACTCCCAGCCTGCTGCCAAACCAGAGCGTGAGTGTCAGTGGTATGCCGATTAAAACGAATGCCTGATTGGCACGCACGACCGACCGTGCAAGGTCGGCAGGCTGGCCCCGCAGGGCGGCGAACAGCGCGAAGTAAACCGGCAGCATCGAGCCCAAGGTGACGCCGAAAAACAACAGGGCGATCTGCGAGCCGGTTCGATAGACGCCTAGTGCCGTCACGCCAAGCGCGCCACCGACAAGCAGCGCATCCAGCCAGAGCAGACTCCAGCCCAGCATCACTTCAGTCGTAATCCAAAAGCCATAGCGCAGCAAGGGTGCGGATTGTCGAAGCGCCGGTCGTCCTTGCGGTCGCCAGCGCTCTGCGAAAACAGCACTCAGGGTTTGCGCCACGGCGCCCACCAAGGCGCCTGTCACCAGGGACCAATAGCCATAGCCGGCAATCGCCATTGGCAATGCCACCAGTAACGGTGTGATCGCCCCGATGCCGCGCACCGCAGCCAGGGCACGGAAACGCAAGTGCTTTTGCAGCAGGGCGAGATGCACCCCGGCTGCGGCGATCACCGGGATGCCCAGGCTTTGGACGCGAATGGCGCTGGCGACGTCTGCGGTACCAAAGGCCGTGGCAATCAGGGGGGCTGCGATCATTAGCGCCAGACAGAGAGCAGCCGAGAGCACGAGATTGATCCAGAAAACGGTCGTGCTCTGTTCCGGAATCGCTGCCGGCTGCATCACCAGTGCCCGTCCCAGGCCTGCTTCTGCCAGTAGCTGGGCAAGGCTGACGACGGCTGCCGTCAGCAGGGCGACTCCCATCGCGCTGGGCGCCAGCCAGTGGGTCAACGCCAACAGCAGGAGGGCGGGTAAACCTTTGGCCAGAAGCTCTCCAAGCAGCGCCCAGAGAAACGGGCTGATTGCTCGTTCCCGATCAGTCGCTAGGCGCATTCGGGTCGGATGGCCCCTGCGTGCTCGCATACAGCAGCTGCGTGATCTGCTCCGAGACCAGCCCCATCAGGAACGTCAGTATCGAGGTAGTGAACAGCAGCGCGCCGGCATTAGTGAAGCGTCCTTCGGTGATGAAGGTGTAGGCGTAGTACCACGCGCCACTGGCAAACAGAGCAGCAGCGACGGTGCCGAAAACTTTGAGCGGCGAATACAGAGTTGCGATCTTGATGATGATGAGCACAAACCGGCCGCCGTCGCGCAACGGACGAATATGGCTGGCGGTGCCCTGGGTGCGGGCCAGCACGTTCACCGGCTCGAAATGCACGCCATAGCCGGCACGGATCAGGCACATGGTGCTCGTGGTGGGGTAGCTGAACCTGTTGGGCAGCAAGGGCAGAAAAGGTAGAAACGCCGAGCGCCGCACGGCGCGAAAGCCGCTGGTCAGGTCACGGATCGGCTGCTCTGTCAGCCAGCTCGCGAGTCCGTTGTAAAAGCCGTTGGCGAAGCGTCGCGACAAATTGGCATGCGCGCTGGCGCTGCGAGCACCGATCACCAGATCGAATCCTTCCTCGAGCCTCGTCAGCAACAGGGGAACGTCCTCCGGCTGGTGCTGACCATCGGCATCCATCATCACCAACACCTCGCCTGTGGCAGCGCGAGCACCGCTTTTGATCGCTGCGCCGTTTCCACGTGAAACCGGGTGCCGCACTACCCGTGCGCCTGCGGTTGAGGCGACGATGCCGGTGTCGTCGGTGGAGCCATCGTCCACCACGATGACCTCGCTGATCTGCCGCAGCTTGAGTAGGGCAGCGACCAGCGGGCCGATACTGGCGGCCTCGTTGCGAGCCGGCAATATGACGCTGGTACTTGATTTGACCGAGCCGGCTTGCGGCGAGAGGATGGTAGTCGTGACAAAAGCCTCGGTCATGGCTTGGGGCCGCGCGGCCGGTAGGTGAGCATCTGGTGTTGGATTTAGCATACAGGCTCCTCACGTTTGCCCGCACCATGAAGACCTGGTTTTCCCGCCTCACCGGCAAGGCCGCCGCGCCCGCTGCCGAGCCCGATACGGTTTCCATGCTGATCGCTCAGGGGCAGCAACGGGAAGACCTGGGCGAAGTGACTGAGGCGCTGGCCTTGTACCAGCAGGCGCTGGCATTGGCGCCGCAATCGGTCTCTGGCTTCATCAATCAAGGCAACGCCTTGCAGCTATCGAATGACTACACCGCCGCCATCGCCAGCTACCGGCAGGCGCTTGTCAATGAGCCCGGCAGTTTTGCGGCGTGGCTCAACCTCGGCAACGCCCTGTTGAACGCGCCGAAGCCGGATCAGGCCACTCGGAAAGCGTTGCTGACCGAGGCGGAAGCCGCCTACCGCGCCGCCCTGCGGCTGAGGCCGGACTGGGCCGAGGCAAGTTTTGGCCTCGGCTGCGTGCTGGAGGAAGACGGCGATTTGGTTGAGGAGGCCTGCGCTGCCTATCGACGAGCCTCGGAGCTCGATCCTGCCCATGACAAGGCAGTGTTCAACCTGGCCGATCTCGAGGCTGCGCAACTGCTTGATCGCAAAGAGCTGGGCGCTGCGCGGCGCGTCTTGAGGGACGGCCTGGCCCGGCACCCCGGCCACCACCGCCTGCTAATACGTCTGTCCGACTTGGAGCGCGACTGCGGTCAGCTGCGTACCGGCTTGAAGCTCCTGCGGGAGGTTGTCGACAACTCTCCCACCACCTTCAACTCTGCCTTGCACACGGTATTGTTGTTTGCGCTCAACTTTCTGCCGGAAATCACCGCTGAGGAGCTGTTTGCAGCGCATCGGCGTTTCGGCGGCCTGGCGGAACAAGCCGTCCAGCCGCTGCGACTAGAGGTCGATCTCGACCCCGATCGCCGCCTGCGGGTCGGCTATGTGTCGCCCGACTTCCGCCAGCATCCGGTGGCGAACTTCATCATGCCGGTACTGCGGCATCACGACCGCAGCCAGGTCGAGGTGTTCTGCTATCACAACCACGACGGCGACGATGAGGCGACTCGCACCATCCGTGGGCTGTCCGATGGCTGGCGGGACATCGCCAAGCTCGGCGACGAGATGGTGGCAAAACAGATCGTGGAGGACGGCATCGACGTCCTTGTCGATCTTGCTGGCCATACCTCCGGCAACCGCTTGATGGTGTTTGCCAAGCGCCCGGCACCGGTGCAGATCACCTGGCTGGGTTATCTCGGCACCACCGGCCTCAGCCGGATGGACTACCGCGTCTGCGATGCCTACACCGATCCGCCGGGCGAGTCGGAGGTATTTCACAGCGAACAGCTCCTGCGCCTGCCGGATAGCCAATGGTGCTACGAGCAGGTGGGCCCGGCGCCGCTGCCGCCCACGCCGCTGCCCTATCTCACCCATGGGGTCTGGACATTCGCCAGTTACAACAACCCACTCAAGCTCAACGAAAAGGTCTTTGCCATGTGGGCGGCGGTGCTCAAGGCATTCCCTGGCAGCCGGCTTCGCGTGTTCGGCATCGACAACCACGAGATGGAAACCTGGGTGCGGAGCCAGTGCACGGGGCTGGGCATCACCAGTGATCGCCTCATCTGCGTCCCGCGCACGCACGTGGAAGCCTATTACGCGAGCGCGGCAGACGTGGACCTGGCTCTGGACTGTTTCCCGTATTCCGGGGGCACGACCACTTGTGACAATCTGCTGATGGGCCTGCCGGTCGCCAGCGTTGCCGGCACGCGCACCATTGCACGCAGTGGTGTGAGCCTTTTGAACGTCATGGGCCTGCAGGATTGGCTGGCTGCTTCACCCCAGGCCATGCCGGATCTCCTGCGTCGCCAGCTCGCCGAGCCCGGACACGTCGCTGCCCTGCGTGCCGAGTTGCCATCGAGGATGCGCGCCAGCGCGCTGATGGATGGCCGACGGTTCACGAAAAACCTCGAGATGCTCTATCGGGAGGGATGGCGGCGATGGTGCGCATCAAAGTAATCAGCGGGCCTGTCAGCGGGTCGCTGGACAGCACGAAGAAAACATCGCCTAGCAAAGCTGGCAGCTAAGGCCTCGGTCCCGATGTGGTCGATTTCGGATGTGCCAGCTTGTCACGTAACGCTGCGATCTCGAGCCTGAGCTCGCCAAAATGGTCGAGCAGCTCCGCGTTTGCGAGATGCTGAGCTGCCAGCTCAGGCTGCCCCAAACGTTCCCCAAGATAGGCCGCATTCAGATGGAACAGGGCGTAGCCCGGCTCCAGCTCGATGGCGGTGAGTGTGACCCCGATGGCAGCTTGTGGCTCATTGGCGATGGAGATCAGGTAATTGCCGTAGTTGGTCAGGATCAGACCGCGAGAGAGCTTGTCGAGGCTTTGATTTTCGATGCTGGCGGTCACCAGCCGATCCATCTGCTCCCGATCCACAAGCAGCAGCCCGCTTGCTGTGGCGCGCACGACTTGAAGCACCGGCAGCATCGTCAGGGTGAAAGCGGGTGCTGCCGCCGCACGACGGGACAACTCGGCCATTAGTGCTGCGGGTACTCTCTCGCCCGTTTGTTGGTAGGTCATCACCAGGGCGGCGGCCGGATGAATGAATGCGGGCGAGAGTTGCATCGCCTGCTGCAGATATTCGCGCCCTGTCTGGCGAAGAGCGGCTTTCTCCGCATGGCCTGCGGCCTCGTCGGTGAGCAATCGCCCAGCGTCGTAGATGGCGCGTGGAGAGTTGGGGTGATCTTGCGCCGTGCGCTCTGCAAGCCGCACAGGATCATCCCAATGCCAGCAGCGCCTTGCAGTCAGTAGCGTCAGCGCGAGCAGCACCGCGATGGCCAGCGCGAGTCCCAATCGAGGATGACGCTGCAGCGCGGCTGCCAAGCCGGAAACCAGGCCGATGATGAGCCCATACATCGGCAGGTATTGGCGATGTTCGAATGCCATTTCGAGCGCGATGACGGTGGACTCCATGGCATGCCCGGCGATCCACCAGGCCACTGCAAAGCCGATCCAGGGTCGGGTATGGCGCGTCAGGCATGCACAAGCACCCAGCGCGAACAGGCCGACCAGCGCAGGTAACGTGGTCCAAGGCGTGACGAAGCCCCGCGAGTAGGCGATGTCATCGTGATGCAGCCCCATCCACTGCAGGTTGGGGACGAAGGTCCAGATCAGGTAGTGCCAAAGCACTCGGGTCTGGGTCAACAAACGCTCTGCAAGCGTGAAATCACGACTCCGATAGCCGGCCAGAATCCACTCGGGCTGGACCAGAAGGTAGGTCACCGCGAGCAATATCAGTCCGAGGATGAGGCCGACCATCCAGCGCAGGATGGTGCTATGCACGGGACGGGCGGCGGCGAAGCGGAAAACCCAGAGCTCGATGGTGAGAACGAACAGCGGGATCAGGGCGCCGTTTTCCTTGCTGAACAGGGCCAGAGCAGTGAATCCTGCCAGACCCGCAATGAGCCACCCCCCATGCTCGCGGGTGCCGGCAATCTGCCGCTGACGCAGGGCGACATAACAGAGCAGGGCAGCAAGCGTGAACAGCACGGCCAGCAGGTTCATGCGCTGGACGACATAGAGCACGTTGCTGACGTGCAGGGGATGCAGCAGCCAGAGCGCGGCGGCGAAAAGTGCCAGCCCGTGCCGAAAAGGCAGGTCGAGCGTCATGCCGCTCCTGCTCGCCAGAGCGGGGAGCAGCCGTAGCGCGATCTGGTATGCCAGCACACCGTTGATGAGGTGAATCACGATGTTGACCAGCTTGAAGGCGACCGGGTCCATGCCGGACCAGTACGCATTGAGTGCGAAGGTGAACATGCTCACCGGGCGCTTCAGAAAGCCGGCGGTGGAGGAGAAGCTGGCGTTTTTCCAGGACTCCCAGGAACCACCGACGCGACGCAGAAACTCGTTATCCACGATGTTGCTGGCATCGTCGAACATGAAGCCGCCGAACAAGCCCTGAAGGTAAATCCCCAACACGAGTGCCAACAGGCCGAGCAGGGTTAACAGTTCACGAGATTGCGATCGGATCATGGCAGTGTGCAGTGCGATAAAAAAAGCCCCGCGACGCGGGGCTTTTCATGCAGCAGGTTTGTAACTTAGCGGCAGTTGGCCGGACGGAACTTCTGCGCGATGGTAGAACCGGTGCAGCTCCACTCCAGGCCGCCAGAAGCCAGCGCGCTGGCCGTGAGCACGTAGTTGCCCGATGCGTTCGAGGGCAGGGCGCCGGTGCCAGTCTTGCCGACCACCGTGATGGTGCTGGTCGCGACCGACAGCGAGGTGATGTACTTGGAATCGACGGTAGCGCAGCCGGCAGCCGCGTTCGTGGCCGGGAAGGCGTTCTGGGTCTGGTAGTACTCGGAAACTGAAGCCTTGCAAGCCGAGCCGGCGGTCACGAGCTCGGTGACCTTCGAGCGGGTGATGTAGTCCTGATAAGCCGGGATGGCGATGGCGGCGAGGATGCCGATGATCG
>JAZKHC010000014.1:0-2849 GCA_040385605.1 Pseudomonadota bacterium
GTGGGCGGTGACAAGTACCTCGGCTACCAGACCCACACGCAGGTCGGATTGACGATCATGGTGCTGGGCACCCTGCGTTTCTTGTGGCACAGCCAGCTGGCCGGCCCCAAGAACGTCGACGAGGCCTCGTTCGCAGGCAAGGCGAGCGCCCTGCTGCAGACCTGGTTCTATTTCAGTTTCTTCGCGTTGCCGATCAGCGGCTGGGTCATGTGGTCGACCTTGCCCAGCGACCTTCCGCTGTCGATCGCCGGGGTGATCCCGTTTCCCAACCTGCCGTTCGACCAATTGTCCGAGGACCTGCAGCATCGCCTGATGCGCTGGGCAGCGCTCGCGCATTTCTGGATCGTCTGGATCACCGCGCTGATCATTCCCGGCCATGCAGGAGCGGCCGTGTTGCACTACGTGATCAAGCGCGACCGCGTCCTGCCCTCGATGTTCGACCTCAACGGGCCGGAGGTGCCTGGCGTGGCGGGAGCCTCGCCAGATAAAGGCTCAGTTGCGTGATCTCACCGGGCTCGAGCTGCTGCGCCACCTTCAACATCGCATGATGGCCATCATTGCGCCGCTTCGACACCTGCCAGTCCCGCAGTTGCTGGGCCAGGTAGGGCGCGGGCTGAGCGCTCAGTGGCGGCCCGTCCACCGTACCGACGCCTTCGACACCATGGCATTGCTGGCAGGCACGGGCATACAGTGCCGGGGTCGTCGAGGCAAGGGCTTCCTCGGTCGCGGGCGACAAGGCGTGCGGGGGCAGCGCAGCGTAGTGGTTGGCCACCAGCACGCGTTCGCTGCTGTCGAGAAAACGCGCCACGTCGCCCATCACCTCGTGCGCCCGCAAGCCGGCGGCGTAGTCTTCCATCTGCTTCTGCAGATAGCCCGCCGGCAGACCGGCCAGGCGCGGCGCGTCGAAACCGTTGCCCTCGCCGCGCGCACCGTGGCAGCTCACGCACGCATAGCGCGCGCCACCTTCGCCGCCACTCATGGCGATGAGCTCGCCGCCACGGCCCCAGCGGTCGTCGCTGCTCGTCATGCGATCGGTGCAGGACGCGGCCAGCAGCACCGTCATCAAGGCCAGCATCGAGCTGAATCCGTTCGACAGCGGGTATCGGAGAAGCAAGCGCGGTGTGTGCATGAGGCCTGAATCATCGTCCATGGCGAGGCAAGGCCGCGACGGCGCGCGCCGCACGACCCTCGCAACGCCGTGGTGGGCGCTCGCCTGCGCTGCACTGGTGGCCTGCGACGGCCCGCCCGATCGCACCCCCACGCTGGGCAACGCCGATGCGGCACGGGGCCGACAACTTGTCGCGGACAAGGGCTGCGTCGCGTGCCACACCTTTCCCGACGTGAAGTGGCCGCGCGGCGGCCTCGGGCCGTCGCTGGAGGACTTCGGGCGACAGGGCCTGATCGCCGGGCGGCTGCCGAACCAGCCTGGCGTGTTGATGCAGTTCATCAGAAATGCCCCCGCCCTGGTGCCCGGGACCGCCATGCCCGCCACGCCGATGTCTGATCAGGAAGCCACCGATGTCACAGCCTACCTCCTCACGCTCAAGTCTCGCTGAGTCCTTGAGTGGCTGGCCACCGCCGGTGCTAGATCCGCATGGGCCGTTCTCGAACACGGTGACCACGCTGGCCTGGGTGCTGATCGCGCTCGTCACGCTGATCTTCGTGCTGGTCTGCGCGGCCATGTGGGTGGCGCTGTACGGCAGCGACGAACTGCGGGCCAAGCTCGGTGGCGAGCGCGTGGTGAGATGGTTCGGGCTGATCATCCCGGCGGGCGTGCTCTTCCTGCTGCTGGCTTGGGGCACGACGATGGTCGCCGGGATGACGACCATCAAGGGAGACGAACTGCGCATGCGAGTCTCCGGCAACATCTACTGGTGGCGGGTGTCCTACCTCGATTCGGCAGGCAAGGAGATCCTCGCCGACGCCAATGAACTGCACATTCCGGTCGGTCGCCCGGTGGTCGTCGACATGGTCTCCGAAGACGTGATTCACAGCTTCTGGGTCCCCAAGCTCGGCGGCAAGATGGACATGATCCCGGGCCGCACCAACCGGCTCAAGCTTCAGGCCGACAAACCGGGCAGCTACGGCGGGCAATGCGCCGAGTTCTGCGGCGGAGCGCATTCGTTGATGGGCTTCGTGGTCGTGGCCCACCCGGCCGCAGACTGGCAGCGCTGGCTCGATACGCGCCGCGCTGTCGCACCGGTTGCAGACCTCGGCGTCGAGGCGTTGCGCGGCAGGCAGCTCTTCAGCGAAGTGGGTTGCGCGGCCTGCCACCGCGTGGCCGGCACGTCGGCGCAGGGCCTGTCGGGCCCGGACTTGACGCATGTCGGATCGCGTCGGTCACTCGGCGCCGGAATACTGCCGAACAACCGCGGCACCCTGATCGGCTGGATCGGCGACAGCCAGTCGATCAAGCCGAACAACCGCATGCCCGCCTACCGCTCGCTGCCGGCCGCCGAGCTCAACGCGCTCGCCGCGTACATGGAATCCCTGCGATGACGCACGCGCTCAGGCCCGGCGTGGCCGGGGCGGTCCGCGATTCAGCGACCGAGCCGTCGGAGACCGGATTCGACTCGAAACTCTATGAGCGCTTTCCGACGCAGGGCGACCGGCCGCCGGAAGAGCTCGAGGCCCTGGAGAAGGTCTGGGAGACGCCGACGGGATGGCGCGCCTTCAGCGCGGTCAACAACAACTTCATCGGCTTCCTGTTCATCGTCACCGCCTTCGGATTCTTCGTCGCCGCGGGCATTTTGTCGCTGGTCATGCGCGTTCAACTGGCCGCGCCGCTCGCCGACATCGTGCCGCAGGAGACCTACAACCAGCTGTTCACGATGCACGGCTCGGTGATG
>JAZKHC010000015.1:0-53617 GCA_040385605.1 Pseudomonadota bacterium
GCGGCGGCACCCAGCACCGCAGGCAGCAGCCGCGCGCTGGCGCCGCTCTGGTTCAGCGGCTCGTTCATGGCGTTTTATTCGGCTCAGCGGCGGGCGGGGTCGCCGGGGCTTCGGGCTTGGCCTTGTCTTGTGCAGCAGCATGAGCTTGGGTGTGCTTCGCCTTCGGCTTGGCGACCGGGGCCTTTGCCGCTTTCGGCGCTTCCTGCTTCAAGGGCGGCTGCGGGGCTTCGTCGTCGTGGTAGCTATGCGCGAATGCGGGTGCCGCGACCAGCGAGAGCAGCAGCGGGGCGATCAGTTTCAGTTTCATCGGAAAACTCCTGGGGATGGATGACTCAGGGGGACACAACAGAAATCGTTTTACGGGACAGCAGGCGATACAGCCCCGGCAGCACCAGCAGCGTGAGCAAGGTGGACGACAGGATGCCGCCGATGACCACGGTGGCCAGCGGCCTTTGCACCTCGCTGCCGATGCCGGTGTTGAAGGCCATCGGCACGAAGCCCAAACCCGCAACGAGGGCCGTCATCAGCACCGGGCGCAGGCGCGTCATCGCACCTTCGATGATGGCCTCGTCCAGACCGATACCGCGCAAGCGCAGATCACGGATGAAGCTGACCATCACCAGGCCATTGAGCACCGCGATGCCGGAGAGTGCGATGAAGCCCACACCCGCCGAGATCGACAGCGGAATGTCGCGCAGCCACAGCGCCAGCACGCCGCCGGTGAGTGCGAGCGGCACTCCGCTGAAGATCACCAAGGCATCGCGGCCGGAGCCGAGCGCCATGTAGAGCAGGCCCGCGATTAGCAGCAGCGTGACCGGCACCACGATGGCGAGGCGCTTGCTCGCCGACTGCAACTGCTCGAAGGTGCCGCCATAGTCCAGCCAGTAGCCGGGTGGCAGCTCTACCTGCGCGCCCACTGCGGCCTGCACGTCCTGCACGAAGCTGCCGAGGTCACGCCCGCGCACGTTAGCCGTCACCACCATGCGGCGCTTGCCGTTTTCGCGGTTGACCTGGTTGAGACCTGTAAGCAGTTCGGTCGTCACCACTTCGCCCAAGGGCACATAAGTTCTTTGACCGGAACCGTTGCCGGTTCCGGCGGCGCCGCCGGGCAAGGGCACGGGCAGCGCGGTCAAGGCTTCGGGCTTGCTGCGCAGGTGCTCCGGCAGGCGGATGATGATGTCCGCACGCCGGTCGCCCTCGTAGAGCTGGCCCGCCACTTCGCCGCCGAGGGCGGCTGCGACGAGGTCCTGCACGTCGGAGACATTCAGCCCCAGCCGCGCCAGCACCTCACGCCGGGGCGTGATGGTCAGCACCGGCAGGCCGGTGGCCTGTTCCACCGCCACGTCGGCGGCACCCGGCACGCTGGCCACCGCCTTGCCGATGACTGCACCGAGCGCCACCAGCGTGTCGTGGTCATCGCCGAACACCTTCACTGCCAGCTCCGCGCGCACGCCGGCAATCAGTTCGTTGAAGCGCATCTGGATCGGTTGCAGAAACTCGTAACGGTTGCCGGGGATGGGGCTGACCGCAGCTTCGAGATCGGCCACCACCTGGTTCTTCGACTTGCCGGGATCAGGCCACTCCCTGCGATCCTTGAGGATGATGAAGTTGTCGGCAACGCTCGGCGGTGCGGCTTCGGTCGCCACCTCGGCGGTGCCGATCTTGGCGAACACCCGCTCCACTTCCGGCAGCTGCTTGATGGCGGCTTCGAGCTGCTCCTGCTGCCGTACCGCCTGCGCCAGCGAGGTGCCGGGGATGCGCAGCGCGTGCATGGCGATGTCGCCCTCATCGAGGTTGGGCAGAAACTCGCTGCCCATGCGCGTCAGCAGCAGGCCGCTGAGGACGACGAGCGCCGCCGCACCCGCGAGCATGAGCCAGCGCAGCCTCAGTGCGGCCTCCAGCACCGGGCGATAGAGGCGGCTCGCACCGCGCATGAGCAGGTTCTCCTTCTCCTGCACCGGCTTGCGGAACAGCAGCGCCACGCCGGCGGGCACGAAGGTGAGCGAGAGCAGCATGGCACTCGCCAGCGCCAGCACCACGGTGAAGGCCATGGGGTGGAACATCTTTCCCTCCACCCCGGTGAGGCTGAAGATGGGCAGATACACGGCGGTGATGATGAAGACGCCGAACAGGGCGGGCTTGATGACCTCGCGGGTGGCTTCGAACACCAGCCGCAGACGCTCATCGAGCGGCAATGCTGCGCCCGCGCGCTGATGTGCTGCCTGCGAAAGTCGGCGCAAGCAGTTCTCGACGATGATGACCGCGCCATCGACGATGAGGCCGAAGTCGAGCGCGCCAAGTGACATCAGGTTGGCGCTGACCTGGTTCGTCACCATGCCGGTGATGGTCATCAGCATGGCGAGCGGAATCACGGCGGCGGTGAGCAGCGCCGCTCGCACATTACCCAAGAGCAGGAGCAGCACCACGACCACCAGCAGCGCACCTTCGAGCAGGTTCTTCTGCACCGTGGCCAGCGTCTTGTTGACCAGAACCGTCCTGTCGTAGGCCGCGGTGACGATCACACCTTCCGGCAGGCTGGCCTTGATCGCTTCGAGCTTGTCGGCCACGCCCTGCGCCACCGTGCGGCTGTTGGCCCCGACGAGCATGAACACCGTGCTCATCACCACCTCGCGGCCGTTCTGGGTCGCGGCACCGCTGCGCAGCTCCTGGCCCAGGCTCACGGACGCCACATCGCGCACCCGCAGCGGCACGCTGGCCTCGGTCTTCACCACGATGTCGCCGAGGTCATCCAGGCTCTCGGCCTGGCCGGGCACGCGCATCAGCCACTGCGCACCGTTGCGCTCGATGAAGCCCGCGCCGCGATTGCTGTTGTTGGCTTGCAGGGCCCTCAGCAGGTCCTCGTGAGTGAGGCCGTAGGCCAAGAGCTTCGCCGGGTCCGGGGCGACCAGAATCTCCTTCTTGAATCCACCAATCGGGTTCACCTCGACCACGCCCGGCACGCGCAGGAGTTGCGGGCGAATCACCCAGTCGTGGGTCGAGCGCAGATCGGTGGGCGTCATCGGCGAGCCATCCGCGTTCTTCGCCCCCGGCTCGGCATCCACCGTGAACATGAAGATTTCGCCCAGGCCCGTGGCAATCGGCCCCATGGTCGGTTCGAGTCCCTCAGGCAGTTGCGAGCGCGCCGCGTTCATGCGCTCGGCCACTTGCTGGCGGGCAAAGTAGATGTCGGTGCCATCCTCGAACACCACCGTCACCTGCGCCAGGCCGTAGCGCGCCAGCGAGCGGGTGTAGCTCAGGCGAGGCAGACCGGACATCGCGGTCTCCATTGGCACGCTCACGCGCTGCTCGGCTTCCAGCGGCGTGTAGCCGGGCGCAGGCACGTTGACGATCACCTGCACATTGGTGATGTCAGGCACCGCATCAATCGGCAGGCGGAAGAAGTTAAAGATGCCGAGGCCTGCGATGGCGACAGCGAGCACCATCACCAGCCCTCGGCGGGCAATGGCAAGCTGCAATAGTTTTTCGATCATGTCGGCGTCCCTTTAGTGGTCGTGCGACGCGCCGGATTTTTCGATGTCGGCCTTGATGAGGTAGCTGTTTTCAGTCACATAGCGCGTGCCCGGTTCCAGCCCGCCCAGCACCTCCACCATGTCGCCTTGCGGCGTGCCGAGTTCGAGCATTCGCACCTCGTAGGTCTCGCCCACCTGCGCATACACCACGGTGAAATCGCGGAAGGCTTGCAGGCCGCTGGTCTTCACCGCCAGCGGCACCTGCCGCTCGGCCACGGCGACCTCGCCGGTGATGAAGCTGCCGGGCAGGAAGCGTCCGTCGTGCTGCTCGATCAGCACCCTCGCCTGCACCGATTGGTTGCTGGATGCCTTCACATCCACACGCGCCACCTTGCCGACCACGCTGGCATCGCCTTCGGCAAGCCGCAGCGTGACTGCGGCACCCGGCTGCACGCGGGCGCGATCCTTGGGGAACACCGACAGCTCGGCGATCGCCGCGGTGGTATCGGTGACGGTGAACAGCACGCGACTGCCGGAATCCTCACCCGGATTGGCGTCGCGCTGCGTCACCACACCGGCGAGCGGAGCTTTCAGGGAATAGGTTTGCAGGCTGTCGTTGCTCTCGATGGTGGCCAGGGTTTCACCTGCCTTCACCGCATCGCCGAGCTTCTTGCCGACACTGCGGATGAGCCCGGGAAAGCGCGCACTCACCTCGCGCTGACGTTCGGGATTGGCCGCGATCTGGCCATAAAGCGTGAGCGTTTCGGTCAGCGTCGCCGGGCCTGCCAGCTCGGTCTTGATGCCCGCTTCCTCGGCGACCTTGGCCGCAATGGTGCTGCGCCCCTCGAAGCTGTCGTAAGCCCAGATGTGGGTCTTGCCCGCGTGGAGCGCGGTGACTTTCAGCGAGAACGAATGCGGCTCTTTCAGCACGCCGTCGCCGCGCAGAAAGTCGCCCTCTGGCTTGAACTGGAAGGTGTTCACCTGGTTGCCAAGGCGAGTCACCTGGACCGTCAGCGCCACCTCGCCCAGTGGCAGCGGCTTGCCGTCCAGGGTCGGCCAGGCGCGGTATTCGGGTGGCACGTTGGTTTCATAAACGGCCAGTTCGATGGCGAAGGAGCCGTCTACCAACATCAGACCGCGATGCGGGCCTTTCACCGGCTCGGCGCCGACAGGTGCGCCGTGACCACCTGCCGCTTCAGTCTGGGCTTCGGGGGCAGCGCCACCGCAGGCGGCCAGCAGCATCGTCACGGCAACGCCAGCAGCCTTCAGCCATTTGTTCAGAGCCTTCATGGTGCCACTCCCTTCGATCCGGTTTCGTTTAGCGGGCTGTCGAACAGTGCAAGGCCGGAGACCCGCTCCAGCTCGGCCAGCGTGGTGTGCAAAAGCTCGGCGTCGTCGAGCATTTCCTTTCTGGCTGCCAGCCATTCGGTGCGGGCGGCGAGCCATTCCCAGGCGCCGTAGCGGCCGCGCTGCACGGCGTATTCAGTGGCATCGAGCGCGCGTTTTGCGGCGGGCACGATCACCTCGTCGAGGCGCGTCAGGTGCAGGCGACCGTGGTTGAGTTCCTGGTAAAGGCCGAAGATCTCCGCGCGCGCCTCGGCCATTGCCGCCGCCTCGCCGGCCTCGGCGGCGCGCAGCCTGGCGTCGGCTTCGGCCAGTCGCGGTGCCTGGGGGTCTCGCAGGCGCAGCGGCAGACTCAGGCCCGCGACAAAGCCGATATCGCCCTGTTCGCGGTAGTGCCTGAGGCCGGCATCCACCTGCCAGCTGCGCTGACGCTCGGCGCTGGTGGCGGCGCGCTCGGCCTTGAGCAGTGCTCGCTCGGCGGTGAAGCGGCGCAGGCGCGGGCTTGAGGCGAGTGCCGCCTGCCAGTCGGCGAGCGGCCGCATCAGAGGCAGCTTGAAGGCGTCGCCCGCGAGCGGGCCGAAGTCATCCTGCCCCTGCCAGAGCGCAGCGAGCGAGACGCGCGCGCTGGCGAGTTCGTGCTCGTAGTCCTCCTGCTCCAGATCAGCCCGCGCGGCGGCAACCCTCGCACGTTCGAGTTCCGCCACGGGTGCAGCGGCAGCACTCACGCGGCGCTCGGTGGCGGCGAGCAGGCGCTGGGCATTGGCGCTGGCTTCTTCGGCGAGGCTCAAGCGGCCGGCGCGGATGAGTGCCAGCGCATAGCGGCGATGAGTTTCGGCGAGCAGCTCCCAGCGCTGCGCCTCGATACCGACCGCTTCGATCTGCACGGCAGCCTCGGCGGCCTGCACTTTGGCGTCGCGCCGCGCGGCGGGTTCGAGCACCTGCACCAGGGCAACGGTGAACTGCGCTGCGTCGAAGGCGCGGTAGTCGCCGGTGCCGAGTGCATCCTCCACCGTGATCTTCAGCTCGGGATTGGGCTTGAGCCGCGCCGTATCAATGCGGGTGTCGGCGGCATCGCGCTCAGCACGGCGGGCGGCCAGCTGCGGATTGTTTTGCTCGACGAGCTGCACGGCGTCGGCGAGGGTGAGCGGCCTGGCGGCCTGTGCGGGCGCGCTCAGGCACAGCAGCAGCCCTGCGAGCGCAGGGCCAGAAAGAATGCGAAACCACATTTGAAACTCCATCGACCCGCGAGAGCACCCACGAAGGGCGGCGGATCAGCCAGAACGAAAGCGGAGCATCCGCGCCAGGGCGCGATGCCGACACAGCCGGTTCAGGACTGGAGTGGAGGTGCCTGCGAGGGCGGTGCGAGACCGGCCCAGCGGCGCGGTCGCGGTGGCACATCGCTGCGGTAGGCAGGCAGCGGCAAGGCCGCTGACAATCGCCAGCTGAGCAGCAGCAATCCAAACAGCAGGGGCACCAGCAGCACGATGCCGCCATTCACCTTGGCGAGCAGACCCGCGCCGCTGTCTTCATCCGTCTCGCCCTCATAGAGATGCCCGGCAATGTGGCCGTGATCGGCTTCACCCGCATGGTGGTGCGCTTCGATCAGCGTGAGTGCGACGAGGTGCGGCGCTTCGGTGGAGGCCTTGGGCGGCAGGTGGAAATGCACATCCAGCAGCCGCGTGGCGAAGATCGCCACGAGCAGCAGAAGGATGGTGCAGAGCCGAATGTTCATGCCGCGAAGACTAGCCGATGCGCCTAGCGTTTGACGAACAGGTAGTGTCCCACGCCCCATTCGTTGCCACGCTCGATGCCGAAGAACTCCGCCACCGCCATGTAGAACATGCGCCAGCGTTGCACCCAGATGGCAGCATCCTTCTCGCCGTAAGCCTGCTTGAACAGCGCGAGGATTTCCGGCTTCTTCGCATCCATGCCGTCCAGCCAGTGGTTGCTGGTCTTCTCGTAATGGCGGCCATCGACGTACCACTGGCTCTCGATCTTGAGATCGTCCTGGAACTGCAACAGCAGGTTCTCGCTGGGCATGGTGCCGCCCAAGAAGAAATAGCGCGTCATCCAGTCGGCGTCTTCCTTGTCCTCGTAGTGATACGCGAGCGTCTTGTGGACAAAGATGTGCACGAACAGCTTGCCGCCGGGCTTGAGCCAGCGCGCGATCTTGGCCATCAGCAGTTCGTAGTTCTTCATGTGCTCGAACATCTCGATGCTCATCACGCGGTCGAAGCCGCCGCCAAGCTGCTCGGCGCTGAAATCGAACTCGGCGACATTGCCGGTGTGGATGGTGAGGTTGCCCAATCCACGCTCCTTGGCGCGGGCATTGATGAACTCGCGCTGGCCGTTGGAATTGCTCAAGCCCACGATCTGGCTGTTGGGATAACGCTTGGCAAGCCAGGTCGAGAGCGAACCCCAGCCGCAGCCGAGATCGAGAATCCGCATGCCATCGACCAGGCCCGCGCGCTGCGCATACAGCTCCAGCATGTGCTGCTCGGCCTGGGCCAGCGTCTCGTTGCCGGTAGGGTAGAGGCAGCAGGAATACTTGAGCTGCGGCCCCAGGTGCGCGTGGAAGAACGCGGCGGGGACTTCGTAGTGCTGCGCGTTCGCCGCCTTGGTCTCGATAGCGATGGGCGAGCTGCGCAGGTCTTTCATGAACTGCTCGAAAGCCCGGCTGCGCGCCTCGCCGTCCTGGTTCTCCGCACCCTCCAGCCGCGTGCGGATCAGCTTGCGCATGCCATGGCGGGTCAGCACGTCGGGGAAGTAGCCTTTTTCGCAGAGTTCAATCGCGTTCATTTCTTCAGGGTGCAGGTGAGTGGGAAAACCGGAGCATGGTAAATCGGGAGCATGGCGGCTGGATCGATTGACCCCGCCGCCCGGCAGGCGTGATCCTCGACGCATCGAGAAAATCAAAGCGGTGCCTCTGGAGAGAGAGATGAAGCCTGCCCGCTTGAGGGCTCTGCCGATGTCGAGGTTCGCATCTGCCCTGCCGGGCAGCGGCGCTGAGGGCGTGGTTACGTTGCCTGCCCGGGTAACGGATGCCTCGACGCGGCCATCGATCGGGGCGGATGCATGGTGACCAAGCGCCATGCGGGGCCGGCGGCACCGGGGGTGGGCCGGCTCTCGCCCAAGCTCAGGGGCATCGTCAAACGGCTCGCAGCCGACACCCCCGCGCTCTCCGCGCGGCTGGTCGACACCCTGCATGGCTCGATCAGCGACTACTCCAGCCTGCACGACCGCCGGGCACTCGAGGACGTGCAGCGCTCCTGCCGGCTCAACGTCGATCTCTGGTACGGCTCGCTGCTCAGCGGCAGGCCGCCGACGGCAGCACAGCTGGAACAGATCGCCGCCTACGGCCGCCATCGCGTGCGGCAGGGCGTTTCACTGGCTGCTTTCCTGCAGGCCTTCCGGGTCGGCACCTGGCTGTTCTGGGAGACGCTGCTCGATGCCGCGAAGAACGACGCCGAAGTGAATCGAGAATTGCTGCACAAGGTCTCGCCCTACAACCTCTATCACTTCGACCTGCTGGGGCAGACCGTCAGCCGCGCCTACATCGCCGAGCAGAGCCGCCAGCACCGCTGGCGCGACCGCCTCCGCTACGAGCTGTGTGACGTGATCTATTCCAACCCCGACAACCTCGCGGGCTTCGGCGAAAAAAGCCAGGCCCTGGGGCTCGACGCCGCCGCGCCGCACGTGGCGCTGGCGGTGAAACTGAAGGAGGAAGTCGTGGACCTGCTCGGCACCGACGCCGATGCCGAAGACCATCTGGCGCCGCTGCTCGCCGCCGTGGTTGGCAGGGCTCCGGCGTCCGTGGAGGGTGTGCTGTGGACGCGCCGTCATGGTCATCTGCTGGTCTGGCAGCCGCTGCCCGCGCACGACACCAGGGCCGCCGGCGAGGGCCTGATTCTCGAACGCGCGGCGCAGGCGATGCAGGGCAGCGCCGACATCGTCGCCATTGGTTTGGGCCTGCCCGAGACCGGCCCGCTGGGCTGGCGGCGCAGTGCCGATCAATCGATCAAGGCGATTGAACTTGGCATGCGCATGGGCCTGCCGGATGCGCTGTTCCGCTACGCCGACATCGCACTCGAGGATCTGGTCTCTGGCTCCGAGAGCTTTGCCCGCCACTGCGAAAACCTCATGGCCCGGCTCGGTAGCGAACCGGAACTGCTGGACACGCTGGCGGCCTATTTCGAGCACCGGCAGCAGCGCAAGCCGGCCTCCTTCGCGCTGGACATCCACCCCAACACGCTGACCTACCGGCTGCACCGCATCGAGACCCTGCTGGAGCTGCGGCTCGACGATGCCGGCTGCATCGCCGTGCTGCACACCGCGCTGCGGCTCCGGCGACTGGCGCAACGTTCGACGCGGCATTGAACGATCGATCGAGCGCAGTCGTTGTGCCGCAAGACAACCGGGTGAGTGATTTTTCCAATTGCGTCGCCGCGCTGCTCAGGCCGACACTCGCCCGATCAAATCAAAGCCCCCTGGCTTTCGGCGTCGTGCCGAGAGACCACAGGGCATGGGCGGTGCCGGAGAGATGAGATGGAAAAGACCAAGCCCCTGACTCTTCGCGGGTTGCCGCTGCCGTGCGGCTGCGCCCCTGCCCTTGCCGCCCCGTTGCTGATGCTGATGGCCGCCGGGCTCGCTGCCTGCGGCAGCTCGGTACCCGGGAACACTCCCGCACCGGTAGGGACTGCCTCCGCGCCGGAGATCAAGGTGCTCTCGAACCGCCCCGATCTCGTCTCCGGCGACGACGCACTGGTCGAGATCGTGCTGCCGGCGGGCAGTGACGTCTCCGCGCTCAAGGTCGATCGTGAAGGGAGGGACATCAGCGCACAGTTCGCGCTGCGGCCCAACGGCCGCGTCATGGGGCTGGTCAGCGGTCTCGCTCTCGGTGCCAACACCCTGCGCGCCAGCACGGCAGGCGGCAGCAGCAGCCTCACCGTCGTCAATCACCCCAACGGCGGCCCGATCTTCGCCGGCCCGCAAAAGCTGCCCTGGCCCTGCCTCGCCGGGGCGACCGATGCCCAGTGCAACCGGCCGGTGAGCTATGCCTTCAAGTACAAATCCAGCAACCCGGTGGAATGCACCGCGGCGGCGGGCACGCCCACCACCGCCTGCTTTCTGCCCTACGACCCGAAGAAGCCGCCGGCCTCGGTGCCGATGACGACCACCGATCAGGGCAAGACCCTGCCCTACATCGTGCGGGTGGAAACCGGCGCGCAGGATCGCGGCCAGTACCAGTTCGCGGTGCTGTTCGACCCCACGCAGGAGTGGGCACCCTGGGCACCGCAAGCCGGCTGGAACGGCAAGATCGTCAACTTCGGCGGCTCGGGTTGCGGCATGCACCACGGCGAGAGCGGCGCGCCGGGCGAGATGATGGACGACACCGCGCTCGCGCGCGGCTACCTCACCTGGTCCACCGCGCTCTCGCACAACACGCTCAACTGCAACCTGGTTGTGCAGGGCGAGTCGCTGATGATGGCCAAGGAGCGCATCGTCGAGCAGTACGGGCCGATCCGCTACTCGATCGGCCGTGGCAGTTCGGGTGGTTCGATCAAGCAGCAGCAGGCCGCCAACGCCTACCCCGGCATCTTCGACGGCATCTTGCCGGAGGCGAGTTTCCCGGACACCTGGTCGACGATGCAGGAGGTCTCGGACTGCGGCCTGATGCTGCGCTACTGGACTTCGCCGCAGAGCTGGGCGCCGGGTGTCGTCTGGACCGAGACGCAGAACGCGGCGGTCGCCGGCCACCAGAGCATGTCGGTCTGCGCCTCCTGGGTAGCGACCTTTTTGCAGACCATCCAGCCGCGCAGCGCCGCCGCCGACCCCACCGGCGGCTCACAGTCCTGCAACGTCTCGGCCTCTGAGGCCTACGACCCCGAGACCAACCCCGGTGGCCTGCGCTGTGCCCTGCAGGACTACATGCCCTCTATCCTGGGCCTGCGCCCCGAAGCCAGCTGGAATGCGATCGAGAAGGCGCTCGGGCGCGGCTTCGCAAACCGGCCGCTCGACAATGTCGGCGTGCAATACGGCCTTGAGGCCTTCAAGGCCGGCACCATCTCGACCGCGCAGTTCCTCGACCTCAACGCCAAGATCGGTGCCTACGATCTCGATCTCGACTGGCAGCCGGCGCGCGTGGTCGCCGACCAGGGCGCTCTGGCCGTCGCCTATCGCAGCGGACTGATCAACCAGGCGACGAACATGACGCTGCCGATCCTCGACCTTCGCCTCTACGACCCGGCGGAGATCCACCACACCTACCGCAGCTTCGTGATGCGTGCGCGGCTCGAACGCGCGCACGGCCATCACGAAAACCAGGTGATCTGGGTGACCACCTTCGGCGACGGCCTGGCAGCGATGGACCGCTGGCTGGCCGCCATCGAGGCCGATCGCAGTAGCACTCCCTACGCCCTGAAGGTCATCCGCAACAGGCCGGCCGACGTGCACGACCAGTGCACCGAGCAGGTTCCGCGGGAGGCCTGCCCGCTGCTCTATCCCTCCGACGCCAGCCCGCGCATCGTCGCCGGTCAACCCTTCGCGGACGACTGGGTGAAGTGCGAGCTGAAAGCCCCGCAGGCGGCCGACTACGCGCCGGTGCGCTTCACCGACGCCGAGTGGGCGCGGCTCAAGGGGCTGTTCCCCGCCGGCGTCTGCGATTTCAGCAAGCCTGCGGTGGGCCAGGAGCCCTCGCTGCCCTGGCTCGATTACCGCGGCGGCGTCGGCGGCCAGCCGCTGCCTGCGGCCGCCACTGCCGAGGGCTGGGCGAGCGAGTCGCTGCGCGGCCGTTGAGCGCCTGCGGCAGGCGCATGACTTTGTGCCGCAAGACAAACGGGTGAGTGATTTTTCCAATTGCGGCGGGGCGCTGCCGCCGCAAGACTGTGTACCGGAATAACAAGAATCTCGCAGCACGGGCATCGCTGGCTCTGCACTGCGGCCGTTTTACCGGGCGTCGATGTCTCGTCGAGCCCCTGTGTGCAGCGCCCAGCAGTCCATAAGAAGTGTGTTGTGCTCGAGGAGAGTTCGATGTTGCTGCGTCCTTTTTCGCGCCGCGTCCCGCGGCGGCTCATGGCTGTCCCGCTGATGCTGCTGCTCGCTGCCTGCGGCAGTTCGATGGCCCCGCAGCTCGATCCGGTCGAGCCGGTACCTCCACCCGTCGTCAGCAAGCCCGAAGTGCCTGCCACCGAAGACCGCGCCGGCACCATCACCAACCATGTGCTGATCTCGCCCGTCGATGGCGCGGAGATTCCGGTGACGGTGTTCGAGCCCATCGAGATGAAGAAGGGCGGGCGCTATCCCCTGGTCATCTACAGCCACGGCTGGAGCGGCTCGCGGGCCACCGCGCGCGACTTCTTCACCAACAACATTAACGAGCGCGGCATGTATGCCCTCACCTTCGACCAGCGCGGCTTCGGCGCCTCGACCGGCATGGTGAAGATGATGGACCCGGACTACGACGGGCAGGACATGGTGGCGATCCTCGACTGGGCCGAGAAGCTGCCCGGCCTCGCGCGCTTCGAGGATGGCCGCATGAAGGTCGGCAGCGTCGGCGGCTCGTATGGCGGCATGTTCCAGTACGCCATGGCCGGCAGCGACCCCGAACACCGCCTGCGGGTGATCGTGCCGGACGTGACCCCCTACGACATCAACGAAGCGCTCTGGCCCGGCGATGTCTTCAAGTCCGCCTACGGTGCCGTGCTGCTCGCCGGCACCGCGCCGCCGCTCGGCAAGCCGGACCCGATCACCGACCTCTACTTCGCCAGCGGACTCAGCGACAACCGCCTGAGCGAGTCGCTGCGCAACTACGCGCGCTACCACAGCCTGCGCTACTTCTGCGAAGGCCTGCCGCCGGGGCCGCAGAGCTTCATGGTCGGCACCGCAGACACCTTCAAGGTGCCGCCAGGGCCGCTGCCGAAGATCGACGCGCTCATCACGCAGGGCTTCCGTGACGTGCTGTTCAACTTCAACCATGCGGTCGATACCTATGACTGCCTCAGGCAGCTCGGCGGCGACGTGCGGTTGTTCACGCACCAGTCCGGCCATCTGTTCAACCAGCTCAGCGTCACCAATGTACCGGGTGTGGAGCAGGGCCTCGACCCGCTCTATGCGCTGGTGAGCGTACCCAACTCCGGCGATGTCGGCGGCAACCACCAGTGCGGCACGGTGAACTCGGGCGACGTCACCTGGGCCTACTTCGAGGAGAAGCTGCAGGGCAAGGTCGGTGCGATCGACGCCGCCAGCAAGGCGGGGCGCGACGTCTGCATGAGCCTGGGCCAGGGCGATGCCATCGCCGTGAAGCAAGTGAAGGAAGGCGGTACGCGCTTCGCCATCGACGGCAGCACGCCGCAGTTCAGCGGCGTGCCGGGTGCAGGCACCGTGCTGGTCGGCGAGGCGGTGAAGGAGATGCTGCTGACGACGCAGATTCTCTACACCGCACCGGCCGAGGGTGCGGTGCTGGCGGGCATCCCGACGGTGGACTTGAAGTTCACCGACCTTGCCGGTGCCACGCCCGCCTGCAGCGCCGCGACGGCGGCCTGCGATCCGATCCTGTTTCTCGGCATCGGCTGGCGCAAGGCAGGCCAGCAGCGCTTCGACCTCATCGACGACCAGCTCCAGCCCTTGCGTGGCTTCGGCGCGCACAGCGGGCGGCTGGTGGGAGTGGCCGAGCGTCTCGCGCCGGGTGACGAGCTGGCGCTGCTGATCTACGGCTCGCATCCGCAGTTCCCGGTCAGCAACTCGCGCGATGCTGCGACACCGGCGCTGAACATCGAGGGCTCGGTGGCGCTGCCACTGCTCGCACCCTCGGACATCCTGCGTGGAAAGGATGCGATGTGATGCCGCGCCTGATGGTGGGACGCGCAGCGATGCGCCTTGAGGGAGGCAGACCGATGGCTTCAGTGATCTGGTGGGCGCGATGCGCAGGTTTCGCCTCGGTGGCCTGGCTCGCGGCCTGCGGCAACTCCGGAGTGCCGGCGACCGCAGGCCTGCCGGGCATCGGCCAGCCGCCGCCGGTGACGCCTGCGAAGGACGCCGTGGTCATCCAGGTGCTTTCCAACCGCGCCGACCTCATCAGCGGCGGCGATGCGCTGGTCGAGATCGTGCTGCCGGCGGGTAAGGATGCGTCGGCACTCAAGGTCGAGCGCAACGGCAGCGACGTCACCCGCGCGTTCGCGCGGCGGGCCGACGGTCGCGTGAAGGGCGTGGTGACCGGACTCTTGGAGGGCCGCAACACGCTCACCGCGAAACTGCCCGAGGGCGGTGCCGAGATCACCATCACCAACCATCCCCTCAGCGGCCCGATCTTCTCCGGCCCCCAGATCCAGCCCTGGTACTGCCTGCCCGGCGCGCTCGACGCGCAGTGCAGCCGGCCCGAGAGCATCCGCTACGTCTACAAGTCCACGGCACCCACGGCGGTGCCCTGCGCGCAGCCAGGCATCCCCGATGGTTGCGGCGATTTCAAGAGCTACGACCCCGCCAACCCGCCCCTCGACGTGGCGATGACGACGACCGACGAGCAGGAACTGGTGCCCTACATCGTGCGCCTCGAGACCGGCTCGATGGACCGCAACCAGTACCTGATCGCGGTACTCGCCGACCCCGCCACACCCTTCGACCGCTGGAGCGGCCCGGCCGCCTGGAACCACAAGGTCTACATGACCCACGGCGGTGGCTGCGGCCCCGGCCACAACGAGGCGGCGGCACCGGACGTGCTCTACGACATCGCGCTCTCGCGCGGCTACGCGGTGCTCTCGACCACGCTCGAGAACAACCAGGAGAACTGCAACATGGTGGTGCAGGCCGAGTCGGTGATGATGGCGAAGGAGCACCTCATCGAAGCCTATGGCGACGTGCGCTATCTCATGGGCATGGGCGGCTCGGGCGGTTCGATGGCGCAGCTCTACATGGCCAATGCCTACCCCGGCCTCTACGACGGCGTCATCGCTGGGGCCACCTTCCCGGACATCCCCTACAACGACCTACTCGACTGCCCGGCGCTGCTGCGCTACTGGGAGACGCCGCAGGCCTGGACCCCCGGCGTGGTCTGGACCGAGCCGCAGCAGGCCGCCGCCGCAGGCCTCGCCAGCACCTCGATCTGCCAGGCCTGGACCAAGGTGGGTGCTACCGGCTACTCGAACGCCTTCGATCCGAAGATCGGCACCGGCTGCGACATCCCGGACTTCGAGCCCGAGAAGGTCTACCGGCCGGACACCAATCCCACCGGCGTGCGCTGTTCGCTGCAGGACTACATGGTCAACGTCTTCGGTTCCCGCCCGCCCGATCGCTGGGGGCCAGTCGAGAAGCAGATCGGCAGTGGTTTTGCCGGGCGCCCGTACGACAACGTCGGCGTGCAGTACGGCCTGCGCGCACTGCTGGCGGGCCGCATTTCGGCGGCGCAGTTCGCCGATCTCAACGCCAAGATCGGCGCCGTCGACATCGACTACGGCCGGCAGGCGGAGCGCGTGGTGGCCGACCCCAACGCACTCGCCATCGCCTACCGCAACGGCATCGTCAACGTCGGCAACCATCTCGACCGCGTGCCGATCATCGACGTACCCGGCGCGGTGCCGGCCGACAACTATGAGATCCACGACATCTACAAGAGCTGGGCGATGCGCCAGCGCATGGATGCCGCCAACGGCCAGCACGGCAACCACGTGATCTGGTACGGCCCCAACCGCACCGGGCAGATCGACCGCGACTTCAGCGGCCCCGGCGCGCTGATGGTGATGGACAGCTGGCTCGACGCGATCTCGAAGGACGTTCGCAACGTGCCGCTCGAACAGAAGGTCGCCGAGAACCAGCCCGAGGGCGCGGGCGACCGCTGCGAGTTCCCGGACCGCGCGACCTGCGACATGGTCTTCGGCCCCGCAGGCAACATCCGCTATGGCGCCGGCATGGCGGACTTCCGCAACGACATCGTCAAGTGCCAGCTCAAGGCGCTCGACCGCGCCGACTACAGTACCGTGGTCTTCAGCGATGCGCAGTGGGCGCAACTCGAATCGGCCTTCCCGGACGGCGTCTGCGACTACGGCAAGCCGGCGGTCGGGCATCAACCGACCATCCCCTGGATCAGCTACGCCGCAGGGCCCGGCGGCTTGCCGATGCCCGCCGCGCCGGTGTCGCGGTCGCTGCCTTGAACTGCGTTGCGACGAAGTCGAAATGAGCGACCGAACCAATCGTTCCGGGGGCTCGGCGCCGGCGGTGGCAACCGTCCTGCTGGTTTCGATCACGCTGATGGCCTGCGGCGACTCGACGCCTGACCGTCTGACGGCACGCGGCCCGGCTGCTGGAGCGACTGGCACCGCATCACCGATGGAGCCGGTCACGGCGCCTCCCGGTGGGCAGGCCCGGATCGTCGAGGAGCGGCAGATCAGCGAGCGTCTGCTCGAGCTGACCATCGCGACGACTGCGTTCGTCGAACCCACCAAGGTGCATGTCAACCTGCCGGCCGGCTACGGCACGAGCCGGCGCTGGCCGGTGACGTTCTATCTCGCGGGCACCAATCACACCTATGCGGACTTCAACCAGCAGTACGGCGGCGGCGAGCTGACGGACAAATTCGCATCGCTCGTCGTCTCGCCGACGGGCCGAAGCGGCTACTGGAGCGACTGGTACAACCGGGGTGCCTTCGGGCCACCGCTGTACGAGACCTACGTGATCGATCAGCTCATCCCGCTCATCGACCAGCGTTTCTCGACCATCGGCAAAAGGGAGGGTCGTGCCGTGCTGGGCGAATCGATGGGCGGCTACGGCGCGATGATGCTTGCGGCACGGCACCCGGACCTGTTTGCCGCTGCGGCCAGCGTCTCGGGCACCGTGAATACCAACCTCACGCTCAATGCCACGGTGCTCTCGGCAAGCCCGGCACTCGATGGCGCGGAGCCCGATGCGATCTACGGGCCGCGTGCGACGGAAGAGGTGCGCTGGCGCGGCCACAATCCCCACGATCTCGCCGAGAACCTGCGCTCGCTGACCCTGTGGATGGGCAGCGCCAACGGCACGATGATCGACACCGGCATCGGCGAGACGCCGACGGACGCCTCCGGCTGCGCCCTGGAGTTCGGCGTGCACGACGCCAGCGTCAGCCTGCACGAGCGGCTGGATGCGCTGGGTATCGCGCACGTGTGGAAAGACTTCGGCGCGGGCTGCCATTCGGTGCCGAACTTTCAGCGGCAGATCCGGGAGGCCCTGCAGGTCTTCACGGCCGTCTTCGATCGCCGGCCGGCCTTGCCTTCGTCAGTCGATCATCTGGCGATCGAGCCGGAGATTCAGATCTGGAACTGGTCGATCACTGCCGACCCTCAGCGGGCGATCGAATTCCTGCGGATGGACGACGCTGGCGCCTCGGGTCTCAAGCTCAGCGGCTCTGGACTGACGACGGTCATCACACCACCGTTCTATGCAGGCATGCGGGAGGTGCGCATCGAGGGCGCACAAGCCGCGACCGCCATTCCCGATGCCGACGGCCGCATCCGCTTCACGGTCGATCTCGGTGCCGCGAACACGCAGCAGCAGTATTCCTTGCCTGCCGCGACTCCCGTGACGACCGTCCACGTGCGATTGCAACCCGGCCGATGAGCAGCGAAGGGGACAGCGAGATGAAGAGCAACCTGAAGTCGGTTCGATGGACCATGCCGGCGGCGATGGTGTTGTGCATGAGCCTGTTGCAAAGTTGTGGCGACTCGTCACCGGTCAGCCTGACCCTGCCGAATCCGCCGCCGGCACCCGCCACCCCGCCGGAGGCCGATCTCACCATCAAGGTGCTGTCGAGCCGGCCCGATCTCGTCACGGGTGGCGATGCGCTGATCGAGGTGACCGGCAGCCAGATTCCGACGCGCATGCAGCTCAACGGGCAGGACGTCACCGCGCAGTTCGCTACCCGGGGCAACGGTCGCTACATGGCCCTGCTGCAGGGCCTGACCGAGGGCCGCAATCTCGTCACCGCCTTCGCCGGAGAGCGGCAGAGCCGCATCGAGGTCATCAACCATCCAGAAGCCGGCCCGCTGTTCGCGGGCGAACAGGTGCAGCCCTGGCCGTGCCTGCCGGGGGCGACCGATGCGCAGTGCAGCCGGCCGGTCAGCTACAGGCTGCTCTACAAGCCCACGGGCCAGACCACGCCCTGCGCGCAGGACGGCACGCCCGAGGGCTGCGGCAGCTTCAAGCCCTACGATCCGGCGAACCCGCCCGGCGATGTCGATACCACCGTTACCGATCAGGGCAAGACCGTGCCCTACATCCTGAGGGTCGAGACCGGCTCTCAGGATCGCGGCCAGTACATGTTCGTGGTGCTCTACGACCCGTCGAAGCCCTGGGAACCCTGGGCACCGCAGGAGGGTTGGAACGGCAAGATCTACAACATCGGCGGGGCCAACTGCGGCACCTACCACGGCGAGACGGTCGCACCCGACGTGCTGCCCTTCGCCTATGCCTTCTCGAAGGGCTATCTGGTGTGGTCCACCTCGCTGTCGCACAACCAGTTCAACTGCAGCCCGACCACGCACGCGGAATCGCTGGTGATGGCGCGCGAGGCGATCGTCGAGCACTACGGGCCGGTGCGCTTCAGCTTCGGGCAGGGGCAGTCGGGCGGCTCGATCAAGGCGCAGCAGGCGGCGAACGAATTCCCAGGGCTCTACGACGGCCTCAACGTGGTGCTGAGCTTCCCCGACATCTGGTCGACGCTGCAGGAAACCTATGACTGCGGCCTGATGGTCAACTACTGGCGCAGCCCGCAGCTGTGGGCACCCGGCACCACCTGGACCGAGGCCGAGTGGGCGGCGGCGGCGGGGCACCAGAGCATCTCGGTGTGCGTCTCCTGGAACCAGGCCTTCATCGGCGTGCTGGCACCACGCGACATCGGCCAGGTCTGCGATATCCCCGCCGACCAGCTCTACGACCCCGCGACCAATCCGGAAGGCAAGCGCTGCGCCCTGCAGGATTTCATGCGCTCGCAATTTGGCCTGCGACCACCCGAACGCTGGGGGCCGATCGAGCAGCAGATCGGCAGAGGTTTCGCCAATCGGCCGCTCGACAACGTCGGCGTGCAATACGGCCTGAGTGCGCTGCGCGGTGGGCAGATCAGCGTCGCGCAGTTCATCGATCTCAATGCCCACATCGGCGGCTACGACATCGATCTCAACATCGTGCCTGAGCGCATGGAGGCCGACCCAGCGGCACTGCCGGTGGTGTATCGCAGCGGCATGATCAACCAGGCGACGCAGATGACGATGCCGATCCTGGACCTGCGCGCGCATGATCTGGTCGAGCTGCATCACGACTACCGCAGCTACGTGATGCGGGCGCGCCTCGACCGCGCGCATGGCCATCACGACAACCAGGTGATCTGGACCGGGCCGATCCCGCTGTTCGCCACCTACGACCCGCGCACCGGCGCGCCGTTGTTCGAGATCGAGGCCTTCGGCGTGATGGATGGCTGGCTCAGCGCCATCGAGGCGGACGAGAGCGCCACACCGCTGGCGCAGAAGGTGGTGAACAACAAACCTGCCGCCGCACGCGACAAATGCACCGACGCCAGCGCCACCGAGCTGCCGGCCGACAGCTGCCCGATTCTCTACCCCTACGACGCCAGCCCGCGCATCGTTGCCGACCAGCCCTTCACCGACGATGTCGTGAAGTGCCAGTTGAAGCCACTCGACCCCGGCGATTACGGCGACATCGTTTTCAGCGAGGCACAGTGGGCGCAGCTCGAAGCCATCTACCCCACCGGTGTCTGCGACTACACGAAGCCCGGCGTCGGCCAGCAGGCGGCCCTGCCCTTTCTCGACTTCAGCGCCGGCCCTGGTGGCGTGCCGCTGCCGCCGCTGCCGACGCCGGAAGGCTGGAGCGGACCGGTGTTCCGCAGGCGCTGAGGCCGCCGCGCCGGTAGTAAATGCAGACCCCGGAGAACTTATCCCGTTGACGCGACCACCCGGTCATCCCAGGCTGCGAGCACATAACTAGATGTGCTGCTGAAGGAGCGAGAAAGATGACCGCCGTAAAACACCTGGTGCCGGCCCTGTGGCTGGCCGCCGCGAGCCTGCTCGCCGCCTGCGGCAACTCCGCGAAATCGGCCCCGGCGCTCACCGGCAGCGATGCCGCCGCGTTGCCAGCCGGCACGCCGGAGGTGAAGGTGCTCTCCAATCGCGCCGATCTCATCAGCGGCGGCGACGCCCTGGTGGAGGTACTGCTGCCGGCGGAAGTCAAGGCCAGCGACCTACGCATGACGCTGGACGGCAAGGACATCACCAGCAGTTTCGCGCTGCGCCCCAATGGCCGTTACATGGGTCTGGTCACGGGCATGGTGGACCGATCCAGCAACCTGCTCAAGGCCAGGCTGCCCAATGGCCGCGGCTCGGAGATCACCGTCTTCAACCATCCCAATGGGGGTCCGGTGTTCTCGGGCCCGCAGATCATGCCCTGGCCCTGCCTGCCGGGGGCGATCGACTCACAGTGCAACCGGCCGGTCACCTACAGCTACTTCTACAAGTCCACCGTTCCGGGTTCGAGCCTGGCGGCCTACGACCCGGCCAACCCGCCCACCAACGTGGCGATGACCGTCACCGATCAGGGCAAGGAAGTGCCCTACATCGTGCGGCGTGAAAACGGCGCACAGGACCGCGGCCAGTACATGATCGCGGTGCTGTTCGACCCCAGCAAAGACTGGGCACCTTGGGCGCCGCAGGTGGGCTGGAACGGCAAGACCTACGTCACCGGCGGCTCGGGTTGCGGCACGCACCATGGCGAGACGGAAGCACCGGACGTGCTCGACGACAACGCATTGGCGCGCGGCTACATGGTGTGGTCCACCGCGCTCGACCACAACACCCAGAACTGCAACCTCGTGGTGCAGGCCGAATCGCTGATGATGGGCAAGGAGCGCGTGATCGAAGCCTATGGGCCGATCCGCTACACGATTGCCAGCGGCTGCTCGGGGGGGGCGATCTACCAGCAGCAGGCGGCGAATAACTATCCTGGGCTGTTCGACGGCATTTTGCCGACGTGCAGTTTCCCCGATAGCTGGAGCACTTCAGTCGAAGTCATCGACTGCAAAATCCTGCTCGACTACTTCGACAACCCGACCAAATGGGTGCCGGGTGTCGCCTGGCCGGAGGTGGCCCGCGCGGCGGTATCGGGCCACCCCGGCAGCAACATCTGCGAGAGCTGGATCAACGTCTATAACTTCGACGCCAGCGCCAACCCGCGCGCAGTGACCACTGGCTTGGGCTTGCAGAGCTGCAACGTGCCGCAGGGCGTAGGCCCCGACAAAGCCTATGACCCCGACACCAACCCCAAGGGGGTGCGCTGCGATCTTTCCACCTACTTCGGCAACGTGCTGGGCTATCGACCGGATGGCATTGCCAACCGCCCTTCCGACAACGTGGGCGTGCAATACGGCTTGCAGCAATTGCTCGCCAACACCATCACGCCGGCGATGTTCGTCGATCTGAACAAGAAGATTGGCGGTCGTGACAACGACTACGACTACATTCCCGAGCGCACTGTGGCCGATGCGCCGGCCGTGCCCATCGCCTACCGCAGCGGCTTGTTCAATATGGGCAACAACATGCATTTGCCGATCATCGACATCCGTGGACACGACGTGGCCGAGATTCACCACGACTACCGTAGCTATGTGATGCGGGCGCGGCTCGACCGCAGTAACGGCCACCACGACAACCAAGTGATCTGGACCGGCGCGATCGCACTGGTGGGCGACCTTACCTTTCAGGACAAGGCGCTCACCGTGATGGATGCCTGGCTCAGTGGCATCGAATCAGACACCTCCAGTCTCAGCTACATCGCCAAGGTGAAGAAGCACAAGCCCACAGCCGCACATGACTTGTGCACCGACGGCAACGGTAACGAGCTACCCGCTGCCAGCTGCCCCGCACTCAACCCCTACTACGCCGAGCCACGCATGATGGCCGGCGAGCCCTTTACTGGTGATGTGCTCAAGTGCCAGTTGAAGCCGCTCAACAAGGCCGACTACACCCAGACCATCCCCTTTACCGATGCCGAATGGGCCTCGATGCAAGCGACTTTTGCGACCGGCGTATGCGACTACTCCAAGCCTGGTGTCGGCACCCAGATGACCGTGCCCTGGCTCGACTACAGCAAGGGTCCGGGCGGTGTGGCGCTGGGTGCTGCCCCGGTGGCGAAGGCGCTGCGCTGAGTTGACCATGCACAAACTCGCCGTCCTGCTCCTGTCGACCGCGCTGCTGAGCTGCGGTAATTCAGATCGACCCAATGCTGCCAATGGCTTGTCAGCGGCGGGCGACGTGACGCTGAAGGTCCTCTCCAACCGCGCCGACCTGCTCAACAGCGGCGACGCCCTGGTGGAGGTGCTGCTGAGCAAGGGCACCGCAGCCGAGGGCCTGAAGCTCGATGTCGATGGCCAGGACGTGACGAGTGCCGTGCGGCGGCGCAGCAACGGCCGCCTGATGGGGCTGGTCAGCGGCCTGCCGCTCGGCAACAGCGTGCTGCGTGCGCGCCTGCCAGATGGCCGCGGCTCGCGCATCGCGCTCACCAACCACGCGCAGGGCGGGCCGGTGTTCTCGGGGCCGCAACTGCAGCCCTGGCTCTGTGTCACCGAGGAAAACGGCCTGGGCGTGGCGCTCGACGCGCAGTGCAACGGCAAGACCTTTACCGAACTGCAGTATAAGTCGACGGTGACGCAGCAGTTCGCGGCGTATGACCCCGCCTCGCCTCCGGATGATCTGGCGATGACGACGACCACCGATGGCGTCACCGTGCCCTACATCGTGCGCGTGGAGACCGGCACGATGAACCGCGGCATCTACAAGCTGGCCGTGCTGTTCGACCCGACGAAACCCTGGACCGCCTGGGAGCCGCAGAGCGGCTGGAACCGCAAGGTGATGTGGTTGTTCGGCGGCGGCACCGCGCCCTTCTACTCGCAAAGCGCCAGCCCCAATCCGGTCGACGACACCGCGCTCTCAGCCGGCTTCATGGTCGCCACCGGCGGCCTCAACGTGCACGGCAACAACTCCAACGACAACGTCTCCGCCGAGTCGGTGATGATGCTGAAGGAGCGCATCGTCGAACAGTTCGGCGAGATCAAGTTCGTGATCGGCGAGGGCTGCTCCGGCGGCGGTCTGCAGCAGCACCTGATCGCCTCGCAGTACCCGGGCCTGCTCGATGGGCTGATCCCGACCTGCAGCTATCCCGATGTGTGGACCACCGCCACCGAGGTCGCCGCCTGCTTTCTGCTCGACCGTTATTTCACGCAGACCTCGCCGCAGCTCTGGGCCGCGCTGCCGCAGCAGGCGGCCGTGATGGGCCATTCGAGCATCGCCAGCTGCCAGGCCTGGGACGCCACCTTCGCCTCGCGTCTGGACCCCACCGTTGCCGCCAACTGCAACCTGCCGGCCGAGATGGTCTATGACCCGGTGAGCAACCCCAATGGCGCGCGCTGCACCATCAGCGACCACATGATCGCGGTGCTGGGGCCGCGCGTGCCGGCGGTGTGGGAACCGGTCGAGAAACAACTCGGCCGCGGCTTTGCCAACCGGCCGGTGTCGAGTCTCGGCGTGCAGTTCGGACTCGAGCCACTGCTGTCGAACCTCATCACCACCGAGCAGTTCGTCGACCTGAACGAAAACATCGGCGGCCTCGATATCGACGGCCAGCCTAAGACCTCGCGCAACGCCATCGACCCCGGCAGCGCCTCGCTTTCCTACCGCGCCAGTCTGGTCAGCGATGCGCGACAGCTGGCACGCGTGCCGATCATCGACCTCAGAGGCCACGACGACGTCGAGATTCACACCGACGACTGGAGCTACGCGATCCGCGCGCGGCTCGACCGCCACAACGGCCAGCACGGCAACCAGATCATCTTCACCGGGCCGATTCCGCTGGTGGGCGACCCGGCGTTCTCCTGCGCGGGCGGCCTATCAGCGGGCCTGGGCGACGCGGGCGTGCCTTCCACACCCACCAGCGCCTGCACCCACAACCCGCTGCTATTGATGGACCGCTGGCTGACCGCCGTGCAGGCAGACACGGCGGCGGGCGACCTACCCATGAAGATCCTACGCAATAAGCCGGCAGATGCGGTCGATACCTGCTTCATCGGCGGCGCGCCGGTGACCGAGGCAGCGGCCTGCGCAGCGGCGTATCCCTACTTCACCAATCCGCTGGTCGAAGCCGGCGGACCAGTGGCCACCGACAACATCGACTGCCAGCTCAAACCCCCGAAGATCGAGGACTACGCCGCCGCATTGCCCCCCCTCACCGCAGAGCAGTTCACACGCTTGCAGGCCGTGTTCCCGCAAGGGGTCTGCGATTGGAGCAAGCCCTCGGCCAGCGACCAGCCCTCGGTGCCCTGGCTCGACTACAGCAGCGGACCCGGAGGGGTGCCCATCGGGACAGCGCCAGTGGCGAGAAAGCTCTAGCCCTTCGGCGGCCAGGGAATCAGCGCGCTGGTCTGGCGCATGTAGTCGGCATAGCCGGGCTTGCGGGCGGCCATCTCCTTTTCCAGCAGCGGCATGCCGCTGAGCTTGGTGAGCAGGAAGGCCATCACCAGCGATGCGCCGAGTGTGGCCCACCAGTATGGTGCGCCAATGGCAAGCGGGATGTAGGCGAGCCAGTGCACCGTCTCGAAGAAGTAGTTGGGATGGCGCGAGTAGCGCCAAAGGCCATCGCGGCAAACCTTGCCCTTGTTGGCGGGGTTGTTGCGGAATCGCTCCATCTGCGCATCGGCAATACCCTCGCCGATCACCGACACGAACCAGATCAGGATGGCGAGCGCCACAGCCCACAGCGGCGCAGCATCGGGCCGGTAGGCAACGACGATGAAGGCCGAGGCCGAGAGCATGAGCGTGAAGATGTTCTGAAATTGGAAGAACCAGAACATCTTGACGTTGACCTGATCGCCCCAGTCCTTGCGGAACTGGGCGTAGCGGAAGTCCTCCGGCTTGCCCCAGTTGCGCACCCACAGATGCCAGCCGAGGCGCAGACCCCAGGCCCCGCCCATGGCCGCGAGCACGATGCGGGTCTCGATGGGTGCAGTGCCGGTCAATGCATAGAGGCCGGCCAAGCCACCCAGTGTGATGGCCCAGACGGCGTCCACCAGCCCCCCGTTCTTGGTCTTGAGTTGCAACAGCCAGGCGAAAGTCTTGGCTGCGATGACGATGGCGACCGAGACGGCGAAGGCGGTGAGGGGGGCTAGCGTCATGGCGGCTCTGGCGGGCTTAAACTGTGGGCCGAAGATTAACCATTCCGCCGACCGAGCACTGAACCCGCATGGATGCCAACCCCGCCGCACTCGAAGGCGCAAAGCGATTGCTGGAACAGGGCATCGCCTTCGTCAGGAACGCGGGCCTGGTCGTCGAGCACCTCGAACGCGGCGAAGTGCGCTGCCTGATGCCCTTCAAGGGCAATGGCAACCATATCGGCACCATGTATGCGGGGGCACTCTTCACCCTGGCCGAAATTCCGGGCGGTGCACTGTTTCTCTCCAGCTTCGATACGGCGCGCTTCTTCCCGGTGGTGAAGGCGCTCAACCTCAAGTTCCTGAAGCCGGCCAAGGGCGATGTCCGCGTCAGCGCCACACTCGCACCCGAAGAGATCAGCCGCATCGAGCAGCAGGCGGCTGAATCCGGCAAGGCCGACTTCGCGCTCTCGCTCGAACTCAAGGATACGGCCGGTGTCGTGGTTGCCGTCAGCGAAGGTCTATATCAATTGCGCCGCCTCTAAAGATTTTTTGATCGAGCCCCTCATGCAATCCAAACACTCCGTCACCCTGGTCAGTCTGCTGGCCCTTGCCATTTCAGCCTGCGCCACCGTGCCACCGCCCACCGATGCGATGGCTGCCGCCGAAGCTGCCGTGGCGCGCGCCGATGCCAGCCGCGCGGGTGATTCGAGCGCGCCGGAGCTGCGTGCCGCCCGCGGTAAGCTGGAATCCGCGCGTGGCGCGATGTCGAGCGGCGACATGCTGGCCGCAACCCGTCTGGTCACTGAGGCCAGGCTCGATGCCGATCTCGCCGCCGCCCGCTCCGAGGCCGCTCGCGCGCAGTTCAACGTCGAAGCCACGCGCAAGAGCAACGAGGCCCTGCGCCAGCAGGCGCTGCGCAACTCGGTCAACGTCTCGCCCATCGCCATCCCTGCCCCGGTGCAGGACGCCCCCAACGGTAACTACTGATGCCGCGCCTCCATCAAACACTGCGGCCTCTGCTGGCCGCGTCGATCCTGCTCACGGGCTGTGCGCCGCTCTTGAAGCCCGAGGGTGCCGATGCCGCCCGCCAGCAACTGGCCGCCCTGCGCGCCGATGCCGTGCTGGCCCCGGAGGTGCAGGCCGCCCTGGTCGATGCCGACCTGGCGGTGCTCGCCGCCGAAGTGCCGACGCGCGATGCCGCCGCCGGCCGGCACGCCGTACATATCGCCAGCCGCAAAGTCGAAATCGCCCGTGCACAGGCCGAGCGGCAGGTGGCCGAGCGCGCCCTGCAAGCGCTGAACCGGCAGCGCGAGGCCATCCTGGAAGAGGGACAGCGCCAGGAGCTGGAGATTGCCAGAGCGCAGGCCGAAGCCGCCGCCGCTGCGGCCATGGAGCAGCAGCGCCTGGCCGCCGCCGCCCTGATCGCCGCCGCCGAGGCGCGCGCGACGACCGAGGCGCTGCGCCAGGAAATGCAGGGCTTGCAGGCCGAGGCCACCGACCGTGGCATGGTGATGACGCTGGGCGATGTGCTGTTCGCCACCGGCAAGGCCGACTTGCAGCCGGCGGCGATGGACCGGCTCGACAAGCTGGCGGTGTTCATGAACCGCTATGTCGATCGCACCCTGCTCATCGAGGGCCACACGGATGCGCAAGGCAGTGACGAAAAAAACCGCCCGCTCTCCGAGCGACGCGCCGAGGCCGTGAAGGTGTATCTCATCATCCAAAGCGTGGACTCCGCGCGGATGCACGCCATCGGGCTTGGCAGCGGGAGGCCACTGGCCGACAACCTCACCGCCGAAGGCCGCCAGCGCAACCGGCGCGTCGAGATCGTCATCCGCAACGCGGATACGAAGCCCTAGCAGAGGAACGACAGCGTGCGCTGAGGCGCGGCTGAAGAACTCAAATGAGCCGCAGCGCACAGCGCCTGCGACGGGTTCACTGCGGGTTCATGGCTTGGGGCCTGAATGGGAGGTGTAGCAAATCCACCCATCGGAGAACCCATGAACCACTCACCCAAGCACCTTGCTGCAAGCCTTGCCAAGGCAATGGCGGCAGCAACCCTGCTGACGCTTGCCGCCTGCGCTTCCATCCCGCCACCGACTGACGAGCTGATGGCTGCGGAGAGTGCGATCAAGCGCGCCGACGAGGCCCGCGTGGCCGACTACGCCTCGCCCGAGCTGACCCGCGCACGCGAGAAGCTCACCGCCGCGCGCGATGCCGTCAACCGCGAAGACATGGTGCTTGCTGCCAGCCTGGCTAGCCAGGCCAAGATCGACGCCGATGTCGCCACCGCCAAGGCTGAAGCCGCCAAGGCGCAGGCCAATATCGAAGAGATGAAAAAGGCGAATTCCGTCATTCAGCAGGAGTCGCAGCGCAACTCCACCAACGTGGCACCGGTTGCACTGCCGCCGCCGCCCGCTCCCACCCCGACCAAAAAATAAAGGCTTTTCAACATGACCAAGATCCAGTTCATCAAACGCACCGCCCTCCTCGGTGCGGCCTCCGCGGCCGTCCTGCTTTCCGCCTGCGCCATGCCGGTGAAGCCGGATGGTGCAGACGCCGCCCGCGCCGACCTCACGGCGCTGCAAAGCGACTCCAAGCTCGCCGTGCTGGCCCCTGTCGCCATCCAGGAGGCCGAGACCGCCGTCCGCGCCGCTGAAACGCCGACCGAGGACACTGCCGCCGGCCAGCAGGCCGTCTATGTCGCGCAGGGCAAGGTGGCCATTGCGCGCGCGCAGGCCGAGCGTCGCCTGGCGGAAGACAGCGTCAAGAACCTCGGCGACCAGCGCAACGAGATTCGTCTCGATGCCCGCACCCGCGAGGCGGAGATCGCCAAGGCGCAGGCCGAGGCTGCCTCTGCTTCCGCCATGCAGCAGCAGCAGGCTGCACTGGCTGCGCAGTCCGACGCCGCCAAGGCACAGGCTGAAGCGGAGAAAGCCAAGGCTGAAGCCGAAGACCTCAAGCGCCAGATGACGGCGCTGGAGGCAAGGGCCACCGACCGCGGCATGGTGATGACGCTGGGCGATGTGCTGTTCGCCACCGGCAGGGCAGACCTGAAGCCGGGTGCGATGGAGCGCCTCAGCAAGCTCGCCGGCTTCATGCTCAAGTATCCCGACCGCGCCGTGGTAATCGAGGGCCACACCGATTCCACTGGTTCGGCCGCGACCAACCAGGCGCTCTCCGAGCGTCGCGCCGATGCGGTGAAGGCTTATCTGATCAGCCAGAGCGTGCCGTCGGCGAGTGTCACCACCATCGGCAAGGGCAAGGATGTGCCGGTGGCTGAAAACACCACCGCCACCGGCCGCCAGCAGAACCGCCGCGTTGAAATCATCATCGCCAACGCACCGGCGAAGAGGTAAGTCGCATCAAAAAAAGCCCGCCCTTGTTTTGAGGGCGGGCTTTTTTATTGCGCGAGTCAGCTGAAGTCGAAACAGAGATCGGCGGGGTCGCAGAACTCGGCGTAGTCGCAGGTGATCTCGGTGTTGGCGGCGATGAAGCAGGCCGCCACATACACCGCTCCGTTGCCGATGGCGCGGGTGTTGGGCGCATCGGAATGGTTCATGAAGCGCGAGTCGTCGGCACAGTAATACACCGCGCCTTGCAGGCGGTCGGCACCCTTGCCGCGATACGAATACTTTGCCGTTGCTGCCCGTGCCGCTGGCGGCATGGCGTGGATTTCCGCATCGCTGATCACCAGCAGAAAACGTTCGTCGAGCTGGTAGATTTTCTCGCCTGCCTGGATATCCACGGCGGCAAACAAGCCCGCTCCGGCGATGGCGCTAGTGGCAACGTAATGAGGGATCAGGATCACGGCGTCGGCCCCAGGATGACGACGAGTTGTTGGGCGGATTCTTTAAGCACTTGCGGCCAAGGCAGACCAACGATCTCGCGGCCGGTGGCGCTGTCCTTGAACGGCATCACTTCATCGCTGCCGATGACATGGCGATAGTCCATCAGGATTTCCTCACCCGCCGCAATGTCTCGTAGCGCAAAGATGAAGCCGAGATGCCACAGCGCATTCGGCGTGAAGCTGTGGTTGACGTAGCACTCGTCGCTCCACTCCGGCGTCAACGAGAACTGATCCTCGAACCAGCGCACGCTGGATTCGACCTCGATGGAATCGGGCGCAAAACCGCGCAGCTTCGATTCGGGCCAGACGGTGTGAACATTGTCGGGCGCGATGATGACGCGGCCCTTGGCAATAACCTCGTCAGAGAACAGGCCCTTGCCGGCACCGGCGATGCGGGAGGCATCGACGCGATAGCGCGGCAAAATCATTGCAGCTTGCGCCCTGCATCTGAGCGCGCACGGGCCGCATTGAACAGCTCGCGCACTTCCACCTCGCGGTAGCCGTAGTTCTTGCCGCAGAACTCGCAGGTCACATCCACACGACCCTGCTCTTTCAGCACCGGCTCCATCTCCTCTTCACCGAGACCCAGCAGCATCGCGGAGATCTGCGCATGGCTGCACTGGCATTGCAGGGCGATGGGGCGCGCTGGGAAGACGCGCACGGTGTCTTCATTGAACAGCCTTCTCAGCAAGGTCTCGGCGTCTACCGCCAGCAGTTCAGGCTCGGCCAGAGTCTGGAACAGGTGATAGACATGCACCCAGTCGTCGTCGGCGCAGCCTTCGGGCAGGCGCTGCACCATCAAGCCCGCAAACTTCGTTGCTGATGCGCCCAGGCAGATGCGCGTGCGCAATTGCTCGCTCTGCGCGAAGTAAATCTCCAGCGCCTCGCTGAGGTTGTCGCCGAGAATCTCGACCATCGCCTGATAGCGATCCGCCCCGCCCGATTTCGGTTCCAGCATGCAGGCCAGGGTGCCGCCGCCCATCAGTTTCTGGAAGTCGCCTTCGAGCCCGGCATCGCATTTGGCCATGCCGCGCAGCTGCATCTGCTGATTGACTTGCACCACCAGCATTTTCAGCGGCTGACCACTCGCACCCTGAAATTGCAGGTTGAAGCGCGCGCCGTCGCTGATGTCGGCTGCCAACAAGGGTGCTGCCGCCAGCGAGTGGCCGAGCAGGCGGAACAGGTCCGGCGAGTATTCGCGCCAGCCCAGCAGCTCGGGGATGCCCTCGGTGATCTCGACTGCGAAGCCGCGAACGCCGCGGTTCTCGATCAGGAATGGCGTGAGACGATTTGCCATTAGCCCGCCAGCTTTTCCTTGAGCAGACGATTCAGCGCATCCGGGTTCGCCTTGCCGCCCGTGGCCTTCATGGCCTGGCCGACGAAGAAGCCGAACAGCTTGTCCTTGCCGCTGCGGTACTCGGCAAGCTGGCCAGGGTTCTTGGCCATGATCTCCTCGATGGCCTTCACGATCGCGCCCTCGTCGGTGATCTGCACCAGGCCCTTCGCCTTGATGATGGTGTCGGCATCGCCTTCACCATTGAGCATGGCCTCGAACACCGTCTTGCCGATGTTGCCGCTGATGGTCTTGTCGGCAATACGTGCGACGAGGCCCGCCAGCTGATCAGCGCTGATGGGCGAGTCCTCGATGGTCTTGCCGGACTCGTTGAGCGCGGCAAGCAGATTGCCCGTCACCCAGTTCGAGCAGAGCTTGGCTTCGGCGCCACTGCTCTTCACCACCGCCTCGAAATAGAGCGCCAGCGCGGTCTCACCCGTGAGCAGATTGGCGTCGTACGCCGAGAGGCCGTACTGCGACTCGAAGCGCGCCTTCTTCGCCGTCGGCAGCTCCGGCATGTCGGCCTTGATGGCGGCGATGTCTTCCGCCGTCACGATCACCGGCAGCAAATCCGGGTCAGGGAAATAGCGGTAGTCGTTAGCGTTTTCCTTGAGCCGCATCGCGCGTGTCTCGCCAGTGTCCGGGTTGAACAGGCGCGTTTCCTGGTAGATGGTGCCGCCGGCTTCCAGCACTTCGATCTGGCGCGCGATCTCGAAGTCGATGGCCTGCTGCACGTAGCGGAAGCTGTTGATGTTCTTGGTCTCGGTGCGGGTGCCGAAGGGCGCATCGGGGCCGCGCCGTACGCTGACGTTGGCATCGCAGCGGAAGGAGCCTTCCTGCATGTTGCCGTCGCAGACACCGAGTGAAACCACGATGGCGTGCATTTTCTTGAGGTAGGCGACGGCCTCGGCGGCACTGCGAATGTCGGGCTCGCTGACGATCTCGATCAGCGGCGTACCGGCGCGGTTGAGGTCGATGCCGGTCATGCCGGGATAGGCCTCGTGCAGCGACTTGCCTGCGTCTTCTTCGAGGTGCGCGCGAGTAATGCCAATCCGCTTGCTGTAGGGCTTGGGGCCTTCCACTTCGATGTCTAGATGGCCGTGCTCGACGATAGGCAGCTCGTACTGGCTGATCTGATAGCCCTTGGGCAGGTCAGGATAGAAGTAGTGCTTGCGCGCGAACACGCAACGCTCGGCAATCTTCGCGTCCACCGCGATGCCGAACTTCACGGCCATCTTCACCGCCTGCTGGTTGAGCACCGGCAGCACGCCGGGCAGGCCGAGTGTGACTGCATCGGCCTGCGTGTTCGGCTCAGCGCCATATGCGGTCGCGGCACCAGAGAAAATCTTGGTTTGGGTGGAGAGCTGGCAATGCACCTCCAGCCCGATCACGGCTTCCCAGCTCACGGTGCTTCCTTGGTTGGTTGGTAATGGGTGGCAGCAAACTGCGGCTCCATGCAGCTCGTGGGCTGCACGGGCTTGATACCTTGGATGCCGAAATCGAAACGAACGAACCCGCGACGCGGTTCGGCGCGCTGGGCGGCTTGAAACTTCCAGGCTGACACCGCTACAGCACTGGCCGTCACGAACGCATCGCCGGGTTTGGCGTCCAGCATCTCGAAGTCAGCCGTGCTGCCATCGGGCTGGATATTGAAGGTCAGCGTCGCGCAACCCGCCTGCGCTGCCCGCACGACGTCTCTAGGCACCAGGGGTTCGATATGTTGCTCTTCGAGCGCCAGCGGGCTGGGCAGCATGACCTTGGTCGAAACCGTTGGCGTGTAGCAATTGACCCGACCCTCAGAAAGAAAGTTGGCCGCCTTGCTGGCCTTCTTGAGGCGGGTATCTGAAGCCATGCTGTTCTCGGCGGGAAACACAGAGACCTTGAAGGGCAGAACTACCCACGCTCCTTTTGCAGACTTGGCAAATTGCCAGTTGGCGATTGCCATCATGGTGGCACGCTCCAGCATTTTTTCTGGCTGTGAATCCAGCACGACGTAGCGATCCAGCTTGCCTTCCGGATTGACGTGAAAGCGCATGACGATGCAGGCGTCCTCGTCGAGCAAATCCCATTCGCCGTCGGCGCGCTTGTGCGCCGCAACCAGATCGACACCGCTGAGCAGTTCCGGCGCACCCTGGGCAGCAATGCTCTGCTTGAACTCCGGCGTTGGCATCCCGTTTTCATGAAATAGCTCCGTCGACTGAGCCACGCACAGTGCAGGTAGCAGCAGGCCAATGAGCACCGCAAGCATATGGTTCTTCATCTTGACTCTCCGGTTCAGGCAAAACCCTCTGGCCGCTGCTGATGGAAGGCTGTGGAGAGCTGGTACTGGTGCGCGACATTGAGCAGGCGCGCTTCGTCGAAGTAGTTGCCCATAAGCTGGAAGCCCACTGGCAACCCCTCGCTGAAGCCGCAGGGTAAGCTCATCGCCGGGATGCCCGCGAGGTTGGCGGCGATGGTGTAGATGTCGTTGAGATACATCGCCACCGGGTCGTCGCTGTTGTCGCCGAACTTGAAGGCGGTGCCGGTCGTCGTCGGGGCGAGAATCACATCGACCGTCTCATAGGCGCGCTTGAAGTCCTGATAGATCAGGTTGCGCACCTTCTGCGCTTGCAGGTAATAGGCGTCGTAGTAGCCGTGGCTCAGCACATAGGTGCCGATCATGATGCGGCGCTGCACCTCTGGCCCAAAGCCTTCGCCGCGCGATTTCTTGTAGAGCTCCTCAAGGTTCCTGGCCTCAGCACTGCGATGGCCGAAGCGGACGCCATCCATGCGCGCCAAGTTGCTGCTGGCCTCGGCAGGGGCGACCACGTAATAAGTCGGCACCGACAGCGGTGCGTTGGGCAGGCTGATTTCGCTGACTACCGCACCGAGCACCTTCAGCTGCGCAATCGCCGCTTCGACACAGGCGCGCACACCGGGCGCCATGCCATCGGCGAAGTATTCCTTCGGCAGGCCGATTTTCAGACCCTTGATGGACTTGCCCAAGCCGCCGACGAGATCATCCACGGGACGGTCGATGCTAGTCGAATCGAGCGGGTCGAAGCCCGACATGGCCTGCAGAATGAGTGCGGCATCTTCGGTCGAGCGGGCAACGACTCCCGCTTGGTCGAGCGAGGAGGCGAAAGCAATCATCCCGTAGCGCGATACGCGGCCGTAGGTGGGCTTGATGCCGGTGAGATTGGTAAAGGCGGCAGGCTGGCGGATGGAGCCGCCGGTATCGGTCGCAGTGGCCACAGGGGCAAGTCCAGCTGCGACTGCGGCCACAGAACCACCCGAAGAACCTCCGGGGACGCGGGTGACATCCCAGGGGTTCTTCACCGGCCCATAGAAGCTGGTCTCGTTGGACGAACCCATGGCGAACTCGTCCATGTTGAGCTTGCCCAGCATCACCATGCCGGCGTCGCGGTGCAGCTTGTTGACGATGGTGGCGTTGTAGGGGGCGACGAAGCGGTCGAGCATCTTGCTGCCGCAGGCGGTGCGCACGCCTTCAGTGCAGAAGATGTCTTTCTGCGCGATGGGAATGCCGGCCAGCAGGCCGCCCGGCTCGCCCTGGGCGCGGCGCGTATCGGCCACATCCGCCGCGTCGAGCGCCGCATGCGCCGTGAGCGTGACGTAGCTGTTGAGCTGCTTGTCGTATTGGGCGATGCGATTCAGATAGTGCTGGGTCAGCTCGCGGGAGGAGAACTTCTTCGCGGCAAGACCTTCGGCCATCGCAGTGAGTGAAAACTGATGCAGGTTCATTACTCGATCACCTTCGGCACCAGGAACAAGCCCGAGTCCACGCTGGGCGCGTGCGCCTGATAAGCCTCGCGGCGATTCGGCTCGCTCACCACGTCCGCACGCAGGCGCTGGGTCAGCCCCAGTGGGTGGGCCATGGGCATCACACCGGTGGTGTCGACCGCAGTCAGCTGATCGACCATCGCCAGGATATTGGAGAGTTGTTGCGCGTAAAGCGCGGTTTTTTCAGGCTTTAGTTCAAGCCGCGCAAGGTGCGCGACCTGCTGCACCTGTTCGGGTGTAAGGCTCATATTGGGGGGAGATTGCGGCTGAAATGACGTAAGATGTGCGCTGCACAATCTTAGTCGGTGCAGCGGCTTGCTGCACATCAAAGTGCAAACCGCTCCACCGGGCTGAGCGTGTTTTTCCCTCACCCGCATGTCACCACTTTCTGGATTTTTGTGTCGATGCTAGAAGCCATCAGCCGCCTGTTCGTCAACGATATTTCCATTGACCTCGGCACCGCCAACACCCTCGTTTACGTCCGTGACGAGGGCATCGTGCTCAACGAGCCCTCCGTCGTCGCCATCCGCCTCGACCCGCGCGGCGCCAAGAAGATCGAAGCCGTCGGCATCGACGCCAAGCGCATGCTCGGCCGCACGCCCGGCAACATCACCACCATCCGCCCGCTGCGCGATGGCGTGATCGCCGACTACACCGTGACGGAGAAGATGCTTCAGCACTTCATCCGCAAGGTGCAGAAGGGCCGCCACATGATGCGCCCCATCACCCGCGTGGTGGTCTGCGTGCCGTACGGTTCGACCCAGGTCGAACGCCGTGCCATCCGCGAATCGGTCGAGAATGCTGGTGCGCGCAAGGTGTACGTCATTGAAGAACCCATCGCCGCCGCACTCGGTGCGGGTATCCCGATCAGCGAAGCCCGGGGCTCGATGGTGGTGGACATTGGCGGCGGCACCAGCGAGGTCGCGGTGATCTCGCTCAACGGCATCGTCTATGCCGAGTCGGTGCGCATCGGTGGCGACAAGTTCGACGAGGCCATCGTCAGCTACGTGCGCCGCCAGTACAACATGCTGATCGGTGAGGCCACGGCCGAGCGCATCAAGCAAGAGATTGGCACTGCCTTCCCCAGCCACGAGGTACACGAGATCGACGTCGTCGGTCGCCACCTCGCCGCCGGTGTGCCGCGCAATTTCACGATGAACTCCAACGAGGTGCTCGATGCGCTTCAGGAGCCGCTCGCCGGCATCGTCAAGGCCGTCAAGCAGGCGCTGGAACGTACCCCGCCGGAGCTCGGCAGCGACGTCGCCGAGCGCGGCATCGTGCTCACCGGTGGCGGCGCGCTGCTGCGCGACCTGGACAAACTCATCAGCGAAGAAACCGGCCTGCCGGTGATCATCGCCGACGATCCGCTCACCTGCGTGGCGCGCGGCGGCGGCATGATGCTAGAGATGATTGATCAGCAGGGCGACAACTTCAACATCGACTGAAATGCGGATTGAGCCGCGCTGCCACCCGACCGTTTTCACCCTGGCAGCCCTGCTGCGCTCACTTTCAGTCTAGGCACATTTCCTGATGGCCCGCCGCCGCGCTAGTCGCCCCCTGTTCCCGCGCGGCCCCGGTGTCGGCGCGCGGGCGCTGGTGGTGGCTGTGCTGGCCATCGGCGTCTGGTTTGCCGACCAGCGCGGCCTGCCCCTGCTGACCGCCATCCGCGGCTCCATCGACTGGCTGCTGCAACCCCTCTACTGGGCAGGCAACCTGCCCAGCAATGTCGCCGATGCGGGTGGTGAGCTGAAAAACTACAAGGCGCTGCTGGCCGAAAACCAGGCACTGAAAGCAGGTCAGTTGAAGGCGCAGGCGAGGCTGCTGCAACTCGATGCGCTGGAAGCCGAGAACCGCCGCATCCGCCAGCTCATGGCGAGTTCCTCCGCGCTCGACCAGAAGGTGCTGATCGCAGAGATCGTCGCCACCAGCCAGGCGCCGTACCGGCACCAGATCACCCTCAACAAGGGTGCGGCGGATGGTGTGTATTTCGGCCAGGCCATCGTCGATGCCTATGGCGTGATGGGCCAGGTGATCCGGGTCAATCCGGCCTCCTCAGTAGCACTGCTGGTCACCGATCCCAGCCACGGCATTCCGGTGGAGGTGAACCGCACCGGCCTGCAAACCGTCGCACGCGGCGGCGGTGATGGCCGGGTGCTGACGCTGCCCTTCCTGCCCGGCAATGCCGATGTGAAAGTGGGCGACCTGCTGGTGTCGTCCGGTCTTGGCGGGCGCTTCCCGGCTGGGTATCCGGTGGGCGAAATCTTCGACATCCGCCGCACCACGGGCGAGCATTTCATGGAAGCCAGCGCCTATCCCAGCGCCCGCCTCAACCAGGGTCGCCAGACCCTGCTGGTATGGAGCAGCGCGCCTGCGCCGGTACTGAGCGAAGACCCAACCGAAGCCCCCGCCAGCCTCGCCGCCAGCGCGGCCGCTTCGGCCCAGGCCTGGGCGGGACCCGCCAGGCTGGCCGCCACTGCGGCGGACGAAGTGCCCCTGCCGCCCTTGCGTTACAACGATGCTGTGACGCCGAAGACGGTCAGCAAACCGGCCGAGCCCCTCAGCAAGCCCAAGCCGAAACCCAAGCTGCCCAAGCCAGCGGCAACACCCCAGCTCACCATCCCGGCAGAGGCCGCGCCCAACCTGCCCGCAGCGCCGCCGGCGGCTGAACCCAAGCCGAAGCCGGACGTGCCGCAGTGAACAATTTTCGCAGCCCCAGCGGGCTGTTCACACTCAGCGTGCTCGTCGCACTCTGCTTGCAGTTCATGCCGCTTTCGCCCGCGCTCTCCGCGGCGCGCCCGCTGTGGCTGGCGATGGTGCTGGGCTACTGGGCTCTGTATGGCCCCAACGTTTCGGTCATCGCCGCCGCCGCCCTGCTGGGGCTGGCCTCCGACACGCTCTACGACACCCCGCTCGGCCAGCATGTGCTGGGCCTGACGCTCTTGGTCTACACCCTGATCCGCCTGCGCGCCGTGCTGGGCCTGTATCCGGTCTGGCAGGTGACGCTGCTGCTGCTGCCCGTCTGGGGCCTGTACTGCCTGCTGATGTTCCTGCTTGATGGCATGGCGCGCCATCCATCCGAAGGCCTCGGCCGTTTTCTGCCGGCCGCCACCTCGATGCTGTGCTGGCCACTGGTCATGCTCGTGCTAGACGCGCTGCGCGGCAAGCGCGTGGCCATGTGAGCGGGCGCTAAGCCATGTTGCTCGACAGCTTCGATGCGCTGAAAGACCTCTACGAGGAGAAGCGCAGCTTCCAGCGCCGCGTCATCGTCGCCATCCTGTTCTGCCTGCTGATGGTCTGCCTGCTGCTGGCCAGGCTGGGCGACTTGCAGCTCTTGCAGCATGAGTACTACAGCACCCGCGCGGATGACAACCGCATGCGCGTGGTTGCCATGCCGCCGGTGCGCGGGCTGATCTACGACCGCAACGGGGCGCTGCTGGCCCAGAACCGGCCGTCTTTCGACCTCGAAGTCACCCGTGACCAGGTCGAGAACCTCGACACCCTGCTGGCCTCGCTGGGGCCGGTGATGGGGCTCACGCCGGGCGACATCGCACGCTTCAAGGACCGCGCCCGCAAGACCCCGCGCTACCGCGGCGTGGCACTCAAGACCAACCTCACGCCGGAGGATGTGGCGCGTTTCGAGATCAACCGTTTCGCCTTCAAGGGCGTGGATATCAGCGCCGGCCTCACCCGCAACTACCCGATGGGTGCGCAGGCCAGCCACCTGGTCGGTTATGTCGGCGGCATCAGCGAGGCCGATTACAGCAAGCTTGACGAGCGCCAGTACCAAGGCATCAACCAGATCGGCAAGCTCGGCATCGAGAAGAGCCACGAGGAACAGCTGCGCGGCACGCCGGGCGCGCGCATCGTCGAGGCCAATGCCGCCGGGCGGCCGCTGCGCGAACTGGAGCAGCGTCCGGGTGCCCCGGGCCGCAATCTCTATCTCACGCTCGATGCCAAGTTGCAGGCAATCGCCGAGGCCTCGCTGGGCGATCTCGATGGGGCCATCGCCGCCATCGACCCGCAGACCGGCGAGGTGCTGGCGCTGGTGAGCAAGCCCGGATTCGATCCCGAGCCCTTCGTCGGCGGCATCAGCACCAAGCAGTACCGCGAACTGCTCAATGATCCGGGCCGGCCGCTCTATAACCGCGCCTTGCAGGGCAGTTATCCGCCCGGCAGCACCATCAAGCCCTTCATGAGCTATGCCGGCCTGCATTACGACGAGGCCACGCCGGATACCCATGCCGTGTGCAGCGGCACTTTCTACCTGCCCAACACCAGCCGTAAATATCGCTGCCACAAGCGCACAGGGCATGGCTATGTCGATATGAAGAGTGCGACCGCGCGCTCCTGCGACGTGTTCTTCTACCAGCTTGCGCTTGGCCTGGGTATCGACCGCATCACCACCGCACTCGCGGACTTCGGCTTCGGAAAAGCCACCGGCATCGACATTCCCCACGAGCGCAACGGCCTGTTGCCCTCGCGCGAGTGGAAGCGCCGAGCCCGCAAGGAAACCTGGTTCCCGGGCGAGACGCTCAACATCGGCATCGGCCAGGGCTACTGGCAGGTCACGCCGCTTCAGCTGGCGCAGGCTACCGCAAGGCTAGCCATGCGCGGCGAGGGCTTCGAGCCACACATGGTGCATGCCTTTGAAGACCCGCTCACAGGTGCGATCACCGGTGTCACGCCAAAAGCCCTGCCGCCTTTCGATGTCGGCCGACCGAAGGATTTCGACACTGTCATCGCGGCCATGGAGTCGGTCATGCACGAGCCGGGCGGCACAGGCTACCGCGTCGGCCGGGACGCGCCTTACCGCATAGCCGGCAAGACCGGCACCGCGCAGGTCGCGGGCCTTTCGCAGACCGAGGAGGGCGCGCCCACGCTCGACTCGACCCCCCGGCACCTGCGCGACCACGCCTGGTTCATGGCCTTCGCCCCGGTCGACAAACCCCGCATCGCCATCGCCGTGCTGGCCGAGCACGCAGGCCATGGCGGCAGCGTGGCGGCACCGGTCGCGCGGCAGGTGATGGACCAGTACCTGCTCGGCCGCGTGCTCTACGCCACCGAGACCCTGGCCTCGACCCCCGATGAGGCGGGCACGCTGCAGGGCAGCAGCGAGTTCGATGGCTACATCGCGCCGGAAGAGCGCGCGCCGCCACCGACCATCACCCTGCCTGCCGAGAAGCCCCGCACGGCGGCGAAACCGGCGGTGGCGGGCGAGAGCCCGGCAGATGCCGTCGATGCCCCCAATCCAGAAGCCGGTTTTGTCGCACCTGCACCAACGCCGCCGCCCACGGGCGATGCCGGTGAGCGCGCACCGCCCGACGACGAACACGCCGAGCCGCCCACGCGGCAGAATCCGCCATGAGCTCTGCCCTCACTCCCACGCCACACTCGCCGGCCTCGACCTGGTCCGAGCGCCTGCTGCGCATGCATATCGACATCTGGCTGGTGGGCCTCCTGGCCGCCGTCGGCAGTCTGGGGCTGGCGGTGCTGTACTCCGCATCCGGCGGCTCCGCCGGTGAGGTGTTCGCACAGTTCCAGCGCCTGGTACTCGGCTTCGTGGTGATGGTCACGCTGGCGCAGGTGCCACCGGATTTCTACCGCGCGGGTGCGCCCTGGTTCTACGGTGTGGCGCTGATCCTGCTGGTGATGGTGCTGGTGCTCGGCGACCATGCCAAGGGCGCGCAGCGCTGGCTTGATCTCGGCATCCTGCGCTTCCAGCCCAGCGAGATGATGAAGCTCGCCATGCCGATGATGGTGGCAGCCTGGCTGCACGGCCGGCCGCTGCCGCCGAACTGGCGCGACGTGCTGGTGGCACTGGCACTCATCGCCCTGCCTGCCGGGCTGGTGATGGTGCAGCCCGATCTCGGCACGGCGCTACTGATCATCGCCGCCGGTGGCTTTGCGCTGTACCTGGGCGGTCTCTCCTGGCGCTGGATCATCGGCGCGATGGCGGCTGTTGCCGCCGCCGCCCCGCTGCTGTGGTTTCGCCTGCACGACTACCAGCGCAACCGCGTGCTGACCTTCCTCGACCCCGAGAGTGATCCGCTCGGCACCGGCTACCACATCACCCAGAGCAAGATCGCCATCGGCAGCGGCGGCGGCTTTGGCAAGGGCCTGCTCAACGGCACCCAAGCAAAGCTCGACTTTCTACCCGAGTCCCACACCGACTTCATCTTCGCCGTGCTGGCCGAAGAGCTGGGCATGGTCGGCGTGGTGCTGCTGCTCTCGCTTTATGTCGCCATCGTCAGCCGCGGGCTGTTCATCGCCCTGCGCGGGCACGACAGCTTCCAGCGCCTGCTGGCGGGTGCGCTGTCGCTCACCTTCTTCATCTACGTGTTCATCAACATGGGCATGGTGATGGGCCTGATGCCGGTGGTGGGCGTGCCACTCCCGCTGTTCTCCTACGGCGGCACCTCGGCCGTCACCCTGCTGGCGGGCTTCGGTATGCTGATGTCGATCCACACGCACCGGAAGCTCCTCAGCTCATGAAGGTCCCGCTCGCTGCCGCCCTCGCCCTGTTTTCTGCCGCTGGCACTTCTGCCGTGCTGGCCGATTACCGCGACAACCCCAAGACCCTGGTGCTGCACCAGAAGCTGGCCGAGCAGTACGCCTTCACCGAGCAGGATCTCATGCAGGTGGACGAAGCCCTCGGCCAAGCCGTGCAGCTGCCGCAGCTGATACAGGCCGAGCGCCAGAACAAGGAAGTGACCACGCCACTGTGGGACGACTACCGCACCCTGCACGTGTTCCCCAAGCAGGTCAGCAAGGGCCTGGGCGTGATGGCCGACCACCGCCAGTGGTTCGAGCGTGCCGAGGCCGAGTACGGCGTGCCGCCGGTGGTGATCGCCGCGATCATGGGCGTCGAAACCAAGTACGGCAGCTATACCGGCAAGCACCGCGTGCTCGATGCGCTGGTGACACAGGGCTACGAGCACCCGACGCGCAGCAAGTTCTTCTTCAACGAACTCGCCGCCTATTTCGCCTATTGCCGCGACTTCGGCCAGCGGCCTACCGAGGTTAAGGGCTCGTATGCGGGCGCGGTGGGCTATGCGCAGTTCATGCCGAGCAATTATTTAAGCTTGGCACTCGACTACGACGGCGACGGCAAGGTCGATCTCTGGTCGATGCCCGATGCCATCGGCTCCATCGCCCATTACTTCACCCGCTACCTGCCTACAGACCGCCCCGCCGTGCATTGGCGGCGTGGTGAACCACTGCTGGTACCGGTGAGCGCCGCCAATCTCAAGGCCAGCGCCCCGGCGCGCAACACCAAGAGTGCCAACGGCACCATCGCCAGCTGGATTGCCGCTGGCGTGACACCCGGCGTCGAGATGCCGCTGGATACCCCTGCGGGCCTGATCGAGCTGCGTCGCCCCGAGGGCACCGAATATTGGCTGGCGCTGCCCAACTTCTACGCGGTGATGACGTATAACCCGCGCGTTTTCTACGCCATGGCTGTCACCCAGCTAGCAGCCGAGCTGCAAGCAGCACAGGTTGCCTCGAATTGAGGTCTGCCCTGCTGCGCGCGGCGACACTGCTGCTCTGCGGCCAGTCGCTGCTGGCCTGCACCAGCCGCGCGCCGGTCGAAGCGCCAGGCCGTGCGTCCTCGCGCATCGTCATGGCCGAAGACACGCCGCAGGCACCGGTCAGCCCAGCCCCTGCACCGGTCAAGGCCTGCGCCAACTGCCCCACGCCCGACCCCGACTTTGCGCCGACGCTGGACGAGGTACCGGGCGACGTGGAAAAAACGCCCGATGTGGTGCCGGTCCCCGAGCCCCGCAGCCGCTACGGCAATCCCGAAACCTACAATGCCCTGGGTAAGCAGTACCGGGTGATGAAGGAAGTGCCGCGCGGCTTCCGTGAACAGGGCCGCGCCAGCTGGTATGGCAAGAAGTTCCATGGCAGGCGCACTGCCAATGGCGAGACCTACGACATGTTCAAGATGTCGGCCGCGCACAAGACGCTGCCGCTGCCGAGCTATGTGCGCGTCACCAGCAAGAGCAATGGCCGCAGCGTCGTGGTGCGGGTGAACGACCGTGGGCCCTTCCACCCCGGCCGCATCGTCGATCTCTCCTATGCCGCCGCCGCCCGGCTGGATCTGCTGCACAAGGGCTCCGCCGAGGTGGAGCTGGAAGTTCTCAGCCCGCAACAGGGCAGGAGCGCCGTGGGCGACAGCCCACAGGCAGCAGAGGGCAAGCCGCGCTATCTGGAGGTGGGCCGCTTCGCCGACCCCATCGACGCCATCTCCCTGCGCGACCGGCTATCTCGCCTCGGCTATGCCGAGTCCGAGTTCCTGCAAACCACCAGCCCTTCCGGTGATGGCGTCGAGAACATCCTGCGCATCGGACCGTTCAGGAGCTTCTCGAAACTGGAGGAGGCGCGGATCAAGCTAGGGCGGCAGGACATCACCGCGGTCCCCGTGTCGGACTGAGCCGGCCGGCGCGGTACACTAGAGGCTCACCTATTGGGTTCTCCGAGCGTTCGATGAAATCTTCTGCCTGCACCGCTGCCGCTGTCGTTCTGTCCCTGTTCTCGCTCACCGCCACCGCGGCCATTCCCGACGCGCCCAAGCTCGATGCCACCAGCTACGTGCTGCTGGACTACGACAGCGGCGAGGTGCTGGCCTCCACGGAACCAGACCTCAAGACTGGCCCGGCCTCGATCACCAAGGTGATGCTCAGCTATGTCGTGTTCGACGAGATCAAGAAAGGCCGCATCAAGCTCACCGACGAGGCGGTGATTTCCGAAAAGGCCTGGCGTCAGGGCAAGGATTCCTCCGAATCGCGCATGTTCCTCGACTTGGGCTCGAAGGTGAAAGTCGAAGACCTGCTGCACGGCGTGATCACGCAGTCCGGCAACGATGCCTCGGTGGCACTCGCCGAGCATGTGGCGGGCAGCGAGTCGGCATTCGCCGATCTCATGAACCAGTACGCCGCCAAGCTGGGCATGAAGAACACCCACTTCATGAACGCACCGGGCATGCCCGAGGAGCAGCACTACAGCACCGCGCACGATCTCGCGCTGATGGGCGCAGCACTGATCCGGGACTTCCCCGAGTACTACGAGTGGTTCTCTCGCCCCAACTTCACCTTCCACGGCATCAAGCAGGACAACCGCAACATGATGCTGGCGATGGATCGCAGCGTCGATGGCATCAAGACCGGCCACACCGAGGCGGCCGGCTACTGCCTGCTGTCTTCCGCCAAGCGCGAGAACCGCCGCCTGGTTGCCGCCGTCATGGGTACCAAGAGCAAGACCTACCGCGCGGAGGCGAGCCTCGAACTGCTCAACTACGGCTTCCGCTTCTTCGACAGCGTCAAGCTGATGGGCAAGGACCAGCCCGCCGGCAGCGCCCAGGTGTGGAAGGGTGCCGCCGATGTCGCGCAGCTCGGCACGCTGGCACCGGTATATCTCTCCCTGCCGCGTGGCACCGCCGAAAAGGCCGAGGTGCGCCCCGAAGTGACCGACAGGCTCATTGCGCCGCTGACTGAGGGGCAGGTGGTGGGCACGGTGTCGGTGCTGGTCGATGGCAAGGTGGTGAAGACCGAACCGCTGGTGGTGCTGGCAGAGGTGCCGGCTGGCAGCTTCTTCAAGCGGCTCTGGGACACCATCCGCCTCTGGTTTGCGTGAACATCCGTGAATAAATCTACTGCGCTGCCCAATCGCTGCGTCATGCGGTGCTCGCAATGCTCACGCACTTAAGTGCGCTGCGCTTGCTGCGCTCCTATTCCTTGCGCTTGAGCATGCTCGCTACGATTTCTTCACAGATGTTGCGCAGTGACCATTACTGATCTAGTGATCCGGCAGAAGGGCCTGGTCGAGTACCAGCCCACGCTCGCGGCGATGCACGCCTTCACCAGCGCGCGCGACGAGACGACAGCAGATGAGCTTTGGGTGCTACAGCACCCAAGGGTTTTCACCCAGGGGCAGGCGGGCAAGCCGGAGCACCTGCTGATGCCCGGCGACATCCCGGTGGTGCAGACCGACCGTGGCGGGCAGGTGACCTACCACGGGCCGGGCCAGTTGGTGATCTACCCCCTGATCGACATCGGCCGTCGGGGCTATGGCGTGAGGAGCCTGGTGAGCCGGCTGGAGACGGCGATGATCGAAACCCTGGCCGCCCACGGCATCAGCGCCTACGCCGATGCCGAAGCGCCGGGTGTGTACGTCGATATCGACCAGCGCCGCCACAAGATCGGCTCGCTGGGCCTGCGCGTGCGGCAGGGGCGCAGCCTGCATGGGCTGTCGCTCAACGTGGCCATGGACATGGAGCCGTTCGCGCGCATCAATCCCTGCGGCTATTCAGGCTTGGCGATGACGCAGATGGCGGCGCTCTGCGAGCAGCCTGGCGTGGATGCCGTCGGCACTGAGCTGGCCCAGCGCCTGCAAGTGGCGCTGATTTAGAACTGCCTGCCCAACACCCGCCCACCCGGCGCGCCGAGCGTGGGCAGGTCGGGTAAGGCATCGCGGTCGATGCCTGGCGCGGTGCGCGTGGTGCGGCGGCGGTCATCAGTAGTTTGCGGGCAGCCCAGCGGAGTCGGCGCGCCGCGCGAGTAGGCATCGACGCAGTCATCATTGAAACTGGTGGCGCGGTTCTTGTTTTCCGCATCGGTCGGCTTGCGCGGCGCATTGCCGGCGCAGGCAGTGATGAGCGCCGCCATCAGGGTGGTGGCAACCAGGGTCGTTAAGCTTGTGATCAGGCGCATCGCAGAATCTCCGTCGAATCTGAAGGGACTCTCGACGGATCGGCTGAACGCAAGCCGAACGGAGAGGTCTTTAGGGGCATCGCTTAGAATGCTGAACAAGCAATCTGGCGACTGTCGTCCACAACGCGACAGCCTTCCAGCCGTTGACCCACTCACCGCCACCGCAACCCAAACCGCCCGCATGACGATGTCTTCCAACGAAGCCCTAGTGAGCGTGCGGGCGCTGAAGTTCTCACATGGCCCGCGTGTCATCTACGACGGTGTCGACCTGGATATCCCGCGCGGCAAGGTCACGGCCATCATGGGGCCTTCGGGCACTGGCAAGACCACCCTGCTGCGCCTGATCGGCGGCCAGTGGAAGCCCGGCTCTGGCACGGTGAGTTTCGATGGCGTCAACGTCCACACGCAAAGCCGCAGCGAGCTATTCGGCCTGCGCAAGCGCATGGGCATGCTGTTCCAGAACGGCGCGCTGCTCACCGACCTGACCGTGTTCGACAACGTCGCCTTCCCCCTGCGCGAGCACACCGCGCTGCCGGAGTCGATGATCCGCGACCTGGTGCTGATGAAGCTCAATGCCGTTGGCCTGCGTGGCGCGCGCGACCTGTATCCGGAAGAACTCTCGGGCGGCATGAGCCGCCGCGTCGCGCTCGCCCGCGCCATCGCGCTCGACCCGGCACTGGTCATGTACGACGAGCCCTTCACCGGGCAGGACCCGATCAGCATGGGCGTGCTGATGCGCCTGATCCGCACCTTGAACGACGCGCTCGGCCTCACCAGCATCGTCGTCTCGCATGACGTCGAAGAGGTGCTGTCGATCTGCGACCACGCCTACGTCATCTCGGGCGGCAAGGTGCTGGGGCATGGATCAGCCGCCGATGTGCGCGCTAGTCAGAGCGAACGGGTGCAGCAATTTCTCAAAGGCGAGCCGGATGGCCCGGTGCCATTCCACTACAAGGCCCTGCCCTACGCAGAAGACCTGCTGGGCACAAGGGTGAAAGCATGATCAGCATCCTCGGTAATTACTTGCAGGGCATCGGCCGCTCCTTCTTCTTTCTATTGCAGGTCATCGCCGCCACGCCCTCGGCCATGGTGCGGCCGCGCCTGATGGCGCAGCAGCTCTATTCCGTGGGCGTGCTGTCGCTGGTGATCGTGGTGCTCTCGGGCAGCTTCATCGGCATGGTGCTGGCCTTGCAGTTCTATCGCACCTTGCAGGTGTTTGGTGCCGGTGAGTCGCTCGGTGTCGCCATCGCGCTTTCGGTGGTGCGCGAGTTCGGCCCCGTCGTCACCGCACTGCTGTTCGCAGGCCGCGCCGGTTCGGCGCTGGCTGCGGAAATCGGCCTGATGAAAGCCACCGACCAGCTCAGCGGCATGGAGATGATGGCGGTCGATCCGGTCAAGCGTGTGATCGCACCCCGCTTTCTGGCGGGCGTGATCTCGATGCCCCTGCTCTCCTTCATCTTCACCATGATGGCGATCGGCGTGGCTGGCGGGCATGCCATCGGCGTGAGCCTTTTGGGTGTGGACGCTGGTTCGTACTGGGCGGGCATCCACGAGGTGCTGCATGGCGATGACATCCGCGATGCACTGATCAAGACCGTGACCTTCGGCGTGGCCTGCTCCTGGATCGCCGTCTACCAGGGCTACCACGCCGCACCGACCTCTGCTGGCGTGGCGCGCGCCACCACCAACACCGTGGTGATCTCCTCGCTGGCCATTCTGGCGCTGGACTTCATCCTCACTGCATTCATGTTTTAGCAAGCTTTAGAACCAAGGATCACTTTATGCAATCCCGCTCTCTCGAAATGCTCGTCGGCTTCTTTGTCTGCCTGGGTGTGGCCGCTGTGCTGGTGCTCACCCTGCGCGTTGCCAGCCTGAAGGATGTGGGCGGGCCGGAAGGCAGCTACTTCGTCAGCGCCAGCTTCGAGAACATCGGCAAGCTCTCGGCCGGCAACGCGGTGAAGATCGCGGGCGTGACTGTCGGCCGCGTCAACGGCATCACCGTGGACCCGACCAGCTACGAGGCCATCGTCACCCTTGAAATCAGCAAGAGCTTTCCCAATATCCCGAATGATTCGGCGGCGAAGATTCTGACGGCGGGCCTGCTCGGCGAGCAGTACATCGGTCTCGATATCGGTGGCGGCGACGAGCCCTTGAAAGATGGCAGCCGCATCGCGCTGACGCAGTCGGCACTGGTGCTGGAAAACCTCATCGGCCAGTTCGTGGCTTCGATGAGCGAGAAGAAGGAAGACCCCCGGCTTGCCGAGGCGCTGGAAAAACTGGCCACGGCCGTGAAACCGGCCAGCGGCAAGTAACGTATTCATCCCTGCAAGCATCGAAGCACTCAAGCGGTTTCTGGAGAGGTAAAAATGAAAAAGTTCTGGCTCCCCCTTCTTTTCGCGCTCGGCATGGGCAGTGCGCATGCCGCCGTCGGCCCCGATACCGTGGTGAAAGAAGGCACCGACAAGATGCGCGCGCTGATTGTCGCCAACCACCAGGTCTACAACGCCGATAAGCCCAAGTTCTACGCGGCGGTGGACGAAGTGCTGGTGCCGCTGTTCGACGTGCGCTACATCTCCCAGCTGGTGCTCGGCAAAAGCTGGAAGACGGCGACCGCAGACCAGCGCACGCGCTTCCAGCGCGGTTTCAAGAGCGCACTCATCCGCAACTACGCTGATGCCCTGCTCGAAAACTACGATTCGGTGGAAGTGAGCTTCCAGCCCGTGCGCGTCACCCCGGATGCGACCGACGCCACCGTGAAATGCACGCTGACCCGCAAGAACGGCCCGCCCGTGCAGCTCGCCTTCGCCATGCGCGAAGTCGATGGTGCCTGGAAGATCTACGACACCACCATCGAGAACCTCTCCCTGGTGACCTCCATCCGCAGCCAGTACGCGGTGGAGGTGAAGAAGAACGGCCTCGAAGCCCTGATTCAGCGTGTTGAAGCAGGCCAGATCGCAGCGGACCCCGGCAAGGGTGTGAAGTAGGCTCCAGCCCATGCAACTGCAAGGCGAATTGACCATGCGCAGCACGCCCGCGCTGCTTCGGCAGGCGGGCGATGTCATTGCAGCTGGTACCGTCGATCTCTCGGCCGTCACCATCGCCGACAGCGCCGGTGTCGCGTTTCTGCTGGAGCTCAAGCGCCGCGCCACCGCAGTCGGCAAGCCGCTGCAGTTCAAGCATTGCCCTGCACAACTGCGCGGCCTGGTGTCATTCTTCGATCTCGAAGAAACCCTGCAAATTCCGGAGGCCGCATGAAGTCCTTACGCCCCATCGCGCTGACGATGGCGACCGCGCTGATCACTGCCTGCGCGCACACCCCGCCCGGCGAACCCAGCGATCCCCTGGAACCGGTGAACCGCGTGGTGCTCGGCTTCAACCTCACCGCCGACAAATATGTGTTGCGGCCGATCGCCCGGGGCTACGACAAGGTCGCGCCCGACCCGGTGCGCAAGGGTGTGGCCAACTTCTTCCGCAACCTGCAGGAGCCGCGCACCGTGGTGAATGGCCTGCTGCAAGGCAAGGTGAAGCAGGCGGCATCCGACACCGGCCGCTTCCTGCTCAACAGCACGGCAGGCTTCGCAGGCCTGATGGACGTTGCCACCAATGCCGGCCTGCTCCGGCACGACGAGGACTTCGGCCAGACCATTGGTTACTACGGCGTGGGTTCGGGCTGGTATTTGATGCTCCCCTTCCTCGGCCCCAGCAGCAACCGCGATCTGCTGGGCCGTGGCGGCGACTACTTCACCGGCTACAGCTATTACGTGCAGGAGCCGGAAGTGAGCTATCCCCTGCTGGCCGTCGATACCATCGACAGCCGCGCCCGCCTGTTGCCTGCCGATGCCCTGCTCGAAGAAGCACTCGACAAATACGTGCTGGTGCGCACCGCCTATTTGCAGCAGCGCCTCAACAAGGTCTACGACGGCGCACCGCCTGCAAAATTGCTCTACGGCACCGAAGACGAAGAGTAGTCCGCTGCGCCTCAGCCACAAAAAAGGCCGCGACTCATCGCGGCCTTTTTGTTGGGCGCTGGCTTGCTACTTCGTCCAGTGGCGGGCGTTTTCAAACATGCGGAACCAGGGCGTCTTGTCGCCATTCGCCTTCGGCCACCAGCTGCCGACGGTGCCGACAATCGTGCGCTCCGGGTGCGGCATCAGGATCGTCACGCGGCCATCGGCATTGCAGAGCGAGGTCACGCCCTGCTCGGCACCATTGGGGTTGGCGGGATAAGCCTTTGCCACCGCGCCCGCATTGGTGATGAAGCGCATCGCCACCTGACCATTGGCTTGCAGCGTGGCGAGATCGCTGGCGCTCTTGAACTCCGGCCGACCCTCGCCGTGGGCGATGGCGATGGGCAGGCGCGAGCCTTCCATGCCCTTGAAGAACAGGCTCTTCGAGGGCAGCAGCTCGACCATGCCCCAACGAGCCTCGAACTGCTGGCTGCGGTTCTTGCGGAACAAGGGCCATTGCTCGGCACCCGGCACGATGCTCTGCAAGGCGGCCATCATCTGGCAACCATTGCAGACGCCAAGCGCAAAACGTTCGGGGTTGGCGAGGAATTGCTGGAACTCGTTGCGTGCGCGCTCGTTGAAGAGAATCGTGCGCGCCCAACCCTGCCCCGCGCCCAGCACGTCGCCGTAGCTGAACCCGCCGCAGGCCGCAAAGCCCGCGAAATTGTTCAATTGCACGCGGCCTTCCAGCACGTCGGACATGTGCACATCCACCGACTCGAAACCGGCGGCGTGGAAGGCATAGGCCATCTCGATGTGACCGTTGACGCCCTGCTCGCGCAGGATGGCGACCTTGGGGCGCTTGCCGATGGCGGGTGCGCTGCGTGCGTTGGGCTCAAAGCTGAGCTTCACGCTCAGGCCTGGATCATGCGGACTGCCGGTGGCGTTGAACTCCTCGCGCGCACAGTCCGGATGGTCGCGCAGTGCGGCCATCCGGTGGCTGGTCTCGGCCCATGTCTTGTGCAAGGGCTCCAGCGTGTCGGCGAACAGCTCGCGCGCGCCGTGTTTGAAGCGCACGTAGTCCTCGGCGGTGGGTTTGCCGATGACGGCGGCACTCAGGCCAGCGGCACTGCACTCTGCAAGTAGTGCATCGACATCTGCTGCGCGCACTTGCATGACCATGCCCAGCTCCTCGTTGAACAGAGCCGCCATCGGGTCAGCCTGCCCGTAGGGTGGGTTAGCGCCCTCGGCGCGTAACCCACCAGTCTGCGCATCGGCATGGTGGGTTACGCCGCTGGCGCGGCTAACCCACCCTACAGTTTCGGTAAGCGCCGCGAGATCAATCGTCACGCCGCTACGTCCGGCGAGTGCCATCTCGACCACGGCGGCAAACAAGCCGCCGTCGCTGCGGTCGTGATAGGCCAGCACGCGGCCTTCGGCGTTGAGCTTTTGCACCAAGGCGAACGCGGCCTTGAGCTGCGCGGGGTCGTCGAGATCGGGCGCGACATTGCCAACTTGCTTGTAGACCTGCGCCAGGATGCTGCCGCCCAGGCGGTTTTTGCCGTTGCCGAGGTCGATCAGCAGCAGCGCGGTCGCTGGCTCGGCCGCCAATTGTGGGGTGAGCGAGCGGCGCACATCGGACACGGGCGCGAAGGCGGTAACGATGAGCGACAGCGGCGCGGTCTGGGTCCTGGCCTCACCGTTCTGCTGCCACTGCGATTTCATCGACAGCGAATCCTTGCCGACCGGAATCGCAATGCCGAGTGCGGGGGCCAGCTCGGCACCCACGGCCTTCACGGTATCGAACAGGCGCGCATCTTCATCACCCTGGCCGCAGGCCGCCATCCAGTTGGCGGAGAGGCGCACGTCGCTCAGCTTGGCGATGTGTGCGGCGGCGAGGTTAGTGATGGCCTCACCCACAGCCATACGGCCGGACGCGGGCGCATCGAGCAGCGCCAGCACCGGGCGCTCGCCCATGCTCATCGCCTCGCCCGTGGTGGCCTCGAAGCCGGTCGCGGTCACAGCACAATCCGACACCGGCACCTGCCAGGGGCCGACCATCTGGTCGCGCACGGTCAGCCCACCGACGGTGCGGTCACCGATGGTGATGAGGAAGTTTTTCGACGCGACACTGGGATGGTGCAGCACGCGAAGAGCGGCTTCTTTTGGATCAATGCGCGACGTGTCGAGCGCCGCGAACTGTTGCGGTGCCCGGGTGGTTGCACGCCGCATGCGCGGCGGCTTGCCGAGCAGCACCTGCATCGGCATCTGCACGGTGTCACTGCCCAGCAGGGTATCTTCGACTCGCAACTGGCGTTCGGCCGTGGCAGTGCCGACCACGGCCATCGGGCACCGCTCGCGGCTGCAGAAGGCTTGCAGTTGCGAGACCGACTCGGGTGCGACCGCTAGCACATAGCGCTCCTGCGATTCGTTGCACCAGACTTCCATCGGTGACAGCGCAGGATCAGCGGCGAGCACATCGCGTAGCTTGAAGTGGCCGCCGCGATCATCCGCATGCACCAGCTCCGGCAGCGCATTGCTGATACCGCCCGCGCCGACGTCGTGAATGCTGAGGATGGGATTGGCTTCGCCGAGTGCCCAGCAGGCATCGACGACTTCCTGACAACGGCGCTCCAGCTCGGGATTTGCGCGCTGCACACTGGCGAAGTCGAGATCGGCGGTCTGTGCGCCGGTCGCCATCGAGGAGCCTGCGGCACCCCCAAGACCGATCAGCATCGCCGGGCCACCGAGCACGATCAGTGCGGCACCTTCGATCACGACCTTCTTCAGCACATGCTCAGCACGAATGTTGCCGTAGCCGCCGGCAATCATGATCGGCTTGTGAAAACCTCTGTTGCGGCCGTCTGGCGCGAGGGCCTCGTAGGTGCGGAAGTAGCCCGTCAGGCAAGGCCGACCGAACTCGTTGTTGTAGGCGGCAGCACCGATGGGCGCTTCGAGCATGATTTGCAGCGCGCTCGCCATGCGCGAGGGGTGGCCAAGATCGGTCTCCCAAGGCTGCGTGAAACCGGGGATGCGCAGGTTCGCCACGCTGAAACCGCAGAGGCCCGCCTTGGGGCGGCCACCGAGGCCAGTTGCCGCCTCATCCCGAATCTCGCCACCCGCGCCGGTGGCAGCACCGGGATGCGGCGAGATGCCGGTGGGGTGGTTGTGCGTCTCCACCTTCATGAGGATATGCACCGGCTCCGCGTGCTCGCGGTAGTGATGATCCTGTTCCGGGAAGAAGCGCATCGCCGCATGGCCCTCGACCACGGCGCAGTTGTCGCTATACGCCGAGAGCACGCCCGCAGGCGAGGCCTTGTAGCTCTCCTTGATCATCTGAAACAGTGAGAGCGGTGCGGTGACGCCATCCACCGTGAACTCGGCGTTGAAGATCTTGTGGCGGCAGTGCTCGCTGTTGACCTGAGCGAACATCATCAGCTCGGCGTCGGTCAGGTTCTTGCCGGCCTTCACGGCGTAGTCCACGAGATAGTCGATCTCTTCCGCCGAGAGGGCCAGGCCCCAGTCCTTGTTCGCCGCTTCGAGTGCCGCCTTGCCACCCTTGAGCACATCGACGCTGCGCAGAGCGCGCGGCGGCTCTGTAGCGAACACGCCTGCCAGATCGAGCGCACTGGTCAGCACCGATTCCATCATCGGGTCGTGCAGCTCGGCGAGTGCGGCCTCCGGCAGCGAACCGACGCCGCTCAGCAGCACCGCTCGACCCAGCTCGACGCGCTTCACACCATCCAAGCCGCAGACCTTGGCGATGTCGGTGGCCTTGCTCGACCAGGGCGACAGCGTGCCGACTCGCGGCACCACGTAGAGCGTCCCGTCGGCGGCCGGCAGTGCCTCCGGCCCTTCGCCCAGCAGGCGGCGCAGGTCGGCCTCTGACGCCTCGCCATCGACCAGGAAGAAGTCCTGCACCACCAGGCCGGTGAGTTGCGGCGCGTGGGTTTTCAGCCGCTCCAGCAGGCGTGCCACGCGAAAATCAGACAGGACGGTGGCGCTGGGGAGAACGTGCAGAGACATGAGGGCAAGAGCCGTCGGCGGGCAGGCGGCGATTTTACCAGCCGGGGACGTCTAAACTGCCCTCAACGAAGCCATTCAAGCCACGCCATGAACCTGTTGATCGCTGGACTCGTGCTGTTCCTGGGCATCCATTCCATCGCCATCGCCGCCCCCAAGCTGCGCGCCCGCGCCATCGCCCGCCTGGGGCTGATGGGCTGGAAAGGCGTCTACAGCCTCATCGCCATCGCAGGCTTCGTGCTGATCTGCATCGGCTACGGCGAGGCGCGCCTCACCAACCCCGTGTGGCTATGGCAGCCGCCCAAGGCCACGCGCCACCTCGCCCTGCTACTGATGCTGCCGGTGTTCCCGCTACTGCTCGCGGCGTATCTGCCGGGGCGCATTCGCAGCGCCACCAAACACCCGATGCTGCTCGCCACCAAGCTCTGGGCGCTCTCGCACCTGCTCGCCAACGGCGGGCTGCATGACGTGCTGCTGTTCGGCGGCTTTCTGGCCTGGGCGGTCGCCGACCGTATTTCGGTGAAGCGCCGTGCCGTGGTCACGTCGCCGCCGAGTGCGCCTGCGTCACGCTGGAACGATCTGGTGGTCGTGGTCGGCGGGCTGGCGCTGTATGTGCTGTTTGTCGGCGCGCTGCACAAGATGCTAATTGGCGTTTCGCCGATTACTGACTAGCGCGCTCAGGCGTCAATCAATTCGCTGGTACTCGCCTCGGTCGAGAAACTCCACATAGCCCATGTCACGTAGACGTTGCATGGCATTTCTAACTGCGGCTTCCATTTCCTTCACATGCGGGCGCAGCGCCACCAATGGGTTCATATGCCCGTAGACGTCGTGCAGGCTAAAAATGGGGGGAAGCTTTTGAATCACCAACTCCCAGAGTTCTTTGCGAAACCCAGAGAGCATTTCCCGAGCCCTAGGCTTCGCTGCAGAAGCATGAGAAGCATGAGAAGCATGAGAAGCATGAGAAGCATGAGAAGCATGAGAAGCATGA
>JAZKHC010000015.1:53717-74811 GCA_040385605.1 Pseudomonadota bacterium
GAAGCAGCGATCTTGGGCATCATTTGCGCAGCCAGAAGCGCACTCTGAGGCAAATCCGCCTCTTTGCGGGCACCATAGAAATCAAGCAACTTCACCATCACGTCCTCGACAGTATCAATGAGAGGTTCAGCCAATTCTTGTAGTCGCTTAAACGTGTGATCAGTTACATCAAGTTTCATATTCAGCCCTCAGAGTTACTCCAGAGAGAAAGAGTATACTCTTTGGTAATCCTGTCAAGCAAATTCGCCGGGATGCGCCTCCGCAGTAGGACATGTGACGTGGGGTGGGCAAATAGCTTCTCGTTTGCCCACGCGCCGAACAAGCGGTGGGCTGAAGCCCACGCTACGGTTTTGGTGCGGACTGCCTTAAAAACGCATCGGTAAACCCATCCGCTGGAAACAGAATCTCCACCCGCAAGTTGTCTGCCGTGAGGTCCATCGGCGTGCCGAAGCTCGCCAGCATGGTGATGAAGCTCAAGGTCAGCTCGCCGAGGCCAACACGGGTCGGCAGCACGGGTGCCAAGGGCGTCCACACTTCTGCCAATCGCCAGCGGGCGGGGATGCCGGGGTAGGCCAGCACCGTTGCCAGCACTTCGGCGGCCGCCTCGTTCTCGCGGGCTTCGCGGATGGCGCGGGCGAGCAGGCCCGGACCCAGCTCGTCGAGATTCTTGATGTAGCTGCGCAAGCCTTCGGGGTGGAAGGTGAGCTTCATCAGATTGGGGGGCTTGTCACCACAGACGCGCTGCCAGAGCGCGGCGGGGTCACCGAATACCGATAGCAGCCGCTGAGTCGCCTCGTTGGTTTGCAAGATGTTCCAGCCGCCATCGAGCACGATGGCTGGATATGGCTCCTGCTGCTTCAGCAGCAGATCGAGCGCCTGCTTGATCGAGGCCATGTCGGGGCTGTGCAGCGGTCGCTCGGCGAACAGCGGCGCGAAGCCCGCCGCAATCAGCCAGCGGTTGCGCTCGCGCAGCGGCAGGGCGAGGGCCTCGGCCAGTTGCAGCACCATGGCGCGGCTGGGGCGGGCCTTGGCGGATTCCAAGAAGCTCAGATGCCGCTGCGACAGGCCGGCATCGGCGGCGAGCGTCATCTGGCTGAAGCCCGTGCCGCGCCGCCGCTCGCGCAGCAGGTGGGGAAAATGCTGGTCGGCAGGTGTGGTGGCGATGGTCTGGTTCATGCGCCGATTGTGCGCCGCGCGCTGCGGGCGGTGGTATTACCTGCCACGTCATTGAGGCCTGCTAGCGCGGCACCGAAAGTGGCGGCACACCCACCCGAAGGAGAAACCCCATGCACCTGCCCAAAGCCCTCATCCTCGCCATCTTGCTGCCGTTCGGGCTGTATTCGACCTATGTCGTCTACGAAGTCGGTTATGTCGCCATCTTCACCAGCCACTTCAATGTCGTCGGCATGCAGGTGCTGGTCGATCTGGTCATTGCCTGCTCGCTGGCAATGATATGGATGTGGCGCGATGCCGCCGCCAGCGGCCGCAACGTCTGGCCTTTCCTCATCACCACCCTGTTTCTCGGCTCCATCGGCCCGCTCAGTTATCTGCTGCTGGCACCGCAGCCCCACGTGGTTGCTGGCCGCGCCCACGGATAACCGCGATGAGCTTCAACGCCCCCACTGCGCTCGCAGCCGCCCTGCTGCTGGCGGGTGTCATCAATGCCCTGCCTCTCATCGGCGTGCTGGGGGCCGAGCGGCTGCAAGCCCTCTATGCGATGCCCTTCGACGACCCCAGCCTGCGCATCCTGATGCGGCATCGCGCGGTGTTGTTTGGCTTGCTCGGCGGGGCGATGTGTGCCGCCGCCTTCATCCCGGCATGGCGCACGCCGATGGCGCTGGCGGGGCTGGTGAGCATGGTCAGCTTCATCGTGCTGGCGCAGCTCGAAGGCGGTGGCAATGCCGCCATCCGCCGGGTGGTGGTGGCGGATGTCATTGCCATCGTGCCGCTGCTGGCAGCTCTGCTATGGCTGAGACGCTGAGGGATGCAGGCTCATGGTCTGGCCCTCGCTCAAACTCACACCCAGATGTTCAAGCGTCGAAAGGCCCACTCCCCCGCTAGGCAGTGCATTGCGCTCCTGATACAGGCGCACGGCCGAGGCAGTCTGGGCATTCATGTCTCCATTCGCGGGCCCCTTGTAGACACCCTCGCGCTTGAGCGCCTCTTGCAGGCTTTGCACCAGCGCGGGGGTGAAATTGGTTTCGCACAGCACACGCTGCCACTCGGCCCGGGCGGGCGTGGTCAGCTCGCGGCGTGTCACGGTCTGGTACTGCGCGGGCACCGGCACGCTCATGGTGCCGGCGGGAACGACGAGCTTCTTCACCCGCCTGGTCACGGTGCGCTCCGGCACCTGCACCCATTCGGTGACGGCAGGCTCGATCACCTTCCTGCGCTTCACCACCCGTTCGCGTTCAGGCGTGCTGACGAGTTTTGAGCTGGCAGGGCGATCGAGCACGCGCTTCTTGACCGTCTGCTGCGCGGTGGGCTGATCGACGATGCAGATCGCCGCACCCTCCTGTCCATCGAACATTTCGCCTGGCTTGAGCACCGCGCCCTGCTCCACTGCCACCTGCTCGGTCACGGTCTTGTAGGTGGCGGGCACGGCCACGCGGCGACTGCCGCCCGGCACGGTCACGGTTTCTTCGGTGGTTTCGGTAACGGCGGGCGTGATGATCTTTCTGCGCTTGCCGGCGGGGATCAGCACTTGCTCTTCGACGTACTCGTAGACCGGCGGCGTGGTTTCAATCCGCTCGCTGGCCTGCGCCAGCAGCTGCGATTCCTCGAAACTGCGGTACTGCGGCGGCACGTAGACCAGGCCATAGCACTCGCCGGGCTTGGCATCGGGCGGAGTCTCGGGCAGCGCATCGAGCTGGGCGCTGGCCATGCCGCCCCACAGTGCGGCAGCGAGTGCAAGCAGGCGTGTGCAGTGGGGTTGGGCGGGCATCGGTTCACTCCTCATCAGGCCTTGATTGTCCTTGCCTGGCCGCAGCACGGCAATGGCGAAGAATGCCCCGTCGATTCAGGCAATCTCGCGCCAGGCGAGCCCATCCTGCTGATGCGCGCAAACGCACCAGGCTGGGTCCTGCTCAAGGGCATCGCAGATGGCCGTGCGTGCAAGTTCGGGCGTGTTGTTCTGCTCGGAAAGGTGCGTGAGCACCAGATGCTGCAAGCGCGCGCGCTGCACGCTGCTGACGAGGCTGGCGGATTGTTTGTTGGAGAGATGGCCGAGACCACCGCCGACGCGGTCCTTGAGCTTTTGCGGATACGGCCCGTTGGCGAGCATGACGGGGTCGTGGTTGGCCTCCAGCAGCAGCGCATCGCAATCACTCAGCACGTAGCGGATGTGCTGGGTGATGGCGCCCAAGTCCGACACCACGCCAAGCTTCTTGCCCGCGTGCTCGAAGGCGAACTGGCAGGGCTCTTTCGCATCGTGCGGCACCGGGAAGGGCCGCACCGTGAGCGCACCAATATGAAACGGCTCGTGCGGCGTGATGAAGCGGATGTCTTCCACTTCCTTGTCCCGCCAGCCCTGATAGCTGCCGCGCGTGAGATAGACGGGCAGGTCGTAGGCACGGGCCAGACGCGCGACACCGCCCAAGTGATCGCCGTGTTCGTGCGTGACCAGAATGGCGTCGAGGCTGTGGAGGTCAAAGTCGAGCCGCGCCGCACGGGCTTCGACCTCGCGCACCGCGAAGCCGCAATCCACCAGCACGCGCACGCCACCGGCATCCACCAGCGTGCCATTGCCCTTGCTGCCGCTGCCGAGCATCGCGAAGCGCATCAGTGGCGTGTACCGGGGTGCATATTGAAGACTTTGGTGCTGTGTGGATACATGTGGAGCATGGTACCGCAGACGCGCGCGGCGCTGATGGTTCAGATTCTCTTCAGAGTGCGCAGACACGCTTGCAGCCCATACTGCCCGCCCGTGACCCACCATGACTTACCGCCCCTTGCGCTGGCTCTGTCCGCTAATTGCCGCTGTTGCGATGACGGCCTGCTACGGCACCGCCGGCCCCGGCGGTGTGCAGCCGTATGGGGTGCCCGCGACCGGTGCCATCGTGCCGACGTCGGGCCAGGAAGTGGTCCACGACTACGGTCGCACCTGCTACATCCAGTGTGCTGGCAAGGACTACGTCGCCAACTGCCCGAGCGAGTCGCAGGCCGTCTGCCAGTGCAGCAGTCAGCCCTACGCCGTCTGCAAATGAACTAGTTCGCAGAGCCAAGAAACAGGGCATACGCCGGGTTGTCGCGCTCGTCCCAGTACGGATAGCCGAGTGCATCCAACGCCTCGCGGCATTCACGGCTCTTGCCACGTGGCACCTGCAAGCCCGCCAGCACGCGACCGTACGCCGCACCGTGGTTGCGGTAGTGGAACAGGCTGATGTTGAAAGCAGAGCCAATGGCATCGAGGAAGGCCAAGCAGGCACCCGGCCGCTCGGGGAACTCGAAGCGGAATAGTTGCTCGTCCTCAAGCCCTGGCGCGCGGCCACCCACCATGTATCGGACGTGCAGCTTCGCCATTTCGTTGTGGCTGAGATCAGTGACGGGATAGCCCAGCTCAATCAGCTGGGCGATGAGTGCAGCCGTCTCCAATGCGCCCTCGCTGAGCTTGAAGCCGACGAAGATATGCGCCTCACCGGGTGAGGCGTAGCGGTAGTTGAACTCGGTGATGACGCGACGGCCGAGCTGCTTCAGAAAGCGCCGGAAGCTGCCGGGTTTTTCCGGGATCGTCACCGCCAACAGTGCCTCGGTGTGGTCGCCGATCTCGGCACGCTCGGCGATGTGGCGCAGGCGGTCGAAGTTGACGTTGGCACCGCTCACGGTCGCCGCAAGCGTGAGGCCCTTGGCCTCGTGTAGCGCCACCCATTTCTTCAGGCCTGCCACGGCGAGTGCACCCGCCGGTTCCGGCACGCTGCGGTTTTCGCTGAAGCAGTCGCGGATCGCCGCACAAATCTCGTCGGCATCGACCCGGATCACTTCGTCCACCAGATGCCGCGCGATGCGCCAGGGCTCGACGCCCACCTGCTTAACCGCCACGCCATCGGCGAACAAGCCCACTGTTTTGAGTTCGACGCGGCGACCGGCTTCAAAGGCGCGGGCGAAGCAATCCGAGTCATCCGGCTCCACCGCAATCACGCGGGTCTTGGGGCTGACCGCCTTGATGTAGCTGGCCACACCCGCCAGCAGACCACCGCCGCCAACACAGACGAACACCGCATCGAGCGTCTGACCCTGCAACTGTTCGAGCATCTCCTTGGCGACGGTGCCCTGCCCGGCAATCACGTCGATGTCGTCGTAGGGGTGGACGAAGGTCATGCCCTTCTCTGCTGCCAGCTTCTCGGCGTGCTCGCGGGCGTCGTCGTAGGCGTCACCGTGCAGCACCACCTTGCCGCCGAGCGCACGCACCGAGTCCACCTTGATGGCGGGCGTGGTGCGCGGCATGCAGATGAGGGTGGCAATGCCGAGGTGCTTGCCGGCCAGGGCCACACCCTGGGCATGGTTGCCGGCGCTGGCGCAGATCACGCCCTTGGCGCGCTCGGCGGCGTCAAGCGAAACAATCTTGTTGAAGGCGCCGCGCAGCTTGAAGCTGTGAACCGGCTGCATGTCTTCCCGCTTGAGCAGTACCGTGTTGCCCAGGCGGGCGCTGAGTTTGGTCGCTGTTTGCAGCGGCGTGACCACCGCCACGTCATAGACGCGGGCGGCGTCAATGCGGCGCTTGAGGTCCGCCAGCAGCTTGGTGGTGGGCGCGTCGAAGCGCGTCAGCGTCTTGGTCTGGGTCATCGGCCGCTATGATACGCGGCGCATTTTCAGACTCCCGCTCCCGCCCATGCTCGCCGCCCTGCCCTCGCACCCCAAGATCGCCTTCTTAGGCGGCGGCAACATGGCGGCTGCGCTCATCGGCGGCCTGCTGAAAACCGGCTGGCCTGCCGAACAGATCGTGGTGGCCGAGCCGGTCGCCGAACGTGTGGATTGGCTCAAGGCCACCTTCGGCATTGCAGTGCAGGCCAAGGGTGCGGCGCTGCCCGGCGATGCCGACGCGCTGGTGCTGGCCGTCAAGCCGCAACAGATGGCATCCGCTCTCGCTGGCCTCTCGCTCAAACCCGGCGCGGTGGTGGTGTCGATTGCTGCCGGCGTGCGGCTATCCACCCTGCAACGTCTGCTGGGCGACCAAGTGAGCTATGTGCGCACCATGCCCAACACCCCGGCGCTGCTGGGCGCGGGCATCACCGGCCTGTTCGCGCCTGCTGGCACATCCCCAGCTGCGCGCGTGCTGGCCGAGCAGCTGCTCGCCGCCGCCGGTGCCTGCGTGTGGGTGGACGAGGAGGCACAGCTCGATGCCGTCACCGCGCTCAGCGGCAGCGGCCCCGCCTATTTTTTCCTGCTCGTCGAGGCGCTGCGCGATGCCGGCACCGCTCTTGGCCTGAGCGCCAACGTGGCCGCCCAGCTCGCCGCGCAAACCTGCGTTGGTGCCGCGCGCATGGTCGGCGAATCGGGGCTGGATGCGAGCGTGCTGCGCGCCAATGTCACCAGCAAGGGCGGCACCACCGAGGCCGCCGTCAATCACCTTGAATCCGCCGGGCTTCGCGCCATGTTCAAACAGGCCCTGCAAGCCGCCGATGCCCGCGCCAAGGCGCTCGGCGACGCGCTCGACCAACATTAAAAGGACACATCATGGGTGCCGGCAACGCGCTGTTCTTTCTCGTAAACGTCCTGTTCGATCTGTTCATGGGCGCGCTGCTGTTGCGCGTGCTGCTGCAACTCGTGCGGGCGGATTTCTACAACCCGCTGTCGCAGCTGGTGTGGAAGATCACCAACCCTCTGGCGCAGCCATTGCGTCCCCTCGTGCCGCGCTATCGCAACCTCGATACCGCCACGCTCTTGGTGCTGTTCGTGGTGGCGGTGATTTACATCGCGGTGGTGGGCTGGATGCTCGGTGCCAGCGTCTCGCTGCCCCTGATGGTCTGGTTCGCGCTGCTCAAGTGCATCGTGCTCACCATCAATCTCTACACCCTGACGCTGTTCGTGCAGGCCATCCTGAGCTGGATGGGCCCGGGCGGCCGCAACCCAGCCGCCGAGATCCTGTGGAGCCTCAACGAGCCGCTGCTCAAGCCGGTGCGCCGCTTCATCCCGCCAGTGGGCGGCTTCGACCTCTCGCCGCTGGTGGTGATGCTGGCACTGCAAGTGCTGATCCGCCTCGTGCCGCTGCCGATGCTGTTCCGCTAATGCGGAACGATTTGCCTGTTTCGTTGATGGAGAAGGGCTCGGTCGGCGTCGTCACGCCAGAAAAAATTCAGTTCGATACGCCGCTCGCGCTCGACTGCGGTCGCACGCTGCCGCACTTTGAGCTGATGGTGGAAACCTACGGCCGCTTGAATGCGTCTTGCACCAATGCGGTGCTGATCTGCCATGCGCTCTCGGGCGATCACCACGTCGCCGGCGTCCACAGCGCCGACGACAAGAAGCCCGGCTGGTGGGACAACTGCGTCGGCCCGGGCAAGCCCATCGACACCACGAAGTTCTTCGTGGTCGCGCTCAACAACCTCGGAGGCTGCAAGGGCTCGACCGGCCCCAACACGGCGAACCCGGAGACGGGCAAGCCCTGGGGGCCGGACTTCCCGCTGCTCACGGTCAGCGACTGGGTGCGCTCGCAGGCGGCCCTTGCCGATCACTTCGGCATCGCCGCCTGGGCCGCCGTGGTCGGTGGCTCGCTGGGCGGCATGCAGGTGCAGGCCTGGGCCATCGAGTATCCAGCTCGCATCCGCCACGCGCTCATCATCGCCAGCGCACCTGAACTCTCCGCGCAGAACATCGCCTTCAACGAGATTGCGCGCCAAGCCATCCTGAGTGACCCAGAGTTCCACGGCGGACATTTCTACGAGCACAGGGTGGTGCCGAGCCGTGGCTTGAAGCTCGCGCGCATGCTGGGCCACATCACCTACCTCAGCGACGCCGCCATGCGTGCCAAGTTTGGTGTCGAGCTCAAGGCGGCAACGCCCAGCTTCAACTTCGATGTCGAGTTCGAGGTGGAGAGCTATCTGCGCCACCAGGGCCAGAGCTTCGTTGATCGCTTCGACGCCAACACTTATCTGTTGATGACCAAGGCGCTCGACTATTTCGACCCCGCGCGCGACCACGGTGGCGATCTGGTGCAGGCCTATGCAAAAGCCACGGCGCAGTTTCTCGTCATCGCGTTCTCAAGCGACTGGCGCTTCTCGCCGGCCCGCTCGCGCGAGATCGTGCAGGCCTTGGTCGCGGCCGGCAAGGACGTGAGCTACGTCGAGATCGAGAGCGAACTCGGCCACGACGATTTCCTCATGCCCATTCCGCAATACCACCGGGTGCTGAAGAACTATCTGGATCGCGTCGCGGGAGAGAGTGCGGCGGATTCAGGCGAGCACTGCTCGCCGCCGCACTCTCGTCCGGCAGGGATGCCGGACGCGTGGTCTGCTCAGAAAAGCGAAGTCTCGCCAAGGACGGCTAACTCACCCCTCCGCCCCGACCTCGCCCTCATCGCCGAGTGGATCGCACCAGGCCAGCGCCTGCTCGATCTCGGCTGCGGCGACGGCGCGCTGCTGGCGCATCTGGCCCGGCACAAGCAGGTGCGAGGCTACGGGCTGGAGATCGACGCCGAGAATGTGGCCGCCTGCATCGCCAGCGGTGTGAATGTCATCCAGGCTGACCTCGACGAGGGCCTCTCCGATTTCGGCGATGCCGCCTTCGACGTGGTCGTGATGACGCAGGCCCTGCAAGCCCTGCAACGACCCGACGAGGCGGTGGAAGAGATGCTGCGCGTCGGAAAGACAGTGATCGTCACCTTCCCCAACTTCGGCCACTGGCGAGTGCGCTGGGCCTTGCTGCGCGGGCAGATGCCGGTCACGCCCTCGCTGCCCGAGCAGTGGTTCAACACGCCCAACATCCACCTCTGCACGGTGAAGGATTTCGAGGCGCTGTGCGCCAGGCGACACTGGCAGATCACCGACCGCGCGCTGCTCAACCATGCGCGCGAAGGCGGCTTCTTGAGCCGGGTATTCCCCAACCTGTTTGCCGAAGTGGCGCTGTTCGAGCTACGCCCGATGAGGGCCCGCTTCGCGCTTTAGGTTCCCGCGGCCAGCCGGTCGAGCATCCGCTTCACCGAGCTGGAGGGTGCCTCGGCCAGCAGCGCGTGGTTCTTGCCGCTGCGTTTGGCGCGATACATCGCGGCGTCGGCGACATTGATGAGGTCGTTGCGCTGCCGCCCGTGGTCAGGAAACAGCGCCACACCGATGCTGGCCCCGATGCGCACGCTGACGATGCCGTCGGGCATGTCGAGCAGATACACCTGCGCCATCATCTCGCAGAGCTTCAAACCGACTTGCAGGGCGGCGCGGTCGTTGGCGACTTCTTCGAGAATCACCGCAAACTCGTCGCCGCCGAGACGGGCGACGGTGTCGGTCTTGCGCACGCCCTTGCTCAGGCGCTGGCCGATCTGCCGCAGCAGCTCGTCGCCAACCAGATGGCCGTGGTTGTCGTTGACGGGCTTGAAGCCGTCGATATCGATGTAGAGCAGGGCGAAGTTTTCGTGGTGGCGCGCGGCGCGTTCGAGCGCGGTGTCGAGCCGGTCGAGAAACAGGATGCGATTGGGCAGGCTGGTAAGCGCATCGTGCTGGGCCTGGTGGCGCACCAGGGTCTCGATGCGCTGGCGCTCGACGATCTCGTCTTCGAGTTTCCTGTTGCGCTCTTCCAGCACGCCGAGCAGCTGGTGCAGCTGCCGCTTGCTGCGCCAGAGCTCGACGAACACCCGCAGCTTGCTGGCCAGCACCTGCTCGTTGACCGGCTTGGTGATGTAGTCGACCGCGCCGAACTCGTAGCTCCTGTCTCGGGCCAGCTCGCCGCCATCGGCGGCGGTGACGAAGATGATCGGCGTTTCGCGCGTCTGCGGGTCGCGGGAAAGCTGTGCGGCCAGCTCGAAGCCGTCCATGCCGGGCATGCGCACGTCGAGCAGGATCAGCGCGAAATCGTGCTCGCCGCAGCAGGCGAGTGCTTCGGTGCCGCTGCTGGCCTCCAGCACATCGACTTCACCCTGCGGCAGGGTGTGGCGCAGCAGGGCGCGGTTGGCCTGCACGTCATCCACGATCAAAACCTTGGCACGGGCCATAGGCATCGCCAGCGTCCGTAGGGGCTTGCGCTCCTGGGCGGAGAAGGCATTGGCCGGCGAGCCGTTCAAGGCGAGCGCCGAAGCCGCCATGCGCGGCAGGGCCGACGCAGGGCCAGTAACACGCAAGGCTGCTGAGGTGGCATCAAAACCTCCGTGTTTCGATGGCTGCTGATCGTCATCTTCAAGTACCCGAATGGACAGGCACCCCAAAACTTGTTGCGACCAACTTTAAAGACGCAGGCAGGTCAGGCGGCACCAAAATTAAAAAGGTGTTTGCTGGCTTGCATCCTGCAAGCGCCGGGCCTGCCTCGACTGCTGGCTGCGCGCCGGTTTGTCGGCGCGCAGCTTTGAATATTAGAGCCCCAGCGAAAGCCTGAGGTTGAACACGTCGTTGTCACCGAGCTTTTCAAATTCGGGGGTGATCTCCAGAAAGCCCAGCGACACCCGCGCACCCACGAAGAAGCGGGCCTTGTCCACATCGACCTTGCTCAGGGCGGGGAAGTCGTCGGAAGGGTTCACCGTGCCCCAGACGTAACCGGCACCGGCATACGGCGTGAAGAACAGGAAGCCTTTCGAGATCGACAAATCCAGCGTGCTGGCATTGGCCTTGAGATCATCCTCGCCAGTGAGCTTCACGTAGCTGCCGCGCACGGCAACGGCCGGAGTGGCGACACCGCCGGGCAGCACGGCCCAGCGCACTTCACCGCCATAGAGCTTGGCGTCGGTGCCGGGAACCTGCGAGTACATCGCACCGAGGTCGATGCCGAAGGGCAGGCCCTTGCGGGCCGAGAGGCCGACCATGCCGACTTCGTTCACTTCTTCGCCGACCAGGCGCTGCCAGGCGCCCTTGTCTTGCACCGCCGAATACGAGCCATAGGCACCGATGCTGAACCCGGTGATGCCGCCCGCCTCGGCCGGGCCGAGCGCCTTGTAACTGGTGACGGCAATCACGTCTTCGGAAACCACGGCGAAATCGGCCTGCGTCGCTGCGGGGGTGAAGCTGAAATCCTGCGCGGCGGCGGTGCCAGCGGCGGCGGCAAGGGTGAGAGCAAGTGCGACGCGCATCGGGGTAACTCCGGTAGAGAGGGTTGCGGGGTTGAGGATATCAGCGTGAGGGGGCGATGCCGTCGAGCAGGTCGGCAAAGGCGCTGCCCACCTCGGCAAGGCGGCCGTGGAAGAAATGGCCGGCACCATCGACCGTGGTGAGCTTGGGCGCAGGATCGTATTCAGCCAGCACCCGGGCGGTGTCGGCATAGGCGACGGTATCGTCGTCACGCGAATGGATCACCGCCCAAGGGCAGCCAGGGTGCGGCGGCGGGCCCTCGCCCTCGGCATAGATCGCGCGGGTGGCGGAGAACGGCGGGGCCACACTCATCAGCGCGGCTGCCTTCACCCGCGATGCCGCCTTGAGCGAGACGAAGGCGCCGAACGAGAAGCCCGCCATCACCAGCGGCGCGCCCGCTGGCAGCAGCTTGCGCAGCTCCTTGGCGAGCCAGACCGCGTCGTCGGTTTCACCCAGACCTTCGTCGTGCAGACCGGCACTCTTACCGACGCCGCGAAAGTTGAAGCGCAGCGTCACGAGGCCCGCCCTGCTGGCGGTGGAGGCCAGGGTATAGACCACCTTGTTGCTCATGGCCCCGCCATACAGTGGGTGCGGATGGCAGATCACGCAGGCTCCCCAGGCGGCAGTCTTCGGGGCGCCGAGCAGGGTCTCGATGGGCCCGGCCGGGCCCAGCGGCAACTGGGCCAGGTTCTCACCGGGGGCGGGCAGCGTCAGGCTCATTTTCAGATCAGGGTGAGGGAATCAGTAGCCGTGGGCGCGCGCAGCAGGATCACCGACTGGTCGCGCGTACCACCCAGCGGCAGCATGCGCCAGTCCGTGCCCGCAATCGCCTCGCGCACGGCGCGCGCCACACCGGGGAAGCTGCGCGGCTCGGCATCGCCGTGGTCGTCCACCACCACCGCGCCGCGCGCGGTCATGCGCGGCAGCACATGTTGCAGGCAGAACTTGACCGGCTCGTAGTAGTCGCAGTCCACATGTGCCAGCGCAAACGGGCCGCGGATGGCGGGCAGGGTCTGCTCGAACCAGCCGGGGTAGGTCGTGCAGCGGCTCAGCAGACCGTGCTGTGCAAGTGCGGCGCGCACCTGGGCCTCGCTGGCATCGGCAAAAAAGCCCTGGCCAACCAGGGGATGGCCGTCTTCGGGCTTAGGCGGCGGCATACCCTGCCAGGCATCGAGCAGGTGCAGATGGGCGCTGGCCTGCTGCTCGCGCAGCGACTCGGCCAGCAGCAGGGCCGTGCCACCGCGATAGACGCCCATCTCGATGAAATCGCCATCGCCGTGAAAAGCCTGGCGGCGCGCCTCCGCCATCAGCAGCAACAGGCGCGAGCTGTCGTTGACCGAAAACGCCGGCGCGGCCTGTTCAGCTTTCATGGTTTCGGGCCTGGCGGCGCGCACTGGCCGAGCGGGCTACTGCGGATTCACTTGTGTGCATTGAATTGTTCGCGCTAGCATCATGAGGATTAGACCATAAGGCCTTAGGCCATCTAGGAGATTCAATGAAGAAACTCGCTCAAGCCTCGACCGCACTGCTGCTCACCGGTGCAACGACGGCCATGGCGGCTGGTGTGGACTCAAGCTTCGGCGAGGCGCGGCTGTACTGGCGCACCAGCTTCGGCGAGAGCCAGAGCCAGCCCAGCGAGATGAAGTTCGGCATGACGCTGGACTACGACCGCCGCTTCGAGAACCACTCCCTGCCCTTGCAGCCAGCGGCACAGGTGCAGTTCGACCGCGCCGGTTTCGTCAACGCCTCGCTCAACGGCATGCCGTTCGCGCGCCGCGTCAGCCTGCAGCAGGCCGAGGGCGAAACCGCCGGTGGCACCAGCTACACCGTGGTGGACTACAGCCTGCTCGCCATCGGTGCCGTCGGCATTGGCTTTGGCATTTCCGAAGTCGTCAACCAGAAAGACACGCCGGATGCGCCCTCAGCCGGCCCCGGCACACCGCCGGGCATGCCGCCCGCCGGCCCTTCGTCACCCAGTGTTCCCGGCGTGCCGGGCCTCCCCGGGCTGCCAGGCCTGCCCCCGGGCGCACCCAGTCTGCCGGGGCTGCCGGCGCTGCCTGGCCTCCCCGGTTTGGCTGGTGCCTACCAATCGTTCGAAGAGCGTGCAGTCACGCCCGAATACCAGCAGTGGCTGGATGACGGCACCGGCGGCATGGGCGACCTCGTGGTCATCAAGGACTAAGCGGCACGCGGCAAAAAAGGGAGCTTGCGCTCCCTTTTTTTTGCCCACGCCCCGCCCGCATGAAGCTCGCCCTGGTCTGCACTCTCATCCGCGCCACCACCGTGCTGGCGGACTGGGTGGCCTACCACCGCGCGCTGGGCGTCCAGCAGTTTTATCTCTTCGTCGATGATCCCGACGAGCTGCCCGCCTACGCCGCACTGCCGCTGGGCGAGGTGCAGCTGATCCCGCGCGACGAGGCATTGCTGGCGGCCTGGCAGGCCACGCGCGACTACGACTACCACAGCGCCTTCATCGGGCGGCAGGTGTATTCCCGCCAGTGCCTCAACGCCAACCTGGCGATGCAGAAGGCGCGCGCGGCCGGCTGCGACTGGCTGCTGCACCTCGACATCGACGAGCGCCTGCATGTGCCGGAGGGCGAGCCTGCACTGGCAGATTTTTTTGCCGCCCACGCCAATGCCGATATGGTCGCCTTCACCAACCACGAGGCGGTGCCGGAGCAGTGGCACATCGACAACTACTTTGAAGAGGTGACGCTGTTCAAGCGCAACCTGATGGTTCTCGACGAAAGCCAGCGCCGCATCGCGCAGGCCCTGTTCCGGCAACCCTATTTTCTTGCCTATGCCAATGGCAAATCGGCTGTGAATCTGCATGGCAGCGCAGTCGAAGCCGATGGCAGCCATGCCTTCCGCCCCATCGGCAAGCTGCATCTCGAATGCCGGCTTTGCGTGCTGCACTACACGCACTGCGGCTTCAACTGGTTCCACAGCAAGTTCGCCACGCTGGGCGAGTTCGAGGACAAGCTGATGGGCTTTTCCGACATCACCCAGCTCTTTCCCATGCTGGTGGAAGGCCGCGCTTCGGTGGTGCGCGGTAGCATCCATGAAGCCACCCGCCTGTACCGGGATCGCGTGCTGCACCAGGGCGGGCTGCCGCACTCGCTGCGCTCACTGCTCGACGCCGGTGTGCTGATGCGTACTGCGACCTCGCCCTTGCAAGCCATTTGACTCCACCACGCCGATTCGATTTTTCAGGATTACAAGATGAGCCAAGCCGCATCCAATACCCGAGTCTGGCTGACCCTGCTGCTGCAAGGTGGCCACCGCGAGAGCCTCTCGCTCGATGCCGCAAGCCCGCTGTTCGACAAGCTGCGCGAGACGCTTACCGGCAGTGCCGCGCAGCCCTGGCTGTTCCAGATTCCGGTCAAGGAAGGCGCCGGTCTGCTGACCATCCACTCCTCGCAGGTCGTCGGGGTCATCACCGAGCCGCCGATGCCGCTGACGCTGCAATTGCAAGCGCCGCCGGCACTGGGGGCAGATGGCCGACCATTACTGAACATCCATGCGCCGGGCACTGGTTTCCCCGAGGGCATCTCGCCCTCGCGCGCAACGCGCGTCGAGAACGTGCTGACCCTCGAACAGCACAAGCAGCTGGTGCAGTTCGTCACCCGCAACAAGCAGATCTTCACCAGCAGCACCACCAGCACCGGTGCGGCGGGATACCGTGAATCACTGGTGTGTTTCAGCTTCCCGCCGTTCCAGGACCTGCTGCGGCACCGGGTGGAGCTTCTGGCACCCAAGGTCGCCGCCCAGCTGGGCCTTGAGGTGCCCGATGGCGAGATGGAAATCCAGCTCACCGCTCACAACGACGGCCACTATTACCGCGTACACAACGACAACAGCGGCGAGGGCTTCCTGCATCGCGTCATCAGCTTCGTCTATTACTTCCACCGCACGCCCAAGGGCTTCACCGACGGCGAGCTGCGCCTCTACGACCGTGACGTGAAGGACGGCATGCTGCGCCCCGGTGCGACCTGGAAGGACATCCAGCCGCTCGACAACAGCCTGGTGTTCTTCGACTCGCGCGACATGCACGAGGTGATGCCGGTGGACTGCCCGAGCCAGGTGTTCGCCGATGGCCGATTCACCATCAATGGCTGGCTGTGCAAGAAGAAATAGCCTGCTAGCCAGCCCGTTTCTTGAGCACCGCCAGCCAGTAGCCATTGTGCCAGTCGCTATGCTGGCGGGCACATTCGGGATGCGAGTCATCGAGCGTGGTGCGCACCTCGATGCCCTGCTGCACCGTGAGCCCCAGATCGCGCACTGCATCGAAGGTGCCCTGCCGCACCTGTGACCAGTTCCAGTCGTCCACCATCAGCACGAACTCCTCGGCCAGCGCCGGCTGGGCGATGACCAGGCCATCGTACTGGTCGTCGCGGGAGTGCGGCCCGTCGAACAGGTAGATGTTGAAGCGGCCGAGCCGCGAGAAATCGACGCGGCGGAAATCCTCGGTGAGCATGTTGAAATCGACATCGGCCGAATCGCAGTCGGCAACGTTGCGGAGAAAATCCTGGACCGGCCCGCCGAACATCGACCAGTTGTCGATGGCAAAGGCGCGCACGCGGTTGCCGTGGATGGCTGCGCAGAGCGTGGAACCGGTCCAGCTGCCAACCTCCAGATAACCCGCCTGCGGCACCGAGGCGACCAGATGATTGGCAAACCGGCGATAGCGCCTGCCTGACATGCCCTCCATGGTTTCGACCGCCGTGGAGAGCCGCGTGGTCTCGCCGCAGGCCTGCTCGAATGCCGTGCGCAGCGCACGCACCAGCACCGTGTCGGCTTTCGGGCTGCTCAGGGTCACGTGGGCTGCGGGCAGTGCGGCCATGTCTCGATTCCGGCGGGTTCGGTCGTTCACAATAGAGGTTTGCGGCGCCGCACTCCACGCGATGCCCGTGTCACCTCCCCTGCACAAGCCATGATCGACATCGGCGCCAACCTGGCCCACGAGAGTTTTGCCGCCGACTATCCCGAGCTGCTCGAACGCGCCTGGGCCGCGGGGGTTTCGCACATCGTGCTCACCGGCTCCTGCCGCAGCTCGAACCGCGCGGTGTCTTTGCTGGCGGCGGATGATCTGGCAAGGCTCAGCTGCACGGCCGGCGTGCATCCGCACCACGCCTCGGACTGGACTGGCGAAGACGCCGCAGTGATCCGCGAACTGGCGCTGCTCCCACAGCTGGTGAGCCTCGGCGAATGCGGCCTCGACTACCACCGCGACCTCTCGCCACGCGAGGTGCAGCGCCGCGTGTTTGTGGTCCAGCTCGAACTCGCCATCGAGCTCAAGAAGCCGGTGTTCCTGCACCAGCGCGGCGCGCATGAAGACTTCCTGGCGATCTTGAGCGAGCACCGCAGCGCGCTGGTCGATGCCTGCGTACATTGCTTCACCGACACCCGTGAAGCGATGGAAAGCTACATCGCTCTCGATTGCCACATCGGCATCACCGGCTGGGCCTGCGATGCCCGGCGTGGCGCGCCGCTCAGGGCCGTGGTGCCGCACATCCCCGGCACACGGCTGATGATCGAAACCGATGCGCCGTACCTCTTGCCCAACAATGTGCCGCGCGGGCAAAGGCCATCGAGCATCCACAGCGACAAGCCCGGCATCGACGGCCGCCGCAACGAGCCCTGCTACCTGCCCTGGGTGGCACGCGCGCTTGCCGAACTGAGGGGCGAAACCTTCGAGGCAGTCGCTGCGCAGACCACCCTCAATGCGCAACGATTCTTTCGCATCGCAGCGGCATAATCGAGGCCATGAAAACTCCGAAGATCACCGTCGGTGAACCGCTCATGGCCGCAGCCCGCATCAAGCTCACCGTGCTGCTCGAAGGCGGCGGTGGAGAGTCCCTGATCGTCGATCAGGATGGCCCCCTGCACCTCAAGCTGCGCGCGGCGCTGGCAGGCGAGCTGCCGCCGGGCACGCTGATCGACCTGCCCCTGCGGCCGGAAGTCACGCTCACCATCCCTGCCGCGCGTCTGATCGGCGTACTGACGGAACCCGAGCACGCCGCCAGCATCGTGCAGACCCAGGCCCTGCCAGCTGTGGCGGCACCGGTGGTCGCAGCCCCTGTGGTCGAGGCCCCGGTCGGCGTGCCCGCACCCGGCGAGCCCAACGGCACCCGCGCCGTATTCGTAGCCCAGGTGCCGGATGTGCTCAGCGCCGAAGAGCATGCACAGCTGCTCGCTTTCGTGCGCCGCAGCGAGCCGAGCTTTGTCGGCACCACCACCTCCACCCAGCGCGGCAACTACCGGCAGTCCTCGGTGCTGTACCACTTCGCACCGTTTGAAGAGATGCTGCGCAGCAAGGTGCGGCAGCTCATGCCCGCCGTCTGCGAGGCGCTGAATATCCCGCTCGTCAACGGCCAGATCGAAGCCCAGCTGACCAGCCACAACGACCAGAACTTCTACAAGGTTCACAACGACAACGGTTCGGCGGATACCGCCCATCGCGTGCTGACCTTCGTCTACTACTTCCACGGCCAGCCCAAGGCCTTCACTGGCGGCGAGCTGCGCGTCTACGACCACAAGGTCGCCAACGGCTACCACTACGCGGCCGACACCTACCGCGTGGTCGAGCCCACCGACAACAGCATCGTCTTCTTCGCCTCGGAGGAGATGCATGAGGTGATGATGGTCGAGTGCCCAAGCCGCGCCTTCATGGCTAGCCGCTTCACCATCAACGGCTGGATCGCGCGCTGAGCCTCAACAAAAAGCCCCGCGCTACGGGGCTTTTTATCGAAGCGTTTAATCCTTCGGCGGAATGCGCAGCACCTGGCCGGGATAAATCTTGTCCGGGTGCTTGAGCATCGGCTTGTTGGCCTCGAAGAGGGCGTTGTAGTCGTTGGCATTGCCGTATTGCTGCTTGGCGATCTTGCTCAGGGTGTCACCCTTCTCCACCGTATAGAACGTCGAGGTCGGTGGCACCTCGGGGGCCACCGGCTCGGCGGCAACGGCTTCGGCCACCGTGGTGGGCACGAGGCCGACATTGGCGGGTGCGGGCGGGGCACCGATACGGATGTAGTCATTGACCTTGCCCACGCCCTGGCAGTTGCCGATGGCGAGTATGAGTTTCTCTTTCACGGCCAGGTCAGGCACGAAACCGAACACATCCACCGTTTCCTGATCTTCGCTGACCGACAGCAGTAGCTTTTCGACCGGCAGGCCGAGCGCCCTCACGTAAGTGCTCAGCCCAGCCGAATCAAGCTTGGCACCGCCGATCTTCTCGCCGATGGATTTCACGAAATTGAACAGGCCCATGTTTTGCTCCTCTGAAAAGTGCGGTACGCCAAGAGGGTCTTAACAGAAGCCTGCGCATCGCGGATGAATGTCAGTCGGTGACGGCACCTTTGCTGGCGCTGCTGACGAGCTTGGCGAACTTGCCCAGCACGCCGCGCGGGTAGCGCAGCGCAGGCTGCACCCACTTGGCCTTGCGGGCCGCGAGAGTGGCCTCGTCGACATTGAGTTGCAGCAAGAGTTGCTTCGCGTCGATGGTGATCGAGTCGCCCTCTTCCACCAGGCCAATGGTGCCGCCAACGAAGGCCTCCGGTGACACATGGCCGACCACCATGCCCCAGGTGCCGCCGCTGAAGCGGCCGTCGGTGATGAGGCCCACGGTCTCGCCGAAGCCCTTGCCGATGAGCATCGCGGTGGGTGCCAACATTTCGCGCATGCCGGGGCCGCCCTTGGGGCCTTCGTAGCGGATCACCAGCACGTCGCCGTGCTTGATCTGGTCGGCCATGATCGCGGCCATGCACTCGTCCTCGCTGTTGAACACGCGGGCGGGGCCGGTGATGACGGGGTTCTTGAGGCCGGTGATTTTAGCGACGGCACCTTCGGGCGAGAGGTTGCCCTTGAGCACGGCGAGATGGCCCTGCGCATACATCGGCTTGTCGAAGGGGCGGATCACGTCCTGATCGGCGCGCGGGGCGTCCGGCACGCTGGCCAGGGCCTCGGCCATCGTCTCGCCGGTGATGGTGAGCGCATCGCCGTGGATGAGGCCCTTGACCAGCAGCATCTTCAGCACCTGCGGCACGCCGCCAGCGCGGTGGAAGTCCACCGCCACGTACTTGCCACTGGGCTTGAGATCACACAGCACGGGGGTCTTGAGGCGGATGGTCTCGATGTCGTCGAGCACGAACGGCACTTGCGCGGCGTGGGCAATGGCGAGGAAGTGCAACACGGCATTGGTGGAGCCACCCGTTGCCATGACGAGCGCAATGGCGTTCTCGATGGCCTTGCGGGTCACCACATCGCGCGGCTTGATGTCCTTCTCAATTGCCTGCACCAGCACGCGGGCTGAGTCGGCGGCGCTGTCGGCCTTCTCGGCATCGGGCGAGGCCATCTGGGAAGAACCCAGCAGTGACATGCCCAGCGCCTCGAAGGAGGACGACATGGTGTTGGCGGTGTACATGCCACCGCAGGCACCGACACTCGGGCAGGCATTCTTCTCGATGCCGAGAAAATCCTCTTCGCTCATCTTGCCGGCCTGGAAGCTGCCGACCGCCTCGAAGGACGACACCACGGTGAGCGGCACGCCCTTCCACGAACCCGGCTTGATGGTGCCGGCGTAGACGAATACGCCGGGCAGGTTCATGCGCAGCATGCCGATCATGGCACCCGGCATGTTCTTATCGCAGCCGCCGACCACCAGCACGCCGTCCATGCACTGGCTGCTCACGGCCGTTTCAATGGCGTCGGCGATGACCTCGCGCGAGACCAACGAAAACTTCATGCCCTCGGTGCCCATCGAGATGCCGTCGGTGACGGTGGGGAAGCCGAAGGTCTGGGGCATCGCACCCGATTTCTGGAGTGCGGCGCAAGCTGCATCAGCCAGTGGCTGGATGCCGGCGTTGCAGGGGTTCATGGTCGAGTGGCCGTTGGCGACGCCGACGATGGGCTTCTGGAAGTCGTTGTCGCCAAAGCCGACCGCCCGCAGCATGGCGCGGTTGGGGCTGCGGGCAATGCCGGCGGTGATGGTCTTGGAGTTCTTGTTGAGCGGTTCGGACATGGCAGTAGCAGGCTGTGGCGAGGCGTTTTTAAGGTGCTCGACTATACACCAGCGTGGTGTATAGTCTTTTCATACCCCTTGCAGGAGCCTTCCCATGCGAACCAATATCGTGCTTGACGAAAAGCTCGTCAAAAAGGCCTTCAAACATGCTCCGTCCGTCAAAACCAAGAAAGACCTCGTCAACCTCGCACTCAAGGAATATGTCGAGCGTCGCAGCCGCCCCAACATCCTCGACCTCATTGGGCAAGACCTCATCCGCAGCGACTACGACCCAAAAGCCCAAGCCGGTTAACGGCACGCGCTACCTCGTCGATAGCTCCACTTGGATCAATCTGCTGCGTGGCATCGAGACCAACGGCACACTGAAGCTGCGCCGCCTCTTGCAAGCGGATGCGCCCATTTTCATCACCGGCTGCATCTATCAGGAAATACTTCAGGGCGAGCGCAATGCCGCCAGCTACGAGCGACTGAAGGAATACTTTGGCAGCTTGCCTTTCTGCGCAGCGCCAGACGCCTCCACCCATGCCGAAGCCGCACTAATCTACGCGCGCCTGCGTTGGGCAGGCATCACAATCCGGTCGGCAAACGATGCTCTGATAGCCCGGCAGGCATTGGAGGCCGACTTGCTATTGCTGCATGACGACGAGGATTTCGACCGCATTGCAGCGATAGAGAAGGGTTTCAAGCTGGCTTAAGACGCTGGGCGTCGGTAGACAACTGTAGACAGTTTCGCCGCCGGCTGTTTACACTCGTTCACCAATTTTCCATTCGAGGTCTCCCATGCCCACCTACAAAGCCCCTCTGCGCGACAAGCGCTTCCTTATGAACGAGGTGTTCGACTTCCCCGCCCACTACGCGGGCCTGAGCAATGGCAAGG
>JAZKHC010000016.1:0-45590 GCA_040385605.1 Pseudomonadota bacterium
GCTGGGTGGGGCATTTCACGGGCGACGAGATTGGCAAGTCCTTCCCCGAATACGCGGGAGCCGGGGCTTGAGCATTAAAGCCATCGTGACGGACATCGAGGGCACCACGTCCTCGATCGACTTCGTGCATCAGACTCTCTTCCCCTATGCGAAATTGCACTTACGCGGCTTTCTGCGCGCCTGTGCACGGCGGCCAGAGGTGGCCGCGCATGTGCACGCGGTCGCCGCCGAGGAAGGCCGCCAGCTCACACTCGAAGACGCTGCCGACGTGCTCGAACGCTGGATGGCCGAAGACCGCAAGGCTACCCCGCTCAAGGCCTTGCAGGGCATGGTCTGGGCGCAGGGTTATGCAGCGGGCGAGCTGATCGGGCATGTGTATGCCGACACGCCCATCGCCATGCGCCGCTGGCACGACGAGGGTTTGCAGCTCTACGTGTATTCGTCGGGGTCGGTCGAGGCGCAGCAGCTGATTTTTGGCCACACCGAATATGGGGATCTCACGCCGCTGTTCAGTGGCTACTACGACACCCGCATTGGTGCGAAGCGCGAGGCGGCTGCCTATCGCGCCATCCTCGAAGACATTGGCCTGCCGGGCGGTGAGGTGCTGTTTCTCTCCGACATCGGCGAGGAGCTCGATGCCGCGCGTGAGGTGGGTTTGGCGACGGTACAGTTGCTGCGTGATGCGAAGGCCAAGCCCTTTGCACATCACCCGGCAGTCAGCGATTTTTCCCAGATCAAGCTGACCTAGTCTTCCTCGATCTCAGGCGACGAAGACTGCTGCGACGCAAGCGAAGCGCGCCAGCACCAGTGCCAGGGCTCGTATGAAAACCCTTCCGCATTGCCACGCGGGTAGCTCATCACAAAGCCAAAGGCGCCCGCGTGCTGCGTGAGCCAGGCAAAGGCGGCGGTGTGCTCGAAGGCTTCTTCCAGGGGGCCGCAATCGGCGCTGCCGATATCAACGGCATGACCCGCATGGTGCTCGCTGTAGCCGGGTGGTGCGTTGATGCGCAGCACGTCGTCGAGCACGATGCCACGCTGCAACTTGCCGCGAATCAAAGCGGCCTGAAAGGCATAGCTGCGAAAGGCAGAGACCAGAAGCAGCTCGATGCCATCCTTTGCAGCGGCTGAGCGCATCTTGAGCCAGGCGCGTGCGGCGGGGCGGTGCAGCAGCTTGTCGCGGCCGTCGGTGCCCAAGCCCACCGGCGTCAGGTGCCTTGCCTCGATATGAAAAGGCAGGCCGCGTGCCTTCAGCCATTGGGGCGTGATGCCCAGCTCGCCGCACAGCGAGCGCACTTCGGCCCGGCTCATGGCTGCAACAGCCCGCGCCAGTCGCGGCTCGCATCGCCGGCGGCGATGAAGGCGGGCGTGCGCAGTGCACTGCCGGACGCGTAGCGTATCGGCAAAAAATCGTCGAGCGACAAGGCCACACCACCCGCCTGCTCGAGCACGCATTGCGCGGCGGCGGTATCCCAGAAATAGATGCTGGCGAACTTGGGATAGGCGTCGGCAACACCCTCGGCGATGCGGCAATACTTGAGCGAGCTGCCCACCTGCATCGCCTCGTAATCACCGAGCCTGGCGAGGCGCGCCGCCGCCTCCGGGTCGGGGTGTGCGCGACTCAGCATCAACACGGGCGTGAGGGGCCAGCGACGCACGGCGAGCGGCATGCGCGTACCCGCCTGCTCGCGCCAGGCACCAGCACCTTCGGCGGCGGCGTAGAGCAGGTCGAGCGCGGGCGCGAGCACCACGCCCAGCACGGGCCTGCCGTTCTCGATCAGCGCGATGTTGACGGTGAACTCGCCGTTTTTGGCGATGAACTCGCGGGTGCCATCGAGCGGATCCACCAGCCAATAGCGGGTCCAGGCGGTGCGCTCGCTGGCGGGTGGGATCACGCCTTCTTCGGAGACCACCGGGATGTCTGGCGTGAGTGCGGTCAGCCCGTCAAGGATGAGGTGGTGTGCGGCGAGGTCAGCGGCTGTCACCGGCGAGTCGTCAGTTTTCTGAGTCACCGCAAAGTCTTCGCGGTAGATGACGAGAATGGCATCACCGGCAGAGCGTGCGAGCGCGACCACGGCATCCAGGAGGGCAGGAGTATTCATGGCTTTATCATAGGCAAATGTCAGCCCATACCCCGATACCCCGCCATGCCGTGCAGTGGTCCTCCATCGATTGGGTGCTGCTCGACATGGACGGCACCTTGCTCGATCTGACCTACGACAACTGGTTCTGGCGCACCCATGTGCCAGAGCGTTACGCCGCCGCGCGGCAGTTGAGCGTTGCTGAGGCCGAGACGCAGCTCGCGCCGCGCTTCAGCGAGGTCGCACACACGCTGCCTTGGTACTGCACGGATTACTGGAGCACCGTCACTGGTCTCGACATCGCGGGCCTCAAGCGCGACTCGCGCGAGCGCATCGGCGTGCTGGATGGCACTGAGGAGTTTCTGAGCGCGGTGCGCGAATCCGGCCGCCATCTCTGGCTCGCCACCAATGCGCACCGCGACAGCTGGCAGGTGAAACTCGAACATACTGGCCTCACCCATTACTTCGACCAGATCATCTGCTCGCATGACTTTGGCGCGCCCAAGGAGTCGCAGGATTTCTGGAATGGCTTCAACGCCAAGCACCCCTTCGTGAAAGAGCGGGCACTTTTTGCCGACGACAGCCTGCCGGTGCTGCGCGGCGCACAGGGCTACGGCATCGGCCAGATTCGCGCGATTGCGATGCCGGAGAAAGGCCAGCCCCGGCGCGAGATCAGCGAGTTCGTGGCGGTGGACCGCCTCGCTGATCTCCTGCCGATTCGTTAATAGCGGCGCGGCGGTGGGCGGCGCTGGCGGTTCTGGTGACGGCCCTTGCCGTCGTCTTCACGCCGCGGCAGGCGCTCCGGCACAAGGTAATCAGCAGGTTTGAGTGCTTCAACCGTCTGTTCGATGGCCGGAATCTTCATGCCGATGTAGTGCTCGATCTCCGGCAGCGAGTAGGCGTGGCTCTCGCAGACGAAGCTGATCGCATCGCCTGCACTGCCCGCACGCGCGGTGCGGCCAATGCGGTGCACATAGTCAGCGGCCTCATTTGGCAGGTCGAAGTTGATGACGTGCGAGACACCCGTAATGTGCAGGCCGCGGGCGGCGACATCGGTGGCGACGAGGATGGGCAGCTTGCCGTCCTTGAAGTCTTGCAGCAGTTTGAGGCGGCGCGTCTGCGCCACATCGCCGCTGAGTGTGGCGGCCGTGAAGCCGTTCTTCACCAGCGCGCGCTCCACCATCTCGCAGCCGCGTTTGGTGTTGACGAAAACCATCGTGCGTGTGGCTTCGAGCGTGCGCACGAGGCCAACCAGCAGCGGCAGCTTGTCGTGGTTACTGACGTGCACCATCTGCTGCTTGACGCGCTCGGCAGTGACCTGCTCCGGCTCAATCTCCACCTTTTCCACATTCGGCTTCATGTGCTCGAAGGCGAGTTCGAGCACGCGATGGCTCAGTGTCGCGGAGAACAGATAGCTCTTGCGGTCCGCAGGCTTCGGCATCTTGTGGAAGAGATAGCGGATGTCGTCGATGAAACCCAGATCGAACATGCGATCGGCTTCATCGAGCACCATGCACTCGACGTAGGCGAGCGTGTAGGCCTTCTGCTTGTAGAAGTCGATCAGACGGCCCGGTGTTCCAATGAGGATATCAACACCGCCCTCGATCTCCGCGCGCTGCTGCTCGTAGCCTGCGCCGCCGTAGCAGACGGTCATTTTCAGGCCCGTATCAACACCGAGCTGCTTGGCGTCGTTGTAGATCTGCACGGCGAGTTCGCGCGTGGGGGCAAGGATGAAGGCGCCAGGTGCCGGCACGCCCTCAGGCCCTTTCGGCGCATGCGTCAGCAGATGCTGCATGGTGGCGAGCAGGAAGGCTGCGGTCTTGCCGGTGCCGGTCTGGGCCTGTCCAGCGAGGTCTTTGCCTGCGAGGGCCATCGGCAGGCAGGCCGCCTGGATGGGCGTGCAGTGCTCGTAGCCGAGTTTGGCGAGGCCGGAAAGCAGGCGGGGGTGGAGGTCAAGCGAAGCGAAGGTGAGGTCGCTTAAGTGGTCAGGTTTCATCTAAATCGGCGTGGGGTGCAAGAGCCAAGGTGTCGGATGGCTTGCAAATGGCGGCGGGATCAATTCAAATACAACGCAACTATACGGCTCCGCCAGATTTCTTGTCTGCGTGTTCAAGAGCCACTCATCAAAGCAAGCTATTTCTCCTGCTGTAACGTTCAATCGCTTTTTGCGGCTACGACGGTTGTTTCAAGCCGCTGACGACCACATGGTGGTCTCGCGCAATGCCATTCCCCAAATCGCGCACACCCCCACCGCATACCGGAGCCTGACGCCATGAGCGAGCACATCACTGCTGTTACCGACGATTCCTTCGAGGCCGAAGTCCTCAAGTCCAACATCCCCGTGCTGGTGGATTTCTGGGCGGAGTGGTGCGGCCCCTGCAAGATGATCGCTCCCGTGCTGGAGCAGGTCGCTGCCGAAAACAGCGGCAAGATCAAAGTGGTGAAAGTGAACGTGGACGAGAATCCCGGCACGCCCGCCAAGTTCGCCATTCGTGGCATCCCGACGCTGATTCTGTTCAAGAACGGCGCGCCTGCGGCAACCCAAGTGGGTGCCGTCTCCAAGACGCAGCTCGCGTCATTTGTGACCCCCCACCTTGCCTAATCCTCCGCCTTCGTCGATGAAAAACCGCCGCCGCTTCCACAAGAACCGTGGCCCCGGACAGGGGCAGCAGGGTCAGGGCCAGCAGAACCATCAAAACAACAACCAAGGGCATCGCAACAACGCCCAGCATGGTCTGCCGATGGACGTGGAGGACTACCTCGCCGAGGAAGAAGCCGCCGCCCGCCGCGCCCTGCAAGCGCAGGAAGCCGCTGCTGCTGCTGCCTTGGCCCCGCCGGTTTTTCTCGACGAGAACGGCCAGCCGCTGCCGCCCGGGGCCATCCCCCCTGGCTACGACGCGCCGCTGCCAGCGCCGCCGCAGATGAGCGACGAGCCGGGTGAATATGTCGACCAGCCGCGCCCTCCGCGCGGCCGAGGTCGTGGTCGCCCGAGCGCAGCAGTCAATGGTCAGGCTGGGCAGCCCGTCCATGCCAATGGCGCTGCCGATGTCGCCCTGCCGCCGCCGGTGCCGACCGAGCCGCCGAAGATCATCCACATCGCCGATCTCAAGAAGCAATCAGCCTCGGCACTGCTGGAACTTGCCGAATCACTGGGCCTCGAAAACATCGCCCGCACCAAGAAGCAGGACCTCATCTTTGCGCTGCTGAAAGCGGCCGCAAAGCGCGGTGACCACATCATGGCCGACGGCGTGATGGAAGTGACCGAGGCTGGCGGCTATGGTTTTCTGCGCACACCCGACAGCAGCTACCTCGCTGGCCCGGACGATGTTTACGTCAGCCCCAGCCAGGTCAAACGCTTCAACCTGCGCACCGGCGACACCGTGCATGGCCGCGTGCGCTCGCCAATGGAAGGCGAGCGTTACTTCGCCCTGCTGCAAGTCAGCCAGATCAACTACGAGCCGCCAGAAGCCAGCCGCAAGAAGGTTTCGTTCGAGAACCTCACGCCGCTGTTTGCCGACAAGCAGTTCAAGATGGAGCGCGGCAACGGCACCACGGAAGACATCACCGCCCGCGTGATCGACATCGTGGCACCCTTCGGCAAGGGCCAGCGTGGCCTGATCGTGTCACCGCCCAAGGCCGGTAAAACGATCCTGATGCAGAACATCGCGCAATCGATCGCCGCCAACTATCCAGAGGCGTATTTGATCGTGCTGCTCATCGACGAGCGCCCGGAAGAAGTCACCGACATGCAGCGCACCGTGCGCGGCGAAGTGGTGGCATCGACCTTCGACGAACCCGCATCGCGGCATGTGCAGGTGGCCGAGATGGTGATCGAGAAGGCCCGTCGTCTGGTCGAGCACAAGCGCGATGTGGTGATCCTGCTCGATTCCATCACCCGCCTGGGCCGCGCCTACAACACGGTCGCACCCAACAGCGGCAAGATCCTCTCCGGTGGTGTCGATGCCAACGCCCTGCAAAAACCGAAGCGTTTCTTCGGTGCCGCCCGCAACATCGAGGAGGGCGGCAGCCTCACCATCATTGCCACTGCGCTGGTTGAAACCGGCAGCAAGATGGACGAGGTGATTTACGAGGAGTTCAAGGGCACCGGCAATATGGAGATTCACCTGGAGCGCCGCATTGCCGAGAAGCGCGTGTTCCCGGCGATCAATATCAACCGCTCCGGCACCCGCAAAGAAGAGCTGATGGTGCCGCCCGCTGAATTGAGCAAGGTGTGGATTTTGCGCAAACTGCTGCATTCAATGGACGAGCTGGCGGCAATGGAATTGCTGTTTGACCGTTTGCGGATGACCAAGACCAATAGTGATTTCTTTGATTCGATGAAGCGAAATTAAGGCTGCGAGCCTCTTGTGAGGGGCCCCGCTTTAGGGGGGATCACAAGCAAAGCGAGTCAGCCTGTATTCGGGTGAGGGTTCGGATTAACACCCGGCAATAAAAAACCGCGCCAAGGCGCGGTTTTTTATTTGCAGCGATACGGATTCAGATGGTGATGCCTGCCAGCGAGCCGTGCTTGGCCTTCCATTCAGCCACCCAGATCGGTGAACGGCCGCGGCCGGTCCAGGTCAGGGCGCTGTTTTCGGGGTGGCGATATTTGGCGGCCACAGTGCCGCGCGCTTTCGGTGCTTTGCCTGCTTTCGGCGTCATGCTGGCGCTGCCGCCAAACTTCACTTCGATGCCATATTTGCTGGCAATCGCCAGAATTTCCTGCTTGGCCTTTTCCTTGTCCGCCGATTGGCGGGCGGTGACTTCGGCGGCAGCCCGGTGCTGGAGAGAAAGCAGCTCATCCAGCGAGAGTTTGTTGAGTTCGGTCATTTAGGTGTGAATTTTATTAGGGAGCCTATATTGGCGACCTATTCTGACGCATTTCATTCATAAATCAATTATCGACGGTTTTGGTGCCTGATTCGCGCGTGCCAAGGCCGCAATGCCTTAGTAGGGCATCAACCTCGGGTTTGCGCTGGCGAAACTCGATGAAACTCTCCATAGCCGGTCTTGATCCACCCGCTGCCAATATCGAATCACGGAAGCGATGGCCAGTATCCGGTGTGAATCCGGATTCCTCGAAAGCGGCAAAAGCATCGGATGAAAGCACTTCGGCCCATTTATAGCTGTAATAACCAGCCGCATATCCACCCGCAAAGATATGCCCGAAACTCCAGGGCATGCGGTTGATGGCGGGGGGCGTGAGCACGGCGACCTCGGCGCGCACGGCATTCAGGGTTGCAAGCACTTCCTCACCAGTGGCATACACCTGCCCACCGTGCAGCCGGAGGTCAAACAGCGAAAACTCCACCTGCCGCAGCGTTGCCAGGCCGGCCTGGAACTGCCGGTCACGCCGCAGGTCGGCAATCATCTGGTCGGGCATGCGTTCGCCAGTTTGCCAGTGGCGGGCAAATAGCTTGAGGGTGGCTGGCTCGTAGCACCAGTTCTCCATGAACTGGCTGGGTAGCTCGACCGCATCCCACTCCACACCGCGAATGCCAGCGAGCGCGCCCTCGTTTACCTGGGTCAGCAGATGGTGCAGGCCATGACCGAACTCGTGGAACAGGGTGGTCACTTCGTCGTGGGTCAGCAGAGCAGGCTGGCCCGCTGCGGGCGGTGTGAAATTGCAGACCAGATAAGCGATGGGGTGCTGGATGCCTTCGGGCAGCTGGCGGCGGCCCGCGCATTCGTCCATCCAGGCACCGCCGCGCTTGGTGTCGGGACGCGAGTAAGGATCTAGGTAGAAAGCCCCGGTGGTGCGGCCTTCGGCATCCTTGAGCGCGTACACCGAGACCTCCGCGTGCCAGGTTTCCACGCCTTGCAAGGCTTCGATGCGAATGCCGAACAGGTTCTGGATCAGGTCAAACAGGCCTTGCAGCACCTGCGGAAACGGGAAGTAAGGGCGCAGGGCCTCATCCGAGAGCCCCAGTGTTGCCTCGCGTAGCCTCTCACTGTAGAGCGACACATCCCAAGGTTGAAGATCGACAATGCCATCGGCGGCGGCGAGTTCGCGCAGGGCGCTGAGTTCGGCGAGGGCATGCGGCTTGGCGCGTGCGGCGAGTTCGAGAAGAAAGGCTTCGACCGCCGCCGGCGATTCCGCCATCTTGGTCGCCAGCGAAAGTTCGGCGAAGTCGGCAAAGCCCAATAGCTGTGCCTGCTCGCGGCGGGCACTGAGGATTTCGGTCATCAGAGCCGTATTGTCGTGCGCCTTGTCATGCGGGCCAGAGTCGCTGGCGCGGGTGGCGTAGGCGATGTAGAGCCGCTCGCGCAGGGCGCGGTTGTGGGCATGGGTGATGACGGCGTCGTAGCTGGGGAAGTCCAGCGTCAGCAGCCAGCCTTCGAGATTCTTGGCCTTTGCTTTTTCGCGCGCCGCTTCCAGGGCGCTTGCCGTCATGCCGGCCAGATCGGCGGCATCGGTGACGAGATGGCTGTAGGCCTGCACCCCATCCATCAGGTTTTCCTCGAACTTGGCCTGCAACTCCGAGAGCCGCAAGGTCAGCGCCTTGAAGCGCGCCTTCTGCTCAGGCGGCAAAGCGATGCCCGAGAGCTTGAAGTCGCGCAGCGCGTCGCGGACCACCTTCTGGCGGCTGGGGCTGAACCCTGCGAAGGCGGGGCTGGCGGCGATCTGCTCGTAGGCGCGGAACAGGGCCTCGTTCTGCGAGAGTTCGACGCCATATTCGGTCACGCCCGGCAGTGCAGCGTTGTAGGCCGCGCGCCAGACCGGCGTGCTCCACACGCCGAACAGGTGCGAGAGCGGCCCCCATTGACGGCTGACAGCCTCGTTCATCGCCTCCATCGGCTCGATCAGGCTCTGCCAATCCGGGACTGGCTCGGCGAGCAGCTGCGCCAGCTGGCGGCGGTTGTCATCGAGCACGGCGCTGAGTGCGGCTTGCGTGGCATCGGGTGTGAGGGTCGAAAATTCAGGAAAAGCGAGCATGGCGTCAGGTTTTCGGTGGTTTGGGCGCTGCGATCAAGACAGCATGGGCCCGAAGCAGCCAAGCGCAAGACTTAACCTGATCTGCGTGCTGACCGGCGCGGCATATTCAATGGAATTGAATTGGGGGGTAAACAAAAACTGTGCGCTGCCGCAAAGCCGCGGATTATTTTTGTTGAAAACCTATCAAAATCAAATGCATAAATTGTTATTCCAGCCATTTGAAAAGACTGCGGATTATTGTGCGCGAAGCCGCTTCCGGGCCGCCGAATGACCTTCTTCGGCCACTTGCCGAAAAAACTATTTCGGGAATCAAAGCCCAGGTCAAGGAATGCGCTTAAAACGACGTCATCGCCCGCATTCTGGTTTAAGCTACTGGCTCCCTTCGGAACAGTCTTGACGCCCTCCCCAAGGCATTCATCCCCACCGTCGCAAGACGGTTTGGACTGTTCCGCTTAAGCCCCTCGGCAACGAGGGGCTTTTTTTTAAAGCCTTGCTGGGAGCCGCATCGACTGCCGCCGGGGCTGCGTAGTGCTGGAATGGATTTGACCGGAGATTGACGCTGTGACTTTGAACAGGTGGCTGAAAATGAGCGTGCTCACTTTGGTGGCGGGGCTCTTGTCGGCCTGCTCAGGCCAGAAACTCTTGAACACCCTAACCCTCGGTACCGGCTACACGCGGGCCAGCAACATCGTCTTCGACGATGCCACGGCTTTGAAGACGGACATCTACACGCCAACCGGTGCCAGCAACGCGCCGATCGTGGTGTTCTTTTTTGGCGGCCGCTGGAGCGAGGGCAGCAAGGATCTGTACGAGTTCGTCGGTGCCGCGCTCGCCAAGCAGGGCTTCGTCGCGGTGATCCCCGACTACCGGCTCTATCCCGCGGTGAAGTTTCCCGCCTTCGTGCAGGACTCTGCCAAGGCCCTGCGCTGGGCGCGCGACAATGCCGCGCGCTATGGCGGCGATGCCAACCGCCTGTTCGTCATGGGACACTCGTCCGGGGCCTACAACGCCGCGATGCTTGCCACTGATGAGAGCTATCTGAAAGCCGTGGGCGGCTCGCGCCAGTGGCTCTCTGGCATGATCGGCCTGGCCGGGCCCTATGACTTCCTGCCGTTCACCGATGACGACATCATCGACATGTTCAGCCCGCCCGCAGGCTACGCGGCAACCCAGCCGATCAACCACGTCGATGGCAAGAACCCGCCCCTGCTGCTGATGCACGGCGAGGACGATGTCTCGGTGTTCCCCAAGAACACCCGCAATCTCGCCAACAAGATCAAGGCGGCTGGCGGGCCGGTGGAGACGGTGTTCTACCCCAAGCTCAGCCACGCCTGGATCGTCGCCACGCTCTCGACCACGCTGCAGGGCCAGTCCGATGTGATGCGCTACACCAAGGATTTCGTGCTGCGCAAGAGCGGGTTGAAGCCCGATGTCGAGCCCACGCCCGCCACTTTGCCGCCGTGATCCGCCGCTTCGAGGGCCACACGCCCACACTGGGTGAAGGGGCCTGGGTGGATGATTCCGCGCAGGTGATCGGCGATGTAGTGATTGGGTCCGAGAGCAGCGTCTGGCCCCTGGTGACGATCCGGGGCGATGTGAATGCCATCCGCATCGGTGCGCGCACCAATGTGCAGGACAATTCCTGCCTGCACGTCACCCACGATGGCCCCTATTCATCCGGCGGTGTGCGGCTGGTAATTGGCGACGACGTGACCATCGGCCACGGCGTGATCCTGCATGCCTGCAGCATCGGCAATCGCGTGATGATCGGCATGGGCAGCCTGGTGATGGATGAGGCGGTTATTGAAGACGAGGTGCTGCTGGCTGCGGGCTCGCTGGTGTCGCCGGGCAAGCGGCTGTTGTCAGGGCATCTGTATCGAGGTCGCCCCGCGATGATGGTGCGTGCGCTGACTGCCGAAGAGCGCGAGCAACTCGCCTACTCCGCCGCGCATTACGTGCGCGTGAAGAATCGCCACGCGGCTGGCTAGCATCCGGCAGCCCTCCTGCGCTACAAGTCAGCGCAGGAGAAAACACGATGAACAAAATAAACGTCACCGAGGCGCAGTCCGCCAACGGCAAGGCCATGCGCGTCGTCGAAGGGCAGGGTGCTTCGCTTGATGTGCTGAAAGGCTGGATCGCCGAGCACCGCGAGTCGCTCGAAGCCGAATGGCTTCAACATGGCACCCTGCGCTTCCGCGGCTTCGAGCTGCTGGGGCCTCAAGATTTCGAGCAGGTGGCCGCCGCACTCGAACCCGATCTCAAGAATGACTATCTCGGCACCTCGCCGCGCAATGCGCGCAGCCAGTACGTGTTCTCGGCCAGCGAGCTGCCGCCGTACTTCCCGATCTCGCAGCACAGCGAGATGAGCTTTCTGCCCAGCGCGCCGCGTAAGCTGTTCTTCCACTGCACCATCGCGCCTGAGAAGCAGGGCGAGACGCCGACGGTGGACTGGCGCGCCGTGTGGCGCGACCTGCCGCTGGATTTGCGCGAAGCCTTCACCGCACGCGGCGTGCGCTACATCCGCAACTACGATGGCCCCGAGAGCCCGAAGACCCGCGATCTCTGGCAGCTGAAACGCTGGGACGAAATGTTCTCCACCACCGATCCTCAAGTGGCCGAGCAGAAGGCCACCGAGCAGGGCCTGCGCTGTGAGTGGCTGCCGCAGGGCCGCCTGCGGCTGGTCAATGAGCGCCCGGCCACGCGTGTGCATCCGGTCACTGGCGAGACCGCGTGGTTCAACCACACGCAGGTGTTCCATGTGGCCGCTGCCGCGCTCGAATACCACCGCATCCGTCGGCATCAAAAGACCCTGCGCGCGGCCTTCTTCGATGCGCTCACCACCTCGCTCACCGCGCTCAAGCAGCGCCGCGTCGCGGCCATAGAACAGCCCCTGCACGCCACCCATGCGGATGGCGGCGAGGTCGAACCAAGGCATGTGCGCACCTTGGTGGATACGATCTGGCGGCATCTGGTGATCGAGCCCTGGCGCGTCGGCGATGTGCTTGCCATCGACAACCGCAGCACCGGCCACGGCCGCCTGCCGTTCACCGGCCCGCGCGAGGTGCTGGTGGCCTGGACGGGCGTCTAGTGGCAGCCGCCATCGACACGCTGCCCGCGCTCTCCTTCAGCCCCGGCGCGATCCTGCTGCTGCAGGGCATTCTCGCCATCGTGATTTTCGGCGTCTCGCTCGATCTCTCGTTCGCGGATTTCCGCCGACTGCTGGTCGCCCCACGCCCGGTCATCGCCGCCCTCATCGCGCAGCTGGTGGCGTTGCCGCTGCTGACAGTGGTGCTCATCGCGCTCATGCAGCCACCGCCCGCACTGGCGCTCGGCCTGATGATGACCGCCGCCTGCCCGGGCGGGAACATGTCCAATGTGCTGACGCACTGGAGCGGCGGCCGCACGGCGGTGTCGATGTCGGCGACGACTATTTCCAGCCTCATCGCACCGCTCACCACGCCGTTGATTTTCGCGCTGCTGAGTGCCGCGCACCCCGCCACCCGCGATGCCCTGGCCGTCATCAAGGTGCCCGCGCTGGAACTGGTGATGACCATCGGCGTCGCCCTGGTCTTGCCGCTGCTGGCGGGCATGACCCTGGCGCAGAAGAACCCCGCATTGGCGAAGCGCCTGCAAAAACCGCTGCGCGCGTTTGGCCTGTTCGTACTGTTCGCCTTCGTGTTTCTCGCCCTCATCGCCAACGGCAAGCTGTTCTGGCAGGCGATCTCTCTCATCTTCGTGCTGGTGCTGCTGCACAACGCGCTGGCGCTGGCGAGCGGCTATGGTCTGGCGCGGCTGTTCCGCGCCGATGCTGCAGCCCGGCGCGCCATCGTGTTCGAGACCGGTACCCACAACACCGCGCTTGGTCTCACCCTCGTCTTCAGCTACTTCCCGACCCAGACCGGCATGATGCTGGTGCTGGGCTGGTGGGGTGTCTGGCATTTCGTCACCGGCGGCCTGCTGGCTTGGTATTGGTCCCGCAGGCCCGCATGATTGCGCCATGAAAGATCAAATCCGCATCGTCGAAGTCGGCCCACGTGACGGCCTGCAAAACGAGAAGCAGCTGGTGCCCGCAGCGACCAAGATCGCGCTGATCGAGCGCCTCGCGGCGGCGGGCTTGAAGGACATCGAAGCCACCAGTTTTGTGAGCCCCAAGTGGGTGCCGCAGATGGCCGATGCCGCCGAAGTGCTGGCGGGCCTCAAGCGCGCCGAGGGCGTGCGCTACCCGGTGCTGGTGCCCAATCTGCAAGGACTTGAGCGCGCACTCGCAGCTGGCGTCACCGAGATCGCAGTGTTCACCGCTGCCAGCGATGCCTTCAACCGCAAGAACATCAATGCCTCGGTCGATGAGTCGCTGGAGCGCATCCGCCCCGTCGCCGAACAGGCGCGCGCGGCGGGCTTGAAGGTGCGCGGCTATGTCTCCACCGTGCTCGGCTGCCCTTACCAGGGCGCGGTGCTTTTGAGCGAAGTGGTACGCGTCAGCGAGGCGCTGTTCCACATGGGCTGCTACGAGATCAGCCTCGGCGACACCATCGGCGTCGGCACGCCGCACGCAGCGCGCGACATGCTGCGGGCCGTGCGCAGCGCGGTGCCCATCGAGCAGCTCGCCGTGCATTTTCACGACACCTACGGGCAGGCGCTTGCCAACATCTACGCCTGCATCGAAGAAGGCGTGCGGGTTGCCGATGCCAGCGTGGCTGGTCTGGGCGGCTGCCCCTATGCCAAGGGGGCGACCGGCAATGTTGCGACCGAAGACCTCGTCTACATGCTGCACGGCCTTGGCATCGAGACCGGGGTCGATCTCGATGCGCTTTGCGACACCGCGCGCTGGATCAGCGCCGAGCTGGGCCGCGAGCCGGCCAGCCATGTGGCCAAGGCAAGGCTGCGCTTAAACTAGGTCAGCGCCGGACCCAGGTACCGCGTTCCAGAAAGCCTCTCACCCGCAATCGAAATGACCATCAAACTCGTCCTTCTACGCCACGGCCAATCGCAGTGGAACCTCGACAACCGCTTCACCGGCTGGGTGGATGTGGACATCACCGAAGCGGGCCGTGCCGAGGCCGTGAAGGCTGGCGAGCTGATGAAGGCCGAAGGCCTGCACTTTGACTGCGCGCACACCAGCGTGCTCAAGCGGGCGATCCGCACCAACTACACCGCGCTGGATGTGATGGACCAGATGTGGATTCCCGTCCACAAGAGCTGGCGCTTGAACGAGCGCCACTATGGCGCGCTGCAAGGCCTCGACAAGGCCGAAACCACCGCCAAGCACGGCGAGGCGCAGGTGAAGGTCTGGCGGCGCAGCTACGACGTGCCGCCGCCGGAAATGCCTCTGAGCGACGTCGGCCACCCGGCCAACGATGTGCGCTACGCCAAGCTCGATGCCGCTGCACTGCCCGGCACTGAAAGCCTCGCCACCACGCTGGTGCGGGTGCTGCCCTATTGGCACGACCACATCGCGCCCCAGCTCAAGGCCGGACAGACCGTGCTGGTGACGGCCCACGGCAACTCGCTGCGCGCACTTTATAAATATCTAAACGACATCGCCGAGTCGGCGATTCTCGAAGTGAACATCCCCACCGCCATCCCGCTGCTGTTCGAGCTGGATGCGAACCTCAAGGTGCAGAGCCACCGGTATTTGGGCGACCCCGAGGCCGCGAAGAAGGCGGCCGAAGCGGTGGCCAACCAGGCCAGGGCCAAGTAAGCCGCAGGACGCCCGCGCAGGCGCCAGGCATGGAGGTTGCCATCTCAGGCTCCAGGCGGCTGCGCAGGGCGCGCAGCACTGCGCTGCTGGTCGGCCTGCCGGTGCTGATGGCGGTGATGCTCGGCTCCGCCTACCTCATCAATCTTCAGGCCGTCCGGCAAAGTGCCCAGTGGTGGGTCTACATCCTCTCGGCCGTGGTCTGCGCGGCGCTGATCGTGCCCACCTGCAAGGCCACGCGCCGGGGCCAGAACGACAGGCTGGAATGGATCGGCCTGTTGCTGCTCGCGCTGTTCTCGCTGGTGGTGCTGGTGCGGGTCGCGGCGCTCCTGTTCGACGTCGCCCCGCAGGACCCGGCCATGAGCCTGTTCAGGCCGACCTTCGCCTTCCTGCCGGTTCTTTATCTTGGCGGCATGCTGCTGTTGCCCTCGCGCCGTGCCCTGGCGGCCGGCTGGGCGCTGTGGCTGACGGTGCTGGCGCTGCTGGCGATCTCGATCCACAGCAATGGCTGGCCCATGCAGCGCAACGGCCTGCCGGAGCTGCTGGTCTGGCTGCTGCTCGGCAACCCGCTGTTCCTGCTGGTGCTGCACGCCCTGCCGGGCCTGGAGGATGCGCTGCACAGCTCGGCCGAAGAAATTAGCGAGCTACGCGAGACGAACCGCCTGATGGAGCGCATCAACGCCAGCGAGCGCCGCTTCAACCTGGTGGTGGACAGCCTCCAGGTCGGCGTCTGGGACCACCGCTTCGAGCAGGGCGTGATGGTCGAACGCTGGTGGTCGCCGCGCTTCTATGCGCTCACTGGCTACAGCTCCGAGGAGCTGCCGCCCAACGAGGACAGCAGCCGAAAGCTGTTTGGCGATGCCGCCGCCGACCTCCACGAGACCCTTTACGTGCAATTGCGCGATCGCGGCGTGACCTCCCTCGACGCCCGCATGCACACTAAGGACCGGGGCTGGCGCTGGGTCAACATCGCCTGCAAGGCGGAGCTGGATGACCAGGGCCACTACACCCGCATCACTGGCGCCATCGAAGACATCCATCAGCGGCGCATGGCCGAGATGGAGCTGCGCGAGGCGCAGGCCGAGCTCACCGCGCTGGCCTACCTCGACGCGCTCACCGGCATGCACAACCGCCGCGCCTTCGATGAGCAGCTGCAGCGCGAGTGGGACCGTGCCCGCCGCAACGGCAAGCCACTGGCGCTGCTCACCCTCGACATCGACTGGTTCAAGCGGTTCAACGACCACTATGGCCACCCGGCCGGCGACGAGTGCCTGCGGCAGATGGCCGAGGTCATCGGCCAATGCCTGCGCCGCCCCGGCGATTTCGCCGGGCGGGTGGGCGGCGAGGAGTTCCAGGTGGTGATGCCCGAAACCGATACCGCCGGCGCCCTGTTGGTGGCAAACCTGATGCTGGCCACCTTGCAGGAGCGCGCGCTGCCGCACGCCGATTCGCCGCTGGGGCGGGTGACTTGCAGCATCGGCGTGGCGGCCCTGGTGGTCGCGCCGGCAGACCGGCTGCAAACCCTGGTCGACAGCGCCGATGCCCAGCTCTACGAGAGCAAGCGTCTCGGCCGTGCGCGGGTCAGCGCGGCCAGCGTGGCTGACACGCCAGCCTGATCAGAGGTGGGGCGGAATCCACTCGCGCAGGAACTCCTCGCGGTTCAAGTCCAGCAACGCGTCTTCGCTAATCTCGTAAGGGTCGGCGTCGTAGCCGATGGCGCGGATGGTGTAGCGCGCCGTACCCGGCAGGCGTACCAGCTCGCAACCCTGTTCAACAGCGAGGCGGATGGCCTCGCTGAGCATCACGGCAAGTCCCCGGCAGGGGCATCGAGCGCATGGCGCAGCAGTGCCGCCCTGGAGACGTAGCGAGTCACCGCCTCATGGCTTGCGGCGAGCTTGACGGGTGGGGCGATGCCGGCCTCCAGGGCCTCGCTCCAGCGCAGCGCGCACAGGCACCAGAAGTCGCCTGGCTTGAGCCCTGGAAAGAGATGCTCGGCCCGCGGCGTGCTGAGATCATTGCCGCGTGCGGCGCTGAAAGCCAGGAACTCGGCCGTCATCTGCGCACACACCAGGTGCCGCCCATGATCGTGCGCATCGGTCTTGCAGCAGCCATCCCGGAAGAAGCCGGTGAGCGGCGCGAAAGAGCAGGGCAGCAGCGGCGTGCCAAGCAGGTTGAGGGCCGGAGTCGTGATCATTCCAAGGAGCGTAGCCGATGGCCGCAGCATCCGAACAACAGGAGGTTTCGTTTTTGTTCAGTTTTGCAGTGCATTCTCCACGGCCAACCGAACATTGCCTGCGACGCATGATCACGCTCGACGTCAGTCACACCACGACCTACCGCTATGCCAATCCGGTCAAGTTTCTCGAGCACCGGCTGATCTCCCGGCCTCGCAGCAGCCATGAGTTGAGCCTGCTCGAAACCGGCCTTGTCATCACGCCGCCAGCGCAACTGCGCTGGCAACACGATGTGTTCGGCAATTCCGTCTTGAGACTCAGTTTCGACGAGATGTCCGACACGCTTTCGGTCGAATCGCGTTTCCGCGCCGAGCACTATCCCGGCGATCCCCAGCAGCTGCTGCTCGACGACTATGCCGTCACGCTGCCGTTTGAGTATGGCGAGACCGACGCGCTCGATCTCGCACCCTATCTACGCTGCCATTACGACGATCCGAACCGCTTCGTCGCCGACTGGATGCAGGGCTTCATCGACGCCAACGGCGGGGTCACACTCGATGTGCTCAATGCCATGGTGCAGACCGTGCAGCGCGAGTTTGGCTACCAGCGCCGTGACGAACACGGTACCTGGGCACCCACCACCACGCTCGCCAACCGTGCCGGTGCCTGCCGCGACTTTGCGCTGCTGATGATGGAGGCGCTGCGCTCGGTCGGCGTGGCCGCACGCTTCGTCTCCGGCTACCTCTATGACGAGGCCGCGCTCGATAACAACAACGGCGTCCTGCTCGGGGGCGGCGAGACGCATGCCTGGTGCGAGGTCTACCTGCCGGGTGCGGGCTGGGTCGCCTACGACGCCACCAATGCGCTGGTGGCGGGCCGCAATCTCATCCCGGTCGCCTTCGCGCGCGACCCGGTGCAGGTCTCGCCGCTCAGTGGCGGCTTCGAGGGCCTGACCGGCGACTTCCTCGGCATGGAGGTCAGCGTCACCATCACCCGCGTGCTGCCGAACGACGAGGCCGCGATGCCAACACCCGTGAGCCATGAGGTGCCGCTGCCGCTGGCCGACGCACCACAGCCCTCACCCGCGTCAATCGGCGCGCTGGCCTAGTCCTGATCTCGCCGCGCGCGAGGGCTTCGGCGGTGTTGCCGTCGATGTCCTGGGCCTTGAGATTCGCCCCCTCCGCCTTCAGCTCGTCGGGCAGCTCGACCCGGCCAAACAGGGCCGCATACATGACCGGTGTCTGCCCGACCTGGTTGGCTTGATTGGCGCTGCATTCGGTCTGGAGCAGCCGGCGCGCGATGGAAAGCTCGCCCTTGAAGATCGCGCCCATCAGCTTGGCCTTCGTGTGTTGGCTGATATCGCCCGTGGCGACGAACTCGCCGTGTGCCGCCGTGCCGCGCGCGTGCACCACGCGCTCGGGAATGCGCGCGCGGTCGAAGCGTTGCAGCTTCTGGATGAGCTGGATGTCTTACAGCAGTACCGGGCCATCCGGCCCTGCGGTCTGCGAGTTCTGGTTGTCGACCACGGGCGCGCCGTTGTCGCGGGTGAGCGGTGCGGCATGGGCGGTGGCGGCCATCAACAGGGCGATGCTGGCAAGGGCGGTGAGTGCGAATGCGCTGAAAACTTGGCCTGCCGACAAGGGGTAGGTATTCATTGGAATGTCTCAGTGGGATTGGGTTTGAAGCCCACAGACCATAGGCAGCACGCGGCTCTAGCGGTAATCGTTTGTCTGCTGCGGGGCGATTGGCTTTGACGATGGTGCGTTGCACATCGCCTGCGCAACAGCGTTCTACAAGCAGCCGCGCGCGCTCAGCAGGGCCTGGGCATCGTCGCTGTCATCGGCAAACCAGACGGCCGCGCTGCCGAGCCTGAAGCTGTAGCCCCAGGCATCCATGTCAGCGAAGCAGCAGGCCTGAGAGTAGCCATCGAGCCTTGCGGCGAGCAGGCATTGCAGGTAGCAGACGGCGTTTTCCTCGGTATCCGTGCCACCCGCATTGGTGTGCAGATTCTCGCGCCGCACCTGGTCTGCGAGCAGCCAGTGGCAGGCCTCGTGCAGTGCCGAATGCACCGGTGTGTCCTTGCGCAGGTAGAGCGTGTTGCCAATCAACCCGGCTTCGCTGTCGCCCCAGTAGCTGCCGGGGATCGCCGCATCAGCCGCCACGCTTTGCAGCTGCAGGCCCAGCGGTGTCAGCAGCGCGGCCAGCGCGCCTTCCGGCAGATCGGTGCAGAGCCGCATGGGGCTATTCGCAGATCAGCCGGTCGCGGCCTGCATCCTTGGCGCGGTAGAGCAGGTCGTCGGCACGGCGGATGAGCAGCTTGGCGATGCTGGGTGCCGCCTCCTCGGGATGTGGCGCGATGACCTCGACGAAGCCGCCGGAGGCCGTCACCACGCGGCCCTCGCCACGGCTCTCGTTGGCAATGCCGAGACGGCTGATGCCAGCGCGCAGCTGCTCTGCCAGGCGGCGTGCGTCGGCCGGTTTGGCATTGCTCCAGATCGCCACGAATTCCTCGCCACCGATGCGCGCACAGAAGTCGTGCGGGCGGCGCATCTGGGTGTCGAGCCACTGGCCGATGCGGCGCAGGCAGGCATCGCCCGCCGGGTGGCCATAGCGATCGTTGTAGGACTTGAAATCGTCGATGTCGATCAGCATCAGCGCCACGTTGCCGCGCTCGCGCGCGGCGGCGCGCACCAGTTGCAACACGGTGTTGTCGAAATGACGGCGGTTGGGCAGGCCGGTGAGCGGATCGTGCAGCGCCAGCAACGACAGTTGCCGGCGGCGGAACCAGTTCTCCCGCGCGGTGCGCTCCAGCAGATAGCCGCCGGTGGAGAGCAGCGCAAACATGATCAGCAGCGACAGGCAGTTGTAAAGCGACTCGCTGCCGGGGCCGAAGGTGTGGATCTCCGCCGCGCTGGCCGCCACCACGATCAGCGCCGCCCAGGGGAAGAACACATCGAAGCGCACCCGTCCCAGGGTGTAGATCGCCGCCACGGTGATCGCCGCGAAATCGAACGGCACCACATAGTCGAAGCTGGCACCCAGCACCCGCTGCGCCATCAGCCCGCCGCTGGTAGTCAGCGCGCCGACGATGACTGCCATCGTCAACCAGCGGCGGAAGGGTGGCAGGCAGCACACGAGGCCCAGCAGCAGGCCGGGTATCTCGATGCCGAACTGGATCAGGCGGGCAGGTTCGACAAAGCCTGCGGGCGGGTTGAGAAACAGCAGGTCATAGAGCGGGGTGAGGGCGACGGCGAGGATCGACAGCAGCAGCAGCGAGAGCCGAGAGCCGAGGCTGTTCTGCTCATAATCCTTTCGGAACTCGGCTTCCAGCTCGGGCTCGAAGCGCAGCCGGTTGAGGCGCGTCCGCAGGGAGTTTTCGGACGCCGCGATATCTGCCGTCTTGTTTTCGATGCTGGGCATTCAACTCCGCTGCCTCGTCATGTTTGCCCTCAAGTCGAGGGTAGCGTCATCATCATGCGCCTCATTTGACCGATACATCCCATGAGCCAAAGTAACCATCCCAGCCTGCGCATCGGCATTGATCTGGGCGGCACCAAGACCGAGGCGGTGCTGATGGCCGCTGACTCGCGGGTGCTGGCCGTGGAGCGGCTGTCCACGCCGCAGGGCGACTATGCCGGGCAGATCGCCACCGTGATCGAGCTGGTGCGGCGGATGGAGCAGCAAGCGCAGCGACAGGGCCTGCCCGTGGGCATTGGTCACCCCGGGGCGCTGCTGCCCGACAGCGGCCTGATCCAGAACGCCAATTCGCTCTGCCTCAACGGCCAGCCCCTGCAGCGCGACATCGAGGCGGCGCTGGGCCGCCCGGTGCGCATGGCCAACGATGCCGACTGCCTCGCCGTCTCCGAGGCCGCCGATGGTGCGGCGGCGGGCGCGGGCTGCGTGTTCGCGGTGATTCTCGGCACCGGCGTCGGTGGGGGGCTGGTAATCGACGGCAAGCTGCGGCAGGGGCCGAACGCGATTGCCGGCGAGTGGGGCCACAACGCGCTGCCCTGGCCGCGCGCCGACTGGGGCGAGGTGCCGGGGCCGCTGCACTGGGATGGGCAGCATGGCGTGATCGAGGCCTGGCTCTCGGGGCCGGGGCTTGCCGCCGACCATGCCCGCACCACAGGTGCCCGGCGGTCTGGCGAGGCGATCGTGGCGGCGGCAGCGGCGGGTGATGCGGCGGCCGAGGCCAGCCTGGCCCGTTACGAGCACCGGCTGGCGCGGGCGCTGGCGGCCGTGATCAACCTGCTCGACCCGGATGTGATCGTGCTCGGCGGTGGGCTGTCACGGCTCGAAAGGCTGTATCGCAGCGTGCCTGCCTTGTGGGGGCAATGGGTGTTTTCCGCCACCGTGAACACCCCGCTGGTGGCAGCCAGGCACGGCGACAGCAGCGGCGTGCGCGGTGCGGCCTGGTTATGGCCGGCCTGAGCCAAGCTCAACGTCGGCTGGCGACGCGGCGCTCCTGAGCATTTGGCGGCGAGGCCCTGCGCTGGCGGCGATCCGAGCGTTCGACCTCGCGGCGATTGAAACGCGGCCGGGGCCGCAGCGCGCTTTCACGCCGACTCTCTTCGGTCGCTGAAAACAGCAATTTGAACAGGCCGACTGCCATCAGCGCCACGGCGACTGACACCAGTGCCAGTTCTAACATCCAGTTATCCATGCCACGCTCCAACTCATCTACCGTGAAACCCCTTTGAAGAGTCTCTGCGCACCTCTGTGTGGTGCTGTGCGCGGTGATTTTCTCACCGCTGCTGGAGTCTAGGCAGGCTGCGGCACACGCAGGAACTGCCAGTATTTTTTATCTACAGTCGCTTGCCGCTTATCCGCCAGGGGTTGCCGCTGACAGCCGCGCGCTGGTGACGGTGAGCCGGTAGATCAGGGTCTGGGTGAAGGTCTTGTAGAACCGCAGCTGGCTGTCGGTGGCGAGGTTGTCGAGCAGCGAGGCGTTGATCTTGAGCGTCAGCACCTGGCTAGCGGCCACCACCGAAGCCGTGCGCTTCGCACTGCCCAAGAGGCCGATCTCGCCGAAGCAATCGCCCTTGCCGAGCACATGGATGGGCTTGTCGCCCTTCTTCACGATGGCATTGCCCATGGCGAGGATGAAGAAGCAGTTGTCGATCTCGCCTTCCTCGAGGATCAGCTTGCCGGCGGCGTAGGTCTTGAGCTGGGCCGCCGAGAGCACCTCGTCCACCTCGGTTTCGGTGAAGGCGTTGAAAAAGCTCAAGCCCCGCAGCGAGTCGCGGTTTTCGCGGCGGCCGGCCTGGGCGTCGCTCTGGCGCAGGCGCTCGTGCTCGCGGGCTAAATCGCTGGCGAGTTCCTTGCCGCTCTGGTAGCGATCAGCCGGTTTCTTGTTGAGCAGCTTGGCGACGATGTTGCTGACATCGCGCGAGATCTCCGGCCGCTTGCTGCTCACGTTCGCGGCCGGCTGGTTGCGGATGGCCGCAAACAGGCCCGGCAGGTGCGGCGAGAAAAACGGCGTCTCGCCGGTGAGCAGCTGATACATCACCGCACCCAGCGCATAGAGGTCGGAGGTCGGGCCCAGCGGCGCTCGCGTGACCTGCTCGGGCGACATGTATAGCGGCGAGCCGACGGCGGTCATGCCGTCTTCGGTCTTGCGCTCGTTGATCTCGGCAATGCTGAAATCCATGATCTTCGGCACGCCCTCCGAGGTGATCATGATGTTGCTGGGCTTGATGTCGCGGTGCAGCACGCCCTTGCTGTGCGAGTAGTCGAGGCCGCGCGCGCACTTGGTCATCACGTCGAGCACCTTCTCGATGGGCATGCGCGGCCCGGCCCGGCGGCACCAGGGCAGCAGGGTGTCGCCATCGACGTATTCCATGACGATGTAGCAGAGATCCGCCTCCATGCCCGCGTCGTAGAGCGCGACCACATGCGGATGGTTGAGCATGCCGGCGGCGCGCGCCTCGGTGAAGAAGCCGCTGACGGGGGAGTCCTTGCCGGCGCTGAGATGGCGCGGCTCCTCGCTGAGCTGGAGCGCGATCTTCACCGCCACGTCGCGCCGCACGAAAGGGTCGAAACCCTTGTAGACCAGCCCGCTCGCGCCCTTGCCCAGCAGGCCGGCGATTTCGTACTTGCCGATCTTGTTTGGCGGGGTGCCGCCGAAGAAGGGCGTGGAATCGAAGTTGATGACGGTGGCGTCGCTCATGGCACCAGCCTGAGATTGAACGGTACCCAGCATAGCCGATGGTTCAGCGCACTCCCGACGGCGCGCCCGCATTGGCGGTGCCTCGCTGTTGCAGGGCATCCACCTGCGCCTGCCTCTGGCGGCGCAGTTCCTCGGTCATCCGCTCGCAGCGGCGGCGGCGGATGTTGCTGCCGGTGGCACTCTCGTCGCTGCACACCACGGGGTCTTCCTGCGGGCGGCTGGCGCTGCTCGTCTTTGCTGGTGCGGGCTGCTTGGGGGCCGCAGCGCAGCCCAGCAGCAGGGCGCAGGCGAGCGGGGCAATCAGGCGCTTCAGAGCTTGCCCGTCAGGCGGCCGTGGACGAACTCCGCCATCGCCGCGATGGCGCTGTCGGCCTCCGGCATCTGGCCACCGTGCAGCTGCCAGACATGCCAGAGCCGCGGCCAGATCTGCAAGGTCACTTGCACCCCCTGCTGGGTGGCCACCTGCGCTAGGCGGGTGGCGTCATCGAGCAGCACCTCGTCGGTGCCCACCTGCACAAACAGCGGCGGCAGGCCGGCCAGATTGGCGAACAGCGGTGAGACGGTGGGCTGCTTCAAGTCCTGTCCGCCCGCATAGTCCTTGGCGGCGTTGGCGATGAAGGATTTGGTCAGCAGCCATTCCTTCTGCTGTGCTGCCTGCATGCTGTTGCCGGCCAGGGTGAGGTCGGCCCAGGGTGACAGCAGCACCACGCCCGCCGGCTGCGGCAGCGGTGCTGCCTTGATGCGCAGCGCCAGCGCCAGGCTCAGGCCGCCGCCGGCGGAGTCGCCCGCGATGATGATCTTGTTCGGCGGTATGCCCTGTTCGAGCAGGCCCTGGTAGGCCGCGAGCGCGTCATCGACGGCGGCTGGATGTGGATGCTCGGGAGCCAGCCGGTAATCCGGCACGGCAACGCAAACCCGGGCTGCCCTGGCCAGGCGCGAGGTCAGCCCGCGATGCGTGCGCGGTGAGCCGGTGACGTAACCGCCGCCATGCAGGTACAGCACGAAGCCACGCGCGCCGGCGGCCGGGTTCGCCATCCACTCCACCGCGACACCGCCGAGCTGCCCGAAAGTGAGCTTGGTGCCAGACGGCATCCACACCAGCTTGGTGAGCTTTTCGAGATGGGCGCGACTCTTGGCATTGGCCGGGGTGGCCAGCGCCGGGCGCAGGATGGCCTTCACGAAAGTGCGCACCAGCAGGGCACGCAGCGACAGGGTGGTGTTTTGGGCGGGGACGTTCATGTGCCAAGGGTAGCGCGTCACATTGCCGAACTGTTGGGCGACTAGACTCGGCGCATGCTGATCCGATCACTCTCCTGTCTGTTGCTGCTTGCGCTGGCTGCCTGCGGCGATTCCAGCCCGCCCACTGCGGCTGCGCTGCCCGGTGTACCCGACACGCCGCCCGTGGTCATGCCCGCGCCGAAAGAGGCCTGCGCACCCGGCAATCCCGCACTCGAACTCACCGGCAGTGTGGCGACTGCCGATGCCAAGACCTACCGCCTGCAACCATTCACCGTCGCGGCAGGCACCGAGCGCGTCGAGGTGAGTTATCAATGGGTGGAGAAGGCTGGCAATCCACCGAGCAACCCGCTCACCGCCACCACGCTCGATCTCGGCCTGTGGGACGAGGACGGCACCTTCACTGCCGCCGGTTTTCGCGGCTGGGGCGGCTCGCGGCAGGGCCGCATCGACCGCATGCAGTCGCCGAGTTTCGTGCAGGAGGACGCAGCCGACCGCGGCTACCAGCCCGGCCAGGTCAAACCCGGTGTGTGGACGGCCGAACTCGGCATCGCCGCCGTCAGCCCCAATGGCGCGGACTATCTGCTGAAGATCGAATGCAAGCTGGCCTCCAGCCGCAACGGCCCGCTGGCGGATGACCCGGTCGATAAAGCCCATGTCGCCAACTTTGCGCCCGGTTGGTATCACGGCGACTTCCACATGCACGGCTTCCACTCGCAGCCCGACGGGCCCGACAGCGCCGATTTCATTGCCCAGGCCCGCGCGGGCCAGCTCGATTTTTTGATGGTGACGGATTACGTCACCGGCGCGCACTGGCGCACGCTGGGCGCGATGCAGCGCGCCAATCCCGACCTGCTGGTATGGCCTGGCCGCGAGATCATCACCTACTTCGGCCACGCCAATACCCATGGCGAAACGCCCTCGGTGCTCGACTACCGGCACGGGCTTGAGGCGGTGTCGCTCGGCGAAATGCAGAAGCTCGCCAAGACCGATGGCGCGCTGTTCCAGGTCAACCACCCGACGCTATTCCCGCCGCCGGCTTTCAGCAATCTCTGCCGCGGCTGCTTCTTCGAGCTGGATGAAGAAATCGACTACGCCCAGGTGGACACCATGGAAGTCCTTACCGGCCCCATCGTCGCCACCGGCGATGACGTGGGCCTGCCGCTGCCGGCCGGCTCCATCGAGCAACCCTTCGTGGCGACCGCGATCCAGAAATGGGAGGGCCTGCTGCTCGATGGCTTCAAGATCACCGCCGTGAGCGGCAGCGACAGCAAGGGCGTGGATGCCCCTGAGGAGCGCCCCCGCAAGGGCTATGGCAGCTCGGCGACGGCGGTGTTCGCCGACTCGCTTTCACGCGCGGCACTGACACGCGCCATCCAGGCCGGGCATGCCTATGTACGCACCCGCGGCGTCGCCGGGTCTCCCGAGGTGCTGTTCGAGGCCAGCGGCCCCGGCAACCAGAAAGGCATCTACGGCGACACGCTGCGCCTCGCCCAGACCGACACCGCCGCACTCACCACCACGGTGACGGGCGGGGTCGGCAACACCATCAGCTACATTCAAAACGGCGTGGTGATGCTGCAAGTGCCTGTCGCCACAGATCCCTTCGTCAGCACGCTGCCACTGGCCAACCGCAATCCCCTGACCGAAGGGCCGCTCGGTACGCACTGGCGCATCGAGCTGCGCGATGCCCAGACGCGCACGGTCATCGGCAACCCGATCTTTCTCAAGGCACCCTGAAAAAAGAAGCCGCCTTGCGGCGGCTCTTGAAAGGGATCAAGGACTCCAGGCGCTCAGCGCCGCGCTGAACAGTTCTGGTCGAAGCGAAGGCGATAGGCCGGGTGCCGCGCCGTGTCGGCCGGCTGGGTCAGCGAAGCGGCACTGTGGCTCAGGAAGCGCACATTGCGCAGCGACTGGCCCAGATCGAAACCACGCCCCGGCACCAGCGCCTCCAGCTCGCTCTTGGGCAGGTCGAAAGAGATCACGCCACCGTCGGAGAGCGTGGTCGAGTTGCCGTAGAAAAATCCCGGATCGGCGATGGGGCGCACGATCCGCTCTTCGCTGCCCAGGCCATCGGCACGCCCTTTGTACAGACCCACCTCGAAGCGGCCGATGAGGGATTGCACCGCACTGCCCTGTACGTTGCGGCTCTCGATGCGCACGAAGTAGGTGTCGATGCTGTCCTCGGCCGTGAAGCGCGCCTCGTAGCGCGACAGCAGCGGCAAGGTGTTGCTGTTGTCGGTCACTGCGGCGGTGAAGGCAAGGTACTGCGGCCCCTCCGAGACATACACGGCGTAGAAGTCGTGCGCCGGCGTGCCGCCGATCTGGTCGAACTGGGCGTCTTGACCGGCCGGGCCGTAGAAGCCGCCGAAGCAGGGATTCCGAGGTTCCGCCGGAGGTGACTGGCTAGGGCCCGGAAAAATCGGATCAATCACCCGGATGGCATGGGCGGGGTTGCTGGCGATAGCCGCCAGCACTGAAATACAAAAGGCGTGAAGCAAAGGTGCATTGCGCATGGGGCTCCCCAACCGGTTTTTTTGATTCGCTGCTGAATCAACGTTCACTTCGGAATGTGGTTGACGCCAGCGTTTACGAATCGTTGACAGCCGATTGCTTACGGTGTGTTGACAAGCGGCTCATCCGTAGCCGCCACGATCCCAGGGAGTTGTCGATGTCTTGCCTCCAATTCGCAGTGGTGATGGCTGTCGCTGCTTTCTGCCTGCCCGCACGGGCCGACGATGCCACCCGCCTCGACCCGGTGCAGGTCACGGCCACCCGCACGGCCGAATCCACCTTCGACGTGCCGCAGCCGGTGACGGTGCTGACCGCGCAGAACATCAGCGAGAAATCCCCGCAGGTGATGGCCGAGCTGTTGCGCGGCCAGCCGGGGGTGTTCTTCCAGCAGACCGGTGCAGGGCAGGGCATGGCGATCGTGCGTGGGCTGAAGGGTGCCGAGGTGCTGCATCTGGTCGATGGCTTCCGTCTCAACAACGCCTTCTTCCGCACCGCGCCCTCGCAGTACATCGCACTGGTGGACCCCTACAACATCAGCCAGCTCGAAGTGCTGCGCGGCCCCTACGCCACGCTCTACGGCAGCGATGCCATGGGCGGCGTGGTGCAGATCACCACGCCGGAAGAGCGGTTCACCACCGACAAGCCCGGCTACCGCACGCACGTGCTGGCGCACTACGCCACAGCCGACCTCGCCAAGGTGGGTCGCATCTCGCACGCCATCGGCACCAAGACCTTCTCTGTCGCCGGTGGCTACACCACCGCCAGCTACGGCAACCGCAAGGTCGGCAACGACGGCCAGTTCGCCGATGGCCGGGGCAACATCTCGCTCAACGACCGTGTCGGCCCCGGCGAGTACACCTCGCGCAGCTACGACCTGAAAACCATCTGGTCGCCCACCGCCGCGCAGGAGCTGATGCTGAGCTACCAGCGGTATGGCGTGCCCTCGGGCTTCCCCCGCTACAACGAGGTGGTGCCCGGCTCCAAGCCCATCGTGGCGAGCGAGAACCCGGCTCGCTTCGAGTCCGACTACTTCAACGACCGCGAGTTCTACCACCTGCGCTACCGCTACTCAGCACCGCTGGCGTTCGTGGACAGCCTGGAACTGCACCTCGGCCGCCAGGTGATCGAAGACGACCGCTACGACCGCTTCATGCCCAACACCACCACCAACCGCATCCAGCTCGAAAACAACCGCTCGACGCTCGATGGCTTCACCGCCGGCGGCCTGACCACGCGTGGCGCGCATCGCTTGAGCTACGGCATCGAGCTGTACCAGGACAAGGTGGATAGCTCCATCCTGCGCCGGGACAACGCCGCACCCTTCACCCCCAGCGCCGCCAACAGCCTGGCGTTCAAGAGCCGCTTCCCCAACGGTGCCGAGAGCGACAACTACGGCATCTATCTCGCCGATGCCTTCAAGGCCACCGAGCGCCTGCTGCTGGACGTGGGCCTGCGCGGCAACTCGACCGAAACCACGCTCCCGGCCGCACCGGAGTCCGATCGCAGCACCGGCTTCAAGGTGGACAGCACCGACTTCTCCGCCAAGGCGGGATTGCGCTATGCCGTCACGCCTGAGCTGGCCTACACCGCCAACATCGGTCGTGGCTACCGCGCGCCCAACATCAACGACCTCGCTGCCGTCGGCAGCCGCAGCAACAATCGCTATGTGGTGAGCAACCCCAACCTCAAGCCGGAGACCATCAGCAGCATCGACACCGGCTTCAAGTTCCGCAGCGGCAAGCTCACGGCCGAGGCAGTCACCTTCTATGCGAAGTACGACGACCGCATCGACCTCATCAGCAACGTGGTGCCGCGCGGCAGCGGCGAATGCCCGGCTACGGGTGAAACTGCCGACTGCTCGCAGAACCAGAACATCCAGAAGGCCGAGTACTACGGCTTCGAGAGTGCGCTGCGCTACCAGCTGGTCTCGAACGTAAGCGTTTACGGCACGCTCAACTACGTGCGCGCCGAGAAAAAGGTGAATGGCGTCACCGAGCCCGGCAACCGCATCCCGCCCGTCAACGGCGTGCTCGGTGCCGAGTGGCAGCTGATGCCCACTGTCGTCATCGAACCTTCGGTGTGGATGAACGGCAGCCAGACTCGCCTCGACAGCGTTGACCGTGCCGACAACCGCATCGCCAACGGCGGCACGGCAGGCTTCGCGGTAGTGAACCTGCGCGCGGGCTGGACACCGAACGACAGCTACCGCGTGCAGCTCTTCGGCGACAACCTGCTCGACAAGCAGTACCGCGAACATGGCAGCGGCATCGATGGCCGCGGCCGTGGTATCGGCATCACCGCAGAGGCGTTCTTTTGACGCATTGATCCCGTTCGACCCCTGGCCCGCTTCGGCGGGGTCAAAGCGCGGTTGTAGGCGAGCACTGCTCGCCGCGCTTTGACCGTCCGGCATGGATGCCGGACGAGGGGTCGCCAAGTGCGCTGAAGTTTCGCCAGGGATGGCAAGAGCATTCGCTTTTTGCAGGCCCTCTTACGCAAGCGAGAGAGCGGATGAAAAAGAAAAGGCCCGCTTGCGCGGGCCTTGAAGGTGCTGCGAGAAAGCTGAAACTTACATGCCGATGATGCCGCCATCGTTCTTGGTGATCATCACCGTCGAAGAACGAGGGCGCGCCGTGCTGCTGGACGAGGGGGCCACCGTGGCATCGCTGCCAGCGGGCCAGCGGCTCACATATTTCGTCGGGTCGGCGAGGTCAGCAGCAGCCGTGCCTTCGCCCGGATGCTGAACGTTGACGAACATGGTCTTGCCGTCCGGCGTGATGTCCACACCCGTGATTTCGCAGCCCTTGGGGCCGACGAAGAAACGGCGGATCTGCGGGGTCTGGCCCATTTCGCCGGGGATGGTGACGAGCATCTGGTTGTTGCTCAGCGCCTCGCTGCCGGAGCCCGCCGCACCGGTGCCGGTGGTGAAGTTGCTGCCGTCGTCGGTCTGGATCCACAGCAGGCCGCGCGGATCCATCCAGAGGCCATCGGGGCTGGAGAAATCGCTGCTGCCGCTTAGCTGCGAGATGTTGTTGGCGGCGTTGTCAGCACGCGAGCCGAACACCATGATCTCCCACTTGAAGCTGGTTGCGCCGTTGTCGTCACCTGCCTCGCGCATGCGGATGATGTGGCCGTTGCCGTTGCCGACGCGCGGGTTGGCGGCATCGACGCCGATGTCCTGGCCACCCTTGTAGATTTCCGGCAGTTCGGCAGCTGCGCCATTGCCGCGACCGGAGTTGTTGGTGAGCGTGAAGAACACTTCGCCCGTGGCGTTGTTCACTGCGGCCCACTCGGGGCGATCCATGTTGGTGGCGCCGACCAGGTCTGCCGCGCGACGGGTGACGATGGCAACGTCTGCTGCCGTGCCGAAGCCGTTGCTGGCGGAGAGGCCGTTCTGGCCGGGAGCCAGCTCCAGCCAAACGCCGCTGCCATCGGCATTGAACTTAGCGGCGTAGAGCTTGCCGCTATCGAGGTAGGTATCGCCAATGGCGATGCCGCCGCCGACGTCGGCCGGGTTCCAGACCTTGGTGGAAACGAACTTGTAGATGTATTCAAAGCGGCCGTCATCGCCCATGTAGAACACCACTGGTTTGCCGGTCTTGGCCGGTGCGGGCCAGGCACCCTCATGGCCCATGCGGCCCATGGCGGTGCGCTTCTTGATCGGCGAGGCGGTGTTGAAGGGGTCGATCTCGACGTTGTAGCCGAAGGTGTTCGGCACATTACGGAAGTCGGCAGTGCCATCGGCGCCGGTGGCGGTGCAGTCGAAACGCTTGAACTCGTCCTCGTTGCCGACGGCGGTGTCCCAGTTCAGGCCCTGGAAGCCGACGGCATCCTGCGTGGCCGAGCCGGTGGCGTTGATGGTGCGGATGCCGTAACGCTCCACCGAATCGCGGCGCTCCTGGTCTGACTTGTTGCGGAAGAAGTAGCCCGCCCAGTTCTCTTCGCAGGCGAGGTAGGTGCCCCAGGGCGTGTAGCCGTTGGCGCAGTTGTTGAGCGTGCCCTGCACGTTGATGCCATCACCGAAGGTGCCGCCGTTGGCGGTGTAGCTCTTGTGCTTCACGCGCGCATCGCCAGCGGCGGGGCCGGAGAGCACCATCGGGGTGCGGGTGCTGATGCGGCGGTTCTTGCTGCCGGAGAGGTTGACGGTGTAGGCGTTGCCGGTGGCACCGCGGGCGATTTCCATCACCGACACGCCGTGGGCTTCGGTTTCCTTCACGCACTGGGCGCTGGGGCGGCGGTTGCCATTGGTGCGGGCAAAGTTGGTGCCGGCGGGGTGCAGGAACACTTCCAGCATCGCCTCGTGGTTCTGCACCAAAAGGCCGCGCGCGGAGTTGTCGAACTGGAAGGTGCCAGCCGCGCTCATGCCGAAGTAGTAGAGCGCGTCGTTCTGGTCGCCGATGCGGTTGGCGAAGTCGGTGTCGGTGCCGTCGTTCTTGTAGGCGGGCGTGGCGGCATTGACAGGGTCGCCGGTGCGCAGCAGCACGCTGGCGGTGTAGCCGGCGGGCACGACCACGCGGTCGGCCACGCTCTTGCCAACGCTGTTGACGGCGGGGGCGGGGGCGACCAGGTCGTCACCGCTACCGGAGCAGGCGGTCAGCAGCGTGCCGCCAGCTGCCACGGCAGTGGCGGCAGTGACGCCAGCCATCACTTCGCGGCGCGTCAGCTGCTTCTGCATCACGTTCTGGTAGAAATTGCTGCTGCTGTCATCGACATTGAGGTTGTCGATGATCTCGGGATGGTTATGCGACATGGAGCGGTTCCTTGCGGTATTCGGGCTGGGATATGGAGCCGCGTGAGCCTAGTAATGCCCTGTGACGCTCCGGCGACGGTTTGGTTACAGACCTTTCATCTGGCTCTGGCGCACCGTTCTGGCAGCCGGACAGCCGCGGGACTAGAATCCGCGTCCCTTCCGGTCGGCCTCTCCTTCATTGGACGCAACCCAGCCCGCAGTTCAGGTGGTCGTTTCGCCTGTGCCGCTGTCGCACCAGTTCCACGTCCGGCTCCTGCTGGATGCGCCACAGAACTGCGTGTTTCGCCTGCCCAGCTGGATCCGCGGCAGCTATCTGGTGCGCGACTTCGCCAAGCACATCAGTGGCCTGTCGCTGAGCCGTGATGGCAGCGCGCTCGCCTTCGAGCGGCTGGACAAGGCCAGCTTCCGGGTGCTGGCTGACGCAGGCCCCTTGCAGATCGAATACGACGTGCATGCGGGTGACGAGTCGGTGCGCAAGGCCTTTCTCGACAGCCGCCGCGGCTTTTTCAATTTCTCCTCGCTGGTGTATTGCCCGGTGGGTTTCGAGAAGGCGGCCTTCGAGGTGCTGATCGAGCGCCCGGCGCTCGCCGCCTGCGCCGACTGGCAGCTCGCCACGGCGCTGTCCGCCATCGCCGCCGCCGAAGCAGGCTTCGGCCGCTACCGCGCGCCTGACTACGAGACGCTGATCGACTCGCCGGTGGAAATGGCGGCTTTCCAGCGCATCGACTTCGAGGCGGGCGGCGTGCCGCACACGCTGACACTCTCGGGCCGCTGCCAGCCCGACACGGCGCGCCTCGCGCGCGACTTGGCCCAGGTATGCAGCGTGCAGCGCGCCTTCTTCGACCATGAGCCGAAGATGCCGCGCTACTGGTTTTTGACCCACGTCAGCGCCAATGGCTATGGCGGGCTGGAGCACCGCGAATCCACCGCCCTGGTCTGCTCGCGCAACGACCTGCCGGTGCCGGGTGCGAGCGGCATGAGCAAGGAATACCGCACCTTTCTCGGCCTCGTCAGCCACGAATACTTCCACCTCTGGAACGTCAAGCGCATCACCGCCAAGGCTTTCGCCGACAGTGATCTTTCAGAAGCCGCCTATTCGCGCGACCTCTGGCACTACGAGGGCGTGACCAGCTACTACGATGATCTCTTCCTGCTGCGTGCGGGCCTGATCGACGCACCGTCTTATCTTGATCTGGTCGCCGAAGGTGCGACGCGGCTCGAACGCACGCCCGCGCGGCATGTGCATAGCCTGGCGGACGCGAGCTTCGAGACTTGGATCAAGTATTACCAGCCCGACGAGAACAGCCCCAACGCCAGCACCAACTATTACGTCAAGGGCGCGCTGGTCGCACTCTGCCTTGACCTGATATTGCGGCGCGACAGCACCAGCTCGCTCGATGCCGTGATGCGCACGCTCTGGCAACGCTTTGGTGCCAGCGACACGCCTGCGCCCGAAGGCGTGCTCGAAGCGGTCGCCGCTGAACTTTCAGGCCTCGATCTCAAGCCCTTCTTCGACGCCGCCCTGCGCGGCACCGGCGAGCTGCCGCTGGCGCAGACGCTCGCCGATTTCGGCGTGCTGGCGCAGCGACGCGTCGCAGCCGGTGACAGCGACAACGGCGGCCGCAGCGTCGGCACGCCGCAGGCCTGCACGCTGGGCTGCAAGCTCAAGAACGATGGCAGCGTCGCGCATGTGCTCAGCGGTTCGCCCGCGCAGCAGGTCGGGCTGGCGGCCGGCGATGTTCTGGTCGCGCTCGATGGCTTCAATGTCTCGGCGGGCAACTTCGCGCGCCGGCTCAATGCGCTGGTGCCGGGCGCGGCGGCAGAGCTTTTCTGGTTCCGCGGCGATGAGCTGATGCGCGCAGAGATCACCCCGCAGGCCGCACCCGCCGACACCTGGACACTGACGCTGATGGATAGCGTCAGTGCCGAAATCGCAACCCGCCGCAAAGCCTGGTTGACCGTCTAATGGCCATCGAACGCGCCAGCCTTCCCGCCCATTTCTGCGGCATCGCCGAGAGCGAGGTGCAGAGCCTGGCCGCACTGTTCGATGCCCGGGTGCTGCGCACGCCTGCGGCTGCGGCCTGCCGGAGCTTTGATCGCCACACCCAAAGCTGGCAGACGCTGAACTGGGCCGCACTCGATGCGCGCGCGCAGGCCTTTGCCGATGCGCTTGCCGTGCTCCAGCTCGAACCCGGCGCGCGGGTGGCGCTGATGCTCGACAACGGCCCCGACTGGGTCGCTGCCGAGCAGGCCATCTACCGGCTGGGGCTGGTCAGCGTCGGCATCTTCCACGGCGATACGCCCGGCAATGCCGCGCACATTCTCGATAACGCCGAAGCCTCGGTGCTGTTCGTGCGCAACGCCGCGCTGTTCGCGGCGCTGGCGGCTGAAAAACCGCTGCCCGCCTTGCAGCGTGCGGTGCTGCTTGAAGGTGAGGCCGCTGATGACGCGCGCGCACAGGCCTTGCCCGCCTTCCTCGCCAGCACCAGGCAAGCAGCGACACGCATCGCCTGCGCGCCAGAGACGCTGGCAAGCCTGGTCTATACCTCCGGCACCACCGGCTCGGCCAAGGGCGCGATGCTCAGCCATGGCGCCTTGCTGGCCAATGCCTTTGCCTGCCAGCGGGCCTTCGAGTCCGGGGCCGGCGAGGTGAAGCTCAGCCTCTTGCCGCTCTCCCACTCCTTCGAGCGCGTCGCCGGCTGGTACCACGCGGTGCTGGTCGGTGCCGAGACGGCTTTTTCCCGCGGTGCCGAGCATCTGGCTGAAGACCTGTTGCAGGTACGCCCCACCGCCATGCTGGCGGTGCCGCGCGTCTACGAACGGCTCTACGCCAAACTCTCGCAGGCCATGCTCGACGGCCCGCTGCACCAGCGCGCGCTGTTCCACCTGGCCTTGAGCGAAACCACGCGGCGCTTCTCACGGCGGCTGACGACGCGGCTGATCGAGGCCGTGCGGCAGCGTTTCGGCGGGCAGCTCCGCCTGGCCGTCAGCGGTGGCGCACCGCTCTCGCCCGAGATCACCCGCGCCCTGACCGCACTCGGCCTGCCGCTGGTGCAGGGCTATGGCCTGACCGAAGCGGGCCCCGTAGTGAGCGTTAGCCGCGTCGGCAATCTCGATGCCGAATCGGCCGGCACGCCGCTCGACAATGTCGAAACCCGCGTTGCCCCCGACGGCGAGCTCTTGGTACGCGGCCCCTCCCTGATGCAGGGCTACTGGCGCGATGAAGCCGCCACCCGCCGCGTGCTGGACGAGAGTGGCTGGCTGCACACCGGTGACAAGGCCTCGCGCCTCTGTGCCGAGTCGCTGGTGCTTACCGGCCGCACCAAGGACGTGCTGGTGATGAGCACGGGCGTGAAGGCCTGCCCCGCCGAGATCGAATCGCGCCTCACCGCCGAGCCGCTGTTCGAGCAGGCGCTGGTGCTGGGTGAGTCGCGTCCTTACCTGGTCGCGCTGCTGGTGGCCGAACCGGCCGAGCTGCAAGCCCTGCAGCGTTTCATCGCGCACCGCGACGATGCCGAAGGCCGCGCCCATCTCGAACGCGCCTTGCTGGAACGCTGCCGCGCCAGGCTCTCTGACCTTTCGCTCAGCCACCAGCTGCGCCGTGTGGCGCTAGTGCCGGCCTTTACGCTGTCGAACGGCCTTGTCACCACCACCCTCAAGCCGCGTCGCGCCGCCATCAGCAAGGCGCATGTGGCCTTGATTGAGTCGCTCTACGAAGGCCACTGTCACACCTACAAGAGCGATTGCTCCAGCAACGCCGAGTCGCGGCCCGAGCAGTAGTCTCAACGTGGGTCGAACAGGCGGCGCGCCGTGAATGCCGCCAGTGCCGCACCAGAGCACTGCGCCAGCACGAAGCCGAAAATCCCGTCGGGGTGGATGCCCGCGAAGCTGTCAGTCAGCGCCCGCGCCACCGTCACGGCGGGATTGGCGAACGAGGTCGAAGCCGTGAACCAGTAGGCCGCCGTGATGTAGCCCGCCACCAGCAACGGCACTTGCGCCGCAGCCTGCCGCAGGCCGCCGAGGATGGTGAGCACCAGGCCGAAAGTGGCGATGCCCTCCGCCAGCCATTGCGCGCCGCCGCTGCGTACATGGCTGGAGGTTTGCAGAATCGGCAGCGCGAACATGGCGTGAGTGAGCCACACACCCGCAATGCCGCCGCTGATCTGTGCGGCCGCGTAGGCAGGCAGCGTGCGCCAAGGGCGTTCACCGCGTGCGCAGAACACTGCGGTCACTGCCGGATTGAAGTGCGCCCCGCTGATGGGCCCGAGCAGGGTGATCAGCACATACAGCCCGCAACCGGTGGCGAGGCTGTTGGCCAGCAGCGCCATGGCCGTGTTACCGCCTGACAGCCGCTCGCCCATGATGCCGCTGCCCACCACCACCATGAGCAGCAAGAGGGTGCCGAGAAACTCAGCAAACAGGGCGCGGCTCATGCGGCCACTGCGCCACTGGCAGCGGCAAGCTTGCTGGCCTGCGATGCGGCCTTCAAGCCGGCTTCCCGCCGCTCGCTGTAGCGCGACGTGAGTGGCGCGACTTGCGAGCGGGTGAGCAAGGTGAACTTCACCAACTCCTCCATCACATCGACGATGCGTTCGTAATACGCCGAAGGCCGCATGCGATTGCCATTGTCGAACTCCTGCCAGGCCATTGCCACCGAGGACTGGTTGGGGATGGTGAGCATGCGCATCCAGCGCCCGAGCAGGCGCAGGGTGTTGACGGCATTGAAGCTCTGGCTGCCGCCGCTGACCTGCATCACCGCCAGCGTCCGGCCCTGGGTAGGGCGCAGCGAGCCGATGCTGAGCGGGATGTGGTCGATCTGGTTCTTCAGCACGGCGGTGATCGCGCCGTGGCGCTCGGGGCTGCACCAGACCTGGCCCTCCGACCACAACGAGAGCGTGCGCAGCTCTTCAACCTCAGGGTGGTTCGCGGCTTCGGCGCTATCGGCTTGCGGCAGGCCTGAGGGATCGAAGATGCGGACCTCGCAGCCGAAGCGGATCAAGAGCCGTGCGGCTTCCTCCACCACCAGCCGCGAGAACGAACGTTCGCGCAGTGAGCCGTACAGCAACAGCATACGTGGCGGGTGTGCGGGCTCGACGCCCAGCAAGTCGGCAAAGCCGGTGTCGGCGTAGGTCGCATCCAGTGCGGGCAGGTGGTGCGGGTCGGGCAGGGTGCGCAGCATGATTAAAACTCGATGCCGATCTGCTCAGCCTGCTGCGCGATCTGCGCGGCATCTAGGGCCTCGAACGGCAAGGCCGCGAAGCGCGAAATGCGGCCTTTGAGGATGACAAACGCCTGCTGGAAGGCCTTGCGCTGCGCCGCATCGTCGCCCGCTGCGGGCGGGTCATCCACACCCCAGTGCGCGGTGGTGGGGCGGCCGGGCCAGTACGGGCATTGTTCGCCAGCGGCACTGGCGCAGACGGTGAAGATGAAATCCAGCGGCGGCGCACCGGGGCCTGCGAACTCGTCCCAACTCTTGCTGCGCAGGCCCGTGGTGGCAATGCCATTCACCCGCAGGGTTTCGAGTGCCAGCGGATGCGGCTCGCCCTTGGGGTGGCTGCCTGCCGAGTAGGCCTTGAAGCGGCCCGCGCCAACGGCCGGGTGGTTGGCGAGCGCCTCCGCGAGAATGGAGCGCGCCGAGTTGCCGGTGCAGAGAAAAAGGACGTTGAAAGGGCGGCTCATGCAGCGGTCTCCAAGGGGTTTTTCGGGTCGGGGCAGCAGACGGGTTTGGGGCCGCAGGCCGCGCCCTGGCAGCAGTGTTCGGTGAGATAGGCCATCAGCCCGTTCATCGCTGCGTAGTCGGCGCGATAGATGACGTAGCGGCTGTCGTTGCGGCTGGCGATCAGCCCGGCGTGGGCGAGTTCCTTCAGGTGGAACGAGAGCGTGGCGGGCGAGACGGCGAGGGCATCGGCAATGCGGCCGGCCGCCAGGCCCTCCGACCCGGCCTGCACCAGCAGGCGGTAGGCGGCGAGACGGGTTTCCTGTGCCAATGCGGCCAGGGCGTCGACAGCAGTCTGTATTTCCATAATTTGATAATAATCAAAATATAGAGATAAAGCACGTTTGCACTGAAAATTGTGCAGTGCAGCAATTGTGCATTCAGTTTCAGGCCATACAGTCTTCCGTATGAACGCTTCCCTGCTGCAAAAGTGGTTTCGCAAAACCCCGCCTGCCCAGTTCGATGTCTCTTTGCCGTCTGGCCTCAGCGTGCAGGTCGCCTTCGTCACGGCAGCACACGCGCCGCGGTTCACGGCGGGTTACGAGCATCTCTCCGAGCAATCGCGCCGCATGCGCTTCTTCGGGCAGATCAGCTCGCTGTCGTCGAAGCAGCTGGAGTTTCTGACCAAGCCGGACGGCCGCAATCACATCGCCTACGCCGCGCTCAATCTCGCCAATCCGGCCGAGCCGGGCGTGGGCGTGGCGCGCGCGATTCGGCTGGATGCCGACTCCAAGATCGCCGAGGTCGCACTTACCATCCTCGATGCCTACCAGCATCAGGGCGCGGGGCTGTTGCTGCACGCGGCGGTGCATGTGCACGCGGCGGCGGTGGATATCGAACAGTTTCTGTACGACGTCTCGCCCGAGAACGCGCGCTTCATCGAGCATCTGGTCGCACTCGGCGCGGTGAAGGTGTCGCAGGACCACGACATCGTGCGCCTGCGGCTGCCGGTGTTCGCCAAGGCCTCGCAGGTGAGTGCCGATACGGCCGCCGCCGCGCGCCTGCGCGCGATGCTCGACGCGGTGCGCGAGGCGCAAGCGGCGACGCACTCGGCCGCCTGACCGCGACGCCGCAAGCCGCTAGCATGGCGGCATGAGTTCATCACTAGCTGCCCTGCGCGACCGCCTGCCTGTATCCATTCAGCCTTATTTCGAGGCCGCACCGCTCGCGGCCCTGTTCCTCGGCATCTCCTCGGGACTGCCCTACGCGATGATCGGTGCGACGCTGACCACGCGGCTGGCGCAAGACGGCATCAGCAAGAAAAGCGTCACCGCCTTTTCGCTCGCCTTCCTCGTCTACAACTTCAAGTTTCTGTGGGCACCGGCGGTGGATCGCCTGCATCTGCCCTTGCTGGGGCGGCTCGGTCAGCGCGTGTCCTGGCTGATCTTCTCGGCCGCCCTGGTGATGGCCTCGCTGGCGTGGCTGGGTCTCACCGATCCGCAGGCGAGCTTGCGTACGGTCGCGCTCGCCGCCATCTGCACCGGCATCGCCGGGGCGACCTTCGATATCGTCATCGACGCCTACCGCATCGAGCTGCTGCAAGCGCACCAGCTCGGCGTGGGCAGTGGCATGTCGCAGTACGGCTGGCGCATCGGCTCGGTGTCGGCGGGTGCTCTGGCGCTCATGGTCGCGGGCAGCGCCGGCTGGGCCACGGCCTATCTGCTGTGTGCGGCGTTCGCCTTGCCGGCCGTCGCCACCGCATTGCTGATGGGCGAGCCGCTGCGCCACCGCGCGCCCCTGTTGCGCAAGGGCTTGGGCCAGGTGTTCGAGGCTGTCGTCACGCCGCTGACGGAGTTCTTCCGTCGCCGTGGCGCCGCACTGGTACTGCTGTTCATCCTGCTGCACAAGATCGGCGACACGCTCGCCAATCTCACCCTGCGGCTGCTGCTGGACGATCTCGGCTTCACCAATGCCGAGATCGCCACCTACGACGTCGGCTTCGGCTTCATCGCCTACCTCGTCGGCATCTTCATCGGCGGCGTGCTGTATGCGCGCCATGGGCTGAAACACTCGGTGCTGGCGAGCCTGGTGCTGATGGCAGTCTCCAATCTCTCGTTCGCGGCCCTCGCGGCGATGGGCCACAACAACGAGTTCCTGGCCTTCACCATTGGCTTCGAGAATCTCGCCAGCGGCATCGGTGGCGTGGTGGTGGTGGCCTACCTCTCGGCGCTGTGCAATCTCAACTTCACCGCCAGCCAGTTCGCGCTGCTGTCGGCGGCGGCGAGCATCGTCGGCCGCTTCGTCACCGGCACCACGGCGGGCGGCATGATCGAATCGATGGGCTACGTGAACTTCTATCTGCTCACCACCGTCGCGGCACTCCCGGGTGTGCTGCTCTACCTCTGGCTCTGGCGCTCGGGTCTGGCTGATCAATCGATTGTGCGCGATCAGTCCACGTAATCGACGATCAGCGGCGCATGGTCTGAGAACCGCTGCGTCTTGAAGACACTCGTTTTCTTGATGCGGGCCTTCATCTGCGGCGAGACGATCTGGTAGTCGATGCGCCAGCCGACGTTGTTCTCCCAGGCGTTGCCACGGTTGCTCCACCAGGTGTAGAGCTCGCCTTCGAGATCAGCGTGCAGGTGCCTTGCGGCATCGACCCAGCCGGCGGCGAGCATGGTGGTAAACCACTCGCGCTCGTGCGGCAGAAAGCCCGAGTTCTTGCGGTTGCCCTTCCAGTTCTTGAGGTCTTTCTCGGTGTGCGCGATGTTCCAGTCGCCGCAGAGCACCACCTCGCGGCCGCTGGCGGCGAGAGCTTTAAGGTGCGCGGGGAAGATCTCTAGGAAGCGATCCTTGCTCTGCTGCCGCTCCGGCCCCGCCGAGCCGCTGGGCAAGTAGAGCGAGATCACCGAGAGATTGCCGAAGCGCGCCTCCAGGTAACGACCCTCGTCGTCGAACTCCGCAGCACCCAGCGAGTCGATGAAATCATCCGGTGCCCTGCGGCTGTAGATCGCCACGCCGGCATAGCCCTTTTTCTGCGCACTGTGAAAGCGCCGCGCCCAGCCTTCGGGGTGAAAGACGGCATCCGCCAGATCATCCGGCTGCGCCTTGGTCTCCTGCAGGCAGACTACGTCGGCCTCGGTCGTCTCCAACCAGTCGAAGAAACCTTTCTTGGCCGCGCTGCGCAGGCCGTTGCAGTTGAGGCTGATGATTCGCATGGACGTAAGGTTCGTATTGTTGTGACAAGGCAGGCAAGTGCTGATGATGACCGCAAACTTTCAAGCCAGCAGCACATAGGTATAAATCCAGAGATGAAATTGCATTGGCAAATTGCGGGGGAAGAAATCAGCATTGCTGACTGGCTCGGCGATGACGAATACGCCACCTATCCAGAAGGCTCGCGCAATAAACAGCTTTTGCGTTGTCCATCTCCTGCACCACACCCGTGGCTCGTGCCTGGTCATCGTTACTTGTTCAAAGAGTCCCGGCGTACATACCCAGAGCAGTTTTGGGCGGAGATCGTTGCAGCCCGGGTTGGCGACCTTTGTGGTGTTGAAGTGCCACCCGCTTATGCGGCTTGGGATGAGAGCAAGCAGACCGCTGCCGCACTCATCGAGTGGTTCTATGGCTACGTCGATGGCCCCGTGCAGAGATTCATTTCTGGCGGTGCTCTCATGAAGGGCGCTATCAAGGACTTTGACCATGAGAAGGGGCGGCAACACAACTTTGGCACCATCGACAGCACATCTTCAATCCTCGCAAAGACCCTTGGCTTGCAGCCTGACTGGATGTTGGTCTGGGCAAGGATGCTGACGTTTGATGCCTTGATAGGCAATACGGATCGGCATCAGGAAAACTGGGGGCTGCTTTGGCAAATTGACCGCACTAAAACGCCAAACACGTCTTTACTGATGGCACCTGCTTTCGATAATGGCACCAGCCTGGGCCATGAAATGCTGAACGGCAGAATCGCCGACTTTTGCGGCGATGAGAAGCGTCTCAGGCGCTACATCGAACGTGGACATCACCACATGCGCTGGCACCTGAGCGATGCGCGAAAAGCACAACACGGGCAGTTGCTCTTGCAACTGGTGGGGAAATACCCACAATCCCGGCCCGCAATGATCTCGGTGTTGCAGGTCAGCGACGAGCAATTAAGGGACGCGATACTGCCGCTCAGCGGCCTCGCGCTCCCGGTGCCTTTCTCTGAAGCGCGCGCCGCGCTTATGCTGCACCTGCTTCGCGCTCGGCGCGACAGCCTGTTGAGCCTGTTGACCGCACCATGAACTTCATCGAGCACGTCCACGAACCCGAACGCCTGCTGCTGGTATGGCAAGGCCCGGAGGGATCGTCGCGTCGGCGATTTGAAGTGGCTGAGTTGCTGCGCGCGGGCGAAGGGCAGGTGCGGCTGAAGTATCTGCTGGATACCGAATGCTTCCACGCAGCACGTCTGGAAGGGTTCGATATCTACCCCGCCTTCCGCAAGCTGGAGCCGACTTACGATTTGGGCGTGGTGGAAACCTTCATGCGTCGCTTGCCACCGCGCAAGCGTGAAGACTACCCGCAGTATCTGGAGCAGTTCCGGCTTCGCCCACAAACAGAAATCAGTGATTTCGCCCTGCTGGCCTATACCGGTGCGAAGCTACCGGGTGATGGATTTTCCATCATCAATCCACTTTCGCCGCTGCGTGGCAAGGCCGAGGTCATGATCGAAGTGGCTGGCTTCCGCCACGCTGCTGATATGACGCTGACGGAATTGTCGCTAGGCCAAGCAGTTACCTTCGTGACTGAAGACGGCAATATCAAAGACCCTAACGCCGTAGCGATTTATGCAGATGGTCGCAAGGTCGGGTTTGTGCCGCGCCAACAGACAGAGGCCGTGCGTGCGCTCATGCGGCACAGTGGCATCACTGCACAGATAGAGCGCATCAACGGCAGCACGGAACGTCCGTTGGTGTATTTGTTGGCACGGCTGGATGGCGACGCATCCTTCGCGGCGCAGCGCCGCTTCGCCTAAAGATTGACGCGCGTCGTCACATCGTCAGCGCCCACGGCGTTGTAATAGGCCAGCACCAATTCTTTGGTGCGATAGCGTCCCTCGAAGGTAGCTTCGTCTTGCTGCTTGACGATGGGGAACTGGTCGAGCACGTAGCTGGCTTCGTCGCGGCTGAGGCCATAGAGCCGGAAGTACAGGGCATCCAGCCGCGCCAGTCGATGGCGGCGATCGTCTTCGTCCCATTCGAAGGGCTTGCCGGCATAGCCAAGGTCGGCGGCAAAGCCCGCGAGGTCGTGGGCGGTGTAGCTCAGGCGCAGCACTTCGCCGCGCACGAAGTCGGCGACGGTACCCTTGCCGAGAGGGGTTTGATAGGCGGCGGGTGGGATGAGGGGGAGTTGTTCGACGATGAACCAGTTCATGTTGGTGCTTTGCACCTTCTGGCGTGTAACGAAGTCGAGAGCGAAGGCGTTGAGGTTCGCCAACAGCAAGGGGGCGTATTGCCCATAGAATATTTCGTCATCGTTCGACGGAATCAGCAGCGGAAGTTTGTTGCCAGCAGCCATGCTGGGAACAATGCAAGCGATGAAAGTCCGAATATCTGTTGAACGAGCAATGTCTCGGAATCCAATTCGCCACCTGTCGTTTGTGAGCCGCTCATCGCTGCTGTCCACCCAGAACTGCGGTGTGACCGTATAGGTCGGGTCACGATGCTCGCCGAGCGTCGTTGCGCTGCTCAGTGCGGCGTTATGCAGGTTGTCCTCATTCACCGTCACGCTGGCGGCGCGGTGGTCGTATTGATTCATCATCCGACCGACATAGAGTGGCACTGCCTCGTCGTCACCCTTTTTCCAGCGACTACCACCCACCGGATACCAGCCTTCCCGTTCCAACTCGTCCTTGCGCTTGAACGAGCCAGAGTCTTTCGTCATATGGAACATCGTGGCGTAGCGCACCGGCCACAATTTGCGCGGCTGCCTGGCCGCCGCAATCTCGGCAAGGCTCGCGCTTTGGCGGGTGAGTGCATTCACTCTATCCGTGTCGATACGCTGATCTACCAGCACTGGCAGGCGTGCGTAGATCGCGGTGGTGATTTCGGCATCGCGGCGGCGGCGGAAAATCGGCGCGGTGCCGGTGTTTGGGTTTACGGCCGCAAAGTCGGCAGCACTCAAGTTGAAACGCCGCTCCGGGTCGTCGAGATCGGCCTTGGCGTGCAAAAAGAACGCCGCATCGCAGTGCGCAAAGCGGCGCTCGCTGCCACCGAACACGAGTGCGCAAAACTTGAAGCTCGCATGCACATCGGGGAAGAACACCTTGCGGTTCTCGAAGTCGAACAACGTGCCGAGCCGCCCGCTGGTGGCAATGCTCTTGAAGAAGGCGCTCGCACCCAAATCGGCCGCGATGCCGCTGGGGGTGATGAGGCCGACGACGCCATCGGGCGCAATCAACTGGCCTGCGCGCTCGACGAACAGCGAATACAGGTTGATGTCGCCGCTGCTCATCAGCGGGTAGTCGCCGCACTCGCGGGCGACACGGGTGGCGGTCTCGCTGGCTTCGGCGGCTTGCGTGTATTGCGCGGCGAGCGGGGCGTGCTGGGTTTCGAGCGCCGCAATCATTTTCTTGCGGTCGGCGGCGCGGGCCTGCTTGGCAATGGCGGGTTCGCGGGCGGCAAACCACTCCACCTGTTGCAGCTTCATGCGATCCCACGGCGGGTTGCCGACGATGGCATCGAAGCCGCCCACGGGTCGGCGCTCGACCAGGCCCTTCCAGACGGTAGGGAAGGCGAGCTGCCAGTGGAAGAAGGTCTCGCGCTCGCTCAAGCGGCGGGCGGCGCGCAGCAGGGCGTCGATGCGTTGCGCTGGGGCCAGCTTCTGCTCGTCGGCAACTGCCACACCGCCGTGCTGTATCAAGTCCCAGACATTGCCGTACTGGCCCCCCAGCAGCTCGCCCAAACCCAGCCGCAGTGACTCGTCGGCCTTCAGCGATTTGGCGGTGGTGAGCCAACGCAGGGCGTGCCAGAAGTCCAGTAGCGACCACAGCGGCTTGATGCCGCGCTCGATGTCGTCGAACAGGCTGTAGCTCTGCTGCACTTCGGCAATGCCGATGTCGGTGAGCTCACCGATGGCGCTCATGCTTTCGGTAGCAGAGCCGATGCGGGTGAGTTCGCTGCCAAAGAACACGCTGCCATATTGCTTCTGCAAGCCCGCGACGACGGTCTCCACCCGCTCGCCAAACAAGCTGTCGCCGGTGCGCAGATGGTGGTCGAGGAAGCTCAGTGGCGCCCCGACCGTGAAGGTGTGCAGCCAGAGGGCGAGCTTGGCCAGCTCGACGGCCATCGGGTTCTTGTCCACCCCGAAGATCACCCGCTTCAAGATCATGCGGCGCACGATCTGGCGGTCGTCGAGCTGCTCCGGCGTCACGCTCCAGCGGTTGGCGCGGGCAGATTCCAAGATGCGGCTGCGGATGTTGGCGATGCGCACCGCCAGCGGCGAGCGATAGGGCGTATCGGCCCAGGGCGCGGCAGTCTCGACGGCCGCCAACTGCTCCAGTACCTGGTCGGCGAGGTAGTCCACCACCGCCACCAGGAAATGCCCGCTGCCCATTGCCGGGTCGCAAACCTTGAGGTCGAGCAGGGCGAGGGCGGGATCGTGCTGTTCCAGCTCTTCGCGGCGCTTGGCCTGGTCTCGGTGTTCGCTCGCCAGCGCCTTGCTGTGCTCGGTGAAACGCGCGATGCGCTCCTCCACCAGCGGCCCCAGCGTGCGCTGCATGAGCACATCCACCAGATCATCGTGGGTGTAGTAGCTGCCGCTGGTCTTGCGCGCAAAGGGGCTGGGGCGCACTACCACTTGGCCTGCTGCATCGAGCGCGGGTGTGAACTCCAAGAGCCGCTCATAGATGCTGCCCAAGTGCCGCACCGAGAGATCGCGGTAGTTGATCCAGCGACGGCTTTCGCCGTCGACGTGGCGCGAGAGCTGGTCGATCAGCGGGGCCAGCACTGCATCAGGTAACTGGATGCGACTGAGCAGTGGGTGCTGCGTGTCACTGAACAAGCCGCCGTTGTAGGGCGGCATGCCGATGGAGGCATCGCCCTTGTCGATGGCGCGGAACAGGCTCTTCAGACTATCGGCGTAGCGGGCCTGCGTGGTGCTGAAGACATCGGCCTTGTCGATGCGCCTGGCGATGGTTTCGCGCAGGCGGCGAAAGGCATAGTCGTCGTAGCGCGCATCGTGCGCGGGCAGAAGGTTGCGGTCTTCCGCGTAGAGCAGAAAGAGAAGGCGGTAGAGAAAAATAAGTGCATCGTCCCGCACTTGGGCGAGGTAGCCTTCCCGGTCTCCTCCGGTCTCCTCCGGTCTCCTCCGGTCTCCTCCGGTCTCCTCCGGTCTCCTCCGGT
>JAZKHC010000016.1:45690-58952 GCA_040385605.1 Pseudomonadota bacterium
CTCCGGTCGTGCGCGACGATGGCTCTAACAAGATCGGGGAACACCTGATCGAACACGATCTGCCCTAAATCTTCCGAGATTCTGGCTTCCCAGTGACGCCCTTCTTCGAGCGCCAGGGCATGAAAGCTGCGGCCTTGCGCATCATCAGCCTGCGGCAGAAAGGCCTCGCGGCGAAGCAGCAGCCAGAACACCTTGAGATAGTGCTCGCGCTGTGCGGCTTCGGGTGAAAACAGGTCAGGCTGAATGCCTTGCACTTGCAGCAGTGCGCCCAAGTCCAGTTCCAGGAACTGCTCGGCGCGCGAACGCGCACCCTGCCAATACAGCCGCCAATGCCGACCGTTGGTAAGCATGCCCCACTGAATGCGACGGTCGCTGGCGACCTCTACCCGCGAGAGGTAGCGCAGGATTTGCGCACTGGGCGTGCCGTGATAGTCGGCATCGCTGGTGTCGCTGCGATCCAGCGGACGCAGCCAGCGTTTGCTCTCGACGATGGCGAGGCCGTGGGTGTAGCGACGCTCGTCATGTTTCTCTTTCAACGCAGCCATCTTGCTGGCGCCATCGGCAAACAGCAGCGCGTCGGGTACTTCCTCGCGGCCTTTGCGGTTGGCGGTCTGCTGCGGCAGGGTTTCGACCCAGCCAAGCGATTCGAGCGTGGGGAAGATCAGCTCGCTTTCGGTGGCGGCTTCGTTGGGGCGGCTCTCGGCTGTCGTCTCGGCGTAGATCGCCGTCAGCTTGCTGCGAAACGCGGCGAAAGCGATCTCGTCCAGCGTGCGCCAGTCGGCGCTCTGGGTGATGCCGAGGGCGAGGTAATCCTGAGAGAAGAGTGTGCCGTTCATGGCTGCGTCTGGTTCGTTATGCGCCTATGTTCGACAATGGCGCACTCAAACGCGAACCGTACCTGCCATGCACCCCCACCAAACCGCCTTTCTCGAACTGGCACTCGAACACGAAGTGCTCAAGTTCGGCTCGTTCACGCTCAAGTCCGGCCGGGTCAGCCCGTATTTTTTCAACCTCGGCAAGATCAGTTCGGGTGCTGCGATGGCGCGCCTGGCGCGTTCGTATGCTGAGGCCATCACGCAGAGTGGCGTGGAGTTCGACACCCTGTTTGGCCCCGCCTACAAGGGCATCCCCCTGGCGACGGCCGTGGCCTGTGCGCTGAGCGAGCAGGGCCGTGACGTGCCCTACGCCTACAACCGCAAGGAGGCGAAAAGCCACGGTGAGGGCGGCACCCTGGTGGGCGCGAGCCTTGCGGGCCGCAAAGTGCTGATCGTGGATGACGTGCTGACCGCAGGCACCGCCCTGCGCGAGGCGGTGGCGATGATCCGCGCGGCAGGCGGCGAGCCGGTAGCGGCGGTGATTGCATTGGACCGCATGGAGCGTGGCACCGGGCCGCTCTCGGCAGTGGCCGAGATGGAGCTGGATACGGGGGTGCGGGTGGTCTCTCTGGTGTCGGTGCGCGAAATCCTCAGCTACCTCGCCGCGGGTCAGGGCTCAGCCGCCGTTCAGCCCGAAACGGTGAAGTCGATCCGCGAATACCAGACCCAGTACGGCGTAATATGACGGCGAGGTTTCGACGCTGGGGAATCGAAATGTCGGCTGAGAAAACTATTAACGTACTGATGCTGGCCGTCTTCTTGATGGCAGCATCTTCCGTGCATGCCCAAGACAAGCCTCTGTACCGCTGGGTCGATGACAAAGGCCAGGTGCATTACGGCGACAAGGTGCCGCCGCAGGAATCCAAGCAGGGCCGCGAGACGATCAGCAGGAACGGCATGGTCACCAAGGTGGTGCCGCGCGAACTTTCGGGCGTGGAACTTGAGCAGGCAAAGGCCAGGCTTGCGGCCGAAAAGGCGGCCGAAGAGGCCCGCCAGCAGCGCATCGCTTACGACCGTTACCTGCTGGTGTCCTTTGCCAGCGTGGCCGACATGCAATCGACACGCGAAGAGCGGCTGACGGCGCTGGATGCCCGCATCGGCCTGACCCAGAAATCGGTGCTGGACAACGAGAAGACGCTGGCGGAATTGCGTGAGCGGGCCAGCAACAAGCCGCCGGATACCGCCTTGAACAAGCAGATCCAGAGTTTTGAAGGCTCGCTGATCGACAACCTGCAGACCCTGCGCAAGCTGCGCGAGGAGCGAACCGCGACTGAAATCAGGTACACGACAGATATCGAGCGGTTCAAGAAGCTCAGGGCAGGTAGCATCAAGCGGGGCGACTGACGCCCGCAACGCAGCAGCCGTCCGCATGGGCGATTCTCAATTTGTGCTCGCATCACGCTCACCGCGCCGCGTGCAGTTTTTGCGCGAGGCGGGGTTTGCTTTTTCGACCGACCCTGCCGATGTGCCAGAGTGTCCTGCGCCCAATGAGCCCGCGCGGGATTACGCGCTGCGCGTCGCCCGTGCCAAGGCCGGTGCGGCCTTGCAACGGCAGCCGCTATGGCCGGCGCTGGGGGCTGATACCGACGTGGTGCTTGACGGGCGCATCCTCGGCAAACCGGGCGATGCCGCCGATGCGCATGCCATGCTCACCGCGCTCTCGGGCCGCAGCCATCAGGTGATCAGCGCCGTGGTGCTGCTGCATGGCAGCCGCTGCGAGTCGGTGACCACCGTGACCGAGATTGACTTTGCACCGCTGAGCGAAAGCGACATCGCCGCCTACGTTGCCAGCGGCGAGCCGATGGGCAAGGCCGGGGCCTATGCCATCCAGGGATTGGCGGCGCGCTTTGTGCGGGCGGTGCGGGGCAGCTACACCGGCGTGGTGGGGCTGCCCATGGCCGAAACCTGCGACTTGCTGCTGCGCTTCGGCATCAGCCCGAGCGCAACAGCACAATAGCGACATGACTACCGAAATCCTCGTCAACATCTCTCCGCAGGAAACCCGTGTCGCGCTCGTCGAGGGCGGGGCTGTGCAGGAGATATTCATCCAGCGCGCCAATCGCCACGGCCTGGTCGGCAATGTCTACAAGGGCGTGGTCAAGCGTGTGCTGCCGGGCATGCAGGCGGCCTTTATCGACATTGGCCTGGATCGCACGGCTTTTTTGCACGTGGCCGACATGCGCCGCCCCGAGGGCCTGCCCGCCGACGCGCCGCTGCCATCGGTCGAGAGCCTGATCAGCGAGGGTCAGTCGATCCTCGTGCAGATCGTCAAGGACCCGCTCGGCAGCAAGGGCGCGCGGCTCACCACGCTCATCTCGCTGCCGGCGCGCTATCTGGTGATGCTGCCGTTCGAGATGCACGTCGGTGTTTCGGCCAAGATCGAAGACGACCAGGAGCGCGCGCGGCTGAAAGAAATCATGGAGCGCCTGGCACCCGAACTTGCGCCCTACTGGGGCATGATCGCGCGCACTGCCGCCGAGGGCGTGGGGGAAGAGGCGCTGGCGCAGGACATGCGCTTCCTGGTGCGGCTGTGGAAGACCGTCGATGAGGGCGCGCAGACGGCGAAGCCCGGCACCATGGTGCATGGTGATCTGCCGCTCTCGATGCGCATCATGCGCGACCTCCTGGGCACCACCGTCGAGCGCGTGCGGGTGGATAGCGAGAGCGAGGCCGACAAGATGCGCGAGTTTGCAAAGGTGTATCTGCCCGGTGCCGAGTCACTGGTGGAGGTGCATCGCGGTGCCGCCCCGATCTTCGACCTATATGGCGTCGAGGACGAGATCGAGCGCGCCCTGCAGCGCAAGGTCGATCTCAAGAGCGGCGGCCACCTGGTGATCGACCAGACCGAGGCGATGACCACCATCGACGTCAACACCGGTGCCTTCACCGGCCACCGCAATCTCGAAGAGACGGTGCTCAAGACCAACCTCGAGGCTACCCAGACCATCGCGCGCCAGCTGCGCCTGAGAAACCTCGGCGGCATCATCATTCTCGATCTCATCGACATGCACAGCGACGACCACAAGTCCCAGGTGCTGCGCGCGCTCGACCGCGAGCTGGCGAAGGACAAGGCGCGCATCCAGGTGCATCCCTTCTCGCCGCTCGGCCTGATCGAGATGACCCGCAAGCGCACGCGCGAATCGCTGGGGCACCTGATGACCGAAGTCTGCCCCACCTGCAATGGCCGGGGGCACATCAAGACCATCGAGGCGGTGTGCCACGACATCGCCCGCGAGGTGCAGCGGGCGGCGCGGCAGTACGAGGCCAAGAGCTTTCTGGTGCTCGCCTGCCCGGCCGTGGTCGAAAAGCTCCAAGAGCAGTCGGGCGGACTTGCGGAACTGGAAGCGCAGTTCAAGCGTCCCATACGCCTGCAAGCCGAAGCCTATTACCCGCAGGAAAACTTCGACGTGGTGCCCGTTTAAGAGCTGCTGATGGAACGTCGCAAACGCCGCTGGTGGACTCGCGGCATCACCTGGCTATCGCTGATCGTCATCAGCGGCGCGCTCGTGTCCGGCCTCTTCCAGCTGGCCGTCGCACTCGCACCGGGCTACCGCGACGAGGTGGCGCAGCGGGCGTCCACCGCGCTCGGGCAGCCGGTGCAGGTCGATGCGCTCTCGCTGCGCTGGCGCTGGCTCTGGCCCCTGCTCGAACTCAAGGGCGTGCGCCTGCTCGATGCCGCCGCAGGTGCCAGAGCCAGCACCCCGGTGGTCGATGTGGAGCGCATCCGGCTCGGGTTTGCCCTGGCTGCGCTGCTGCGCGGCGAGTGGCTGCCGAGCGAGGTCGAGGTCGAGGGTGTGGCACTCGCCGTCGAGATCAGCCCCGAGGGCCGGTGGCGGCTGATCGGCCGCGAGCGGCAGGACCCGCCGCCCGAGTTCGCCGAGATCGCCCGCGCCATCAAGCGGTTCTCGCGCCTGCGCGTCGAGCAGCTGACGCTGACTGTCGAGGATCGGCGCGATGCCAGGGCCAGCTTCACCGCGCTGCTGCAACGGGGCGATCTCAGGCTGGATGCGCAGGGCTTCGAGCTGCGCGCCGAGATGCAGGCCCCGCAGGCGCTGGCCGCCCGGGTGCGCCTGCGTGCCGGCGTGACCGGCGATCTCGAACAGCCGCAAAGCTGGCAGGGCCGCTGGACACTCGACGCCAGCGATATCGCCCCCGGCCCGGCGCTGCATCGCTACGCGCCGCAACTGGCCGCCGTGCAGTGGACGCAGGCGACACTCACTGCCTCGGGCGACTGGCTGCAAGGCGCACCGGGTGCGAGCGAGCTGGCGCTGCGGGCGCAGTCGCTGGCCCTGCTTGGGCAGCCCGCCAGCACCCTGCGCGAAGTCGATCTCGGGCTGCACTACCGGCCCTCGGCCGAAGGCGGCACGCTCGATGTGGTGCCGCTGCGCCTCACCGGCCTCAAGGGCAGCTGGCCGGTCACAACGGCCCGGCTGGACTGGAAGCGCGAGGCGGATGCGGCCAAGCCCATGCAATGGCGGTTCAGCAGCGACTTCCTTCGGCTGGATGACCTCGCCCCCTGGGCGGCGACCCTTCTACCCGCAGTGCCTCGTCTCGATACGGCGCTGCTGCGAGGCCTCAAGGGCGACTTGAGCGCGCTTGAAGGCCGCTGGCAGCCTGCGGGCACTGCACTCGCGCAGTTCAGCCTGCACAGCCGCTTCACCGGGCTGGGTGCGCAGCACCCGCAGCAGGGCAGCGTGCAGGGCCTGAGCGGCGAGCTCACCGCCGATGAAAACAGCGGACGCGCCACGCTCAAGGCCGAGCCACTCGGCTTCGAGCTGCCCCGGCTGCTGGCCGAGCCGCAGCGCGCCGCCCGCTTCGCGGCCGAGGCTCAGTGGCAGCGCGAGGGTGGCAGCTGGCGTATCACCCTGCCTCGGCTGGACTGGTCGCTGCTGGGCAGCGAGGGCCGCGCCAACGGCGAGCTGCAACTCGCCCGCGATGCACCGCCGCATCTCAAGCTGCAAGCGCGTTTCGATGTCGCCGATGCCGCCAGCCTCAAGCCACTGATGCCGCTGCACTGGGGCCAGCCCTTGAAAGACTGGCTCAACCGCGCCGTGGTGCGCGGCCGCATCGCCAATGCCCAGCTCGACATCGACGGCCCGCTGGCGGACTTCCCCTTCCACAAGAACCCGAGCGGCCAGTGGTCGCTGAAGCTGCCGATCTCCGCCGCCAGGCTCGAATACCACCGCGACTGGCCGGGCGTGGACCAGCTCGCGGCCACCCTGCTGTTCAAGGGCAATGGCCTGGGCTTCACCGCCCAGCGCGGGCTCATCAACGGCGTGGCCGTGCCCATGGCCACGGGCGGCATCGCCGACTTTGCCGAGTCGCCGCTGGTGCTCGATGGCAAGACGGTCGGCGAGGCGCCGTTCTACTACCAGTTCCTGCGCGCCTCGCCGCTGGCCGAGAAGCTCTCGGCCCTGCTCAAGCGCAGCGAGGCCGAAGGCCTGGCCGAGGCCGATGTGCATCTCGAAGTGCCGCTGCATTCCGGCCTCGGACAGAAGACCGTCGCGCGTGGCGAGGTGCGCCTGCTGGGCCTCAACCTGCGCCACCAGGTGCTCGACCGGCCGGTGCAGAACATCACCGGCACCCTGCGCTTCGGGGGCGATGTCGGCATTGCCGCCGAGGGCTTGCAGGCGCGCTTCCACGGCATGCCGGTGACGGCGCGCATCCATGCCAATGCCAGCGGCGCGGATGAACTCGGCGCCGCCCTGCGCGTCGATTTCGATGGCAGCGATGGCATTGCCAGCCGCTATGTGCCGCGCTGGCTCCTGCAGCAGCTGCACGGGGGCTCCGAGTGGCAGCTGGCGCTGCCGCTGTCCGGTGCCGACAGCGGTCAGGCGCGGCTCACGAGCACCCTGGTCGGCACCCGCATCAGCCTGCCGCCGCCGCTGGCCAAGGCCAGTGAGGAGGCCCTGCCGATCCGCCTCGCCATCAGCGGTGACGAAGCGGTGCCGCTGCGGCTGATCGGCGAGATTCCCGGCCGCCTGGGCCTCGCCCTGCGCTTTGCGCGGGGCCTGAGTGAGCAGAGCCCCGAGCTGCGCGGCGTGGCGCTGCGGGTCGGCCCCGGCGATGCCCCGCAGTGGCCCGCCAAGGACGGCTGGCAGATCGGCGGCACGCTCGATACCTTCGAGCCATTGGCTTGGCAGCCGCTGATCGCTTCGATCATCAGCAGCGCCTCGGCGGATGGCAGTGCCAGCAGCGAGGAGCGCCTGCCGTTTCTCGGCATCGACCTCGATGCGCGGCGGCTGCGGCTGGCGGGCTACGACATCCCCGCCGTGCGGGTCGAGGCGCGCCGCGAATACGGTGGCTATGCCGCCACCCTGCGCGGTGAGGGCACCACGGGCGCACTCAAGCTCAGCGCCCAGGGCGATAGCCTGAGCGGCCGCTTCGGCAGCCTGCAACTGCTGGCCGCACCCAAGGCCGAGACCGTCGCGGCGAGCCGGGCCGAAGGCGAGCCGCTCGACCCCGTCAAGGCACCGACGCTCGACTTCGCGGTGGATGCCCTCAGCATCGGCGGCCGGGCCTTCGGCAGGCTGGCGCTCAAGACCCAGCGCAGCCCCAGGGGCCAGCGCCTGCAAACCCTCGCGCTCGGCGAGGGCATCGCCACCCTGAGCGCCGAGGGCGAGTGGCGGCGCAGCGGCGGCATGACCGAGGCGCAGGCCAGCTTCAAGGTCGGCAGTGACGATCTCGCCGGCACGCTCGAAGGCCTGGGCTTCGCCCCCACCGTCGCCGGTCGCAATGCGCTGATCCAGGGCGACCTCACCTGGCCCGCAGCCGCGCGTGGCTTCGACTGGGCCCTTGGCCGCGGCACCGTGACGCTGGCGGTGGAGAACGGCGCGCTGCGCACGGTCGATCCAGGCGGCACCAGCCGCGTGCTGGGGCTGTTCAACTTCTACGCGCTGCCGCGCCGGCTCACGCTCGACTTTGGCGATGTGGTGTCGCAGGGCCTGGGCTTTGATCGCATCGACGGCAGCTTCCAGCTCGCCAATGGGGTGGCGCACACCGACGACATGACCATCCGCGGCCCCTCGGTACGCATCGAGGTGCGCGGCGACGTGGGCCTTGCCGCGCACGACTACAACCAGGTGATCACCGTCACCCCCAACACCAAGGGCATCACGCTCGGCGCGCTGCTGCTGGGCGGTGCCGCGAGTGTGGCCGCCCCGGTGCTGCCGCTGATCGCGGTGATCGCCAATCAGGTGATCGACAAGCCGCTGGGGCAGGTGACGCAGCTCACCTATGGGCTGACCGGCAGCTGGGACAATCCCGAGTTCAAGAAGGTGGACGAGGCCCCGCAAGCTGCGCCCGCCGCGGAGCCCAAGCCATGAAAGCCGCCGTGATCCAGATGAACTCGGGCGCAGACGTCGCCGCCAATCTCGAACAGGCGCGTGGCCTGCTGGAGCAGGCGGCAACGACCGGCGCGGTGCTTGCCGTGCTGCCGGAAAACTGTGCCTTCATGGGTGCGAAGGAACGCGACAAGTTGGCGCACGCCGAATCTGATGGCAGCGGGCCGATTCAGCAGTTCTTTGCCGAAACCGCTGCGCGGCTCAAGCTCTGGCTGCTGGCCGGCACGCTGCCCATTCGCGCCGATAGCGAGCATGTGTTCGCGGCGAGCTGCCTCTACGACGCCAGCGGTGCGCGTGCGGCCCGCTACGACAAGATCCATCTCTTCGATGTCGAGGTGCCGGGCAGCAGCGGCGAGCGGTATCGGGAGTCCAACAGCATCGCCCCCGGTGCGCTGCGCACCGCGGTGGTCGAGACGCCGCTGGGTCGGCTGGGCCTGAGCGTTTGCTACGACCTGCGCTTCCCCGAGCTGTATCGCGCTTTAGCCACCGAGAGGGCGACGCTGCTCAGCGTGCCGGCCGCCTTCACCGCAAAAACCGGTGTCGCGCACTGGCACACTCTGCTCAAGGCGCGCGCGGTGGAGAACCAGTGCTACGTGCTCGCCCCCGGCCAATGCGGCACGCATCCCGGCGGGCGCAGCACCTACGGCCACTCGCTGATCGTCGGCCCCTGGGGCGAGACGCTGGCGGAAGTGCAGGGCGATGCGCCCGGCTTTGCGTTGGCTGACATCGACCGCGATCATCTGGCGTCCGTCCGTGCCAGCTTCCCTGCACTCACCCACCGTCGTCTGTAGGAGCACACCATGATTCTCGGCCTGCGCACCGCCATCGTCCCCACGCCCGATCTCGCGGCTGGCAAGGCCTGGTACTCGAAGGCCTTCGAGACCCAGCCCTATTTCGACGAGCCTTTCTATGTCGGCTTCAATGTCGGCGGCTTCGAGCTTGGCTTGGTACCGGACGGCACGCCGGGCGAGGCGGGTGCCCAGCCCTACTGGGGCGTGGCCGAAATCCACGCCGAACTCGCGCGCCTGATCGCACTGGGTGCAACAGCCAAGCAGCCAGCCACCGACGTTGGCGGCGGAATCATCGTCGCGTCGGTTGGCGACCCTTTCGGCAATAGCCTGCATCTCATCCAGAATCCGCACTTCGATCCAAAGGCCCTCCGCTAATGCAAGCCCGCACCGCCCTCGACACCGCCCACGCCCTGCTGCTCGGCCCCAGCGATCTCGCGCCCGCCGTACTCGACAAGCTGCTCGCGCGCCTGCTGCCGACGGGTGCCGACGATGCCGACATCTACCTGCAGCACACCGTCACCGAGACCTGGTTTCTCGAAGACGGCGTCGTAAAAAACGGCACGCACAGCACTGCGCGTGGCGCAGGGTTGCGTACTGTGGCTGGTGAGAAGACCGGCTTCGCCTATTCCGACGAGCTGACGCCCGAAGCCTTGGCCGATGCCGCCGAGGCGGCTCGCGGCATCGTGCGCGGCGGTGGCGAAGGCAGCATCGCGGTGCGCGATGCGGCTGTTATTGCGCCGCTATATGCGGCGGTCGATCCGCTCAGCAACTGGCCTGCTGCCGACAAGCTCGCGCTCATGAAGCGCGCCGATGCCGCCGCCCGCGCCGCCTCGCCGCTGGTGACGCAGGTGATGGTCTCGATGGCCGGGCAGTACGAGGTGATCTTCGTGCAGCGCGCCGATGGCGCGCGCAGTGCCGACGTGCGCCCGCTGGTGCGCTTCGGTGTGAGCGTGATCGTCGAGCGCAACGGCCGCCGCGAGCAGGGCGCGAGCGGTGCGGGTGGGCGTGGTGACTACCTCGCCTTTTTCGGCGGCAACAAGCCGGAAGAGCTGGCGCTCGAAGCCGGGCGCCAGGCCCTGGTGCTGCTCGATGCCATCCCCGCACCAGCGGGCATGCTGCCGGTCGTGCTCGGCAGCGGCTGGCCGGGCGTGCTGCTGCACGAGGCCGTCGGCCACACGTTGGAAGGCGACTTCAACCGCAAGGGCAGCTCGCTGTTCTCGGGCCGCATGGGCGAAATGATCGTCTCGCCCCTGGTCACGGTGGTCGATGACGGCACGCTGCCGAATCGTCGCGGCTCGCTCACCATCGACGACGAGGGCACGCCCACCAACTGCACCACGCTGATCGAGAACGGCAAGCTGGTCGGCTACATCCAGGATCGTCTCAATGCCCGCCTGAGCGGGGTCGCCCCCACCGGCAACGGTCGCCGCGAGAGCTTTGCCCACCTGCCGATGCCGCGCATGACCAACACCTACATGCGTGCGGGCGAATCGGACCCCGCCGACATCATCAAGAGCGTGAAGAAAGGCCTCTATGCGGTGAACTTCGGCGGCGGCCAGGTGGATATCACCAGCGGCAACTTCGTGTTCAGCGCCACCGAGGCTTATCTGATCGAAGACGGCAAGGTGACGCGTCCGGTGAAGGGCGCGACGCTGATCGGCAACGGGCCGGAGGCACTCACCAAGATCAGCATGGTCGGCCACGACATGGCACTCGACAACGGCGTGGGTGTGTGCGGCAAGGAGGGCCAGAGTGTGCCGGTGGGCGTAGGCCAGCCGACGCTCAAGATCGACGCGATGACCGTGGGTGGCACGCAGGCGTAAAGCCTGAGATGTGATGCCTGCACTCGACACCCTGCAACTCGTCTCGCTCGCCGCCGCCCTCGGCTGGGCGAGCGGCATCCGCCTGTATTTAGTCCTGTTCGTGGTGGGACTGGTGGGCTACATGGGCTGGTATCCCTTGCCCGCGCACCTGCAACTGCTGGCGCATCCAACGGTGCTGATCGCCTCGGGGGCCATGGTCGCGGTCGAGTTCGTAGCTGACAAGGTGCCGTGGTTCGACAGCGTCTGGGATGCGATCCACACCTTCATCCGCATCCCGGCGGGTGCCGCACTCGCTGCGGGGGTGTTCGGGGATTCGGGCGCTGCCAGCGCAATGGCGGCGGCGATCATCGGCGGCTCGCTGGCGGCGGGCAGCCATGTCAGCAAGGCCGGCGCGCGTGCCATTGCCAACACCTCGCCGGAGCCTTTCAGCAATTGGGGCCTGTCGCTGGGCGAGGATGTGGTGGTGGCTCTGGGCCTGCTGCTCGCGCTCACGCAGCCCTGGGTGTTTCTGGCGCTGCTGCTGGTCCTGGTGCTGCTCATGCTGTGGCTGCTGCCGAAACTCTGGCGTGCGGCCTGCGGCGTGCTGCGACGGCTCAAGGGCACGTCGGTGCGGCCATCGCCTGCGGCACAATAAGCGGCGGTACAGACCAGAAGGGAGACCCACATGGCCAGCCAGATCGGCTCGCTGCTGCGGCGTAGTAGCCCAGCGCAGAATGAGCAAAACCAACCGGGGACACACATGAACAGTTTCGGCTTCAAGGGCGTCGTCTTCATCGCACTGGCGTTGCTCGTGCTGGTGACGGTGCTGGGCAGCTTCTACACCATCGACTCCGGCAAGGTCGGCGTGATCCAGACCTTCGGCCGCTATCAAGAGACCGTGTCGCAGCCGGGCCTGCACTGGAAGCGCCCCTTCATCGACACCGTGCTGGAGAAAGACGTGAAGCTGCAAACCGCGACCTATTCAGGGCAGGAAGACGGCGAGGACGGCGACGGCATCATCAACAAGCCGCACCTCGATGTGCTCGATGCGAAGAACGTCAGCTACGACATCGAGCTGTCGGTGATGTTCACGCCGGTGGCCGAGAAAATGCCGGAGATTCTCGCCACCTTCGGCGAGAACTACTTCGACAAGAAGATCAACCCGATCGTGCGCGACGTGGTGCGGGATGTCGGCGGCAAGTACAGCGTCGAGAGCATTGCCGACCACCGCGATGCCATCAACAGCGAGATCCGCAGTCGCCTGGTGGAGGAGTTCAAGCCGCTGCCCTTCCTGTTCGGCGATGCCGCACTCCGCAAGCTGCAACTGCCGCCGAACATCATGCAGAAGATCGTCGGCGTGCAGGAGGCCAAGCAGGAGGAAGAGCGCCTGAAGATCATCAATCGCCAGGCCGAGCAGAACAAGCAGATCACCATCACCAACGCCCAGGCCGAGAAGGAGAAAATCATCATCGCCGCGCAAGCCGATGCCGAGAGCACGCTCACCCGTGCCAAGGCACAGGCCGAGGCCAACGAGCGCATCTCGCAATCGCTCACGCCGCTGTTGGTGAAGCAGAACCAGGTGGAAAAATGGAGTGGCCAGGTGCCGACCGTGATGAGCGGCGAGGGGACCGGTTTGCTGTTCAACATGGGTGAGATTGGCAAATGATTTTCATCGTGATTTTTCTCGCAGGCGCTGCGGCCGGTGCAGGCCTGGCCTACCACTTTGCCGGGGTGGCGGCGCTCAAGCTGCGGCTGGCCGAACTCGAACGCGGCGTGGGCCACGAGCCGCCGCAGTGAAGCTTGCCTTTGGCGGCAAGCCATGAAGCGTGCTCAGGGAGAGCTGCGCATCATCGGCGGCGAGTGGCGCAGCCGCATCGTCCACTTCGATGCCGACCCTCAAACCGGCCTGCGCGCCACGCCCGATCGTGTGCGGCAGACGGTGTTCGACTGGCTGCACCCCGTCATCAACGGCGCACTCTGTCTTGATCTGTTCGCGGGCAGCGGCGCGATGGGTCTGGAGGCACTGTCGCGCGGTGCCGGGCACTGCACGTTCATCGACACTGGCCGCGCGCAGGCGCAGGACATTCGCCACGCCATCGCTACCTTCAAGGGCGGCGATCGCGCGACGGTGATCCAGGCCGATGCCCTGCGCTGGCTGCACACGCCCACACTCGCCAATGGCACTCAGGGCTTCGATGTGGTGTTCATCGACCCGCCCTTCGCCACCGGCGACCTGCTGATACAAGCACTGCCGCTGCTTGGCCCGCTGCTGAAACCGGCCCACCGGGTGATGCTGGAGTGGGGCACTGCCGCCCCCCCCGAGCTGCCTGCGGGCTACGAGTGGCTCAAGCAGAAGCAGGCCGGTGCGGTGGGGTATGGACTGGTGCAGCACACGCGCTAGGTAGTGTTTAGACGTTTTACATTTCAGCGATGCGAGTCCAAATCGCGTCG
>JAZKHC010000017.1:0-224311 GCA_040385605.1 Pseudomonadota bacterium
TCATGGCTCCATTCTCTCAAGTGATGGAGCCTCCACAAATCCCGGGGCGATTCAGCTTCGGAGCAATGTTGTAGCCACGGCGATTGCTTCCTAAGCCGCAAACCGCACGATCACCTTGCCGCCGCCCATCGCGCTTTCTTCGAGCTTGAGGTGGCCCTGGTAGGCATCGACGATATCCTTCACCGCGCCGAGCCCCAGGCCCTGGCCCTCGTGGCGGGTGTCGGCGCGAATGCCACGCTCCAGTAAATGCGCAGCTTCGGCGGGGAAGCCGGGGCCGTCGTCCTCGACGATCAGCGTCACCTGCCAGCGGTCGCGGCTGCCGTGGATGCGCACGCGGCTATCGCCGTACTTGCAGGCGTTGTCCAGGAGATTTCCGACCAGTTCATAGAGATCGCCCGAGTCCGCGCGCAGGCGCAGGTCGGCGGCGATGTCGATGTCGAAACTGATGCGGCGCGAGTGGTACACCTTCACCAGCGCGCCAGCGATTTTCTCCACCAGCGGCCGCAAAGCAGTCGGCTCCGCCAGGGTGCGGCTGCCGACGGTGGCCGCACGCTTCAACTGGTGCTGCACGATGTGGCCCATGCGGGCGACCTGCTCGCCCAGCAGCTTCTGGTGGTCGTTGGTGAGCGGTCGCTCGGCAATGCCATGCAGCACCGCGAGCGGGGTCTTGAGTGAGTGGGCCAAGTCACCCAGCGCATTGCGGTAGCGGCCCTGCTGGCTGCGCTCGTTGACGATCATGGCGTTCAGCCCCTCTGTAAGCGGCTGCAATTCGACCGGGTAGCGGCTCTCGATGCGCTCACGTTCGCCGCCCTCGATCTCGCCCAGCTCGCGCACCAGCCGGCGCAGCGGGCGCAGGCTCCAGCGCATCACTGCGCCCTGCAACAGCAGCAGCACGGCCGCGCCGCCACCAAGCCAGATGGTGAGCGTGCGGCGATAGGCGCTGATCTGCGATTCGTAGAGGCGGCTGTCTTCAGCCAGCATGAGGGTGTAATGGCGCTGCAGCTCGGCATTGCTGGCGTAGCTCAGGCCGAACAGCAGCACGAAGCGACGGCCCACGCGCTCGAAGCGCCACTCACCAATGGGCTGGGTCGCCGGTGTGGGGATGTCGTCTGAAAGGCTCGGACTACCCCAGAGCAGAGCCGCGCTCTCGCCGAACAAGGCCGCTTCGAGCCCAGACTGCGGCTGTTGCAGGCGGGTATCCGGCATCTTCTGGTCGGCGAAGGAAAGCTCGCCATACTCATTCGGTTCGGCACCGCCCAGGAGCGCGTAGCTGATCGCCTGCATGCGCTCCAGCTGAGACTGCTGCGCGCTCGCCTCGAAGGCGCGGTTGAGGCTCAGGCTGCCGAACAGCAGAAACACCGCCAGCGTCAGTGAAGTCGCCAGCAGCAGTCTGGTGCGGAGTGAAAACACGGCGCCTTAAGCGCGCGGCAAATCCCAGCGATAGCCTGACCCACGCAAGGTCGTGATCGGGTTGAGCGTGGCCTCGGGGTCGATCTTCAGTCGCAGGCGGCGGATGAACACCTCGATCACATTGCTGTCGCGCTCGTCTTCCTCGGCGTACAGATGCTCCGAAAGCTCGGACTTGCTGATGACCTTGCCAGCGTTGGTCAGGAGATATTCGAGCACGCGGTACTCGTAGCTGGTGAGGTCCACCGCGCGCTCGCCCACTTTCAGCGACTTGGCGGTGGTGTCCAGCTCGACGTCACCGGAGACCAGCTTGGCGGAGGCCCAGCCACCGGCACGGCGCAGCAGCGCACGGGCGCGGGCGAGCAGTTCGGGTGTCTGGAAAGGCTTGACGAGGTAATCGTCGGCACCGGCTTCGAGACCTTCCACCTTGTTCTGCCAGCCATCACGGGCGGTGAGAATCAGCACCGGCACGCTGCGTGGCCCGGTGGAGCTGCCAGTGCCCTTGCGCAGGCGCTTGATCAGATCAATGCCGGTCAGCTTGGGCAGGCCGAGATCGACAATGGCAAGGTCGATGGGAAACTCCTGCGCCATGTAAAGACCGTTCTCGCCATCGGCGGCAGCCTCGGCGACATAGCCTTCGCCACGCAAGGCTTCACAGATCTGCTCACGCAGGGCGGCATCGTCTTCAACGACCAGAACTCGCATGGGTTCATCCTTATTGGGGTGTGTGATGGGCTTGTTGCTGAACAAAGCCTGCGTGACGAACCTTAATCGGGTACGAACACGATCCGCACGTTGCCATCCTTCAGTAGCTTCACGCGCCAGCCGTCGCGTGATTCCTCCACCGACAGCACCCGGCCACCGCCGTTGATGGACTGCGCCTGGCGCGCGGCATCGTTGGCGTTGAGGTTTTTCGCGGCCTCGCCCTGGTCATCGGTAACGCGGCCGCGCGGCACGAAGCCGTCACCACCCGGCGGCGCTATCTGCACCGCCTCCGGACGGGGCAGCAGGGGACGCGCCCAAGCCGTGGTGACTGTGGCGGCGAGGCAGCTGGCAAGCAGGATGGCGGCGGCGATCTTCACAGCGATTGCTCAATAGCGCACCGGGGAAACCTGCACGTTCACCGCCAGGCGCGCGCCCGGGTCGTAGGGCATGCGGGTCTGGTAGACCTGACCGTTGTAGCGGTAGGTCACGTCGTAGCCCTCGATGCGCGATTCGTAGCGCGCCTCCTCCACCGTGCGGCAGCGCGGCTCGTAGGCGACGCGCTCGCGGGTTTCGTAGCGGCTGCCACGGTCGTTGTAGCGATTGTTGTTGACGGCGTTGCGGCCGACATCGGCACCCACCACCGCACCGATGGCGGTGGCGATCTGCTTGCCCGAGCCCTGGCTGAACTGATGGCCGATGGCCCCGCCGATGACGCCGCCGATCACGGTGCCGATGGTGCGGTCGGCGGCATTGCTGCGGTAGTCGTCTCGGTAATCGCTGCGCAACTCGTCGCGGTAGACCACGCGCTCCTGCCAGCATTCCTCGCGCGGCGAGCCCACCCGTACCTCGGAGTAGACGGGCCGCGCGGAGAGCACCTGTGCGTAGTCGGTGTCGCCCTGGTAGCGGTCTTTGTAGCGGTCACGGCCCTGCGAACCGGCGGTGGCAGCCGTCGAGAAAAACACCGCCGAGACCAGCGATGCGGCGAAGGGGATGCAGCGGTTCATGGCACAGCCTCCAAGGGCACTTTAGAAAACCCAGTACGGGTTGTAGCGCAAATTAGGCCCGGGAAATGAATCGAATCTGAATTTTCGCTTCGGGATGGATCCCTGCTCTCAATGGCGGGGCCGACGCCGCGCCAAGCCAGCACCCACCGCCAGCACCAGCAGTGCCAGCAGGCCGCTTGCACCGCCGCCGAAGCGGCCGCTGGCGGGGTTGGCGGGCAGCGTCGGTGCCGGATTGATGACAACCGGCGGGGTGATGGGCGGCACGCCGGGTGGCGGGATCACGGCCGCCTTCACGGGCAGCAGGAACACCTGCTGGGTGGCATCGCGCTGCTGGCGCAGGGCATTGCGGGTGCTGGCCATCACCATCGCGCCGCCGCTGGTCGCGGGCCAGCCGTTGAGACCCTTGGCCATCAGCATCGTCGCCTCGCCCCACACACGATCCGCACCGAGCACCGAGGTCATCACGCGCCAGCGCCAGTCTTCAGCGCGGTTGTCGAACCACACCGCGCGCACGCGGCCATCGGCGTCGCGGCCGAGACGCGGGTGCTGGCTGTCGGCCACCTTGGGGTCAATGGCGATGCCGGTGGGATCGCTGGCGTTGGTGAAGCTCGCACCATCATCGGTAGAGATTGCAAAACGCACGGTGCGGCTCGCGCCGCTGGGGTTGGCGAGCATGCCGTCCCAGGCGGCAACCAGTGCGCCATCGCCAGCGAAAGCGAGGCTGGGGTGGCGATTGGCGTCGCCATCCTTGCCCATCTGCACGAAGCTGCCCCAGTTGGCATCGCCGGGCTTGCGCACCTGCACGCGCACTTTCCAGTGGTCCACTTCGGTGCCGTCGCCGACGAGCACTTGCCCGGTCCAGCCCGGGTCGAGGTCGTCGCGGTTGTCCTGGTAGCCGACGGCAATCAGGCCATCGGCACGCACCGCGACCGCAGGCCACAGCGAGGCGGGGTAGAGCGCGCTGCGGGTATCGGCGGCATTGGCGGCGTTGAAGCTCTTGCCAGGGCGCGAGACGTTGACCGGCATGGCATCGACACCGATGACCTGCGCGAACACGTCGAAGGGTTCGGCCGCGCGAATCTCCTGCCACGCCACCACCGGCTGGCCAGCGGGTGTGAGCGCCAGCGAAGGGTGCTCGGCACGGCCGGGAATGCCACGGATCAGCTGCTCCTCGGCCCAGGTCGCACCGCCGTCGCTGGACTGGCGCAGATAGATCGCCGGGCGACGCGGCACCTGTCCCGCGCGCTCGTCTTGCCAGACCACGAACACCTTGTCGCCCTGCGCCGCCACCTTGGGAAAACGCGCGCTCTTGCTCGCAGGTGCGAGATCAATCTCAGAGGCCATCGCGCCGTCGCCCACGAACCGGCGATAGACCACCTTGGTCGCCCCCGGCTCGTGCCGCTCGGCAACGACGTGGTGGACATTTCCGGTGCCGACGGCGACATCGGGAAAGCCCGCAAAGCGGCCGACGCTGCCGATCACCAGCGTCGCGTTGTCGGTCGTGCCGATGTCGGCGGGTAGCGCAACGGCCGGGTTCGGCACGGCGAGCTTCGGCCCAATGAAGATCGGCGTGGTGATGGCGCGGCGCTGGCTGGCGAGGCCGGTCACGATCTGCTGGGTGACACCGGCCGGGTTGTCGCGGATGCCGGTGTTGACCGCATCGGTCTCGCCCACGCCGGTGACTTCCACGTAGTACCAGGCATCGCTGTCGTCGCTGGTGATGTCGTAGACGAGCGTTGCGGTGGGCGTGGTGCCCGTGCTGGTCTTGAATGGCGCACCGCCGCCGAACTTGCCTGGGTTTTTCCAGACGTTGATGGTGGCACCGGTCGCCGTCGTCACCGTCACGCGCAGCTTGCCCGCCGTGCCCGTGGGCACCACCACCTCGTCGCCGCCGAGCGATTCGAACACGCCGTCGCCGTCCATGTCGGCTTCGAGCGTGGCGGTGGGCGTGATGCCGTCGAGCCGGTTGGTGATGTTGACGCGGTTGTCCTGCAAGGCTTGCAGGATGCTGCGCTCGCTCTGGTCGAGTGCGAACACCTGCGTCGCCGGCAGGCCCACGCCCGCCACCTGCCACAGCTCGCGGAAGTGGTTATCACCACCGCCCACGCCCGCAAAGCGCAGGCCTAGATTCCACTGCGACTCCGCAAAGCGCAGCTCGGTGGCAATGCCGCTGCCCTTGTTCCAGGTTTCCACCAGGTCGTAGCCGATGGCGTTGGCGTTTTCGTTCACCGAGATGCCGTCCTCGCCAACGATGCCGTCGTCCGGGTGGTTGTGGCCGTAGAGCGCGCCCTGCAGGTGCGCATCCCAGATCGAGCCCTGGATGCGGCTCCAGCCTGGGCGGCCCTCGTAGACGGCGTCCTGCACCAGCCAGTCCACTGCGCCGAGTGCCTTGCAGTGCGGACTGCCGTTGCACTCCTCGCCAGGGATCAGCAGCAGGTCGCTGCTTTCCCACTGCGGATCGTAGTGCTGGTCGTAGGTGCGATGGTCGGTGAGCGGCAGCCAGCTCAAGCCATTGAGCACGCCCTGGCCGATCTGGTCGGCCACGCTCACATTGCCTGGCCCGCGGCCGTCGGCACCCTGGCGTAAGGCGCTGCCATCGGAGGAGTGGTCGTTGTGCACATGCGTGTCGCCGGCCAGCCAGCTGCCGACCGGTGCCGCCAGTGCCTTGGCAGGCTGTGATTCGCTGGCTGTCTCTTTGCTGGTGCTTTGGCCGCAGGCGGCGAGCAGCAGGGCAAGGCTCAGGGTGCAGGGCAGGCGCATGGCGTTTCAGTCAGTTTTGGGGCTGCGTACAGGCTAACCACTGCACATCACCGTAATTTGACGATTACCTTACGCAGGGTGCCGATGAGCTTAATTTCTCAGTCGCCGCAGCGAGTACAAGCGGTAGTCGCCAAAGCGTTTCGCCAGCTCGATCTCACCTGCGTATTCGAGCGAGAAACGGTCGGGGTCTTCAATGGCGAGGCGGGCGGCGAAAGCCTCGGTCGCGTAGATCTGCCCCGGCGGTGTCACCGGCTCGATGCGCGCGGTGAGCGAGAGTTGCGTGCCGTAATAGGTGCGTGCGGCATGGATCGGGTCGTGCCCTTCAAATGCTGGTGCGTAATGACCGGCGATGCGCAGGGTCAGCCCCGCAAGCGGCGCAGCGGGCTTGAGGCGGTGAAGGTCGAGGTACTGCTGGATATCCACCATGATCGCCGCCGCGGTACGGGCATCGCTGGTCACCACATGCAGGGCATCGCCCCAGGTGTGGCGCAGCAATATCGATTCGCCGTGGCGCTCCAGCCGCTGCGCGATGCCACACATCAGGCGGCTCCAGAAATGCGGCAGCTCGACATCCTCCAACCGCTGGAAGCCGGCGAAATCGGCAAAGATCAGCCCCACCATGCGCCGCCCGGCCGGGGCGGGGGCAGGCGGCTCGGCCAGGTGCAGCCAGCGCAGCGCCTTTTGCGCGCGCTGGGGGTCGTCGTCGAGGCTGGGCAGGGGGCTGAACGGTGCGCGGCTGCTCGCGGGATTGACCTCGACCAGTTGCAGGCTGCCACCTAAGCGGCTGGCGGCGAGCAATGCCAGGCCCAGGGCGCGCTCGGTGACGTTGCTGGCCGCCCAGCCCAGCTCGTCTTCGAGAAACCCGCGCTCGGCATGCACGCGGGTGGCGGCGGCGAGGCAGCGTTCCAGCCGCAGCGCCCAGTCCTCACCGAGCCTGAGGCGAGTGCCTTCGATCACCCGCTCAGCGCGGTAGGGCAGTACCAGATGCAGGCTGTGGCCATGCTGGAGCAGTGCCTCGGCGAGCACCAGGTCGTAGCTGTCGCAAAGGCCGGCGAACAGGCTGGCGTTGGCGGCAAAAGCCGGGATCACCGGTGCCGCGATCGCCTCCACCGGCTTGAGGCTGGCCAGGCCAAGGCGGCGCAGCACGATCAGCGGCGGCAGCTTGAGCGCGGCCAGCAGCGAAGGCTCCACCCCGATGACCGCGCACAGGCGTTTGAGCTGTCGCAAGGTGCGGCTCTTGCGCTGGCTGTCGATGGGCAGCGCATCGGCGTCAGCGAGGTGCCTTTGCAGGGCCTCGTGATCACCCAGGATCAGTGCCGCCTCGGCGCGGCTGGCGGCGGCGTAGTAGCGCTGCTCGACGCTATCGGCCGCCTCGCCCGCGATCGCCGCCAGGGCCTGCCGGGCCAGGTCGCGGGCGCGCGTCTCATCGAGCCCGAGTGCCGCCATGCTGGCGGCATTGATGGCGCTGTAGCTGCTGCCGAACCGCCTCCAGGCATCGAGGTAATGCGAGGCCGATTCCATGAACAGCTTGCGGCTGCCGCTGCGCAGCGCGAGATCCTTCTTGATGCGCCCCTTGAGCGTCATCCAGCGTTCGTCGCGTTCGGCCGGGGGCGGTGCCAGCGTTTCGTACTCGCGCTGCGCCAGCTCGGTGCTGCCGATGCCCGCCAGCACCTGCACCCGCAGGTAATGCAAGTCTGGCCCCTGCACGCCCTGCTTGAGGGCGCGGAACAGGATGTCGTTGGCCAAGAGCTCGTTGCCGGCCTTGAGCGCGGCCTCGGCGCTGGCCAGCGTCTTGAGCACCCGCGAATCGCTGCCGGCCGCGCTCATCGTCACCTTGGCCGGCATCGGGTTGACGAGAATCAGCCTGGCTTCGCGGCTGGGGCGGGTTCCCTTCGCGCGGGTCGAATACTGCGGCGGGATGCGCAGGGGGTTCTGCCGCCAGGCCACCACCTCGGCGGTGCCGCCGGGCTGGCCCAGGTGCTCGTCCTGCAACACCGCCACCAGCACATCCGAGTGTTCGGCCAGCACGGCGGCGAGCAGGCGGTAGTTTTCCTGCCGCCGTGCCGTATCGGCCAATGCCGCTTCCTCGCCGGGCGCGTAAAAGCGCAGCACCTGGTCGCAGGCCTTGAGTGCAGCATGCATGCCGGAGTGCAGCCAGTGATGATCGGCAGCCGTCAGCGTGTAGCCCTCTTTCTCGGCACGCTGCACCCAGTCTTCGAGCAGCTGCGGCACCGGCACCGCGCACAGCCCCACCTTGCGCAGTTGCACGTTATTGCGCGCGCACCAGTGGCCGGCGCGGTCCATCAGCAAGAGGTCGGCCCCCGGGGCCAGGCCGGTGAACAGGGTGATGGGCCTTGCACCCGCCAGGTCGCGCAGCAGCGGCAGCACGCGCGCTTCGAGGGCGGCGGTGACGACGGTCTCTTCCTCGCGGTTGAGCAGGAGGTGCCCGACGCCGCCGACCAAGAGGCTTGCACCCGGCTCGTCGCCGAGCAGCGGATGCAGCCAGTGCGGGGCTTGGTCGGCGCTCATGGCTTCGAGCATATCCGCAGCCGCAGCCGCAGCCGACCAATGGGATGGCACCGCCGAATCGGCTTGCGTCACTATTCCGGCGGTGGTCAGGGGCAGGGAGCCGCATGGAGCAGCCATACCGTTATCGGGCGTTCATCAGCTACAGCCATGCCGACGAGGCCTGGGCCAAGTGGCTGCACCGCGCGCTCGAAACCTACCGGGTGCCGTCGAGATTGCGGCGGGGTGCGCGCAGCGAGCTACCCAAAAAGCTCAGCCCGATCTTCCGCGACCGCGACGAGCTGCCCTCGGCGACGGAGCTGGGCTCGGTGATCCAGCAGGCGCTGCGCGAATCGCAAGATCTGATCGTGATCTGCTCGCCGCGTGCGGCCGCCTCGCGCTGGGTCAACGAGGAGATTCGCTACTTCAAGTCGCTCGGCCATGGTGGGCGGGTGCTGGCGCTGATTGTCGATGGCGAGCCGCATGCTGCCGATGTGGCACAGGAGTGCTTCCCCCTCGCGCTGCGCTTTTCACTGACAGCCGAGGGACACAAAGTGCAGGCCGTCGAGCCGATTGCCGCTGATGCGCGTGCGGGCCGAGATGGTCGCGCGGCCGCACTGCTGAAGCTCATCGCCGGGCTGCTCGGTGTGGGCTTTGACGATCTCGCCCAGCGCGAGCGGCAACGGCAGTTCTGGCAGCGCGTGCAGCAGGCCGCCGCCGCCATCGCGGGCATCGCACTGCTGCTGTCGGCCTGGCAATGGTTCGAGCACTACAAGCGCCAGCAGGCTCTGGATCAGCGCATCGAAAACGTCTACGAGCGCGGCCGGCTGGCGCTGCTGGAGCAGTCACCGGCACGCGCGGCGGTGTATCTCGGCGAGGCCTACCAGCTGGGGCTCGACACCCCGGCGTTGCGCTTCATGCTGGCGCGGGCGATGGAGACCGTGAACGCGATCCACCGCCTGCCGCTGGCCGCCGAGGGCTTCATCCAGCGACCCATATTTAGCCCCGACGACCAGCACTTCATCACGCCGGTGGTGGGCGAGGGCGGCACCGTCGCGGTGGTGCGCGATGCGCAGAGCGGGGCCGAGCAGCAAAGGCTCAAGGGCCTGCCGGCATATCCGCAGCTGCTGCGTTATCTGCCCGATGGAAAGCGTGTGCTGTCGAGCGGCTATGCGCAGTCGAGCAACTACGCGCAGCAGGGTGCCGAGACCGTGCTCTGGGATGTGCAGAGCGGCCGGGAGCTGCTGCGGGTGCGCGGCCACGGCGGCCACTTTGGCAACCCCTTGTCGCCGGATGCGCGCCTGCTGCTCACCGCCGAGGGCGAGCCGGGTGGCGTGCAGCTGCGTGATGCCACGACGGGTGCCGTCGTGCGCCAGTTGCCGCATGAGGATTCAGCACTGGCGGCGAGCTTCAGCGCCGATGGCCGCAGCGTGTTTACCGGCGATGCCGCCGGTGTGGTGCGGCAGTGGGACGCCACCAGCGGCCGCCTGTTGCAAACCCTGCCCGGTCGCACCGCGACCGGCATCACCGGCGTGCTCGCCAGCCCGGATGGCCGCCGCGTCATCGCCGCCAGTCGCAAGGGCGATCTGCGCGTCTGGGGGCTGCCTGCGGGCGAGCTGCTGCTGGCGTTCTCGGCTGACAAATCCTATGTCTCGGACTTGAAGCTCGACGCGGCAGGCTTGCGCCTGCTCAGCGTCGGGCGGCAGGGCTACAAGGTGTGGGATCTCGAACGCGGCGTGCTGCTGTTTGCGCGCGACATCAAGCTCGACTGGGCCGCGTCTGGCGATCTCGATGCCAGCGGCCGCTTCGTCGCCATCGCCACCACCGACTCACCGCGTGCGGAGTTGTGGGATGTGCTCTCGCGGCGGCGCATCGCCGATCTGGAGTTCGAGCCGCAGGCGGTGTCGGCGGCCGTCTTCAACCAGCGCGGCACGGCGCTGCTGCTGGCGGGCGAGACTGGCAACACCGCCGTGATCGCACCACTGCCCGGCCCACGGCTTGATCTGCGTCAGCCACCGGCGCTGTATGGCGCGCAGTTTGCCGGCGCGACTGCGCGCATCGTCACGGCCGGTTTCGATCAACAGCTCGGCGTGTGGGATCGCAGCAGCGGCAGCCGCCGCGCGAGCGGGCTGGGCCACACGCAGCGGCTGGTGCAAGTCGTGACCACGCGCGACGGCGAGCGTGCCCTCACCGCCGCCGACGACGGCAGCGTGAAGGTCTGGCGCGTCGCCGACGGCACGCTGCTGGCGAGTGTGGCCGTGGCCGGTGCGACGCGCCGCCTGCTGCTCAGCCCTGATGATGAGCAACTGCTGCTGCTGCACTACGCCGCGACGGCCGAAGACAACCAGGCCTTGCTGCTCGATGCCGCCACTGCACAGACCGTGCAGGTGATGCAGCACCCGGCACGGGTGCTCACGGCGGTGTTCAGCCCCGATGGCAGCAGCCTGTGGACGGGCGGCGAAGACGGCGTGCTGCGACAGTGGTCGCGGGGTGATGGCCAGTTGTTGCGCACCCACGCACTCGGCAAATTGCGCTTCACCGCGCTGCGCTTTGGCCGCGATCCGCAACGCTTGCTGGTAGTGGATCAGGTCAGCGGCGCGCAGGTGGTCGATGTCTCGAACGGGGCCATCCTGAGCCGCCTCCTGCTGCCCGAAGGCACCGAACCGAACAGCGTCGGCGGTGTCGCGGTGGCACCCGATGGCCGTCACTGGGCGCTGCTGACCAACGGCGGCGAGATCTGGTCGCAGCCGGTGGCGGGCGGTAGCTGGCGGGTGATTCCGCAGCGCGGCCAACGCCCCTGGGAGCTGCGCTACTTAAGCCCCAGCCTGCTGGTGAGCAGCGATTGGGACGGCGCGCTGCATGTGTGGGACAGCACCCGCGCAGAACCCATCGGACTGCTCGGTGCGCACGATCAAGTGGCGTGGACGATGGACCTCGATGCCAGCGCCACGCAGCTGCTCAGCGCCAGCCTCGATGGCAGCGCCAGAGTGTGGAATGTAGGCGGCGAGCTGCCGGAGCCATCGGCCCTGCGGCAGGCCGTCGAATGCCGGGTGCCGCTCAAGCTCGACGACGCGCTGCAATTGCAGCGCATGGCGGCACCCGACTGTCGCTGAAGGCTATTTGGTCTTGCCCTTGCCGGGCGTGAGCGCAGCGACCACTTTGTTCTTCAGCGTGGTCGCTTTGCTCAGCAGGTTTTTCACCGGCTGCGGCGGGATCGGCCCCGGTACTTTTTTGACCGCGCCACGGCCGAGCTTGTCGAGCGGTCTTTCCTTCTTGACCGGTGCTTTCGGCGGGCTTGGTTTGGCCGGCGCTGCGGCAGGCTTCACCGCCTTCTTGGCCGGTGCTTTTGCAATCACTTTCGGAGCCGCTTTGGCAGGAGTTTTTGCAACCGTTTTGCTGGGCGCTTTGGGCATGTGAGGTCTCGACGGTAAGGGTCTGAAGGCGGGCTGACGCAATCGCAGGCTAAACCCGCGATGGGTGCTTGGCAAAGCAGCCCCGCGCATCGCGCCGTCGTTGCGCTAGGCTTCACGCACCCGAAAAATGATGAGGAGCAAGGCCGATGAGAGACGGCACCTTGGCACCCACCGCAAACGCCGCAATGCTGCGCGAAATTCCCGGCGATGGCGGCTTGCCGTTGTTGGGCTACACGCTGGCCTACATGCGCGACCCGCACGCGCTGGCCGCCGCCCGCGTGGCGCGCCACGGCGAGGTGAGCTGGATGAATGCCTTCGGCAAACGTTTCGTCAGCCTGGGCAGTGCCGATGGCGTGCAGTTCGTGTTCCAGAACCAGGGCGATCTGTTTGCTTCCGATGCCTGGGAATACTTTCTCGCCCGCTTCTTTCATCGCGGCCTGATGCTGCTCGACTTCGACGAGCACCGCCTGCACCGGCGCGTGATGCTCGCCGCCTTTCGCAAGGATGCCCTCGCCAGGTACCTGGAGATGATGGCGGTGGAGATCGACCACGCCCTCGCGCGCTGGCCTGTGGGCGAGCAGTTCGAGGCCTTCACCCATTTCAAGCAATTGACCCTCGATCTCGGCAGCCGCGTCTTCGTTGGCGAGCCGCCGGGGGCGGAGGCCGAGGCACTCAACCGCGCCTTCTTCGACACCGTGCAGGCCCCCACGAGTCCGATCCGCTTCGGTCTGCCCGGCAGCCGCTGGGCGCGCGGCCTGAAGGGACGCAAGCTGCTGGAGACCTTCTTTCGGAGCCGCATCCCCGCCAAGCGCCGTGAGGGCGGCAGTGACCTGTTCGCCGAGCTGTGCGCCGCCAAGGACGAAGCAGGCGAACGCTTCAGCGACGACGACGTGGTCAACCACATGATCTTTCTGCTGATGGCCGCGCACGACACCAGCACCATCACGCTCACCAACATGGTCTATCACCTGGCCAAGCACCCGGAGTGGCAGGCACGCCTGCGCGCCGAGGCCGCCACACTGCCCGTGGCCGAGGTCACGCCCGAAACCCTGGAGCGATTGGTCAGAATGGACTGGGTGATGAAGGAGGCGCTGCGGCTCACGCCACCCGTGCCTTTCATCCCGCGCCGCAGCACGCGCGAGGCCAGCTTCAAGGGCTTTCGCATCCCCGCCAACAGCTTCGTGCAGATCGCGCCCAGCTACGTGCACATGCAGCCGGAATACTGGACTGACCCCACGCGCTTCGACCCGGAGCGGTTCGCACCAGAGCGCCGTGAAGACCGCAGCCACCCCTTTGCCTGGGTGCCCTTCGGCGGCGGCGCGCACAAGTGCATCGGCCTCTTCTTCGGGATGATGGAGGTGAAGGCTATTCTGCATCGCATGTTGCTCGCCTTCGAGTGGAGCGTGCCAACCGGCTACGTGATACCAATGGACCACACCTCGCTGCCGGTGCCGAAAGACAAGTTGCCGATCCAGCTGCGTCGCCTTGCGCCGCCTGCGAGCCGCTAAACTCCGCGACCTTCCGCCGCCACGCCCAAGCCCATGCGCCTGTCCCGCTTCCCCATCCACACCACCAAAGAAACCCCGGCCGATGCGCAGGTGATTTCGCACCAGCTCATGCAGCGCGCGGGCTACATCCGCAAGCTCGGCGCGGGCCTGTACACCTGGATGCCCATCGGCAAGCGCGTGCTGGCGAAGGTGGAAAACATCGTGCGCGAGGAGATGAACAATGCCGGTGCGGTGGAGTGCTTCATGCCCTCGATTCAGCCGTCTGAACTCTGGCAGCAGTCGGGCCGCTGGGATGTGATGGGCGGCGAGCTGCTGCGCCTGAAAGACCGCCACGGTGCGGACTTCTGCTACGGGCCGACGCACGAGGAAGTGATCGTCCACACCGTCATGCAGGACACCCGCAGCTACAAGCAGCTGCCGGTCAACTACTACCAGATCCAGACCAAGTTCCGCGACGAGCGCCGCCCGCGCTTCGGCGTGATGCGCGCGCGCGAGTTCATCATGAAGGACGCCTACAGCTTCCACATGGATGCCGAGTCGCTCGAAACCGAATACCAGAACATGCGCGCCGCCTACATCCGCATCTTCACGCGGCTGGGTGTGGACTTCCGCTGCGTGAAGGCCGACAGCGGCAACATCGGCGGGGCGAAGAGCGAGGAGTTCCATGTGCTCGCAGGCTCCGGTGAAGACCTGCTCGCGGTGGCCGAGGGCGGCACTTATGCAGCCAACGTCGAGGCGGCCGAGACGCTGCCTTGTGGTGATGCGCCCGCTGGCACCGAGCAGGCGGCGCGCGTTGAAACGCCGGGCAAGAAATCCTGCGCCGATGTGGCGGCCTTTCTCGCTGTGGATATCAAGAAGACGCTCAAGTGCATCGCCGTCATCGCCGAGGGCAAGTTCGTGCTGCTCGCCGTGCGCGGCGACCGCGAGGTCAACGAGGTGAAAGTGCGCAAGCTCGCTGGCCTCAAGGACTACGTGCTTGCCACCGAGACCGAGATCGTCAAGACGCTCGGCTCGCGTCCCGGCTTCATCGGCCCGGTAATGCACGCCAGCGAGACCACCGCATCGGCCGCCGACATCGAAGCCTTCAACGCTCTCATCGCCAGCAACAGCCTGACGGTGATCGCCGACTACGAGGCCGCTGCACTCAGCGACTTCGTCTGCGGCACCAACGAAAAGGGCATGCACTTTCGCGGCATGAACTGGGGCGATGCCGTCGCACTCAAGCCCGCGCTCGTCGCCGATATCCGCATGATTGCCGAGGGCGACTTAAGCCCCGATGGCGTCGGCACCATCAAGTTCTATCGCGGCATCGAAGGCGGCCACGTCTTCCAGCTCGGCCAGAAATACTCGAAGGCGATGGGCCTCTCCGTGCTCAACGAGCAGGGCCAGGCGGTGACGCCGGAGATGGGCTGCTACGGCGTCGGCGTCTCGCGCCTCGTCGCAGCTGTCATCGAACAAAGCCACGACGCCAACGGCATCTGCTGGCCCGATGCCATTGCCCCCTGGCGCGTGCTGGTCTGCCCGATTGGTGCAGACAAATCAGAAGCCGTGAAGCATGCTGCCGAGAAGCTCTACGCCGAGCTCATCGCCGCCGGCATCGAAGCCGCACTGGATGACCGCGGCGCACGCCCCGGCAGCATGTTTGCCGATGCCGATCTCATCGGCATCCCGCACCGCGTCGTCATCGGCGACAAGGGGCTGGCGACGGCTCAGTTCGAATACAAGCACCGCAAGGGCGCAGCACCAGAGATGATCGCCTCCACGCTGGAGGCGGTGCTGCAAAAGCTGGGCTGAGCACCGCTGCCTACGAAAAAAAGCGAGTGCCGAGGGCACTCGCCTTGGTGTAGCGAGCGGGTCGGTGATGTCGACTCACTCCACCCAAACGCCCTTGTCCGCACGCCAGCAGAGTCGGCCATTCTGGAACTTGCTGACCTTGCCGCCGCCGGGCAGATCCTGCTCGTCTGAGACCGGGTAGCCGAGCTTGCTCTTCTCCCAACCCAGGGATTTCCACTTCTCACGGATGCTGCCATGCACCTCGAAGGCACCGGTCTTCGACGTCCAGTAGATCGAGCCGTGCTCGAAATGGTTGAAGCGGCCGACCCCATCGGGCGTGCCTGTTTCGTCGGTCAGCGGTTTGCCGAGAAATCCCTTGGGGCCACCGAGCGCGTTGTACTTGTGCGCGATGTCACCATAAACCTTGAAACTCTTGGCGGTCTTCGGCTTGGCCTTGAGTGCATCGCTGGTTTGATCAATGCTCATGCCCGAAGCGATTTTCACGGCAAAGACCTGTAGCACTTTGCTCACCGCCCTTTGCCAGCTGCCGTTCTTGGTGTTCTCGATCAGAACCAGCAGATCCTTGTAGCTCTCGGTGTCGCCGATGTTGATCTCAAACTGCTCGAGCAGAATATCGATCAAAGGCAAAAGATCTTCAAAGACCCCTCCAAGGCCACCCGTTTCGAGCTCGGTTTTGATCGAGATGATCTGGTCGCCCTTGACCGTGATGATGTAGTCGATCTGGTCGTCCGGCAGCTTGCTGAGGTGGTGGGAAATGCGGCCTATACCCTTGATGACACCACCTTTGAATTTGGTGATCTCCATCGGCTTGATGTTGAACTCGTGCCCGTAGAGCTTGAGCTTCTTCTGTTCGGGCCCGACAAACGCGGCTTTCAGTGCGACTTCCATTAATGACATGACGGCTCTCCTTGAGAGTGGTTGACCTTGGGGGTCTTGGTGAACCGATCCCGCTTCCTGAAGTGGCTAAGCTTTTTAGGAGGCGTCCGGCAGGAGAACCTTATTTCGCTGTCCAACGCGGAAATGTCGCCGGGCTAACGTTTGGCGAAGGTTTTTTCAGGACCTTCCGCCCAGAGGTACTACGATCTTCTGCCCACGCAGAATCACGCGGCCTTCATTGCTGAAGGAGTGCAACACACAACCGGCAATTTCACGCGAGCAGCCGGCCAGCTTGCCTAGGTTCGCACGCGTGATTCGTAAGGCAGCACCTTCGGCGCTGTGCGACTCGCTTTTTTCGGCAAGCTCGGTCAGCACCGACCAGACGCGATCTGGAGCATCAAGTAGCGGCATTTCGGCCAGCCGCCGGTTGGCGACGCGCAGACGGGTGGCGAGCTGCCCGGCCAGTTCCATCCAGAGGCTCACATGCTGGCGCGTGAGTTCGAGAAATCGCTGATAGGCGATCTCCAGCAGCAGGCAGTCGGTGACAGTTTCGACCCGTGCGCTGCGGGTGTGAACCCCCGCGAACAAGCCCATCTCGCCAAAGAAATCGCCGGCGTGCATGTAGGCCAGCAGCGCCTCTCGCCCATGCCAGTTTGAAAGCCGTACGCTGACACTGCCCGACATCAAGAGATATAGCGTCTGCGGCGTATCACCTTCTTCTATCACCAGTTGATGCTTGACGAGCTTTCGCCGGTGTCCGGCCAGGAACAGCGCCTGGAAGCCGGGATCATGGCTGATGCGTTCAAATAGCCCAGTGCTCATGGCTCGCTCGCTGTCATCGCCGATCTCGGTCTCGTTAGCCTGCCGCAAATGCTAAGTCAGATGCGCCGGTTCTGGCGTGCCAGCAAACTTTCCAGAGTCTTCGCGGTTCGCTCAAACAGCTCGTGCCGAGGATGCTGGGTCATGCCGCGCGGGGCTTGCAGCAGGGCCAGGGCACCAACATCGTCTTGCCGGGTTTCGGATTGATACTGCGCACGCAGAAACTGCACGCTGGCCCAGGCCGGTTCGGCCAGGTGCAGGTCAGTCTCGGCGCCCTTGAGCAGGCGCTCGTAGAGCTCGTCGAACCGCAGTGCAATGGCCTGCCGCAGCAGGGCTTCGAGCTGCGTCGGGCTTGATGGCATGAAGTGCCAGTGGCTGTTGAGGCAGCCCTCGGCGATGTCCAGTGCGCGCTCCGGCTTTCTGGTGGCCAGCAACCGGGTGATCAGGCGTCGGCCCGTGGCGTGGATGAGCGCGGGACTGCCGTGCATGCAGAGCGCATGGAACAGTTCCTCGTAGAAACGGATCGCATCCAGCGGCCCGCCACTATGGGACTCGATGGCGCGAAGGGCGCTGGCCTCGTCGCGGTCGCGCTGCCAATCGTTGATGCGGCGTAGCAACTCCTTGAGCTGCGCGGCATGCTGTTCTTCGCGCTCCACTTCATCGGGGTCGCGCACATCCACCTGCAAACCCAGCGCGTGCTGCCGCTTGAAGCCGAGGTAGCCGAGCACATGCGCCGTGCCGAACAGGCCGTAGCAGCAGAGGCTGACCAGCAGCGCCACCCCGGCGGTGCCCGAGATGCGCCCCAGCAGCATCGCCCCCGCCACCAGTAGCAGGCAGGGCAGCAGGTAGGCCGCGCCCATCACGGCGATCACCTTGAGCCAGCGCAGCGGATTGAGTGCTGCGGCCAGCCGCTCTTCGGTGGCGTAGATGAAGAGATAGGCCGGCATCACGAACAGCGCGACAGCGAGCAGCACATCGGCCAATGCCTTGTGCGTGCCGGCGAGTGCGAAGTAGCCGAGCGAGACAATCGCGGGCAGGGCCAGCGGCTTGACGGCCCCTGCCAGATAAAGCGCCTCGCTGCCCATCGGCGGTGGCGTGGCATAGCCGCGCGCGGTGTGGTCGATGACGCGGATCAGGTAGAACACGATCCAGATCACGCTGATCGCCAACAGCGGCAGGCCGGTGTCTGGGATGCCGCCCGGCAGCATCATCGAAGACTGCATGGCGAGCGTGATGAGCAGCACCAGCATGAGAATCACCGGCAGGCAGTAACCGGTGAGCGGATAGCGCGCCAGCTGCGGCCAGTAGTCCGCCAAGCCTTGGCTGCGGGCCATGCGGGCATCGGCTTCGGGGTGGCGGATCAGCATGCGCTGGCAGCGAACGTGGCGATGAGCAGAGCCTACCGAAAAGGCGGCTCCGCGAGACAGACCGCCGCGATCAGTCTGCCGCCCGGCGTCCCGCCGGTTTGCGCCCGGTCGCCTTCGATTCAGCTGGCTTGGCGCGCGTCGCTGGCGGGCTCTGCCGCAGTGCCGCAGCAGCTGGAGCTTGCAAGCCAAACACCTGCTCCAGCTCCACCAGTGCCTCGCTGGTGTAGACGGCCAGCTTCTGCAAATGCGGGATGGCATCGCGGCAGCCTAAGAATCCCACGGCGATGCGGTCCACATAGCCCACCAACGTGACGTTGAGCGCGTAGCCATCGAACAGGAAAGACACCGGGTACATCGCCTCCAGCTCGGCCCCCGTCATGTAGAGCGGCTGCTTGGAGAGCACCACGTTGCTGACCACCACGTTGAAGAAGGGCGGCATCTTCGGCAGCAGGCCGGTCATCTGCCCGAGCATCAGCGGCGTGATGCCGAGCAGGGCGAACTGCATCTGCGATTCGGCGGGCATATCGCCGAGTTCTTTCTTGCCGCGCACGGTGACGCGGCGGATCAGGTGCAGGCGCTCGCGCGGGTCCTCAAGGTGGGTGCCCATCGGCACCACGAAGCCGGCTGCCGCATTGCCCATCTGCCCGCTCCGGTTTTTGATCGCCACCGGCACCGAGGCGAGCAGTGATTTCTCCGGCAGCGCCTGCTGCTCCAGCAGATAGCGGCGGATCGCCCCGCCAACGATCGCCAGCATGGCGTCATTGGCGGTGGCCCCGGCTGCGGCAGCAATGGCCTTCACGCGGGCTAGGTCAAGGTTCTGCGTGCCCAGGCGACGCTGCTGCGACACCGGCTTGTTGAAGCGCGTGCGTGGCGTGGAGAGTGCGGCGCGGGCGCTGCTGTCGCGGCCCCGCATCATTTGGGTCAGTGTTTTTGCCAGCTCACGCACGCCGCGCGCCTGGTCTGCGGCGGCACGCGCGGGCTTTTGCAGACGCTCCAGCCAGCTGGCAGGCAGCTGATCCGGCCTCGGTGGCTTCATGGCGAGCATCCACGGCCCTGGTGTGTCCTGGTTCGCAGGGTCAGTCGAGAGCCAGTGCTGCACCATGCGCACCGCGCCCATGCCGTCAATCGCGCAGTGATGCGCCTTGAAGTACAGCACGAAGCGTCGCGCCCCACCGATTGGCTTGCCGGTCTTTGAATCAATGAAGGGATCGAGGCCTTCGATCAGATGGCACTCCCACAGCGGGCGCGAAAGATCCAGCGGGTGCGAATGCAGTCGCGCCACCAGCTGGCCCAGCTCGCGTTCCCCGCCGGGGTAAGGCAGGGCGGAGTGGCGCAGGTGGTAGTCCATTTCCACCGTGGTTTCTTCCCAGGCTGGGGCAAGACGAGACAGCCCGCCGCGCACGAGGCGGCTGCCGAAAGGCACCGGCATGAAGGGTTTCTCGCGCATGCGCAGCATGAGGTTGCGCACGAAATCGGGTGGCGCATTGGCCGGCAGCTTGAAGGTCATCATCGCGCCCACGTGCATGGGTGTGCGCTTCGATTCCATCCGCAAAAAAGCGGCGTCGATCGGTGCCAGATATTGCATCGTGCTCTCCAAATCATTGGATGCGCCGGTTCGCCATCCTGGCCGCCGACGCTTCGCTCTCGTTGTGGCGCTACGGTGCATCAGATGCCTTGTTGCCGCCAGTCCCCGTTGCGCACAAGCCCCTAGTCAGTTCGGGTGAGGCTGTTGTCAGCGTCGCTCTCTAGGGTGATGGGCACATAAAAAATAATCGGGAGAAACTCGATGCGGAACCGGTTGGAGGAGAGAGAGCCCTTGCGCCTGGCGATGAAGCTTTTGCTTTGTCTTGGGCTTGCTGCGGGCGGGCGCACGGCATCCGCCGGCGATTTCGATCTGTTAGGGCTGGAGGGCGATTACAAGCTCACGCTGGGCTATGCGCTGGCTGCAAGATTGCGCAAACCGGCGGAGGCCCTGATCAACGGCCCGGTCGACCCCCTGCAGACCGGTGGGCCGGTGGCGGCCTCTGGCATGCAGCCCGCACAGCCCGCCAGCTTTGGCCGCACCGGCTTGTCGAGCACCATCAACGGCGACGATGGCAACCGCAACTTCAAGCGATACAGCCTGTTCCACAACCGCGTCAGTGCGCTCGGCGAAGTGCAGCTTCGGGGTGAGAGTTACGGCCTGGTGCTGAGCGGCGATGGTTTCTATGACGATGTCTATCGTCGCAAGAACGACAACAACTCCCCCAGCACCGTCAACAAGACCGGTGCGGCCAACGAGTTCACCAAAGAGGCCAAGAAGTTCGACGGGATGCGCGCGCGCGTTCTCGATGCCTATGGCTACGTCGACTTCACCCCGTTCGATGGCGTCGCGGTCAACCTGCGCGCGGGCCAGCAGGTGGTTGCCTTCGGCGAGAGCCTGTTCCTGCGCGGCATGGCGCTATCGACCGGCCGTGCCGATGCCACCCGCGCCTCGGTGCCGGGTGCCGAGATCAAAGAGCTGCTGCTGCCGGTGAAGCAGCTGGGCTTGTCGGTGGGGCTCGACAACGGCCTGACACTGCTGGGCTACTACCAGCTGGAGTTCAAGCCCACTGAGTTGTTCCCGCCGGGTGATTTTCTCTCGCCGGTGGACATCATCGGGCCGGGCGGCACGTTTGCTTACGGATCGGTCAATCCGGCGGCTGGCCGGGGTTGTGCAGGACTCTTCGGCAGCCCCGAAGCCGAGGGCATTCTCTGCGGCCTGCCAGCGATCAACGACACCGTGCTGGTGACCGAGCCCACCATCAATGTGCAACGTGGGCCGGATATCCGCCCCAGCCGTTGGGGCCAGTGGGGCTTGGGCGGCAAGTATCCAATCACCTCCACCACCACACTCGGTCTCTACCATTTGCGCTATGCCGATTCCAACCCGACCGTCAGGCTCAACCCCGGCTTCGCGCCCATCGGCCAGTTTCGCAATACGGTGACTGGCGAGGCGGTGGGGCCGGTGATCACCACCGGCGTCATCAATCAGTTCGTGCCGACCAGCTATCAGGCGGAGTACTTCAACGGCATCCACCTCACCAGCCTCACTTTTTCGACGGCAGCTGGTGCTTTCAACTTTGGTGGCGAACTGAACTACCGCCAAGGCTCTGATTTGCAGGCGAAGGCGATTGCCTCGAAGGTGTTGATCCCGGTGTTCACCCGTGGCGATGTCGGGCAGGTGCTGGTCTCGGTGCTGACTGTACTCAACCCGCAGGTGTTCTTCGACGAGTTCATCGTGGTGGGTGAAGTGGGTTACGTGCATGTCTACGACGTCGATCCCATTCAAGAGCAGCCGGGCATCATCCCGGTGGGCGACGGCGCGCAGCTGTTTACCAACCGCAACTCTCTGGGCTATCAGTTTTTGTCCTTCCTCAACAAGCGCAACATCCTGCCGGGCTTCGATTTCAAGACCACGCTGTCCTGGGGTGCCATCGAAAAAGGCAATCCCTCGCTCAGCGGCGCCTTCGGCCCCATTTTTGGCGAGGGTGATCGCCGTCTGGGCATCGGTTTCTCGACGCAGTATCTGCAAAATCTGGAGGTCGGCATCAGCTACCAGAAGTATTTTGGCGATCCCGAGGCCCTGCAACGCGCCGGGGCGAACGAAAGCCCGGTCGGCGGCAGCAACCTGTCGCAGAATCCGTACGCTGATCGTGACTATCTCGCGCTCAACATCAAATACAACCTGTAAGCCGGTGGCCGTGTGCAGGCGCTGCCCCAGCAATTTTGAGAATCCACTCGAATGAGTATTGCCTTTGATGCCGCCGAGTTCCGCAAGGCCCTCGGCGCGTTTGCCACTGGCGTCACCATCATCACCACCAAGGCGTCAGACGGCAGCCTGGTGGGCTTGACCGCCAACAGCTTCAATTCGGTGTCGCTCAATCCGCCACTGGTGCTGTGGAGCCTCGCCGAAACCGCGCTGAGCATGCCGATCTTCCGCGAGTCGCCGTTTTGGGCCGTGCATGTGCTGGCGACGGATCAGGAAGAGCTGTCAGGGCGCTTTGCCAGACGTGGACTCGACAAGTTTTCAGGGCTGGACTTCGACACCGGCATCGGTGGCGTGCCGCTGTTGAAAGGCTGCACCGCGCGCTTCCAGTGCCGCAACGCCTTTCAGTACGAGGGCGGCGACCATGTGATCTTCGTCGGCGAAGTGCTGGACTTCGACCGCAGCGAGTCGGCACCGCTGCTCTTCCACGGCGGCAAGTACGCCCACGCCACCCGCCGCGAGGCGCTGGATGCCAAGCCGCGCGATGCCTTTCTTTCCGGCAGCTTCAACGAGGGCTTCCTGGGCTATCTGCTCGGCCGCAGCCACTTCCAGTTCTTCGGCAAGATCCGCACCTTGCTGGCAAGCGAGCAGCTCAACGACGACGAGTTCTACCTGCTCTCCACGCTCACCTTGAAGCCGGTGATGACGGCTGGAGTGCTCGACGCCGCCATGGCCGCCGTGCTCAACCGCCCCAGCGCCATCACCCTGCAGGCCCTGGCCCAGCGTGGCCTGGTCGCACAGCTCGCCATGGCCGCCGAAACCCCGGTGGACGAATACCGTCTCACCGAACAGGGCCGCGACACCGCCCTGCGCCTGATCTCCGCCGCCAAGGCGGTGGAGCTGGAGATTCTCGAACGCATGGGGGCCGAGGACGGGGCGATCTTGAAGTCCCTGCTCAAGCGCTTCTTGGGCGTGGTGGACCCCGATGCCTCGGTGCTGTGGGACGACCCGAGCTTGAGCGCGGGCAAGATTCCAGGGTCAGGGTGGACGACTTAAAACGGGTTGCCGATACGTCGGCAACGCGAGGCCTCACCTTGGTTGGATGAATACCCCCGACGCGCATCCAGACTCAGGTCATCGTTCGGCGGGCGTTCAACAGCGGGGGGCAGAGTCGTTCTCCGATTCAAGGAGTACGCTCATGTCGCTTTCCCTCATTGTGCTGATTGTTCTTGTGGTGCTGCTGGTCGGCAGCGCGCCGGCGTGGCCGCACAGCCGATCCTGGGGCTATGGCCCCAGCGGTGGCCTCGGCCTGGTGGTCGTGATACTCATCGTGTTGCTCTTGCTCGGCAAGATATAGAACAGCAGCCCGGATGAAATCCGGGATTGCAGCCTCAGCAACGAAAGGCCCCGGGTTGCACCCGGGCTACCTTGCTGAAGGTCGCCGGGCCCTGGCCCGCAAGGTGATGGGCTGAAGCCCACCCTACGACGAGTGCTTAAAACATCGGATATTGGCTGGTCGGCGCCACATCAATGAGCCCCATGTCGATGAAGCGCCCAACACTGTCCATCATCAATTTCAAGTTCCTCTCGAACTTCGCCTGATCGCCTTCGGCATCGAAGAACACCTTCGGGTCGGTCATCGCGGCGGTGGGGAAGCACTCCTCGATGATGGCGTGAATCACCGGCGCGCCGGGCGTGAGCGCGCGCACCACGCGGTTCTGCACGTACTCGAAGTTGGACTGCGTCTCGATGGCGACGGTGGTGTGCGAGTCCTGCCAGATATTTAGAAACTCCTCGTGCGTGAGGCTGCCGAGGTGCGGGAACAGTGCGATCTGCGCGAAGCCCTCGGTGCGCTCGCCGAAGTGGGCCGGGTGAGCAACGTTCGGCAGCGGCACCGATTCGGTGACAAGGTAGGCCGCATTTCGCGCCGTGACGCTGGCGATGGCGGCATCCACTGGCGCGCGCCGCAGCGCAATGGCGCTGTCGAGCCAGACCTGCACCAGCGCCTCCACCGGCGGCTCGCTGTGCTTCTGCCAGATGGCTGTCGCGGGCGCGACCGCGGCATCGGCGACATTGATGCGCAGGCCCTTCACGCCCAGCGTCTTGAGCTTGGGTGCCAAGCTCTTGCGCAGCTGCTGCCCGAAGGCCTCAGCCTCCATCGCCGGGTCGCGCCACACCACGTAGATCACTTTTTCCATAGCTAGGCCCTCAGGGCATGTACATGCCGCCGTTGGCATCGAGCGCGGCACCCGTGACGGCGCTGGCGTAGTCCGAGGCCAGGAACAGTGCCGCACGCGCGCACTCGTCGTCGGTGGGCATGCGGCCCAGCGGGATGCTCGCCTCGACCGTGCCCTTGAGTTGTTCCAGCGGCAGCTTCAGTTCGTTCGCCTGCCACTCCATGTAGCCCTGCACCGGCGCGCCCCACATCCAGCCCATGTGGATGGTGTTGACGCGGATGCCGCTGGGGCCCAGTTCCTTCGCCAGCCACTTGGCGCTGTTGCCGAGCGCGGCCTTGGAGGCTGCGTAGCCAGCTTCGCCCAGCGAGGGAATGGTGCGCACCGCCATGGTGTTGACCATCACGATCGCGCCGCTTTTCTGCGCCTTCATCTGCGGGATGACGGCCTGCGTCATCTTCAGCGTGCCGATCAGGTTGGTGTTCATCACGCTCATCCAGCCATCGACTTCGGCGGTGGAGGCGTAGTCCATCTCGCCATGGACGAAGGCGCTGTTCACCAGCGCGTCGATGCGGCCAAAGGTCTGGATCGCGGCTGCGGCCATCGCCTCACAGGAGGCGCGGTCGGTGATGTCGGTGACGACCTTCAAGACCTTGCAGTTGGGGTTGATGGCCTTCACACGACGCTCGGCGTCATCGAGCTTTTCGGCGCTGCGTGCGGCTGCCACGACACCCGCCGCACCCTCGCGCGCGGCTTCGATGGCGAGCTTCACTCCCAGGCCGGGGCCGATGCCTGAGACGACGACGATTTTGTTGCTGAGCAGCATGTTCTCTCTCCTTGGATTGCTCTTGTTCCTCCTCCCGCAAGAGGAGATGGGAGCCGCGCTACGTTGATGGCTCGATGTATTTGCTGCGGTAGTCGGCAAAGTCCTGCTTGAGCTGCTGCTCACTCAAGCCAAACTGCTCTGGCTGATAGTCATGCGCGGCACGGCTCTCTCGGCGGTTGTCTTCAATCCAGTGCGTCATGCGCGCTTCGGCTTCGGGTGTGAGCGTGCGGCCTGCAAAGGCGTAGATCGCGCGTACCACCTCCAAAGGCTTCTTCACCGTGTCGATGAAGCGCACATCCATGAACGATTGCGGGCTTTGCGCGCGCGCCTCAAGTGCATGGCGGAAGGCGCGGGCCATCAGCGCGCTCCATTCCTGGCCCACGGCTTTTGAGTCCACGCTGCCGCTATAGATGTGCCAGAGCGTGTCGATGAAGCTGGCGATGGAGGGGATGGTATCCACCGGGTCCCGGTGGGTCTGGATGACCTGGATGCCGGGGAACATCTTCAGCACCAACGCCATGCGCAGCAGATGATGCGGGGCCTTCAGCACCCAGCGGTTGGCGACGATGCCGCGCTGGCGCTTCTGCCATTGCAGAAACTTCAGGCCGCGCTTGAGGAACTCGTAAGTCGGCGTCTCGTCGGTCGAGTGCAGCCAGTCCATGTAGCTCGGCACATGCGCGTAGGCGTTGAAGGATGCTCGGAAGGAGTGCTCTGTGAGCATCCCTTCCTCGTCGGCCTCGTCGGCGTTCATGGGGTGGATGGCCATGAGCTTGGGCATGGCCTCGACCATCACACGCACTTCACCGCGTGCGCGCTCGATGCGCTCGGTGGGCGCCTTCAGATCCTCGCCGGGGAAGGGCACCGGATAGCGCGATTCCCACCAGGGCATGGAGTAGAAGCTGGGGTCGCAGGCGAGCACGCGCTGCAACAGCGTGGTGCCGGTGCGCGGCAGGCCGACGATCAGCACGGGCGGCAGCAACACCTCGTCATTGATCTCCGGGTGCAGGCGGAAGAACTCCTCCATGCGCAGTCGGTTGATCAGCATCTCGACGAACTTGTGATGCAGCAGCTGGCGGCCAAAGTCTGAGAGCTTGGCTTCGGCTTCCAGCGAGGCGCAGAGCTTTTCCAGTGCGATGCGATAGCTGGGGTCGCCGAAGTTGCTCAGGCCGCCGGACTGGGCGATGGCGGCGGCTTCGAGTGCAGTGGGATCGAAGGGGAGGTTTGTCTGTGGGGCGCTCATGCGCTCAGCTCCTTGAGGTATTGAGTGCGCTTCACGACGCGCGTGGTTGGGTGCACCTGCTCGCTCGCACCCACCCAGCGGAAGCACCAGGTGCCCTCTGCATGGCCTGCGGTATCGAGCCAGTTGGCATGGCCGGGGTCGCTCGCGGCGAGCACCATCGTCACGCCGCCATCGGCATCGAGTTGCGCCGAATGCTGGTTGAGGTGGATGCGATGAAAGCGATAGTCGAGCGACTCCATCCACCAGTTGTTGAGTTGCAGATTCCAGAACCGGCATGGCGGAATGCGCGGCACATGCACCACCAGCACCTCGTCATCGGCGAGTTGCCAATACGAGTGGTAGTAGAAAATGTTGGGGTCGCCGCCGACGCGCTGGCACAGCAGCTGATCGGCAGGCGGCAGGGCGTTGGGGTGCTTCAGATAGCTCTGCGCCCAGTTGGCGAACAGGGTCGCGGTGCCTTCGACAAAGCGCGCGGCGTTGTTGAGGCCATTGCCAAGGCGCGCGGCCGTGAGGGGCGCAGGCGACGCATCGCTGCCGACGCGCTCGATCTTCAGCTGCGCAGGCCGCTCGGTCTTGCGGTCAAGGAATGTCTGGCGAACGATCACCGCGTTGCTGGCGGGTTGGATGCGCAGCCAGTTGCCGGGCTTTTGCTCGGCACTCAGCACGATCTCGAAGCGGCCCTCGGCATCGAGTTGCAGGCTGTTGGCGTCGATGAAGCCGGTCTGCTCCATCTTGCCGTCGGTTTCGTAGCCGCCCTTCTGGGTGCCGATGGTGAGATAGCTCACTGTGCCGCGCGTGCCGCGAATCAGGTACTCGTTGGCACCGTTGATCTTGGCGAAGTAGTAGAGATTGTCCGGGTTGTCGGCACCGATCTTGCCGGTCTCGTGGCTGGGCAGAAAGAAGCCGGGGAAGTCCGGGTCAGCGAACTCCAGGTGCATCTCGAGGCCAATGCGCAGCAGGCGCGTGAGATAGCGATAGCCCTCGGCGCGGGTCAGCTCATCCGCCGGTGCCTCGGGCCGCAGCACCTGCTGGCCGGCGCGCTTAAGCGCGTCGCAGAAGTCATCCCAGACCTGGCCGCTGATGACCTTGCGCTGCATCTCCTCTTGTTGCGTCATCCCGGTCTCCAGCGCGCTTGATCGAGCCGCACAGTAGTGCGCTGCGAATGGCCGGGGCTTCACCTGTTTGAAGTAGCTGGCGCTTCGCCGTCATCCGAATGGGGGATTCGCCGTACTGCCTGCTGCGATGAACTACCTGCACCAACCTGCCGCAGGACTGCCCGCCGATGGACTCACTCGAACAACGCCTCGCCACGCTCGAAGCCTCTGAGGCCATCCGCAGCCTCAAGGCACGCTACCTCGCCTGCTGCGATGCCAAGGACCCGGTCGGCATGCGCGCCTGTTTTGCCGATGGCACGGTTGCCATCGACTACGGTGTGGTGGGCACTTTCGACCGCGCCGATGCGCTGGTCGAAATCTTCCAGCAGATCGGCTGTCATCCGCACATGGTCGAGATGCATCATGGCGTGAATCCGCAGATCAGCCTGCGCACGCCTGACCACGCCGATGGCCGCTGGGGCCTGCACTATCAGCTCATCAACACCAACGACGGCACGCTGACCCAGCTCGGCGCGTACTACGAAGACGAGTACTGCAAGACGGCATCGGGCTGGTGCATCAGCGCAACGAAGTGCGTGGTCACTTCCACCCTCGTGCTCAAGCTCGCGCCGGAGGCGCTACAGGCTCTGGTGATTGGCCGCATGCCTGCGGCCTGAAGCTCTTGAATCCCACACTTTCAAAGGATGTCCGCTGCCATGAATGCCCGTGTCGCCCCGCCCAACACCCCCTACGTCTCGCCGTGGATGGACTCCGATCTCGAACAGTTCCGCGATGCGGTGTCGCGCTTCGTCGAGGGCGAAATGGTGCCGCAGGAAGCCGCCTGGCGCGCACAGCATCACGTCGGCCACGCCATCTGGCGCAAGGCCGGTGCCATGGGCCTGCTGTGCACCGATATCCCCGCCGAATACGGTGGTGCGGGCGGTGATTTTCGACATGAGGCGGTGGTCTACGAGGAGTGCCAACGCCGTGGCATCACCGGCTTCGGTCAGGGTGTGCATTCCATCGCAGCGCACTACGTACTCAACCACGGCACCGAAGAGCAGAAGCAGAAGTTTCTGCCACGGCTCGCGGCGGGCGAGATGGTCGGTGCCATCGCTATGACCGAGCCGGGCGCGGGCTCCGATTTGCAGGGCATCCGCACCAAGGCGGTTCTCGATGGCGACGATTACGTCGTCAATGGCTCGAAGATCTTCATCACCAACGGCTACCTCGCCGAGTTCCTTATGCTGGTGGTGAAAACCGACACCACGGTGGCGGGTTCGCGTGGCATCTCGATCCTGCTGGTGGATACGCGCGGCCTCAAGGGTTATCGCGTCGGGCGCATTCTCGACAAGATGGGCATGCAGGCGCAGGACACCGCCGAGCTGTTCTTCGAGGACGTGCGCATCCCGGCGGCCAATCTGCTCGGCGGCATCGAGGGTCGTGGCTTCATCCAGCTGATGAGCGACCTGCCGTACGAGCGCGCCATCGTGGCTCTGGGTGGTGTTGCAGCGATGGAAGGGGCACTGGCCGAGACGGTGAAATACGTGCGCGAGCGCAAGGCCTTCGGCAAGAACATCGCGGAGTTCCAGAACACCAAGTACAAGCTGGCCGAGGCCGCCACCATCACCCGCGTGGCGCGCGTGTTCATCGACCGCTGCATCGAGCAGGTGGTGGATGGCACGCTCGACAACGCCACCGCCTCGATGGCGAAGTACTGGGTGACGGAGATGCAGCAGCAGGTGATCGACGAGTGCGTGCAGCTGCACGGCGGCTACGGCTACATGAACGAGTACCTGGTGACGCGCATGTTTGCGGATGCGCGCGTGCAGCGCATCTATGGCGGCACCAACGAGATCATGAAGGAGCTGATCTCGCGCTCGGTGCTGGGGTGAGAGGCCACGCTGTAGCGAGCACTGCTCGCGTGGCCTCGAACGCCCGCACACGGATGTGCGGGCCGGGGGTAGATCAATGGATGAAGTCGCGCCAGGGACGGCAGGATTCTGCAAGCAGCGGTCTTGATGGAGGAGAAGATGAAGACGAGATATCCGGCATGGATCGGATTCCTAGTGATGAGCCTCCTCCTGTTGCTGCCCATAGCGGAGGCAAAGTCGGCGCGCGAACAAATTGACCAACTCGATGGCGACAAGCTGACCTGCATCGGTGCCGAACGCGCAGGCAGCAAAGCGGGTGTCGCTGCCTACACCGGCAAATGGCTCGACAGCTGGCCTGGCCTGAAAGACCCCAAGGGCTACGACCCCGGCCCCTACAAAGACGAGAAGCCCCTGTTCACCATCACGGCGGAGAACAGCGCGCAATACGCCGACCGCCTTGGCGAAGGCCAGAAGGCGCTGCTGAAGGAATACCCCAAGACCTTCCGCATGCCGGTGTATGCCAGCCATCGGGATTTCCGCTTCCCCGACGCGGGCTGTGCGGCCACGAAGCACAACGCCGCGCAGGCCAAGCTGGTCAATAAGGGTTTGGGCTTGGTGAACGGCATTGGCGGTGGCGTGCCGTTTCCCTTTGCGAAAGAGGGCTTGGAGGCGATCTGGAACGTGCTCGCCACGCGCCATGTCTGGAACGAGACGGCAGTGATCGACATCGCCAACGTCTTCGCCAACGGCAAGATCGCCTGGGGCAAGCAGAAATACCTGACGCTCGCGCCCTCGGCTGACCCGCATGGTGATGGCAAGGTGAAGGACAACGTCGGTGCCTATTTCTACAACGTCACGTTACTGCCGCTGCGCGACAAGGGCACGATTGGTGTGGGCTTCCAGCCGGTGGATTTCAGCGAGGGCAGCACCCGCGTGTGGGCCTACAACCCCGGCACGCGGCGCCTGCGGCAGGCGCCTGACATTGCCTTTGACTACGCCGTGCCGCCCTCGGGCCTGCGCACGGTGGATGACGATCACCTGTTCAATGGCTCGCCGGAGCGCTACCACTGGAAGCTCATCGGTAAGCGCGAGTTGTACATCCCCTACAACAACTTCCGCATCAACGACCCGGCCCTCAAATACAGCACCCTGTTGACGCCGGACACGCTCAACCCCGACTACATGCGCTACGAGCTGCATCGGGTCTGGGTGATCGAGGCCACGCTCAAACCGGGCGTTCGCCATATCTATGGTCGTCGAGTGCTCTACGCCGACGAAGACACCTGGCTCGCACACTGGGCCGACAACTACGACAGTCGGGGGCAGCTATGGCGCACGGCCTTCGTCAACTACCGCTATGCGCCGGATGCGCAGGCCTTTCATCGTGGCGTCTCGGTGTATCAAGACCTCAACGCCGATGCCTACGAAGCAGGCTATCTCGTCAACGAGGCCGGCAAGGACTGGTGGCGTCTGAATCGCAGCGACATGAACGTGAAGATGTTCAGCCCGGAGGCGGCGACGCGCGGTGGGCATTGAGCTGTTTTAGTGTCCCTCTCCCGCGAGTGGTGAGGGAAGGCGCTACACCGCGAGTAGAAAGCCGCGTGCTTCGAGCAGCGTGAGCAGCGCCTGCACTTCTTCCGCAAGGCTCATCTCGGCCGTCTTTAACACCAGATCAGGTTTCTCAGGAGCTTCGTAGGGGTCACTGATCCCCGTGAAGTTCTTGATCTCGCCCGCCCGCGCTTTTTTGTAGAGCCCTTTCGGGTCGCGCCGCTCGGCCTCACTCAGCGGGCAATCGACGTAGACCTCGATGAACTCCATACCCGCCTGCTGGTGCAGTACACGCGCAGCCTCGCGGTCGGCGCGGTAGGGGCTGATGAAGCTGGTGAGCGCGATCACGCCGGTATCGACGAACAGCTTGGCGATCTCGCTGATGCGGCGGATGTTCTCGGTGCGGTCTTCGGCGGTGAAGCCGAGATTCTTGTTTATCCCTAAGCGAATGTTGTCGCCATCCAACCTGTAGCAGATGCGGCCGCGGCGGATCAGCTCGCGTTCGAGTGCCACCGCCACCGTGCTTTTGCCACTGCCCGAGAGCCCGGTGAACCAGAGCGTGACGCCCTTCTGGCCCAGCATGCGGTAGCGGTCGGTGCGGCTCACTTCGCCTTCGTGCCAGACGACGTTGGTGGCTTTGGGTTCGCTCATGGGTGCTTAGCTCAGCAGTTGATAGGGGCCGCCGATTTCCAGCGCCTTGCGGTAGGCGGGGCGTGCCTGCACGCGTTTGAGGAAGGCGAATAGTCGCGGCCGGCTGGCATCGAGTCCGCCACGGGCAGCAGCAACCTCGATGGGGAAGCTCATCTGGATGTCGGCCGCTGTGAAATCCGGCCCCGCAAACCACTCCTGCTTCGCCAGTTCACCCTCCATGAAATCCAGATGCAGCTTCAGCATCGGATCGACGAAAGTCAGACAGACCTTGTCGGCAATGCCGCGAACGAGGGGACGCACGAAGAACGGCATCGGCTGCCTGGGCATGAAGCTGAAGATGAGTTTCAGCAGCATCGGCATCATGGCCGAGCCTTCGGCGTAGTGCATCCAGTAGGTGTAGCGCAGGCGCTCCGGAGTGCCGGGCGCGGGCTGCAAGCGGCCCTTGCCTTGGCGCTCGACGAGGTAGTCGATGATCGCGCCAGACTCGGCCACCGTGTTGTCGCCATCCGTGATGATCGGCGACTTGCCCAAGGGGTGAACCTTCAGCAGCTCCGGCGGTGCCAGCATGGTCTTGGCATCGCGCGTGTAGTGTTGCACGCGGTATTCGACCCCCAGTTCTTCCAGCAGCCAGAGCACCCGCTGCGAGCGCGAGTTGTTGAGATGGTGAACGGTCAGCATGTTCCGACTCAGTGACGGAAACCCTTGACGCGCACCTTGAAGTCGGTCGAAGGGCCGGGCGTGGGCGCGGTCTTGGTCTTCAACACATAGCCGGGCGATTCCAGCTCGAGATCGAGCTTGTAGAACAGCCGCGCCATCGAGAGGGCGATCTGCACCTCCGCCAGGCTTTTGCCCAGGCAGGTGTGGGGGCCACGGCCATAGGGCGAATAGGCACCGGCCTTGAGGTGTTCGGCGCGCGGCTTCTGGTAGCGGTCGATGTCGAACTTCTTCGCGTCGGGGTAGTACTCGTCCATGAAGTGCGGCACGCTGGTGCCGATGTAGACCATCTCGCCTTCCTTGATCTGATGGCCCTCGAACACGAAGTCCCTGGTGGCGGTGCGCATCTGTGCGACGGCGATCGGGTAGAGCCGCATGGTCTCCATGATCGCGCCGCTCAGAGCAGGCAGGCGCTTGAGCAGGCCGTCTTCATCCACAGGGCCCTCGGCAAACAGGGCATCGACTTCGGCGTAGATGCGCTCTTTCACGCCGGGATACTTGAGCACCGTGTAGGTGATGGCGGCCGTGGTGTTGGCCACCGTATCGAGGCCTGCGGCGTAGGGGCCGGTGACGGTCACGATGAGATCGCTCGCGGGCATGACGTGCGGCGTGTTGACGTGGGCGGCGTAGACATCGTCGATGAGGTTGCGCTCCTCGTCCTTGATCTTGCCGAAGCGCGACTTGGCCTGGGCAATCATCGCCTCACCCAGCTCGAACACGCGCGCCTTGGCTTTTTTGTACTGCGGGCGTTGCAGCAGAATCTTCGGCCGCTGGCGCGTGACCAGCACGTTGAGGATGTAGAGGATGGTGGTGCGGATGTCTTTCACATATTCGAGCGGTGCCGCACCAGTGAGGATGGTGCCGAGCTGATCCACCACCATGTACTGCATGGCTTCCAGCACCGGCACTTCCTTGCCGATGTGCCAGTCGCGCTTCAGCGCGCGGTCGGTGATGTCCACCAGCTCGTTGTAGCGGCCCTTGATGGATTCTTTCGAGTAGCCGTGGCGCATCACGTCGCGCAGCTCCTTGTGGCTGTCGCCGTCCTCACCGGTCAGCACACGGGTGGCGCCGTACTCGCTCACGAGGCCCTGCCAGAACTCTTTCGAGCGCAGGCAGTCACGGCCCTCGCGGGTGCCCATGAAGTTGGCGGCTTCGATGCCGGAGATGAGCACGTACTTCTGGCCGAGGATCGATAGCCGCGCGACACTGCCGTACTTGCGGTAGCAATCCACGAAGAACTGCGCCGGGTCCTTGGCCATGCCGAGCAGACTGCCGATCAGCGGCAAGCCGGGGATGTAAGGCGTTTCGCGTAGGGCGACGGTTTCTGCTGCGGACATGTGGTGCTCCTTGGGTTCGCAGTGGCGGCAATTTCGAGAACTCTCTCGCAAAACTCCACACCGCGAATACCCGGATTACAGCTTGACTGGTTTGCGGCGATGTGATTCGTATCGAGCCAACAAAAAAGCCCGGACGAATCCGGGCTTTTTTGTTGCTGCCGAAGCTCAATGCAATGGCGCTGCCGCAAGCGGTTCGTCCTGCTTCTTGCCGTGTTGATCCTTGGCCAGCAGCAGATACATCGCCGGCACCACAAACAGGGTGAACAGGGTGCCGATCGAAACGCCGGTCGCAATCACCAAGCCCATGTGATTGCGGCCCACTGCACCGGCACCGGCCGCAAACACCAGCGGCATCACGCCCAGCACCATGGCGGCGGTGGTCATCAGGATCGGCCTCAAACGCACGCCAGCGGCCGCCATGATGGCGTCGAGCTTGTTCTTGCCGGCCTTCTGCTCGTCGTTGGCAAACTGCACGATCAGGATGCCGTGCTTGGCGATGAGGCCGACCAGCGTGACGAGGCCGACCTTGGTGTAGATGTTGAGCGTCGCACCCTGCACTTCGAGAAAGATGAACACCATCGCGCCGAAGATCGCCATCGGCACCGACATCAGCACGATCAGCGGGTCGCGGAAGCTGCCGAACTGGGCGGCGAGGGTCAGGAAGATGATGATGAGTGCGAGGCCCATGGTCAGCACGAAGGCAGAGGACTCCTGCACGAACTGGCGCGATTCGCCGCCGTAGTCGATGGTGTAGCCGGCAGGCATCTTTTCTTCCGCAAGCTGCTTCAGATAGTCCAGACCATCACCCAGCGTGCCCGAGGGCACACCGCTGAAGGTGGCCGAGTTGAGCTGCTGAAAGCGACTCACGCGGGTGGGGATGACCTCAGTCTTGAGCGTTGCCACCGTCGAGGCCGGCACGACGTCTCCACTGGCGGTGCGTATGTAGTAGTCGCTGAGCTGCTCGGGGTTGAGCCGGCTCACCTGCTGCGCCTGCGGAATCACCTTGTAGGAGCGGCCCGCTATGCTGAAGTAGTTGACATAGCCGCCGCCCAGCATCGCGCCCAGTGAGCTGCCGATGTCACGCATGTTGAGGCCCAGGGCTGCGGCCTTGTCGCGGTCGATGTTGACCTTGACCTGCGGCTTGTTGATCTTGAGATCCGTGTCGATGTAGTAGAACTTGCCGCTCTTCTGCGCCTCCGTGAGCATGTCGTTGGCGACACCCTCCAGGTTGACGAAAGAATCGGTGGTACCCAGCACGAACACGACCGAGGTGTTGGCACCGCCGCTGCTGGTCGGCAGGGGTGGCGGCTGCGAGGCATAGATGGTCGCACCGGCGATGCTGTTGAACTTCTCCTGCAAGTCGTTCTGGATATCGAAGGCGCTGCGCGTGCGCTCGCTCCAGGGTTTGAGGATGATGCCGGTCAGCGTCGTGTTGGTGCTGCTGATGCCATCGAGCTGGAACGATTGATCGGCTTCGGGCGTGGCCTTCACGAACTCGTACATCTTTTTCGAGTAGACGCTCATCTGCTCCACGGTCGCGTTGGGGGATGAGTAACCAAAGCCGAGCACGAAGCCCTGATCCTCCTGTGGTGCGAGCTCAGTGCGCGAGAAGTTGGCGAGCACGCCGATCAGCACCAGGATGATGAAGCCGAAGACGACCACGATCTTCCAGCTGGCGAGCGCACCACCCAGCAGGCGTTCGTAGTGCGCGCGCGTCCAGTCAAAGTTGCGGTCGATGGCCTGCATGAAGCGATTGCCTTCGTGCTCGCCGGGCTTCAGGAAGTACGCCGCCATCATCGGTGACAGCGTCAGCGCGATGATGCCGGAGATGACCACGGCACCCGCCAACGTGAAGGCAAACTCCGAGAACAGGGTGCCGGTCAGGCCACCCTGGAAGCCGATCGGCACATAGACCGCGATCAGCACCACCGTCATGGCGATGATCGGCAGCGCCAGCTCGCGCGCGCCCAGCAGGGCCGCATCCATCGGCGTCATGCCGTCCTTCATGTGTCGATCGACGTTCTCGACCACGATGATGGCGTCATCGACCACCAGGCCGATGGCGAGCACCAGCGCCAGCAAGGTCAGGAGGTTGATCGAGTAGCCGAGTGCCAGCATGAAGATGAAGCCGCCGATCAGCGACAGCGGGATCGCCAGCGCCGGGATCAGCACCGAACGTGCCGAGCCGAGGAACATGAAGATGACCACGGAGACGATGGCCAGGGCTTCGAGCAGCGTGGTCTGCACTTCGGAAATCGAGCTGCGGATGTACTCGGTGGCGTCGAAGTCGATTTCACCGGTCAGGCCCTTGGGAAGCTGTGCGACGATGCTGGGGAACACCTCGCGCACATTGTTGATCACCGTCAGCACGTTGGCTTCCGGTGCGACGCTGATGCCGATGAAGAGCGCGCGACGGCCATCGGAGCGGGCATTGAAGTCGTATTGCTCCGCACCCAGCGTGACCTTGGCCACGTCTTCGAGACGGACGATGCCGCCCTCGTTGGACTTCACCACCAGCTGGCGAAACTCTTGCAGCGAATGCAGATCGGTGGAGGCGGTGAGATCGACCGTCACCATTTGGCCTTTCGTGGAGCCGAGTGCCGAGATGTAATTGTTGGTGCCGAGCGCGCCGTAGACGTCATCGGCCGTCAGGCCGTGCGCCGCCAGCCGTTGCGGATCGAGCCAGACCCTGAGTGCAAACTGGCGCGCACCGAAGATATCGGCCTTCTGCACGCCGCTGATGCCTTGCAGCTTGGGCTGCACCACCCGTAGCAGGTAGTCGGTGATCTGGTTGGCTTCCAGCACATCGCTGGTGAAGCCCAGATACATCGACGCGGTGTTTTCGCCGGTCGAAACTTTCAGCGAAGGCTGCTGTGCGTCTTCGGGCAACTGATTGAGCACCGAGTTGACCTGCGCGCTGATCTCGCTCAGCGCGCGGCTCGCGTCGTAGTTGAGCCTGAGGCTGACGTTGATCACGCTCACACCGCTATTGCTGGTGGAGAAGATGTAGTCGATGCCCTGGGCCTGCGCGATGGCAGCTTCGAGTGGTGCGGTGATGAAGCCGGCAATCACGTCGGCATTTGCGCCGAAGTAGGTGGTGGTGACTGTGATGTTGGCGATCTGCGATTCCGGATACTCGCGTACCGGCAACTGGGCCAGGGCGCGCACGCCCAGTACCAGAATCATCAGGCTGACCACCAGCGCCAGGACGGGCTTCTGGATGAAGATATCGGTGAATTTCATGGGCTATTCCGCGTGGCGGCCTTACTCGTCCACCGGGCGCGGATCGGGATCGCTGCTGGGCTGTATGTCGTTGTTGATGACGACCAGCGTGCCGTTCTTGAGCTTGAGCTGGCCGCTGGTGACGACCTCGTCGCCCTCCTTGATGCCGCTCAACACCGCCACCTGGTCACCCCGGGTGAGGCCGGTCTTGATGAACACCTGGCGTGCAACCAAGGGTGGCGGGCCTTCGGCAGCCGGAGCAGCGGGTGTATCAGTGGCCTTCTCTTTTTCTGCCGCCGTCGCTGCCGCTGCCTTCAAGTCAGCATCGGACTTCTTCAGCGTTTCGGATTTCGCCAGCTCGGCAGGCTTGTTCGGATCGGCGGCATTTTCTTCGCCGCGCTTGACGATGACGAACACGGTCTCGCCATAGGGGTTGAAGGCGACGGCATTGGTCGGCAGCGTCAGGTACTTCTGGCTGGCCCCGGAGGTGACGGTGACGTTGCCGAACATGCCGGGTAGCAGCTTGCGCTGCGGATTGGGCAGCGTGGCCTGCACGCGCACATTGCGGGTATTGGTATCGACCACCGGGTTGATCGCGGTGATCTTGCCCTTGAAGGCTTCACCGGCAAAGGCATCGGTGCTGACACTGATCGCCTGATCCCTGGCCAGCAGCGACAGCGAGCCCTGCGGCACGGTGAAGTCGATGTGGATGGGGTCGAGCTGTTGCAGCGTGATCAGCTTGTCGCCAGGGTTGAGGAACTGGCCGGGGTTGACGGTGCTGATACCGAGCTGGCCGCTGAAGGGTGCGCGGATCGTTTTCTTGCGGATCAGTGCGGCCTGCTCGGCGACAGCTGCCTCCGCGCCCTTGAGCTTGGCGGCTTCGGCATCGGCCTGCGCCTGGCTGATCGCCTGTGCTTCGAGCTGCTTGCTTGCGCGGGCCGCAGTGCTCTTGGCAAGCTCGGCGTCGGCTTGCAGGGCGCGCAGTCTGGCGACGTCGGCATCCATCACCAGTTCGACTAGGAGCGCACCCTCTCGCACTTCTTCGCCAGAACGTGCGCTGACCGATTCGACCACGCCGGATACTTCAGCGGCGACATCGACCCCACGCGCCGCGCGCAGGCTGCCCACGGCAGAGAGCGTCGGCTGCCACTCTTCAAAGCCCACCTTGACCGTCGAGACCGTGGACTTCGGCTCGCCCATCGCCTTGAAGCCGTCGATCATCTGCTTGACGCTGTATGCCTTGATGCCGCCGATCACCAGCACCAGCAGCAGCACCGCGCCAATCATCAGCAGCCAGCGTTTGGCGCGGTAGGGGTTTTTGCTGGTGGTGCTGGTCATGGTGAGGCCTTCAAAAGTGAGATGAGGTGTCGAAATGGGATGCGCTAGGACTTGGTCTTAAGGCTTGGCAGTTGCGGCTTCCTGCCGTGAGGTCCAGCCACCGCCGAGCGCCTGGAACAGCGCCACCGTGTCTTGCAGGCGGGCAGCGCGCGCCTGCGTGTAACCGGTGCGGGCGGTGATGCGCTGCTGCTGTGCGGTGAGCAGTTGCAGATAGCTCGCTGCACCCAGCTCGTATTGCAGCTGGCTCAGCCGCAGCGCCTCTTCGGCAACGGATGCAGCTTCGTACTGGGCTTGCAGCAGCTCGGCATCGGTTTCGAGCTGGCGCAGCGAATCCGCCACGTCGCGGAAGGCATTGAGCACGGTCAGCTTGTAGTCGGCGGTGGATTGCTCGTACGCCGCCTGCGAGCCCTTGAAGAGTGAGGACAGTGCTCCGTAATTGAAGATCGGTGCCGTCAGATTGCCGCCAAGGCTCCAGATGTCGCTGCTGAACAGATCGCTGGCCTTCGAGGACTGCGTGCCATAGCTGGCCGACAGTGTCAGCGAGGGAAAGCGATTGGCCGCCGCGATGCCGACGTTGGCCGAAGCCGTGCGCAATGAAGCTTCCGCCGCCAGCACATCGGGCCGCTGGCGCACGAGCGTGGAGGGCAGGGATACCGGCAGATCCTGCGGCAGCGTCAGCTCGTCGAGCTCGAAGTTGCTCGCCGCCTGCTCGCTGGGGGCCTTGCCCAGATACACCGCAAGCTGATTCTGCACCGCTGAAAGTTCGGCCCGCAGCTGTGGCAGCTTGGCGCGCTCGCTGGCGAGCTGCGAGCGCACGATCAGCAGGTCAGCGCGGCTGATGCCACCCAGCTCGAACTGGGTCTCGGTCACCTTCAGGGTTTTTTCCTGGTCGGCGAGTATGGCGAGCTGGCCCTCCAGCAGCTTGCGCACCAGGGCCTCCTGCACGGCGGCTGTCACCACATTGGCGATCAGCGTCTGATACGCCGCCTCGCTCTGGTAACGCTGAAACTCGGCGCGGGCGATCTCGGCCTCGATGCCGCGGCGCGTGCCGCCGAACAGGTCGATGCCATACGAGACGCCGACCTGCGCGTTGAAGAGGTTGTAGATGGTGCTGCCACCGTTGGGATTGCCGAAACTGCCGGTGTCGATCTTCTGCCGGGTGCCGCCCGCGCTGGCCTCGATCTCGGGATACAGCGCCGCACCGCTGGCCTTGAGATTGGCCTGCGCCACCCGCAGTGCAGCCTGCGCCGAAGCGACGCTGGGGCTCGACTTCAGGGCCTCGTCCACCAGGGCATTGAGCTTGGCCGAGCCGAACAGCGTCCACCAGCGATCGGGCATGTCACGCCCGGCCAGAAACCGCTGCGCCTCGCCACCAGGGCCAGGGGCAGACACGGTCTCTGCGGGTGTGGTGTCGGCACCGTAGCGTTCAAGCGTGGGTGCGTCGGCGGGCTTGTAATCGGGCCCCATCACACAACCAGTGCTGCTGAGCAGCAGCAGCAGGGGGGCAACAGTCTTGGAGCCGGGAACGAGTTTGAAGGAGACCGCAGGCATGGTGTTTCTCTTGGCTTGAGGCCGCAGCTGAGCGGTCTGGAAAATCACAATGCCGCAATTATTGACCAATCAGTGAATCTAATTCAAGATTGAAATCAGATTCTTTTTCGCGGCAACAGGCAGGCATATCCGGTGGGCACCAAGGAAAGACGGCAGCGGCAATTCGAGGAGCGCGAAGCGCGCTTCCTCAAGGCCGCGCGTGAGCTGATCCACGAAAACGGCCTGCTCAGCCTGCAAATGACGCGCATCGCCGAGCGTGCCGAATACGCCGTGGGCACGCTGTATCTGCACTTTGCTTCCAAAGAAGACCTGCTGCTGGCGCTCACGGTTGAAGATGCGCGCATCCACGTCGAACTGTTTCAGCGGGTGGCGCGCTGGCAGGCCTCGCCGCGCGACCGCATGTTCGCCATCGGCGTGGCCGACATGCTGTTCGTGCGCCGCCATCCCGAGCACTTTCGTATCGGCCAGTACGTGTTCACCGAGGTGGTCTGGGGTGCGGCCTCAGCACCGCGCCGACAGGCGCTGCTCGAAGCCAACGACCCGATTGGTGAAATCGTCACCGGCATCATCAACGACGCCGTGAGCAGCAACAAATTGCAGCTCAAGGGTCTCACCCCGGAGCAGGTCTCGATCGGACTCTGGTCGCTGACCATCGGCACCCACAACCTCGTGCATGCCGAGGGGGTGATGGAAGATTTCAACGTCGGCAACCCTTATCGCCTGCTGTGCCGCCACATTCAAACCATGCTCAACGGCTATGGCTGGAAGCCCTTGGCGGACCTCTCTGATGATGCGGCACTCGATGCCTTGATCGAGCGCATCAGCAATGAGGTTTTCCCTGAGTTGTGCGGCGACTGCGAGGCGTGAGATTTACAGCTTGAAGTGATCGGGTCGCCCGGCCGTCCACAGCTCGCCCCAGAGCTTGCCGCCGCCATCGACGGTGAGCACCTCGCCGTTGATGAAGCTGCCGGATGAGGCGCTTAAGTAGATGCAGGCCTCGGCGATTTCCATCGGCGTGCCGGGGCGCTTCATGGGGTTGGCGAGCGGGAACTCCTTCTGCGCCTCGGGCGGATAGACCTCCAGCCCTTCAGTCGCGGTGAGGCCGGGAGCCACGCAGTTCACACGGATGCCCAGCGGTGCCCACTCGATGGCTACCGTGCGGCTCACGCCGATCACCCCGGCCCGTGCCGCGACGGTGTGTGCCACCCCCGGCATGCCGCGCTCGACCACCACCACGATGTTGACGATGGAGCCCGGCGTGTTCTGGTCGCGCCAGTACTGCGCGGCGCGCTGCATCATCAGCCAGGTGCCGTTGAGGTTGTTGTTGATGACCGCGTTCCAGCCCTTGGGCGCGAAATCGATGGCCGCCTGCGGAAACTGCCCGCCGGCATTGTTGACGGTGTAGTCGATGCGTCCGTACTGGGCATGGGCGGCGAGAAACAGCGCATCCACCTGCTCGGGCTCGCGGATGTTGGTGGGCACCACCAGTGCCTCGCCGCCCTTGGCATGGATGAAGTCGGCGACGAGCTGCAATTTCTCGGGGGTGCGGCCGCAGAGCACCAGCTTGGCGCCGAGCCGAGCAAACAGCAGCGCGCAGGCGCGGCCGATCCCGCTGCCCGCGCCAGAGACCAAAGCCACCTTGCCCTTGAACAGATCCGAGCGATAGACCGTTTCAGTCGTCCAGAGGTGTTCGGGTGAGTTCAGCAGCGCGACTTCGGGAGACAGGGCCATGATTTATGCGGTGAGCAGTTCCTTGGCGATGATCATCTTGCGCACCTCGCTGGTGCCGGCACCGATCTCCAGCAGTTTGATCGAGCGATAGAGGCGATTGATCTCGCTCTCCCAGATGTAGCCCGTGCCGCCATGCACCTGCACCGCGTCGTTGAGCACCTTGTTCATGGTCTCGGCAACGTAGAGCACACCGGCCGCCGTGAGCTTGTGGATTTCGCCACGGCCGCCCTCGTCCTCGCTGATGACGTTGGCTGCGCGCAGGGTCTGATAGGTGAACAGCCGCATCGACTCGACCCAGGTGTACATGTCGGCGAGCTTGGCCTGCACCATCTGGAAATCGCTGATCGATCGGCCGAACTGCTTGCGCTGCTTGGCGTAGTCGAGTGCGAGCGAGAAGGCACGCTCGGCGATGCCGAGGCAGATCGGCGAGATCATTGCGCGCTCCAGATCGAGGCCGGACATCACCACCTTTACGCCCCGGTTCTCGCCGCCGACCAGGTTCTCCACCGGCACCTTGCAGTCCTCGAACACCAGCTCGGCGGTCTGGCTGCCGCGAAAGCCCATCTTGGTGAGCTTCTGCGCGACCTTGAAGCCGGGAAAATCCTTTTCGACGATGAACGCCGAGATGCCCTGCGCGCCGCGATCCTTGTCGGTTTTGGCATACACCAGCAGTACATCGGCGACCGGCCCGTTGGTGATGTAGAGCTTGCTGCCATTGAGCACGTAATGGCCGCCTTCGAGCCGCGCTGTGGTGCGCATCGAGCCCAGCGCATCGGAGCCCGCACCTGGCTCGGTGAGGCCCAGTGCGCCGATCGAAGTGCCCTTGCACATCGCGGGCAGATACTTCTGTTTCTGCTCCTCGTTGGCGTTGCGCAGGATGTTGTGCAGACAAAGGTTCTCGTGCGCGACCCAGCTCAGCGCCAGCGCATGGTTCCAGCGGCCAAAGGCTTGCAGGATGAGGCCGGAGGTGAACACATCCATGCCCGAGCCGCCGTACTGCTCGGGCGCGGTGATGCCGAAATAGCCGGTCGCACCGATCTTGGGAAAGATCTCCGTCGGCCACCATTCTTCGTCGTCCATTTTCTTCGACAGCGGATACAGCTCGTTCTGCGCGAAATGGTCAGCGTTGCCGAGCACTTCCATCTCGTCGTTGGAGAGGCCGGAAAAAGCCTGGAGCACGCTGGGGCGTTCGATGCTGGTCATGACAGTCATGTTGGCAATGCCGTGGTGAATTGAGACTGCTTACAGCTTATGCAGCAGCACACCACAGGGCTTCGTCCGATTTGACGAGATTGTCGCTACCAGCCGCGCTGGTAGGGCAGCGGTGCGGTGATCTCAGCCTTCAGCGCGCGCGCCGCATGCAGCGGCCAATACGGATCACGCAGCATCTCGCGCGCCAGCAGCACCAGATCGGCATCGCCGGTGTGCACGATCTGCTCGGCCTGCATCGGGTCGGTGATGGCACCGACGGCCGCGGTGGCAATGCCGGCTTCGTGGCGGATGCGGCGCGCCAGTGGCACCTGAAAGCCGGGGCCATAGGGCAGGGCCACGCGCGGCAGCGAGCCTGCGGAGGAGACGTCGATCAAATCCACACCCAGCGGCTTGAGCTGGCGGCACAGCGCGATGCTCTGCTCGATGTCCCAGCCACCCTCGGCCCAGTCGGTGCCCGAGATGCGCACGAACAGCGGCAGGTGATCGGGCCAGACCTCGCGCACGGCGCTGACCACCTCACGCAGAAAGCGCGTGCGGTTGTCGAAGCCGCCGCAGTAGTCATCCGTGCGTTGATTGCTGATGGGCGAGAGGAAGGCATGCAGCAGATAACCGTGCGCGGCGTGCAGCTCCACCACCTGAAACCCGGCATCGAGCGCGCGCTGTGCGGCGCTACGAAAGTCCGTGATCAGCTTGGCAATTCCAGCTTGATCGAGTGCATCCGGCGTGGCGGATTGGTCGTCGAAGGCGATGGCGCTGGGGGCCAGCAAGGGCTGCCAGCCGCCTTGCGATGGGGTCAGTGGCTTGCCGCCGTTCCAGGGCAGATCCGTACTGGCCTTGCGGCCGGCGTGCGCCAGCTGGATGGCAGGGACTGCACCGGCCGCGCGGATGAAGGCCGCAATCGGTGCCCAGGCACTGGTGTGCGCATCGTTATAGATGCCGGCATCGGCCGGCGAGATGCGGCCCTCGGCACTGACGGCACTGGCCTCGGCCATCACCAGCCCCGCACCGCCCACCGCGCGGCTGCCAAGATGCACCAGGTGCCAGGGCGTGACGCTGCCTTCGACCGCCGAGTACTGGCACATGGGCGAGACAGCAATGCGGTTGCGCAACGTGATGCTGCGTAGTTGCAGAGGGTCGAACAATTTCACGCGGTAACTCCGATGGACTTAAGTAGTGGATCGCTGCTCAATGGCATCGATCAGGCCCCAGGCCAGGGCTGTTGGCGCGTCGATGCGCTGCCCCGAAAGCGCGAGCCAGGCCGTGCGCTGGCGGCCAATGCGACGCGCGATGCTCACACAGCCACCCGCGCCGGGGATGAGGCCGAACTGGAGTTCTGGCAACTGGAACCAGGCGTCGTGGCTGGCAACGACGCGGCCCGCAAACGCGGGCAGCTCGATACCCGAACCGATGCAGGCCCCGTGCAGACGCACCTCCACGCGCGCCGCACAATGCGCCAGCAGTCGGCCGGGCAGGGCGAGACTGCGCACCAGATGCGCGCTGGCCGGGTCGGGTGCGGTGCCAAATTCGGCCAGCTCGCCGCCCGTCGAAAAGCAGCGGCCGCGGCCGCTCACCAACACCTTCTCGATGGACGCATCCATCAACACCAGTTGCAGCGCCTCCATCAGCGCATCGCGCATCTCCACAGACATGGCATTGCGACGGCTGGGGCGATTCAGTTGCAGATTCAGTGCTGCGCCTTCGCGCTGCATCAGCACCGCCGGGCCCTGGTCGATCACCGGCAGCGCCTGCGGCGGATGCGCAGCCAGCCAGCGCCGAAACTCCGGCCCGGCTTGTAGCGTGGAATAGGCAAGCGACTCGGCGACGAGCGCATGCTCCATCGGCATGGTCTCGGTGATGCGCAGCAGCTGCGCCAGCACGGCGGCGGCGATGGGGCCGCGCTCGATGTTCGTCAGCAGTGACGAGGCTTCGCTCAAGTCTCGAAGCAGCACGTCGCACGCTGATGCCACTGCGGCATCAGCGTCGGGGGTAAGCACTGCCAGCGTGGTGCAGGGCTGCTGGCGCAGCCAGCGCGCGAGCACCTCAGCCTCTTGCGCAGACAAGCCCTGCGCCGTCCAATCTGCCGACAGCAGTAGTACGGGCCTGGCATCGAGCGCCGAAAAAGTCGCACCCGTTTGCGCCGCCGCCAGCAACTCTGGCAATGGGGTGAGGGCGGCCGTCATGCGATCAGATCAGGCCAGCTTTCAGCAGCTGCATCTTCACCATCAGCACGATGAAGCCCCAGATCGCCTTCACCTGCGACCACACACTTGGCTCGTGCTCGGCGCGCTCGCGGATGTAGTGGCGCATGGCATCCAGCTCCGCGTCGCTGAGCTCGCTGAACTTGGGCATGCCGCGTGACTCCAGTGCGCCGCCGTGCACGATGGCCTTGAAAGCGGGGCCTGCGAGCGGCACGGCAGAGGCGCGCAAGTCCGGTGCAGCACCACCCGCCACGGCGGCGATGCCGTGGCAGATCACGCAGTTCTTGCCGTAGATCAGCTTGCCTTTTTCGACCAGCGTCGCGTCGGCCACGAAGCTCGCGTCTTTCAGCACCACCGTCTGGGTCGGCGGCGGCGAGGCGGGCAGCACGGCCTTGCCATCGAGCTTGAAGGTGAGCAGGCGGCGCGGGTGCTGGCGACCGACCCAGCCGTGCTGCGCCGAGAGTGTTCCGAGCAGCATCTGGCCGCCCGCCCAGCCCGCGAGCACCGAGACGTACTGCTCGCCATCCACCTCGTAGGTGAGCGGCGGGGCCTGCGTGCCGACACCCATTTTGTAGCTCCACAGCACCTCGCCAGTCGCGGCGTCGTGCGCCTTGAACTCGCCATCGGCACTGCCCTGAAACACCAGGCCGCCCTGGGTCGCAATCACACCGCCATTGGTGGCACCGGGCGTGGGTTGCTCCCAGGCCTTGGTCTGGGTGACCGGGTTCCAGGCCAGCAGCGAGCTGCTGCCCGCGTTCTTGGGCACATCGTCAAAGAAGGGACGCAGGCCCAGCGGGCCATCGACATCCATCTTCCAGGTGCGGGGGTCGATGTCCTTGTCGTGGTAGTAGCCCGCCATCTCACGTGCCGGGATATAGACCAGACCCGTCGCCGGGCTGAAGGCCATCGGGTGCCAGTTGTGCAGGCCGCCGGAGCCGGGCCAGGTCAGCGCCTCGCCGTTTTCGTAGCGTGCGCCGCGCACTTCCACCGGGCGGCCAGTAGCCATGTCCACCTTCTCGGCCCAGGTGACCTTGCCGAGCTTTTCGGCAGAGATGAGCTTGCCGTTTTCGCGGTCGAGCAGATAGAAGAAGCCGTTCTTGGGCGCGTGCATCAGCACCTTGCGGGGCTTGCCATCGATGTCGACGGTGGCCGTCACCATGTCCATCGTCGAGTTGAAATCCCAGGTCTCGTTCGGCGTGGTCTGGTAGTGCCAGAGGTACTGGCCGGTGTCGGCATCGAGTGCGACCACCGAGCACAGGTAGAGATTGTCACCGCCACCCGGGTTGCGCAGCTTCGCGTTCCACGGCGAGCCATTGCCGGTGCCGAGATAGATGCGATTGAACTCGGGGTCGTAGGTCATGGCATTCCACACCGTGCCGCCGCCGCCGAACTCCCACCACTTGCCGCTCCAGGTCTTGGCGGCGGCTTCCATGGAGGCATCCTCGAAGCCATCGGCTGGATTGCCCGGTACCACGAACCAGCGCCAGGCCTGCTTGCCGGTCTCGGCATCGTAGGCGGTGACATAGCCGCGCACATGGCCGAAGTCGGCTCCGCCGTGGCCGATGATGACCTTGCCATTGAACACGCGCGGCGCGCCGGTGATGTAGCGGTTGTCGCCGGGCTGGGTGGTGAGGGTTTCCCAAACCAGAGCGCCGGTCTTGGCATCCAGCGCAAACAGGCGGCCATCCTGCACGCCGGTGTAGACCCGGCCTTTCCAGTACGCCAGGCCACGGCTGCCCCAGGCCATGCGCATCTTTTCGCTGCTCACCTTGGGGTCGTACTTCCACAGCAGCGTGCCGGTCTTGGCATCCACCGCATGCACCACGCTGTAGCCGACCGCGAAATAGAGCACCCCATCGACGGCGAGCGGCTGGCTGGAGACATTCCAGACGTCCTCCAGCTCCAGCGACCAGGCAAGGCCGAGGCGATTGACGGTCTGCGGGTTGATCTGTTCGAGCGGACTGAACCGCTGCTCGTTGAAGTTGCGGCCCCAGGCCGCCCAGTTGCGGCCATCGGCAGCGTTGGCGAGTGCGGCGTTGTCGATCTCGGCCGTGGCCTGTGCCGACAGGGCAGAAGCCAGCGCCAACGACAGCGCCAGTCCGATGCGGCGGATGGGCTTGGTCAGAGTGATCCAGCTCATGGGTGTTCTCCTTGATTATTGTCCGCCCAGTATCCGGTTTGATCGTGCCCTTGCCTCACTCTTTCGCAGTATCAGGGGGACGATGTCGGGCTGATCCCATAAACGGATGAAGCGCTTGCACCGCGGGCGGCCTTAGCCTGTGGCTTCTCATCAGCCATCAGAGTCTTCCAGCATGTCCGAGCCTGTCCTTGTCGAGCGCCGTGGGCCGGTGCAGTGGATCACCATCAACCGCGAGGAGCGCCGCAACGCGCTCAATGCCGAGGTGGTGGCTGCCATCAATGCGGGCATCGTGCAGGCCATGCAGTCGGGCGACTGCCGCGCCATCGTGCTCACCGGCGCGGGCGACAAGGCCTTCTGCGCCGGGGCTGACCTTGCCAAGGGGGCCAAGGGCTTTGCCTTCGCGGTGGATTTCGCCAGGCCCAGGCACTACATCGTGGACCTGTTCAAATGCATGCAGGAGTGCACGCTGCCTATCGTCGCGCGGGTCAATGGCGCGGCGATGGCAGGTGGCTTCGGCATCGTCTGCGCCTGCGACATGGCGGTGGGTGCGGACGACATCCGCATCGGCACCACCGAGTCGAAGATTGGCCTGACCCCAATGATGATCCTGCCCTACATGCTGCGCGTGCTGCCGCCGCGCAAGTTGCAGGAGATGTGCATCACCGGCGAGCTGTTCACCGCACAGGATGCGCTCGACTGGGGCGTGCTCAGCTACGCCGTGCCGCGTGCGGAACTCGATGCCAAGCTCGACTGGCTTTTGAGCCGCATCACCGACAAATCGCCGACGGCGATCCGCCTCGGCAAGCAGGCCTTCAATGCCATGCGCGACATGAGCCTGCGCGAGTCGCTGGAGTTCGCGCAGGTGATGGTGCCGGTGATGTCGTCCACGGAGGATGCGAAGGAGGGCATGACGGCGTTCCAGGAAAAACGCGCGCCCGGCTTCACCGGTAACTAGCCCATGAAAAGCAGCGTTCGGATTGGCTGCGGTGCCGGCTTCTGGGGCGACTCGGCCGAAGGCCCTAAGCAGCTCGTCGAGTCGGGTGAGATTGACTACCTGATGCTGGACTATCTCGCCGAAATCACCATGTCGCTGCTTGCACGCGCGCGCATCAAGGATGCCAATGCGGGTTACGCGACGGACTTTCCCACCGTCATCGCCAGCCTCGCGCCGCAATTGCAGGCACGCGGCATCAAGGTGGTCAGCAATGCGGGCGGCGTGAATCCACAGGCTTGCAAGGCGGCGATCGACGCGCAGCTTGCCGCACTCGGTATCAAGCTCACGGTCGCAGTCGTCACTGGTGATGATCTCTTGCCACGCGCTGCCGAGTTTGCGGATGTCACCGAGATGTTCAGCGGCAGCGCCATGCCCGCCAGGCTCTGGAGTATGAACGCCTATCTCGGTGCCTTCCCGATTGCGGCGGCACTGGCAGCGGGTGCGGATATCGTCGTCACTGGTCGCTGTGTTGATAGCGCGCTGGCACTGGGGCCACTGATTCACGAATTCGACTGGCAGGCGGACGACTACGACCTGCTTTCGGCGGGCAGCCTCGCCGGGCACGTGATCGAGTGCGGCGCGCAGGCCACGGGCGGCATCAGCACCGACTGGCGCGAAGTGATGGGTGACTGGGATCGCATGGGTTTCCCCATCGCCATCTGCCAGCCCGATGGTCGCTTCATTGCCACCAAGCCGACCGGTAGCGGTGGCCGCGTGGTGCCCGCGACGGTGGCTGAGCAGATCGTCTATGAAATCGGTGATCCAGCCGCGTATCTCCTGCCCGACGTCACCTGCGACTGGCGCGATGTACAGCTTGAACAAGTCGGCAATCATCAAGTGCGAGTGAGTGGTGCGCGCGGCTTTGCGCCCACCGCGCACTACAAGGTCTCGGCGACGTACCAAGATGGTTTCCGCAGCAGCGGCACCATGATGATCGGCGGCGTCGATGCGGTCGAGAAGGCCGAGGCCGTGGGCGCTGCGATTCTCAAACGCACACGCCGCCTGTTTGCCGAACGTGACTTGGCAGACTACCTGCGCACCGATATCGAAGTGCTCGGCAGCGAGGCCAACTGGGGTGCCGCGAGCCGTCGCCGCGATGCGCGCGAAGTGATTCTGAAAGTGGCCGTGCACCACGCCGACAAGAATGCGCTGGAGATTTTCGGCCGCGAGTTCATCCCGCCCGCCACCGCAATGGCGCAGGGCATCACCGGCTTCTCCGGCGGCAGGCCTTCACCGACGCCGCTGGTGCGCCTGTTTTCTTGTCTGGTGCCAAAGAGTGCTGTTCCAATCCAAGTGGATGGCGATGTTTTTGGCTCTCGGAAGTTTGAGGGAGGGACAGCGCAACCTCAGCCAACAGCAGCTCCTCTCCCTGAGCCTCTCCCACAAAGGGAGAGGGGGCACGGCCATCGCGTCGTGCCTCTGATCACCCTCGCCACTGGGCGCAGTGGTGACAAAGGCAATGCCGCCAACATCGGCGTGCTCGCCCGCAAACCAGAGTTTGTAGCCCTGCTACGCGAGCAGCTGACTGCCGACGCGGTGCACCAGTACTTCGCACACTTCGTCGAAGGCAAGGTGGAACGCTTCGAGCTGCCCGGCTTGCAGGGCTTCAACTTCCTTCTGCACGAGGCACTCGGCGGCGGTGGCATGGCCAGCCTGCGTTACGACCCGCAAGGCAAGATGCTGGCGCAGATCCTGATGGATTTTCCAATGCATGTGCCTACAGGCCTGCTCCCCCCATGACTTTAACCGTGACTCCACATATGCCCAATACCGTTGCCTGGCCGTTCCATTCTGTGCTCGTTGCCAATCGCGGCGAGATCGCCGTGCGCGTGCTGCGCACGGTGCAAAAGCTCGGCCTGCGCGGCATCGTCGTCTACCACGCCGCCGACCGCGGTACGCTGGCCGTGCAGATGGCTGATCAGGCCATCGAGATCACCGGCAGCACGCCGGTGGCGAGCTATCTCGATGGCGCACAGATCATCGCGGCAGCAAAAGCCAGCGGCGCGGGTGCGATCCATCCGGGCTATGGCTTTCTCTCCGAGAACAAGAACTTCTGCCAGGCGGTGGAAGCGGCGGGCATCCGCTTCATCGGCCCGACGCCGGAGCAGATTGATCTGATGGGCGACAAGGTGCGCGCGCGCAACTTCGTCGAGAAGGCCGGCTTTCCTGTCGCGCCCTCGGCCATCGAGGATGATGACCCCGCCACCTTCAACCAGCGCGCCGCCAAGATGACGCTGCCGCTGCTCATCAAGCCCTCGGCGGGCGGTGGCGGCAAGGGCATGCGCATCGTCCGCGACCTTGCTGTACTCGACGCCGAGATCGAGCGCGCCCGCAGCGAAGGCCAGCGCTACTTCGGCGATGGCCGCCTGTATGTCGAGCGTTACATCGAGAACCCGCGCCATATCGAGGTGCAGGTGCTAGGCGACGGCCAGGGCAACGTCGTGCACGTGTTCGAGCGCGAATGCTCGGTGCAGCGGCGCTTCCAGAAGATCGTCGAGGAAACGCCCTCACCGGCGCTCACACCCGAGCAGCGCGAGAAAATCTGCGAGACCGCCGCCGGTATTGCGCGCTCCATCGGGTATCGCAACGCGGGCACGGTGGAGTTCATCTTTGGGCAGCAGGGTGAGTTCTATTTCCTCGAAATGAACACTCGCTTGCAGGTGGAGCATCCGGTAACGGAGGAAATCACCGGCATCGACCTCGTGCTGCAACAGCTGCGCGTCGCTGCGGGCGAGGCGCTCGGTTTCGGACAGAGCGACGTGACCTCGCAGGGCCACGCCATCGAGTTCCGTATCTACGCCGAAGACGCCGCACGCGGCTACACGCCCACCACCGGCCCGGTACTGGTGCTGCAACCGCCGCAAGGTGAGGGCGTGCGCTGGGACTCCGGCGTGCTGCAGGGCGGCGAAGTGACCTCGGCCTTCGACCCAATGATTGCCAAGCTCATCATTCGCGGCCGGGATCGCAGCGAAGCCATCGCGCGGGCCGACAAGGCTTTGCGTGAAACCGTGCTGCTCGGCTGCAAAACCAACACCGCCTTTCTGCGCCGCCTGATTGCGCACCCCGCATTCGTTTCTGGCGATGTGCATACCGGCTTTCTCGATGCCAATCCGCAGATTGCCGCCGAACCTGAGTTGCCCACGACCACGCTGCACGCCCTGCTCGCCGCCGCCGCCCTCAGCACGCGGCCGATGCGCGACGTCGCCGATGCAGTGCCCGATATGCATGCCGCGATGGGAGACTGGAGAAATTGAGTATGTTCGACTCAACGTCCCCTCTCCCGCTTGCGGGAGAGGGCCAGGGAGAGGGAGTCGCGATGGATGATGATGCTGTTCGCTTGCAGCGGGCCAAGCAGTTGCGCCTTGATCAGACCGACGCCGAGGCGAGGCTTTGGTACCACTTGCGGGCACATCGTTTTTTGGGGCTGAAGTTCAAGCGGCAAAAGCCGGTTGGCCCTTACATCGTAGATTTCATTTGCCTTGAACATGGTTTGGCGATTGAAGTGGATGGCGGGCAGCACAATGAAGATCAAGCCTACGATCAACGCCGTAGTCGCTACCTTGCCGCCGAAGGCTTGCGCGTGTTGCGTTTCTGGAATGACGAGGTATTGCGCGATACAGACGCGGTACTGGAACAAATCCGGTTGGTGATCGAATCAGAAGCGCCCTCTCCCCTGACCCCTCTCCCGCAAGCGGGCGAGGGGAATGCTTAACGGAATCACGATATGCAACACGCATTCAAATTGAATGACGCCGAGCACAACCTCGCGCTGTCTCGCGGTGCCGACGCCTACCGGTTACACAGTGCCGACGGCGTCGTCGCCATTGATCTCAAGACCACCGCCGACGGCAAGACCTGGCTCACCGTTGGCGAGCGCCATGTTCCGGTGGTAATTGCCACGCGCGGCGACGACGTCTTCGTACACCTCGATGGCGAGGCCTACCAGTTGCGCTACCAGCATCCGCTGGATCGACTCGCTGCGCAGGCTGGCGGTGCCACTGAGGACAGCGTGCGTGCCCCCATGCCCGGCAGCATCGTCGCGGTGTCTGTGAAGGTGGGCGACACCGTTGCCAAGGGTCAGAACCTGCTGGTGATGGAGAGCATGAAGATGGAAACCACCATCGCCGCCTCGCGCGATGGCGTGGTGGAAGCCATCAGCTACGACAAGGGCCAGACCTTTGATCGAGATGCGGTGCTGCTGAGCCTTTTCGCTTTGGAAAAGAAGAAATGAAACGCATCGAATCCAAGATCAACACCAGCTCGGCCGAGTTCCAGGCCAACGCCGAGCACAACCGTGCGCTCATCGCCGCCTTTCACGAGAAGCAGCGCGCGGTGCGGCACGACCGTCCGCAGCGCGACATCGACCGGCTGCGCGCGCAGAACAAGATGCTGGTGCGCGAGCGCATCAATCTGCTGCTCGATCCAGGCACGCCGTTTCTCGAATTGTCCTCGCTCGCCGCCAACGATGCCTACGACGGCGAAGTGCCGGGTGCGGCCTGTGTGATCGGTATTGGCATTGTCTCGGGCCGCGAGGTCGTCATCAATGCGGGTGACGCCAGCGTCAAGGGCGGTGCCTGGTATCCGCTGACGGTGAAGAAGACCGTGCGCGCACTCGACATCGCAATCGAGAACCGCCTGCCGGTAGTGCACCTCTGCGACTCCGCTGGCGGCTTTCTGCCCTTGCAGGCTGATCTCTTCGCCGACAAGTATTTCGCCGGCCGCATCTTCCGCAACCAGTGCATCCTCTCGAAGATGGGCGTGCAACAGGTGGCGGTGGTGCTCGGCCATTGCACCGCCGGTGGCGCCTACGTGCCGGGGCTGTCGGACTACAACGTCATCGTGCGCGGCACTGGTGCGATCTTTCTCGCCGGGCCGCCGCTCGTGAAGGCGGCGACGGGCGAGGAGAACACCGTCGATGAACTCGGCGGTGCCGACATGCACACCAGCGTTTCGGGCACTGCCGACTACCCGGCGAGCAGCGAGGAAGAGGCCATCGCCATTGCCCGCGACATCGTCGCGCAGTTCAAGCGGCCGCAGAAAACCCATATCGAGTGGCAGCAGCCGGAAGCACCGCACTACGATCCGGCGGAGCTGTACGGGATCATCCCGCGCGACATCAAGCAGCAGTTCGATATCCGCGAAGTGATCGCACGGCTGGTTGATGGCAGCCGCTTTCACGAGTACCAGCCCAATTACGGCAAGACGCTGATCTGCGGCTATGCGCACTTGTGGGGCTACAAGATCGGCATCCTCGGCAACAACGGGGTGCTGCTCAACGACTCGGCCCTCAAGGGCGCGCACTTCATCGAGCTGTGCAACCAGAACAAGACGCCAATAGTTTTTCTACAGAACATCACCGGCTTCATGGTGGGCCGCGAGTACGAGCGGCGCGGCATCACCAAGGATGGGGCGAAGATGATCATGGCGGTGTCGTGCAGCGAGGTGCCCAAGTTCACGGTGATGTGCAATGGCAGCTTCGGTGCCGGCAACTACGGCATGAGTGGCCGCTCCTTCGACTCGCGCTTTCTTTTCGGCTGGCCGCAGTCGCAGATCTCGGTGATGGGTGCCGAACAAGCCGCGAACACGCTCGCTGACGTGAAGATTCGCCAGCTCGCCAAGCAGGGCAAGCAGCTGTCGCAGGACGACATCAACGCCATCCGCGATCCGGTGCTGGGTGACTTCAAGCGCAAGCAGAGCGCCTACTGGAGTACGTCCGAAATCTGGGACGACGGCATTCTCGATCCGGTCGATACCCGCAACGCACTCGGCATCGCACTCTCCGCCGCGCTCAATTCGCCCATCGCGGAACCGCGCTATGGCGTGTTCCGGATGTAGACCATGAATCCAAAGACCTCCGATACCCTGCGTCGTGCATTGCCCACCAGCGAAGCACGCGAAATTGCCGTGCGCGACGTGCAGTTCGGCTTCGGCACGCATCTGATCCTGTTCCTGATGCGCTGGTTTTTGCGCCCTTGGCTGGCGCGGGCGCTACGCGGCTCGCCAGAGCGCATTGCGAAAATCCAGATTCAGATGGCGAGCCGTCTCTGCAAGAACAGCTCCGGCCTGCCGCTCGACTACGACATTGTCGGCAAGGTGCCGGGGCATGTGCTGGGTCGGCTTACAGACAGCCACAAGCCCGCAATTCTCTGGCTGCATGGCGGGGCTTTCATTTTGCCCGCCGTGCCTGAAGTGCATGTGCACATCGTCAGCAAGATGTGCCGTGATCTCGATGCGGTGGGCTTTCTGCCGGACTACCGGCTCACTCCCTTCAACAAGTTTCCGGCCGCACTCGATGACTGTGAAAACGCCTATCGCGCGCTGCTGGATGTGGGCTTTTCTGCGGACCGCATCGTGCTGGCGGGCGAATCTGCGGGGGGCAATCTGGTGCTGGGTGTTTTGCAGCGCCTTCGCAAGGCAGGGCTGCCGATGCCGGCCTGCGCGATTCCGGTCTCGCCCGCAGGCGACATGGCCCGCACGCATGCGCCTCCGTCCCGCGTGCTGCGGGCCAGCCGCGATCCCATCTTGCCCATCACGGCGCTCTCACCAGTGGCTGAGATGTACGTCGGCGACTGGGATGCCTCCGACCCGGAAGTGTCACCGCTGTTCGCTGACTTCAAGGGGTTTCCGCCCCTCTTCCTGCTGGCCAGCAACAATGAAATCCTGCTCGACGAGACGGTGCTGATGGCACGCCGCGCCATCGCCGCCGGCGTGCCGACGCGCCTCGATATCTGGCCATTGCTGCCGCACGCCTTCCCCTTGTTCGAGCGGGTCTTCCCCAAGGCAAAAATGGCGCGACAGGACATGGTGGCCTTCATGCGCGAGCACATCCAGCCCAGCGCATGAGCCGCTACGCAGAAACCCATCGCCGCTCACTGGCCGAGCCTGAAAACTTCTGGGCCGAGCAGGCCAAAGCCCTGCACTGGGATCAGCTCTGGCAGCGGGTGCGCGACATCGACGCCCAGGGCCACGCGCAGTGGTTCGTCGGTGGGCAGCTCAATACTTGCTACAACGCGCTGGATCGTCACGTCGAGAATGGTCGCGCCGATCAAGCAGCCCTCATCTACGACAGCCCCGTCACCGGCACGGTGCAGAGCTTCACCTACCGCGCCCTGCGCGATGCGGTGGCGCTGTTCGCAGGCGCACTGCGCGCACAGGGCGTGCAACGCGGCGAGCGCGTCATCATCTATATGCCGATGGTGCCGGAGGCGGCGATTGCAATGCTCGCCTGCGCGCGCATCGGTGCAGTGCACAGCGTGGTGTTCGGCGGCTTTGCGGCACCGGAGCTGGCCAAGCGCATCGACGACGCCAAGCCGGTGCTGGTGGTCTCTGCCAGCTGCGGCATCGAGGCCGGGCGTGTCATCGAATACAAGCCGCTGCTCGATCAGGCCATCGCTACCGCGACGCATGTGGTGGCGCGCTGCATCGTGCTGCAACGCCCGCAGTGCAAGGCGAGCTTGCTGGCAGGCCGCGACGTGGACTGGCGCACCGCAGTGGACTCCGCCGAGCCTGCGGACTGCGTGAGCATGGCCGCCACCGACCCGCTCTATGTGCTCTACACCTCCGGCACCACCGGCAAGCCCAAGGGTGTGGTGCGCGATCACGGCGGCCATGCGGTGTCGCTCCAGTATTCGATGAAGGCGGTGTTCGATGTCGATCCCGGCGATGTGTTCTGGGCCGCGTCGGATGTTGGCTGGGTCGTGGGCCATGCCTACATCGTCTACGGCCCGCTGTTGCAGGGCTGCACGACCATCCTCTACGAGGGCAAGCCAGTCGGTACGCCGGATGCGGGTGCGTTCTGGCGCGTGATTGCGCAGCACAAGGTCAAGAGTTTCTTCACCGCACCCACCGCGTTTCGCGCGATCAAGAAGGAAGACCCGCGCGGCGAATTGCTTAAAGCTTACGACCTCTCCTCATTCAAGGCGCTCTACCTCGCGGGCGAGCGCAGCGACCCCGACACCATCCAGTGGGCACAAGCGCAGTTGCAGGTGCCGGTGGTGGACAACTGGTGGCAGACCGAGCTCGGCTGGCCCGCCATCGCCAACTGCCGTGGCATTGAGTCGCTACCGATCAAGCCTGGCTCGGCGAGCGTGCCGGTGCCGGGCTATGACATCCAGGTGCTCGACGAGCAGGGCCTGCCCGTGCCCGCCGGCACCATTGGCAATCTCGCCATCAAGCTGCCGCTGCCGCCGGGGGCGCTGACCACGCTCTGGAACAATGCGCAGGGCTTTCACGATACCTACCTCGCGCGTTACCCCGGCTACTACCTGGCAGGCGATGCAGGCAGCATCGACGCCGACGGCTATTGCTGGGTGATGTCGCGTATCGACGACATCATCAATGTCGCCGGGCATCGGCTCTCGACGGGGGCGATGGAGGAGGTGCTTTCAGGACATCCAGACGTCGCCGAATGCGCCGTGATTGGTGTGGCCGATGCACTGAAAGGGCAGGTGCCGGTGGGCCTGCTGGTGCTGAAATCCGGCGTGCAGAAATCGCAGGAAGACATCGTGCGCGAGGTAGTCACGCGAGTGCGCGAACAGATCGGTGCGGTCGCTGCCTTCAAGCAGGCCGTGGTGGTGGCCCGCCTGCCCAAGACCCGCAGCGGCAAGGTGCTGCGCGCCACCATGCGCGCGATTGCCGACGGTGCGGCTTACAACCCGCCTGCCACCATTGATGACCCCAGAGTGCTGGACGAAATTCGTCTGGCACTGGCGAGCCTTGGCCTCACCAATGGCTAGCCCGGTTTCGCGCAGCGAAGCCAGGCCGGGACTAAGAAGAGAGATAGCGAACGCCGGTGAGCTGCTCGGAGAGCGCCCAAAGCCCGCGCGCCTTCTGTTCATCGCGTGCGGCCGGGCTGCAGTTGACCCGCATCGGCCATCCTCGGAATTGCAGGAAGCCATGCGGGCCGATGTATTCGCCCGATTGCATGTCGGCCATCGAGGCGGCATACAGGCTGGGCAGGGCACCGCGATCGGCGGGCTGGGCGATGAGTGCATTGCCGACCTGCGCCAGAAAGCGTTTGATGGAGGAACCTGCCGTCGCGGCATCAACGATGCCGGTCGCCGAATAACCGGGATGAGCAGCGACTGCGGCTACGGCTGATCGGCTGGCTTTCAGGCGGCGACTCAGCTCGAAGGTGAACAACAGGTTCGCCAACTTGCTGCGCGCATAGGCCTCGTTCTTGCGGTAGGCCGTGCGCTCCCAGTGCGGGTCGTCGAGGTCGAAAGCTTTGGTGCCGCGATGCGCGACGCTGGCGACTGTGACGATGCGTGCGGCCGGTGCGGCCTTGAGCTGTTCCAGCAACAGACCCGTGAGTGCGAAGTGCCCGAAATGGTTGGTGCCGATCTGCATCTCGAAGCCATCGCGTGTCTTCTGGTACGGCAGTGCCATCACGCCCGCGTTGTTGCAGAGCAGATCGATGTGCCCGAATCGCCGCCCGCATTCGGCGGCGAAGCCGCGCACTGATCCCAGGTCTGAAAGATCGAGTTGCATCAGGTGGAGCTGCGCCTCCGGCAGACGTTGCCGCAGCAGCTGTAATGCTGCCTCGGCCTTCGCCGTACTGCGGCAGGCCATCACCACCTCGGCACCCGCGGCGGCAAGGCCCGCGACGGTCTCAAGCCCCAGCCCGCTGTTCGCTCCAGTGACCACGGCAACGCGCCCCTTGAGCGACGGCATGTCGGCTGCCAGCCATTTCTTGCTCATTGCCTTCTCCTGCTTTCGAGGCGGTGTTGGTTTTGTCAGGCAGCGTATCGCAGATGTCCGGGCAGCCCAAAGCAGCCCATGGACAATGCAGTCTTCTACGGCACAAATCGCCCTCAGGATGAGCGATCAGCGTTTGAGAATGGGGAGAAGTCCGGCGGGTCGGCAGCTCCACGTGTTCAGTAGCAGCTAATGACCGGGCAGCAACGCTGGGCGGCGGCATCTATGCCGTTCGTCACCGAGTAGTAACTTTTGCGACCCCTACATCTAAAAACCAACCACCTGAGGAATTCCCATGTCTTTCAGCAAGTTCTCTCTGTCCGCGATCAGCGTCGTTGCCGCGCTGACGTTTACCCCCGCGGTTCTCGCCGCACCCACCAACACCAACAAGCTGTCGGCGGTCGGCCTGACCGATAGCGGCACGCTCATCAGCTTCAAGTTGTCCTCGCCCTCCGGCACCACGCGCGAGATCGGCTTCATCTCCGGCCTGGTCACAGATACGGCGCTGATCGGCATCGACTACCGCGTGCAGAACGGCCTTCTCTATGGCGTCGGCAACGCGGGCGGCATCTACATCATCGACACCACCACTGCTGCGGCCAGCCTGCAGCACCGCCTCACTGTGGCGCTCAGCGGCACGCGCTTTGGCGTCGATTTCAATCCGGCCGCCAATGCGCTTCGCATCATCAGCGACAACGGCCAGAACCTGCGTCAGTCGTTTGTTCTCACTCCTGCAGGGGCTTTCCAGAACACAGCCACCGACGCCGCGCTCAACACCGGCGCCGCTGCTCCGGCCCCGATCGTCACCGGCATCACGGCGGCGGCCTACACCAACAACGACTTGTCGACGACCACGGCGACCACGCTGTTCGACATCAATGTGACGTCCGGTCAGGTCGTGGTGCAGTCGCCAGCCAATAGCGGCATCGTCGTCGCCGCCGGCAGCCTTGCGGTGCCGGGCTTGAGCGGCAACGCCAGCTTCGATATCCATTCCGACTTGAACGAGGCCGGTGAATCGGTGAGCAACCGCGCGTTTGCGGCACTGGCCACTGCCAGCGGCACCAGCATCTACAGCGTCGATTTCAGCTCCGGCCGCGCAACCGAAATCGGTGCCGTCAACGCCGCTTACGTGCTGCGTGACATCGCCCTGCCGCTCGGCCAGTAAGCGCACTCCGCACCGTCTGGTCACCGCTTGATCTGGCTGCACCCGGGTGTCCGGGTGCAGCCTTTTTTGTGGGCGTAACGGTCCGCGTAGGCCGTTGAGCGCGAAGACTGCCCACATGGCAAAGGCAGGTATTTGGCACCGACTCGGCGGCGCGGCGTTCATTCAGCACACTCACCCGGTTGCGGGGCTCTGAACAACACAGCGGAGGGGGTTCAGGCTGATCACAGCTTGTAAAGCGTAGTTTGTCTCCCGCTTTAAAGGAGCTACCGCATGATTCCGATCCGTCGAGACCTACATTTCAAATTGCAACCTACCAGCGTAAATAACTGGCATGCGCGCGGTGCTTACCTCACGCATTTCATCAACGCGATGTCCATCTCCTTCCCCGATGGGGAACGATATTTCATCCACACCGTCCGGCACTATCGAGACCGTATCAGCGATGCAAAGCTGCAGAAAGCAGTCGCAGCCTTTATTGGTCAGGAAGCGATGCACGGACGTGAGCATGAGGACTACAACCGACTGCTGGCCGAAGCGGGGTTGCCAGCAGAAGAACTGGCCGAGCATTTCAGACGGTTTGTCGGTCTGCTTAAAGACAAGCTCTCGCCGTCAGCGCAGCTGTCTGTGACGATTGCACAAGAGCATCTCACCGCAATCATCGCCGAGCTGGTCCTCACCGATCCACGCCTGATCGCGGGTGCCGATCGTCAGCTTTCAGCGCTGTGGCGGTGGCATGCTTTGGAAGAAATAGAGCACAAAGCGGTCGCTTTCGATGTCTACCAAACGGTGGTGGGCCGTGGCCTCAAGGCCTATCTCTTGCGCACCAGTAGCATGCTGTTGACGACGGCAGGATTCTTTGGGCTGGTCTTGTTCTATCAACGGAAATTGCTCAATGCAGATCCGCAGCCCAATTCTTGGAAGGGACTGTCAGGGTTTGCCGATTTCATGTTCCGTGCACCGGCCCTGTTGCCAAGGCTTGCCCTGCCCTGGCTGTCGTATTTGCGCCCTGGCTTCCATCCTTGGGACCATAACAACCGGCACTTGCTTGGGCAGCTTGATCAGCTGGTTTCCGAGACTCGGGACTACGCGCTGAAAGCCGCGTGATGCGCTTGTAGGCCCGGGGGCCGGCAGCTGATGGCACGTCTGAGGCTGTCACCATCCGGCTTTAGCTGCCCGCAGCCTCCAAGCGTGAACCAGCGGGAATTGGCAGAGATGACCTACCTGGCAACGTGACTGGCGGCAGGTTTGCCTTGCAACCGGTGACAGGGTTGTTTCGGAGGCTTCAATCTTGCAGATGCAGGCCGCAAGCGACAGTAAAAAGCTGATCCACACGTCGAAAAAGAGTCGTCGTTTTGGATGAAGTGCGCGCGCCTTCGCAGCACTTAGAGTGAAGGCGGATCACAGGAAGTGATCCGACCCCTGCATGGAGGCGACATGGGCTTTGGCAACAGAGCGGGCGCAGCGCATTGGCTGCTGCTCGCCAGCGGCATGGTGATGGCGAACGGAGTCCGCGCGGGCTCATTCGAGCTGTTCGGATTCGATGCGGAATACCAGTTGATCGGCAGCTACGCTCTGGGCCTGCGCACCGAGTCGCCGGACAACGGCGTCATCAACACGCCGCCCAGCCCAAAGATTCCTATCCCGGATTTTCTGAAACTGCCGGAGTCGAACAACTTCGACGACGGCGACCGCAATTTCAAGAAAGGCGCGCTGATCAACAACCGCCTGACCTTGCTTGGCGAGCTCAAGCTGGAGAAGGATGACTACGGCCTGCTGCTGCGCGGTGATGCGTTTTATGACGACGTCTACCGCCGCCTAAACAACGACAACGACTCGCCGGACACCATCAACACCACGCAGCAGCCGTTCAATTCGTTTACCGATGCGGCCCAGTACTTCGATGGCCGCCGCACGCGCCTGCTCGATGCCTACGCCTTTGCCACCTGGACCTTCGGCGATAGCGGCGCGCTCAACCTGCGCGTTGGCCAGCAGGTGGTGGCCTGGGGCGAAAGCCTGTTCTTCTCCGGTGTGGCACTCGCACAAGGCCCGGCCGATGCCACCAAGGCCAATGTGCCGGGGGCGGATGTGAAGAGCATCCTGCTGCCGGTGAACCAGATCGCCATGCAGCTGACGCTAACCGACGACATCACCCTGCTCGGCCAGTACAAGCTCGAATACAAGGAGACCGAGCTGAATCCAGTCGGCGAGTTCTTCTCGGTCGCGGATGTGGTCGGGCCGGGCGCAGAGTTCATCTACGGCATCCAGAACCCCCTGTTTCTTGCCAACTACTCGGACGTCAATCTGCTCTCCGACGACGTGCCGGAGACCCTGCAACTGATCGTCGATCTGCTCGCACCTGAGCTACCGACCGACGCGCTGACGGGCGCGCTGGAAGGACTCCTGGCCGGGCTCGATGGCGTGCTGCCCGACCTCAATCTGCCGGTCGGGGCCATCGCCCAGCCCGGCGTGCCGCGCAACATCAACGTGCAACGCGGGCCGGATATTCGCCCGAGCGACTTCGGCCAGTGGGGCTTGGGCGTGCGCTACCGCCTCACCAGCGAAACCAACGTCGGCCTGTATCGCCTGCGCTATCACAACACCACACCGGCACCCGTGCAGAACTATGGCGACGGCGTGCTGATCCCTGGCAACGGCGTGCTGCCACCCGTCACCACCGCACTGTTGGGCTTGAAGATTCCTGTCACTTACAACATCCGCTACTTCGACGGCGTGAACATGACCGCGCTGAGTTTTTCCAGCACGCTGTTCGGTGCCAACATCGCGGGCGAGCTGATCTACCGCGATGGGGTGGATACGCTGGTGGATGTCGATGGCGGCCTGCTAGGCCCGGTGCCGACCCCGACGCGCAGCAAGATCACCCAGCTGCTGCTCTCGGCCATCTACGTGCTCGGCCCCAGCCCGGCCTGGGATGCCGTCACCATCGTCGGTGAAGCGGGTTATGTGCACGTCAACCAGGTCGATGAAGCCTGTGGGCCCACCAGCTGCTCGAAAGACCTCACCTACGATGCCAACGCCTGGGGCGTGTCGTTTCTCTCCTTCGTTGACTATCGCAACGTGTTCTCCGGCTGGGACTTGCAGATCCCGATCAGCTTCTCGGGCATCGCGCAGGGGCAGTCGTCGCTGCTGGGCGGCTTGGGCGCGCTGTCGGGCGAGGGCGACCTCCGCGCCAGCGTGGGTGCCAGCTTCACGCGTCTGCAAAAGCTGACGCTGGGGGTGAACTACAGCGCCTTCTTTGGCGACCCCGACTTTCGCCAGCGGCCTTATGCCGACAGGGACAATGCCTCGATCAGCGTCACCTATCGCTTCTGATGGGGGCGGTTTGCCTTACTGCAAACGGGCGAAGCCAGGGGGCAAGTGTGGCGCGATGCTGCTGCCCTAAACTGCGCACCCCAAAACCCGAAGAGCCGTAGCCATGAGCGAGACCCCTGCGCAGCCCACATCCGATCTCACCACCCTGATCATTGGCGGCGGACAGGCGGGTGGCGAGGTGGCGGGCGAGCTGCGCAAGCAGGGCTTCGCCGGGCGCATCGTGATACTCGGCGAGGAGTCGCAGATTCCCTACAAGCGGCCGCCGCTGTCGAAAGGTTTCCTGGCGGGCACGGTCACGGAGGAATCCCTGTTCGTGGCACAGCCGGCCAATCTCGAAAAGCTCCACATCGAGTTCATCGGCAATGCTCGCGTCGAGCGCATCGACCGCGTGGCACATCAGGTACATCTCGCCGATGGCCGCAGCTTCAGCTACGACAAGCTGGCGCTCACCACCGGTGGTCGCGCCCGTCTGCTGAGCCAGCCCGGCGGCGACAAGCCCAATGTGTTCCCGCTGCGCAGCATTGCCGACGTCAAGAAGATTCAGCCGCATGCCATTGCTGGCAAGAAGGCGGTCATCGTCGGCGCGGGATTCATCGGCCTCGAAACCGCAGCAGTGCTGGTCAAGCTCGGCTTGCAGGTGACGGTGCTCGAAGGCCTGCCGCGCGTGCTCGCGCGCGTCACCGCGCCGGAGGTGTCGAGCTTTTTCGAGCGCGTGCACCGCGAGGCCGGTGTGGACCTGCGCACCGGTGCGCAGGTTGCCGTGCTCGAAGGCGAAGAGCGCGTCACCCATGTAGTGCTCGCCGATGGCAGCCGCATCGAGGCGGACTTTCTCATCGTCGGCATCGGCGTGATCGCCAATACCGAGCTGGCGGCGGGGGCGGGCCTGGCGGTGGACAACGGCATCGTCGTCGACGAGTTCGCCTGCACGTCCGATCCGGACATCGTCGCCGCAGGTGACTGCACCAATCACCCGAGCCAATTCGCGGGCCGCAACATCCGGCTCGAATCGGTGCAGAACGCGATGGAGCAGGGCCGCATCGCGGCGCGCAGCCTCATGGGCAAGCGCGAGGCCTACCAGAACGTGCCCTGGTTCTGGTCTGACCAATACGAATTCAAGTTGCAGATGGTCGGCCTCTCGCAGGGCTACGACCAACTGGTGTTGCGCGGCGACCCGGCCACACAACGCAACTTTGCCGCCTTCTATCTGCGCGAGGGCCGCATGATTGCCGCCGACACGGTGAGCCGCCCAGCGGAATTCATGCTCGCCAAGAAGTGGGTGGCCGATGGCGCGGTGCTGCCTGCGGCCGCCCTGGCCGATGAGTCAACGCCGCTAAAATCCCTGCTGCCACCGGCCTGAAGTTCATGCCAACACCTCCCTGCATTCGTGGGCCCTCGTCAGTGGCCGATCGCTGATGGCCCTGGGCAACTATGTCGATGTGCCGCGAGACCTCGCGTCCATCACCTGCATTGACCACGCCGCCGAGTGCGACCCTGCCGAGGCGGGTCTGGGCGCGCGCGACATCGCGCGCATCTGGGCAGCGACCGAGGGCCTGTATCGCACCGGCGTGCATCCGGCGATCAGCCTGGTGATCCGTCGCCGGGGCAAAGTGATTTTGAAGCGCAGCATCGGCTGCCTGCGCGGCAATGCGCCGGGTGACACCGGCGAGCAGATCGCGCTCACGCCCGATGCGCCGATCTGCCTGTTCTCGGCCTCGAAGGCCATCACCGCTTTGTTGCTGCACAAGCTGGTCGAGGACGGCAAGCTCAGCCTCGATGATCGGGTGGCGCAACACATCCCGGAGTTCGCGGCGCACGGCAAGGGCGCGGTCACCATCCGCCAGCTGATGGCACATCGCGCGGGCATCCCCACCTTGCCAGTGAAGCATCCCGACCCCTCGCTGCTGCAACACTGGGATGCGCTGGTGCACCTCTTGTGTCTGGCCCCGCCGGACGATCCCAAGTTCATGAAGCAGGCCTACCACGCGCTGACGGTGGGCTTCATCGTTGGCGAGCTGATCCGCCGCGTCAGCGGCCGCGAGCTGCGCGAGGTGCTGCGCGACACGCTCACTGCGCCGATGCAGCTCGACAGCATGAGCTTCGGCCTGTCCCCCGAGCGCCGCGCGCTTAGCCCCCTGAGCTACGGCACGGGCCCAAGCCCAATCTGGCCAGTGACGCAGTACGCCAAGCGCATCATCGGTGTCTCGTTCGAGCGCGCCGCACAGGCGGCCAATGAGGAAGGTTTTCTCTCCGCCGTGGTGCCCTCCGGCAACATCTTTGCCAGTGCCGACGACAGCTGCAAGGTGTTCCAGATGCTGCTCGATGGGGGCGTCTGGCAGGGCAGGCGCATCCTCAAGCCACAGACGGTCGCGGAGGCGATCCGCCCCGTTGGCAAGCTGCAATACGACGGCATGCTGATGCTGCCGATGCGCTTCTCGGCGGGCTTCATGCTGGGCGAGAGTCCCTTTGGACTGTTCGGCCCCAGAAGCCACGAGGCCTTCGGGCATCTGGGTTTCGTCAGCGTGCTGTGCTGGGCTGATCCCAGCCGTCAGCTGTCGGTGTCGCTGCTCAATACCGGCAAGTCCACCTCGCCCACGGGTGTGATGAAGTGGCTATGGTTGCTCAGCGTCATCAATGGGGTTTGTGCCTGAGGCCAGCAGGTCGCCATTTCGCAAACCGGCTGGGTGCAATGATTGGGGTTTGGGCGGCATACAACGGGCAGAGGTAGACCAGACTTCTCCTACCAGACCCGTGCTCATTCAGCATGCTAAGAGGCAGGAGGAATTGCTTGTGAAGTTAGAAGATTCGGAGAGAGCACGCCTTGCTGCGCGAGCCCAGAAGCAAAAGCCGTCTGAGCAGCGACTTCAACTCACAGACAAGGAGCAGAAAATTCATTTTCTTCGGGGCGTGGGATCACGTGCCTCCATAGCGCTGCCCGCCTTCTACTTATTCATGGGTGCGAGCATCCGTGAAGGCAAATGCTCCATCGCGGGATATCCCGGAGCGGTATTCCAGCATTCGACCGAATTCAGTTCATGTAGCACGGTGTCGCTCTGTTGCAGGAAAGTTTTTGACCATGCAAGAGGAATGACTGGGGCTGACTTCTCCAAGGTATCGGATCAAACCTTTGCAGAAGTGGCTGACTACTGGGCAAATAGCTCTGGACGTAATGTCGATGATGCGGCAGCTGCATTAGCCCTATTGAAGGTGGTATTCCGTCAATGCTCCCGCTCGCCATCTGAACTACTTGGGCACTCGCCCATACTTGGAAAAAGGATTGGGCTTCTGAAGCAACATGCGGATCGTGTCGCCGCTCACCTATCTCTGGAGCACTACGAGTTCTCTTTGCTCGATTGCGCCCATGTCGTAGCCGCACTAACCGTCTTGGGGGAAATTGTTGTTAGCTTTGACGACAAAACTCGCGGTTCCGGCTATTTCAATGATCTCGACAAGGCGGCTTACGATGCAGCCAAATACCTATTTCCAAATCTGCCTGAGCATCGCCTTTTCGATGGCGTTGACATTGCAATGCAAGCTCGGGGTTATTGGCAGCTTGGTGCCGACAATGGGGCTCGGCTAATACTTGAAGAGCTGCCGTATGCGACCGGCTGGTTTTGACGAGGAACCGACGTCATTCTCGAGGAGTTGCGGGGTTAATTCTGAATAGCGCCCCCGCTCTGCTGTCCCTCACACGCGAGGAGAGATCGGAGTACCGATACAAGGCCTACAACGGCGGTGCCACCTCAACCGCGATCCCAGAAAGCGCCTCACTCATCGCAATCTGGCAAGAGAGCCTGGAGCCAGGCTTGAGCGGCACCAGCTCACCAATGGCGTCGAGCATCATCTGCTCGTCTTCACTCTTGGCCGGGAGCTGTTGAGCCCAGGCGGCATCGACGTAGACGTGGCAGGTGCCGCAGGAGCAGGCCCCGCCGCAGGTGCCCTCGATGCCGGTGCTGGCATCGCGCAGCGCCTCCATCAGCGCCCCGCCGGATGAGGCTTCGATGGTGCGTACGGTGCCGTCTCGACCGAGTACTCGCACGACTGCCATGTGTTGCTCCTGTTGATCAAATGAAAGCCCCCGTGCTGCGGTGCGCGGCACGGGGGCAGTGAACGCTGCCGAAGTGTTGGGTGCTATGCCGCCGCTCAAACCTTCACTTCAGGGTAGAACTGCGAGAACCACTTGCGGAACTGCAAGATCGGGCCGTCGCCATCGCAGAGCAATGGATTAGGGCGGAAGCGCTTGTTGTTCCAGACGATAAAATCGACGCTCTCGAAGCCCGCGCTCTCCTCGCCCTCGGCGTTGCCGATCATGTGGTCGATCTGCTTCTTGGTGAAGGCCAGTTCCGGGCTGCCCGCCGGGAAGTCGATATGGCGGAACGACATGTTCATCTGGCTCTTGTCGTGCGTCACCGGCACGGTGTACGAAATCATTGTTGCAACGATCGGCTGGCCGGTGGTCGGTTCCTTCTGCGTGAAGTGCAATACGTTGAGTCCGGGGCCGTAGCTGTCACCTACGATGTAGCCCATGCCGATGTTGAGGCGCATCTTCGGGCCGTCGTAAGTGATCTCGACCGGCGGGATCATCGGTGCGTTGTGCAGAAACTTGAGGTGCGCCACATCCGGGCCGTTCTCGGCAATCTCCTGGATGCAGGTGTTCGCCGTCCAGCTACCACGACGGCTGCCGGTGTAGCCGGTGGCGTCTTCCAGCTCGGGGATGTAGGGCAGCTCGAAGGCGGGCTCTTCGCAGCCGGGGTGGTACCAGCTCCAGATCATTCCGTATTTCTCGACCGTGGGCAGGGTGCGCAGGATCGGGCCCTTCTTGGTGATGGGCGGCATCACCTTGGCATAGGGGATGACCTTGCAGTTGCCATCGGTGTCGTATTCCCAGTGGTGGAAGGGGCAGCGCAGATGCTCGCCGCAAACCTTGCCGCCGTGGCCCATGTGGGCGCCGAGATGCGGGCAATAGGGGTCGCTCATGCCGGGCTTGCCACCCTCGGTGCGGAACAGCACCCACTCCTGCCCGAACAGGAAGACATTGCGCATCTCGCCCGGTTTCAGGTTTTCGGAGAAATCGACGTGATACCAGCCACTCGGCACCGGGAACGGCGCGCGCTGCATGGTCTGCGATTCGAGAAGCATCTTGAGGTTGATGGGAGCGCCCATGGTGCGGTGTCCTTTGGCTGTGTGGCTGAAGTCGATTCGTGGGCAGCATGGTGCGATGTTGAAGCGCGCGCGTCCTACTCCATTCAGGGGATGGTTTCGCCGTGGCTGGCTACCCTGATTGGATGATGCTGGGTCTCCAACTGCGGCTTCAATCTAAGGGCAACAAATAGCGCTCCACACCTCGCAGAGGATGCATGGAGACCGCAAGTGCCAAGGAAGGAGTTTCGTATGTGGTTCAGGAAGAATGCGGCGTGGGCGATGGTCAGTCTGTTGTCTTGCATGGCCGCGCATCCCGCCTGGGCCAAGGCCACGCCCGAGCAGGTGGCCGCACTGGATGGACCCAAGTTCACCTGCATGGGTGCCGAGCGTGCGGGCACGGCATCGGGTGTCGCCGCCTACACCGGCAAGTGGCTGGACAGCTGGCCCGGCATGAAGAGTGCGACCGGTTACGACCCCGGCCCCTATGCCGCCGAGAAGCCGCTGTTCTCCATCACGGCGGCCAACATGGTCAAGTATTCCGACAAGCTCACCGCAGGGCAGAAGGCGCTTTTCGCCAAGTACCCCAAGGTCTACCGCATGGATGTCTACCCCAGCCACCGAGACTTTCGAGTACCGGACTGGGTCTGCGGCGTGGCGAAGAAGAACGCGGCCGAGTCCGAGGTGGTGCACGAGGGCCTGGGCGCGACCGGCACCACCGGCGCGCATCCTTTCCCCTTCCCCAAGAATGGCAGCGAGGCCATTCTCAATGTGCTGATGCCGTACCGAATCTGGAACGATGCCAGCGTCAACGACATCGCCAACGTTTTCGCCAACGGCACCATCGCCTGGGGCAAGCAGCGGTTCCGCACACTCAGCCTGCTGGCCGACCCCAAGGTGCGTGGCAGCTTGCAGGATCGCATCCAGGCCTACTTCTACAACGAGGTGCTGCTGCCGCCGCGCGACAAGGGCTCGATTGCGGTGGGCACCCAGCCCAACGATTTTTCCAATGCCACCACGCAGGCCTGGCAGTACATCCCCGGCACGCGCCGCGTGCGGCAGGCACCGGATGTCTGCTGCGACTATCCCGTGCCGCCGGCGGGCATGCGCACGGTGGACGACGACTACATCTTCAACGGCCCGCCCAAGCGCTACACCTGGAAGCTGGTCGGCAAGAAGGAGATATACATCCCCTGGAACAACTTCAAGACCAACGACACGGCCGTGAAGTACAGCCAACTCATCCAGCCCGGCACCATCAACCCGGACTACATGCGCTACGAGCTGCATCGGGTCTGGGTCATCGAGGCGAACCAGCGCGAGGGCTTCCGCCACATCTACAAGAAGCGCCAGATTTACGTGGACGAAGACACCTGGCTCGCCGTGTGGGGTGACAACTACGACCAGCAGGATCAGCTCTGGAGGGTGGCGATGATCGCCTACCGCTACGCCCCCAATGCTCAGGCCTACCACCGGGGTGCCAGCATCTATCACGACGTCTTGCAGGGTTCGTACGAGGCGGGCTATCTGGTCAATGAGGCGGGCGCGGACTGGTGGAAGCTCAACGATCCCGATCTCACGCCGCAGATGTTCAGCCCCAAGGGTGCGGCGATGGGCGGGCACTGAGCGCCAATACAAAAACCAGCCATGACGGCGGAGAGCCGCAGGCGTGCAGGGAGAGAGCAGATGAATGCAGTGCCAATGGATGGCCGGGTGCTTCGTACGGCTGTTTTGCTGTGCGGTCTGAGCACGGGTTCGATCGCGTTTGCAGGCGGCACGCTCAATATCCTGGGTTTCAAGACCGAGTACGAATTGCAGGCGACCTACGCCGTCGCCATGCGCGTCGAGGAGCAGTCGGACGGCATCATCAATTCGGCCTCGGACCCACGCATTCCACTGCCGGAGTACCTCAAGGTGCCGGCCAGCCACAACTTCGACGACGGTGATCGCAACTTCGAGCAGTGGTCGCTCATCAACAACCGGCTGACGCTGCTGGGCGAGCTGCTGTTCAAGCGGAAGAACTACGGGGCCATCATTCGCGGCGATGTCTTCTACGACGATGTCTATCACCATCGCAATGACAACGACTCGCCGGAAAGTGTCAACAAGACCGGCATCAACAACCAGTTCACCAGCCCGGCGCGCAAGGTCAGCGGGGGGCGTCCGCGCCTGCTCGATACCTATGTGTTCGGCACCTGGACTTTCCTCGACGATGGCCTGCTCAACCTGCGTCTGGGCCAGCAGGTGACGGCCTGGGGTGAGAGCCTGTTCTTCTCCGGCATCGCGCTCGCCCAGCTGCCGGCCGATGGCGCGGCGGCCAATGTGCCGGGTGCGGATGTGAAGGGCATCCTGCTGCCGGTGAATCAGATCAGCCTGCAGGCGGCCTACGGCGACTTCACGCTGCTGGGCCAGTACAAGCTCGCCTTCAAGGCCACCGAGGTGAATCCGGTCGGCGAGTATTTCTCGATTGCCGATCCGCTGGGGCCAGGTGCGGAGTTCGCCTACGGCATCCGCAATCCCTTCTTTCTCGACACGCTCTCTGGTGCCAACCTGCTGTCGGATGACCTCATCACCTCGATCAACACGGTGGGTGCCGTGCTGGGCCTGCCGCCCGCGCCCGGCGGCATCCCCCCCGGTTTGCCCGCCGTGAACCTGCCGCGCACCGGCGTCGCGTTCTTGAACGCGCCGAAGTACGTCAACCCGCAGTACGCGGGTACGGCGCACACCAGCAATTTCGGCCAGTACGGCATCGGCCTCAAGTATCAGCTCACCGAAGAAACCGAGCTGGGCCTGTATCGCCTGCGCTACCACAACACCATCCCCACGCCGGAGTTCACCTACGGCTTCTCGGTGCTCGCTCCCGGCGACGGCACCACGCCACCGATCACCACCGAGGTGCTGAGCCTGCGCACCCCCGTCACCTATCAGGCCAAGCACCGCACGGGGATCAACATGACGGCGGCGAGTTTCTCCACCACCTTTCTGGGGGCCAACATCGCGGGCGAGCTGATCTTCCGCGATGGCATCGACGTGCTGGTGGATGTCGATGGCGGCCTGCTCGGGCCGCTGCCCACCGCCTCGCCCGCGCGCATGCTGCAAGTCGATCTCAACGCCATCTATCTCATCGACCCGCGCTGGTTCTGGGACTCGATCACGCTCGTGGCCGATGTCGGTTTCATCCATGTCGATGACGTCGATCCGGTCAGCGGGCCAGACCCGGAAGTGACCTCCACACAGCTCACCTACTCGCGCGATGCCTCGGCCTACACCCTGGTTGCCTTCACGGCAGTCAACAACATTTTCAGCGGCTGGGACTTGCAGGTACCGCTGGCGGTGCAGGGCGTGATCAGCGGGCACTCCTCACTGCTCGGCGGCTTCGGCAGCCTGGGCGGCAATGGCGACATGCGCGTGAGCTTAGGTGCCACCTTCACGCGCTTGCAGCGGCTGAGCATCGGCACGGCCTACAACGCCTTTCTCGGCAGTGGCGACTACACCGACCGGCCACTGGCGGATCGTGACTTCGTTTCGCTCAACGTCAAGTACGGCTTCTAGTTTCCATTGCCTCTCACCGGGGGCGAGGGGTGAGAGATCGTAGCCATTCGTGCGTACTTGCTTGGCGACTGCCCGACGTGTCGGCTGAAAGCAACACTAAAGGTGCTTGGTGATCCGTAGCCGATGCGCTCGGCGATGTCGGAAACTGCCAGATTGCCCTGGCGCAGCAGTTCCTTTGCAATCTCCATGCGCCAGCGGAGCAAGTACTCCATTGGCGCTACCCCCAGTGTTCTCGTGAAGCGTTCAAAAAAGGCGGACCGTGACAGTGCCGTCGCATCCGCAAGCTGCGCGACCGTCCATGCGTGCGCGATGTCGGTGTGGATCTGTTTCAACGCACGCGCCAGTCGCTCGTCACCCAAGCCTCTCAACAGTCCGGGCGGCGCGCTTTCTGAAGTTGTTGATCGCATTGCTTCGATGAGCAGCATCTCCGACAGACGCGAGAGCATGAATGCGCTACCCGGCTGTCCGCTTACGGATTCTTCCCCAACCATCTGAACGAGCTGAGACAGCCGTAATGAACCTTGAACGTGGATCACTCTCGGCAACAGAGCAACCAGCAAGGCCGGGTTGGCGCAATCGAACTGAAACGAACCGCCCAATGACCGCATGTCTGGTGCGCCATCTCTCTCGCCGTAACGCAGCTCCTCTGTTCTTCCGGCTATCGCTTTGGGGTCGAAGTAAACCGGAGGCGCTGGTTTGAAGCTGGAAATGGTGAAGCCCGGCGTCGTGGGCAGCAGCACGAAGTCGCCCGCACTGATCGTGATCGGCGCGTGCCCGTCAACCGCCAGCAGGCTGCTGCCCTCCAAGACGATGCAAAAGCTGGGGAGCCCGAATTCGGAATAGCGAATGGCCCAGTTTCCCCGGCCACTGATGATGTTGGCGAACACCGCCTGGGGCCGGAGGAATCGGACGACCTCGGAGAGCGGATCGCTCATTGTTGGACTCTCGCTAAAAAATTATGGATTTAACGACATTCTAAGTCCGGTATTGCTGGCCTATCGTTCGCTTCGAGTCAACCCACCTACACGGAGTCGAATATGAAAACGGTACTAATCACTGGCTGTTCTTCTGGTTATGGCCTGCAAAGCGCACGTCACTTTCACGCCAAGGGCTGGAAGGTCATCGCGACGATGCGAGTCCCTCGCAAAGACCTCTTCCTCGATTTAGAAGGCATCCATGTGGTCACGATGGATGTCACCAAGCCAGACAGCATCGCGCGTGCGCTGGATGAATGCGGCCCCATCGACGTGCTGGTGAACAACGCCGGGATCGGCCTGTTCGGCGCCTTCGAGGCAACGCCCATGAGCACCGTTCGCGAGATCTTCGAAACCAACACCTTCGGCGTCATGAACGCATGCCAGGCGGTCATCCCGCAGTTCCGCGCTCGCCGTGCCGGCACCATCGTGAATGTCACTTCAAGCACGACGCTCGCGCCGTTTCCGCTGGTTGCGGCCTACACAGCCAGCAAGACCGCAGTGGAAGGCTTCACGGAATCACTGGGTCACGAAATGAAGAGCGTTGGCGTCAAGGTGAAGATCGTGCAACCAGGCTATGCCCCCTCGACGAGCTTCACCGCGAATGGTCAGGAGCGCATGCAGGGGCTGATTACCCAGGCTTATGTGCCGTTTGCGCAGCAGGTGTTTGCAGCGATGACCCAGCTGGACAAAGTGACGAATGCGCAAGACGTGGCGGAGGTGGTCTGGCGCGCCGCGAACGACAAATCGGATCAACTCCATTTTCCCGCAGGTGCCGACGCCGTCGAGCTTGCCCAGAAGAAGTAGTTCTGATGATGGTCTGTCGCGCGCATTGCGCGACAGACCGTCCCCCGCAACTTGCGCTCGGAATATCCAATGAAAATCCGGATTCCGATTAGTGTCGGCCCTCGATGACGCCCTTGTGGACAAAGGCGGCCCCGTTGGGGATGGGCTGACCACGCGCCACCCGCGTGAACTCCGGCACTTCGATGATGAAGGTGGCGAGCACGCCGAGCGCGGTGAGCGTGAGTGCTATCTGTGTGGCGAGCACGCCGCTGGGTAGCGCCAGCACGAGAAAGATCACCATCAGGATGCTCGATGCGAAACCGCCGAGCGCCATGCTGAAAAACTGCGGTCGCGTGCTGCGCAGATTGTCGAAGCGGAACAGGAAGAAGGTCTCGAACGGCCTCGGCAGTTCAAACGCGGCGCGGCTGCCCCAAGCCCCGAGCAGATGGCCCCATTCGTGGATGAGATAGCCGACGAATGCGGTGGCCAGCGCCGTGAGGCTGTGGATGGCGATGCCGTACGCGCCCAGCGGCCTGGCCAGTTGCAGCGCGTACTGCCAGAGCGCCAGCGTCAGCGCGATGACGACGGCATCGCGCAGCAGCAGCATGAAAAACCGATCCCATTGCTTGTCCATGTCTGCTCCCTGGCTTACTGGCGTGGCGGCAGCGGCAACAGCGCCGAGACCTTGCGCATGTGCTCGGCGTAAGCGGGTCGGCGCTCCACGCTGCGGTCGTCCATCAGCGGAATGCTGGCGAACTTGAACATCAGGGTCATCGCCACGGCACCCAGCACGATCCACCACCACTGGTCGGGCGCGGCGGCGAGGCCGAACAGCATCAGCCCCCACCAGAAGCTCAGCTCGCCAAAGTAGTTGGGGTGCCGCGACCAGGCCCAGAGGCCGGTCTTGATGAAGCTGCCCGGCTCGCGCTTGCGGGCGATGAAGGCATGCAGCTGCAAGTCCGCAATCATCTCGATCAGGATCGCGCCGAAGGTGACGACGAAGGCCAGCGCATCGAGCCAGCCCAGGGGTTCGCCGATGCGGGTCATCACCGCATAGATCGGCAGGCAGCCCAGGAACACCTGCACGGTGGGGAAGAGATGGATGCCGAACAGATCCGCCAGCACGGCATGTTTGCCCGCGCGGGCGCGGACTATTGCGTAGCGCCAGTCCTCGTGGTGCAACCCGCCCCAGTACACCGACCAGTTGGTGGTGAGCCGAATGGCCCACAGCCACACCAACACCATCACCAGCCAGGCACGCGGATCGCCAGCGGCGGCGTGCGCCCACATCCACCAGACAGCCAGCAGCGGCGGGATCACGCTCCAGTAGGCGTCGTAGAAGCTGGAGTTTTTGTAGGCGTAGCTGAAGCCGAAGATCACCAGTGTCGCTACCACATCGGCGGCAAGGGCATCCCAGGGTTGGGGCAGGTCGAGGCCGAACAGCACGGCAGCCGCAGCGGCAATGCACAGCACATACGACGCCACGATGGGGGTGAAGTCTTTCACGCTGGCCATGCCACTCTCCTTGTGTGCTTCTGGTTGTTTGCGCCGCACCCCTTCGAGGGTGTGCGGCCTTGCGGCTTCGACTACGCGGCCTTGTCCTTCAGCAGCCCGCGCTCCTTGGCCATCGTCAGTGCGGTGTCTTCGATCATGTCCTCCTGCCCGCCGATCATCTTCTTGCGGCCGAGTTCAACCAGGATGTCGCGCGAGGGGATGCCGTACTTCTTGCCTGCGCGATCAGCGTGCAGCAGGAAGGTGGAATAAACGCCCGCGAAGCCCAGCGTCAGCGAGGAGCGATCGACGCGGACGATGTGATCCATCATCGGGAAGATCACGTCCTGAGTCAGGTCCATCAGCTTGAACAGATCGCAGCCGGTCTCGATGCCCATGCGGTCGCAGACGGCGATGAATACTTCCAGCGGCGTGTTGCCCGCACCCGCACCCAGGCCGCCGACCGAGGCGTCAATACGTGAAGCACCTTCCTCGATCGCTGCGATGGAATTGGCGATGCCCATGCCCAGGTTGTGGTGGCCGTGGAAGCCGATCTCGGTCTCGGGTTTGAGCACTGCACGCAGCTCACGCACGCGCTCGATCACGTCGTTGGGCAGCATGTAGCCGGCCGAGTCGGTGATGTAGATGGTCTCTGCGCCGTAGCTCTCCATCAGCTTGCCCTGAGTGGCCAGACCCTTGGCGTCGTTGAGGTGGGCCATCATCAAAAAGCCCGTCGTATCCATGCCGAGCTTGCGCGCGTAGGCGATGTGCTGGGGGCTGGTGTCGGCCTCTGTGCAATGGGTGGCGACATGCACGCTGCGCACACCGTGGTCGTAGGCACTTTGCAATTCCTTCATCGTGCCCAAGCCCGGAATCAGCAGTGCCGAGACCTTGGCCTGCTTCATCTTCGGGATCACGGCATCCCAATATTCCTCATTGCTGTGCTTGGCAAAGCCGTGCTGCAAGCTGTTGCCGCCCAGACCCGCGCCATGCGCAACCTGGATCAGCGGCACGCCCGCATCGTCGAGCGCGGTGGCAACCGCAATCATCTGCTCGGTGGAGATCTGCTCACGCTTGGCGTGCATGCCGTCGCGCAGCGCCATGTCGTGGATCAGGACCTTGCGGCCCTTGAGATTCTTGAGTTCGCTCATTACGCGGCCTCCTTCACAGCTTTCAATTGATAGCGGCCAGCCAGTATTTCGGACGCAAACATCTCGGCGGTGCGGGCGGCAGCGGCGGTCATGATGTCGAGGTTGCCGGCATAGGTCGGCAGGTAGTCGCCTAGCCCTGCCACCTCCATGAAGCAGGCCACCTTCTTGCCGTCGAACACCGGGCCGTTCACCAGCCGGTAGCCCGGCACGTATTTCTGCACTTCTTTCACCATCTCCAGCACCGACTCGCGGATGCGCGTCTGATCCGGTTCCTCGTCGGTGAGGCAGTAGATGGTGTTGCGCATGATCATTGGCGGGTCGGCCGGATTGATGATGACCAGCGCCTTGCCGGTCCGTGCGCCACCGACGGCGCAGACCGCGCTCGACGTCGTGTAGGTGAACTCATCGAGATTCGCGCGCGTGCCGGGGCCGATCGACTTCGATGACACCGTGGCGATGATCTCGGCGTAGCTCACCGGCTGGATGCGCGACACCGCGTTGACCATCGGGATGGTCGCCTGCCCGGCGCAGGAAATCATGTTGACGTTCATCGCCTGCGCCTTGGCGTGTGTGGCGAGGTTCACCGGCGGCACGCAGAGGCCGCCGATGGCGGCCGGCGTGAGATCGACCATCAGCACGCCAAGCGCGTTGAGCCTGTCGGAGTTGGACTTGTGCACATAGGCGCTGGTGGCGTCGAAGGCGATCTGCACGCCATCGCTGAGCACATGGGGCAGCAGGCCATCCACGCCTTGGTCGGTGGTCTTCAGGCCCATGTCGCGTGCACGAATGAGGCCTTCGGAGGTCGGGTCGATGCCGACCATCCACACCGGGTCGAGCACCGGGCTGCGCTTGAGTTTGTAGATCAGGTCAGTGCCGATGTTGCCGGGGCCGATGATGGCGCACTTGATCTTGTTCATGCCTCTAGGCCTCAAACGAAATGGATGCGCTGCCCATGCCGGCAATGTGCATCTCGAAACGGTCGCCCGGCACGGCGGGCAGCAAGGGAGCGAGCGAGCCGGAAAGGATGATCTCGCCTGCCAGAAACGGAATGCCGAACTCGCCCAGCGTGTTGGCGAGCCAGGCAACCGCCGTGGCGGGGTGGCCCTGCACGGCGGAGCCCAGGCCAGTGGCGACATGTGCACCGTTCTTGTGGATGTCCATCTTCACCGCAGCCAGATCGAGCGCATGCGGTGCGATGCGCGTCTGGCCCACCACGAACACGCCGCAGCTGGCGTTGTCGGCAACGGTGTCTTCGATCTTGATTTTCCAGTCGCGGATGCGCGAATCGACGATCTCGAAGCAGGGCGAGACGTAGTCGGTGGCGTCCAGCACCTGTTCGGCGGTGATGCCGGGGCCGCGCAGGTCCTTCTTCAACACGAAGGCGATCTCGCCCTCGGCACGCGGCTGGATCATGCCGTCGCGCGCAAGCGAGATACAGCTGCCATCGGCCACCCACATGCGGTCGGTGAGAAAGCCGAAGTCCGGTTGATGCACGCCGAGCATGTCCTGCACCGGCTTGCTGGTGACGCCGATCTTCTTGCCGATGACGCGCTCGCCTTCGGCGATGCGACGCTCCAGCAGGCGCAGCGAGATTTGGTAGGCGTCGGCGATGGTGATGCCCGGCTCGCGCTCGGTGAGCGGGCTCACTACTGAACGCGCGCGGAGGGCGGCGAACAGTTCGTCGCCGAGGGCGTGGATTCGTGTAGTGGAGAGCGCCATATCGGTGTTGTCATTCCCGCGAAAGCGGGAATCCAGTAGCGGTGCGGAACGCTGCGGTCAAAAGACTGGATTCCCGCTTTCGCGGGAATGACTGCTTTCCCTTATCCATGGCGCAGAAAATCGATGACGGTGCGATTGAACAACTCACGGTGCTCGATCATCACCCAGTGCCCGCACTGCGGCACCAGCACCATGCGGCCGTGCTTCAAACCCTTTGCCAGTCGCAGGATGCCGCTGTCCGGCATCATGTTTTCGTTGAGGCCCCAGAGCGTGAGGGCAGGGCAGCTGATCTCGCCCAGTCGCTCGGTGAGGTTCGGCACCTTCATGGTCTTGATCGCCTGCGGGTTCTGGCCCTTGGCCATCTCGGCGCGTTCGTGCACCAGCGCGTCGGTGACGCACGCTGGATTGACCACGAAGGCCTTGATGAAGAACGCCTTCAACGCCGCTTCGGTGACGGGTTGGCCGGAGCCGTAGAGCGCGAACATCGCGGCCATGCCGGGCATGGCGAGGTAGTCGGGCAGGTCGTTGAGACCGCCGGGTGCCATCAGCACCAGCCGCTCGACATGCTTCGGGTGCGCCAGCGCAAAGCCGAGTGCCACTGCACCGCCCAGCGAGTTACCGATCAGTGTGACTTTGTAGTTGTCCGCGTCCGTCGCGGACGGATCAACACCAATCGCATCCAGTGCCTGCTTCACGCACTCGACGAAGAAGCTCAGTTGGTATTCGACATCGGTGGGTTTATCGGAGTAGCCAAAGCCGATCAGATCAGGCGCGATGACGCGATAGCCCGCCGCCACCAGCGCCGGAATGTTGCCGCGAAAATTGCTGATACCGCAGGCGCCGTTGCCCGAGCCGTGCAGCAGCACCAATACATCGCCGCTGCCTTCGTCGAGGTAATGAATGCGGTAGCCGTTGGCGAGCGTGGCGTAATGGCCTTCGGGGACGGGTTTGGGAGACATGCGTTTTGCGCGCCGAGTGTGGCCGTGGATGGCGAGCATCTTTGCCAAACGGGCCGGGCAGGGCGTCATCCTTTTGGACTACGGGGCAGACGGGCCAATGGCCTAGCATGGCCGCATTCAACAAGGGTATTGACGTGACACAACCCAGAATCGTGCTGGTGACCGGAGGGGCCAAGGGCGTTGGCCGTGGCATCAGCGAATGCTTTCTCGCGGCGGGCTATACCGTGCTGATCTGTGGCCGCGAAGCGCCTGCGCAGCTGCCTGAGACTGAGGGTCGCAGCGCGATATTCATGGCCTGTGATGTGCGCGATGTGGTGGCGGTGGATGCCCTGTTCGCCGCCATCGGCACGCAGCATGGCCGACTGGATGTGCTGGTCAACAATGCCGGTGGTGCGCCGTTTGCGCTGGCCGACAAAGCTTCGCCGCGCTTCCATGAAAAGATCATCGCGCTGAACCTCACAGCCCCGCTACATCTGGCGCAAAAGGCCAATGTGCTGATGCAGGCGCAGGACAGCGGCGGCGTGATCGTGTTCGTTGCCAGCATCTCGGCCTTGCGGCCTTCGCCGGGTACTGCCGCCTATGGTGCGGCGAAGGCCGGCATTCTCTCGCTGACGCAATCGCTGGCGGTGGAGTGGGCCCCGAAAGTGCGGGTGGTGGCGGTGAGTCCGGGCCTGGTGCGTACCGAGCAGTCCTCTCTGCACTACGGCGATGCAGCGGCCATAGCAGCCGTCGCCGCCACCGTGCCGATGGCGCGTCTGGCCGAGCCGCGCGATGTGGGCGAGGCCTGCGTCTGGCTCGCGTCGCCAGCCGCCTCCTACGCATCGGGCACCAATCTGGTCTTGCACGGTGGCGGCGAGCGCCCGGCTTTTCTGGCCGCTGCGAGCAGCAACAGGCAGTAGAAAATCTGCTGCAAGGACGCGGCAGGTTTGCAAAGGTTCCATGGATATCCGCTGCCGGCACGCACCGGCGCGGGCAAGCTGCTGTGCCTTGAGGAAGTGAGCCGATGAACGTTTTCAATGCTGCCTGCAAGCGGCTCGCACCGCTGCTGGTCATGTTGTTGCTGGCCTGCAAAGGCGAGAGCCAATTGCCTGCTGCGCCGGTCACGACACCGGGCCCGCCCGGCGTGCCTGCCAAGCACTGCCGCAATTTCAACGCCCTGCGCAACCCGTATTTCGGCGACCTGCATGTGCACACCACCTACTCGCTGGACGCCAACACCCAGGGCACGCTGACCACACCACACGATGCCTATCGCTTTGCACTCGGCGAGAAGCTCGGCCTGCAACCCTACGACGCCAACGGCCAGCCGACGCGATTTGCACAATTGTCGCGGCCATTGGATTTCACCGCCGTCACCGACCACTCCGAGCTGCTGGGCGAAACCGAGATATGCACCAATCCGGCCAATGCCGATTACAACTCGGCGGAGTGTCTGTTCTATCGGCAGTCGCCGGATCAGGCTTTCATCTTCTTCAATCTGTTCGGGCCGGGCACGGCGGGCGTGCCGAACGCGAGCGGTGGCAAGTCGGTGCCGCGCCTGCCGTATTGCGGCGTCAACGGTGAGCGTTGCCTTGAGGCGGCGAAGACGCCCTGGCGCGACATCCAGCGTGCCGCCGAGGCCTATTACGACCGCAGCGAAGACTGCCGCTTCACCACCTTTGTTGGCTACGAGTACACCGCTGCGCCGCAGTCCAACAACCTGCACCGCAATGTGATCTTCGAGAGCGAGGTGGTGCCCGAGATTCCGCCCGCGTATCAGGAATATCCGGCAGCGGAGTTTCTCTGGCAGGCATTGAGTGAGCAGTGCCAGGCGGCGGATGGCTGCAACTATCTGACCATCCCGCACAACTCCAACTTGAGTGCGGGTCTGATGTTCCAGACCACGGACGATGCGGGCAACGACTACACCGCCGAGTTCGCGCGCACACGTCAGCAGAACGAGCCACTGGCGGAGATATACCAGCACAAGGGCCAGTCGGAGTGCCTTAACACCATGGGCGCAGGTTCGCGCGACGAGCTCTGCGGTTTCGAGGTGCTGCCCTACAACAATCTCACTGGCAACCGCTTCGGCGGCCTGAACACTGGCCCACCGATGGAACAGGATTTTCTGCGCGAGGCCTTGAAGGAAGGCCTGCGGCTCGAAGGCACGCTCGGCGTCAATCCCTTCAAGTACGGCTTCATCGGCAGCACCGATACGCACCTGAGCACGCCGGGCAACGCGCGTGAAGAGAACTTTCCCGGCCATGCCGGTGCGGGCCTTAATCCGCGCACGGGTGTGCCGGGGCTGACCGATGTGATCGAGGTCAGTCCGGGCGGTCTTGCCGTGCTGTGGGCGGAACAGAACACCCGCGAGTCGCTGTTTGCCGCCATGCGTCGGCGTGAGGCCTACGCCACCAGCGGCCCACGCATGCAGGTTCGGTTTTTCGGCGGTTGGGATATTCCCGCTGATCTCTGCGGCAGTCGTCTGTTCGTCGAGCAGGGCTATCAGCGCGGCGTGCCGATGGGGGGTGATTTGCCCGCTGCTCGTGCAGGCAGCATCGCACCACGCTTTGCGGTGTCGGCGCTGCGCGACCCCGGCGTGAGCGGTGCGGAGGGCGAGCGCAGCGAGCCTTTGCAGCGCATCCAGATCATCAAGGGCTGGGTCGATGCGGCAGGCCTCAAGCAGGAAAAAGTCTACGAAGTCGCGGGCAACCCGGACAACGGCGCGGCCGTGAACACTGACACCTGCGAGACCTCCGGCCCCGGCTTTGCGAGCCTCTGCACGGTCTGGCAAGACCCTGACTTCAGTGCCGAGCAGTCGGCCTTCTACTACGCCCGCGTGGTGCAAAATCCCAGCTGCCGCTGGGCCACCTACCAGTGCAATGCGGCGCAGGTGGATTGCAGCGTGCCGGACGACGTGGCCCCCGAATACCAGAGCTGCTGCGACACGAGTTATCCAAAATCTATCCAGGAACGCGCCTGGTCATCACCGATCTGGTACCGCGCGCAGTGAAGAGGCTGCTGCATTTTCTGCTGCTGGGCGGGCTGCTGTTAGGCCTGCAAAGGCTCACTGCGGATTGGCCGCTGCTGGCGGCCAAGAAGCCCATTCACATCGGCAGCGAGCAAGTGGCAGCCGTGCAGGCGGAGTGGCAAGGTGCACTGGGGCGCGCACCCGATGCCGCGCAGCTGCAAGCCAGTGTACGCAAGCTCGCAGACGAAGAAATGCTGGTGCAAGAGGCGCGGCGGCTGGGTCTCAACCGCAGCGACCCGGTCGCGCGCGCACGCCTGCTGCAAAACCTCCGCTTCGCGTATCCCGAATCCCTTCAGGACGACGAGCGCCTGCTTGAGCAGGCTGTGGCACTGCGCTTGGACCAGCGCGATTTCGTGGTGCGGCGCCGGCTGATCCAGCTCATGCAGCAGCGGTTTTCAGTGGGCGCCGAGCTGAGCGACGAGGCGCTGCGCGACACGCTGGCCGCGAATCCGGAACGCTATGGCAGCGCGCGGCGGGTGGCGTTTCGGCAGGTGTTCCTCAGTGCGGATCAGCATCCGCATGATCTCGCCGCTGCCGCAGAGGCCCTGCAAACGCGATTGAAAACCGCGTCGGATGCAGACCTCGGCGAGCCGTTTCTGGGCGGCAGCCAGTTCGGGTTTTCATCGGCGGCAGAGATCAGAAAAATCTTCGGTACTGCTGTCGCACAGGCGGCCATGGCAGCAGCCCCAGGGCGCTGGGTCGGCCCGGTGCGCTCGGCCTATGGGCTTCATTTCATCCATGTCGATGCCGTGCAGTCCGCGCAGGCACCCGATCTGGAAGCGGTGCGCCAGCGTGCGAGTTATGCCGCGCTGGAGCAGCTGGAGCAGGGCCATGTAGAGCAGGCCTTGATCGGTCTGCGGCATCGCTATCCGCTGGTGGTGGATGCGCCCCTTGAAGCCAGTGGAGCCATGCGGTGAGCCGGGTCCGTAGCTGTCTGTGGCTGCTGCTGAGCGCATCGCTGGCCTGGTTTGCAGCACCGGCCTCAGCACATCCACTGGCGCCCGCGCTCTTGCAGTTGCAGGAAACCGCGCCGGGTCGCTACGCCGTGCTGTGGCGCACCTCGGTCAGCCGCACGCAGCGCGTGGATGTCATGCCGCAACTGCCGCCGAACTGCAGGGCCCTGAGCGAGCCGCAGATTGCCACCGAGGGCGGCGATGCGGTGGTCGCGCGCTGGGCATTGCAGTGCGCGGCAGCAGGGCTTGTAGGGCAGCGCCTCACCGTGCAGGGGCTCACGCAGAGCGGCATCAACGTCATCGTCCACATCCTCGACCGCAACGGCGCTGAGGTGAAGCAGCTGCTCAGCCCCGACCAGCCCGCGTTCACCGTGCCCAGTGCAGAAGCACAGCCACCGGTGTTCGCCGCGTATTTTCAGCTCGGCGTGGAGCACTTGCTGGGCGGGCTCGATCACCTGCTCTTCGTCGCCAGCCTGCTGTGGCTGGTGCGGCCCCTGCGCCTGCGGCTGGCCACCATCACCGCCTTCACGCTCGGACACAGCTTCACGCTGGCAGCAGCGAGTCTGGGATTGGTCCATGTGCCGCAGGCATGGGCCGAGCTGGGCATCGCGCTCAGCCTGCTGCTGCTGGCGGTGGAAATCAGCCGATCGGCTAGTTCGCCGCCCTCGCGGCTGGCGCGTTGGCCCTGGCTGATGGCAACGACTTTCGGCCTGCTGCATGGGCTCGGCTTTGCCGGGGCGCTGGCCGATATCGGCCTGCCGCAGGGTGAGATTGCCCTCGCACTGCTGGCCTTCAATCTCGGCATCGAAGCAGGGCAGTTGCTTTGGGTCTTCGTCTTGCTGCTGGCCGTCTGGTGCTGGCGAAAGCTGGGTTCAGGGCATACCAGGCCTTGGATGAGGGTGCTGCCGGCTTACCTCATCGGCACACTGGCGACCTACTGGTGTTGGGATCGCCTGATCGCGCTCTGGGCTTGACCACAGCCCTTGAAAGGCCTTACCGTAAACCTATGTTGCACTGCAACAATTCTGTGAGGCCGCCATGAAAAAAACTCTTTTGCTGATCTTGGTTCTTGGCTTTTGCAGCTTCGCCCAGGCTGATGATGCCCAGAAGGTGCTGGAGTGCATGCGCGGCAACGTGCCGTCCGCACTGCGTGTGCAGGATGTCGAGCTGACCAGCACCGACCGTGCTGAGGCAACGCGCACCCTGCGCGGCAAGGTGTATGCCCTGCGCGAGGGCGTTGCCGACCAGAGCCGCCTGCGCATCATGCTGCGGGTGAAAGCGCCTGAGAATCTGGCCGGCTCGGCCTTCTTGATGCGCGAAGCTACCAACGTCAGCGATCAGGGCATGTATGTGTTTCTGCCCTCGGTGCGACGGGTGCGGCGCATCACCGGCGAGTTTGCCGATGGCGCGCTGCTGGGTTCCGACTTCAGCTACCAGGACTTCCGGCATCTGCAAAATGGCTTTGAGGATTTGAGCAGCACGCTCGAAGCGCCGGAGCAGATCGACGGCCGTCCGGTGCATGTGTTGTCGTCGCTGTCGCAGCGCAAGCCCTCGGCGTACGGCCGCATCCGCAGCTGGGTGGACCAGAAAACCTGCGTGCCGCTTAAGGTTGAGTTCTATCAGAACAAGACGCTGCTCAAGCAGCTGACAGTGCCGGTCGCGGCCCTCAATCAATCTGGGGCGTACTGGTATCCGGCGGAGGCGACCATCGTCGATATCCGCCAGGGCACGCGCAGCACGCTGCGGGTACTGGGCGTCGAAAGCGGCGGCAAAATCAAGAAAGGCACCTTCGATCCGAGCCTGTTCTATCGCATCAATCTGTAAACCTCACTGCCCTCGCTCGATTGGACGAGGTTGCATCGCCGCGCGCTCCCAATAATCACCGGACTTGGGTCTGTTGACATACAAATGGTCGCAGCGGCCGAAGGCTGTTTTGGGGCAGTGCAAGGCGGCAAGCGAGGGCAATAGTGGTTCTATTGTCCTCGCTTGCCAACGCAGCAATGCCCCAAAACAGTCCGGCCCCGAAGGGTTGCGGCCAAAAACGCGCATTGCAGCGTCACGAGACTTGCGAATGGAACAACCATTCGCTGCGCCTCGTTCCTCGCACTGCGCGTTTTTGACTCGCAACGCTGCGATCATTTGTATGTCAACAGACCCTCAACAGTTCGGAAGGAGAGCCCGAGATGGAGCGTGCGACGTTTACCCAAGGTGCGGTGCTGGTATTCGGCGGCAGCGGAGGCATCGGCCAGTGCGTGGCCAAATCGTTTGCGGCGGCGGGTGCCGATGTGGCGGTGGTCTACCGCTCCAAGAAAGAGGTCGCCGAGCGCGTCGCGGGTGAGATCGCCGCGATGGGCCGCAAGGCGAGCACCCATGCCGGTGATGTCACCGACCCGGCGCAAGTGCAGGCTGTGGTCGATGCCGCCATCGCCAGCCACGGGCGCATCCACACGGTGGTGTGGGCCGCAGGCCCGGTGGTGGAGCAGGTCAGCATCGCCGACACCACGCCAGCCCTGTGGAAGAAATCCATCGACACCGAAGTGCATGGCTTCTTCAATGCGGTGAAGGCGACTCTGCCTCACCTGCGTGCGCAGGGGGGTGGCTCGTATGTGCATCTGGGTTCGGCGGGGCATCTGTGGTGGCCTGCCAAGGATGGCCTCTCGGTCGCGCCAAAGGCGGCCAACGAGGCCTTGGTGAAAGGCATCGCCAAGGAAGAAGGTAGGCACAACATTCGCGCCAACTCGGTGCTGGTGGGTGTGATCGAAGCCGGCATGTTTCTCGAACTGCTCAAGCGCGGTGTATTCGACCAGAACTGGATCGACGAAACCCACAAGCTGCTCGCCCTCAAACGATGGGGCCAGCCGGAAGAAATCGGCAGTGCAGCCGTGTTTCTCGCCAGCAATGGCTATGTGACGGGGCAGCAGCTGAATGTCTCCGGCGGCTTCGGAATCTAATCAGGAACACACCATGACCCTGCAACAACTCAGTGATCTCGAAGCCATCAAGCGCCTCAAGTACGCCTATTGCCGCTGCATCGACACCGCCAATATCGACGAGCTGAAAACCCTGCTCACCGAAGACGCCAGCGTTAATTACCAGGGTGGCTCGTACACCTTTCAGACCGAAGGCCGCGACAAGATCATCGAGGCCATTCGCTACGCCTTCCACGCTGATGCCGTGGCGGTGCACAACGTCAATCATCCAGAGATTGATTTCGTCTCTGAGACTGAAGCCACCGGCATCTGGTATCTCAAGGACTGGTTCCTTGATATGCACCACAAGATCATCACCGACGGCACCGCGCTCTACCGCGACCGCTACGTGAAACAGGGCGGCAAGTGGCTGATCCAGCACGCGAGCTACACGCGCATCTACGAGATGGTGATTCCTGTCAGCGAGTCCCCGAAGCTCACCGCGCACTACCTCGCCCAGCACGGGCAGAAGCTGCCGGCGCAGGCCTCCGAAGCCCTGCAACGCAAATAGTAGAAAGCCATGCGCGCGCCGCTCTGCGGTGTCTGGCTGGGTTTGCTGACGCTCACGGCCGAAGCGCAGGAGAAGTCGCCCGAAGCACTCGTCACAGTGCCCGTGCAGACGCTGCCGGATGCCGCTGTGCCCGCACCCGCCGAAGAGGCAGCAATCAGCCCGCCAGCACAACTCGATGCGGTGGTGGTGACGGCTCAAAAGCGCGAAGCCTCGCTGCAAAAGACGCCGATCTCGCTCATGGCCTTCGACAAGAAGAAGCTGGAGACCCTCGGTATCCAGGGCGTGGCTGATCTCACCAGCAACGTGCCGGCGATGACGGTGGACCCTTTCCCCACCAACAATGCACAGCTGCGTCTGTTCATCCGTGGCATTGGCCTCATCGACGCGCAGGTCACGCAGGACCCTGCCGTCGGCGTCTATATCGACGGTGTCTACATCGCCCGTTCGGCGGGCTTGGCACTCGACATCGCCGATCTCACCCGCGTCGAGGTGCTGCGCGGGCCGCAGGGCACCTTGTATGGGCGCAACTCCACAGGCGGGGCAGTCAACCTCATCACCAAGCGGCCGGTGTTCGGCGTGTTCTCGAGCACCGCCACACTGAGTTATGGCAGCCGCCAGAACGGCGTGGCGAAGGGCGTGGTGAACGTACCGCTGGGCGAGACGGCGGCGGTGAAGCTCTCGGCCATCGGCAATCGCCGCGATGGCTTTGTCGACAACAGCGGTGTCGGTGCCGACTTTGGCGACCACGAAGACACCGGGGTTCGCCTGGACGCACGCTGGCGGCCGCGCGACTCGATCACCCTCGATTACTCGTATGACCAGAGCCGTCTCGTCAACGCCAATCAATACTTTCAAGCGGTACTGCCGCCCAACACCACGCATGGGCAGGCCGATCTGTTCAAGGCTTTTGCACAGAGTCAGACGATCTACTCCAGCCATCGGCTCGACTCGCTGGCGTCGAGCGCGCCCTATATCGAATCGGGCACCAAGGTCGCAGGGCACGCGGGCATCGTCTCGCTCAATCTGGGCCGCTACGATCTCAAATACATCGGCGCCTATCGCACGCTCGATGACCTCACCTATTCCGATCTCGGCGGTGGTTTGGGTTCGCCGGACTATCGCATCGACACCCAAGCCTACGATGGTCCCTCGGCGACGATGGCGTTTGGCGGCCCCACGCCCCTGCAGATCCCGCAGGTGTTCCAGAGTCAGTGGTCTCACGAGCTGCAATTCAGCGGCAAGCTACTGGACGAGCGCCTGGAGTTCATCTTCGGTACCTACGCCTTCGACGAAAAAGGCGGTGAGGAGGGGCGGCCGCTGCATCACATCCTCAATGCAGTGATCGACCCCGCGCAGATGACCAGCCTGCCCGCCGAGGCGCAGGGTTTGATCTCGACCCTTGCCGGGGCTGGAGACGCCAGCCTGGTGGGCTATCGCAGCTATCTGTTCCAGATCAAGAACCGCGCCCGCGCCGCCTACACGCAAGCCACTTTCACGCCCGAGTGGCTCGACCGTCGCCTGCACTTCACGGCGGGCTTTCGACGCTCGCAGGATCGGCGCACGGCGGTGAAGGACTCCATCAGTCTCAGCTACGTCGAGACCGATACCGCCGCGGTGATGCTGCCGCGCTCGCGCGGCAACGACGACTTCGTGGCCGTGCGCGCCTCGCGTCGCTTCAGCGACAGCTCACCGTCGTTCAACATCCAGTTCGATCTCACAGAAAACGCCACCGCCTACGTCTCGTCGGCCAGGGCTTACAAGAGCGGCGGGTTCAATGTGCGGGACCCGCAGGTTTCAGGCGCATCTGGGGCGGCGTCGGATGGCACGACCTACGGCTTCGGCTTCATCGAGGGCTTTGCGCCCGAGCGCGTGCAGTCCTTTGAAACCGGCCTGAAGAGCGAATGGTTCGACCGCCGCCTGCGGGTCAACGCAGCCGTGTTTGCCACCCGCTACCGCGACCAGCAGATCAACTTCCTGATTCCCGGCACGGTGTCGGACAGCAAGACCCTCAATGCGGGGCGCTCTCGCATCCGTGGTTTTGAAACCGAGGTGAACTGGCTTGCTACCCGCGATCTGCTGCTCGCCGGCAACTATGCGTTTCTCGATGCCAAGACCCAGGAAGTGCTCGACATCGACGGAAATAACGTTGCGGATCGCTACCCCTTCGTCTCGGCGCCACGCCATTCCCTCAACACCTCGGCAGATTGGACACTGCTCCGTCGCGGCTGGGGCCGTCTGCGGGGCTACCTCAACTACAGCTATATCGGCAGCCGTGCGGGCTCGGCCTCATTGCGTGATTTCCGCGAGGGCGCGCGCATCGCAGGCTATGGAGTGGTCGGCGGCCAGTTGAGTGCTGCCTCCATCAAGCTGGGCGGCAAGAACCTGCTGGACGTGACGCTGTGGGGTAAGAACCTGCTCGACCGCGAATACGTGACGGTCGCCATCGACAATGTGCCGCACGCAGATCGCGCCGTGTTGTTCGGCGAGCCGCGCAGCATTGGGATGAGCCTGAGTTACCGCTACCGCTGAGGCATTGCGAACCGGAAGATCACTGACGTCCCTGTCGGAACTTCACTGCATTCAACTGGCCCCGGCCCTGCCATCCCTGGCAGGGCGTTCGGCGGCTCCCGCCTCACCCCAGCGAAATCACGCTGTTAAGCAGCAGCCGCACCAGCATGGTCTGCCGCGTCACGCCGGTCTTGCAGAAGATCGAGCGCAGGTGCGTACGCGCGGTGTTTCGCCGCACGTTCATTTTCTCGGCGGCTTCGTCCAGCGTCAGGCCCTCGGCCAGCAGCAGGGCAAGTTGCGATTCCATGCGGGTGAGGCCAAACAGTCGGCGCACCAGCTCCTGCGAGGGTTGCGCGGTGTTCGATTCCGGGTCGCGCAGAAACACCACCACGGCGGGGCGCTGCTTGCTCTCGGACCACTGTCCCATCGGCACCGCCTTGATCAGCACGCCGAGCTTGGCGCGGCCCGAGGGCCGGGTGACGGGCATGGCCTCGATCATGCCGGGGCCTTCGTTGTGCGTCGCACCGCTCATGGCCTGGCGCAGCATGCGTTGCAGGTCGCGGCTCTCCTGGCTGTTGTCGAGGCAGAGGTTGTTGCCCGCGAGCCAGATGCCGTCCTTTTCGTTGAGGATGCGGCGGGCTTCGGGGTTGGTTTCGAGCACGGTGCCGTTCTGGTCGAAGCTGACCATGCCGAGTTGCAGGCGGTTGACCGCGCCGGCAAACAGCGAGCGTTCGCATTCGAGAAAATCCAGCTGCGCATGCAGCTGGATCGAGCGTTTGAGGTGCGGCAGCAGCAGGCGGCAGAGGCTTTTGTCGGCCTCGCTGAAAGGTTGCGCGTCGTGCGCGCGGGTGATGCGCAGGCGGCACTCGATGCCGTCCTTGGTGTAGATGTCGGCACCCAGCAGGTGGCGGATATCGAGCGGCTTGAGGTAGTCCTGATACACCGTGCTTTGCAGCCATTGCGCGCCCAGCATTTCTTCGGCGGAGACCACCTCACCCTCGGTGAGCCGCACGAAGGGGTCGAGTGCGAAAAAGTGGGTTTCGTAGCTCTCCACACTCTGCGCCGTCACCGAGCCGGTGTTGATCATCACGCCAGTGTTGTCGGGCGAGGGCGGCCGCAGCATGAGGGTGACGTGGCTGGCTTTCAGGCTATCCCGCCACTGTTGCAGCGCGGTTTGCCAGGGGGGCGATTCCATCGCGCCCTGGTAGATGGCACCGACGAGATGGTTGAACTCCAGAAAATCCGGCATGCCAGTGGACTCTGTTCGCTCGAATACCGAGACCGGGGGCCGTCGTGGCGGCGTACGGGGGCTGCTGGCTGCGATCGCTTGCAATGACATCGACTACGTCTCCTCCTGCATCAAGCTGCGGGCTGGTGTTGCCGATGAAAGGCCAACATCCGCCAGCAGTCAGAACCGGGCGCTACCAATATGCTGAGTCCGCGCTGGCGTCAAGGATGATGTCGTCCAGATGGACGATTCTGCGTGCGCATCCAGCGTCGAACATCCTTGCTCTACTGGCGGCCAGCCCGCCACCAACCAGGGGAAAGCGCGTGGTCAGCGAACAACAGATGAAGGACGCCATGCAGGCGTATATCGACTGCTTCAACCGTCAGGACCCGGACGCCATTGCGGCGCTCTACAGCGATGAAGCGACTGTCGAAGACCCCGTGGGAAGCCCGCTGAAAGTCGGCAAGGCCGCCGTGGCAGCCTTCTACAAGATGGCCGTCGCCACCGGTGCCAAGCTCAAGCTTGCTGCCCCCATCCGCGCCTCGCATGGCAACTCGGCGGCGATGGCCTTCGACGTGCAGCTCAACATGCCGACCGGCGAGGCGATCATCCAGGTGATCGACGTGATGACCTTCGACGATGCCGGCAAGTTCAGCTCGATGCGGGCGTTCTGGGGCAAGAGCGACATGGTGCTGCTGAAAGCACCGTGATGAGCTTGCAGGAGCTATCCGACCAGGCCGAGCTGCTGCGGCTGGTCACGGTCTACGCCTATGCCATCGACGAGCGCGCCTTCGACCGGCTGGACGCGGTGTTCACCCCCGATGCGCACATCGACTACACAGCGATGGGCGGCATCCGGGGCGACTACGCAACCGTGAAAGCCTGGCTCGGCCCCGCGCTTGCGCACTTCCCCGACTTCATGCACTTCATCGGCAACACCCTGTTCGAGGTGGATGGTGACGAGGCCATCGGCAAGGTCGCCTGCTTCAACCCAATGGTGGTGCCCAAGCCCGAAGGCGGCAGCGACACCATGTTTCTCGGGCTCTGGTATTTCGACCGCTATCGCCGCACGCCGCAAGGCTGGCGCATCAGCGAGCGCGTCGAGCGCAAGAGCTACGCGCACAATATGCCGGACTGGATGCAAAAGGCGCTCGCGCTAACCCCTTCACTGTGAGCACGTCATGAACAACAACGCACCAGGCAATTCCAAACTGTTCTACGGCTGGTGGCTGATCGCGGCGGTGTTCGTCGGCGAGATGTTCGCCATCGGCTCCACCACCTACGCCTTCGGCCTGTTCGTCAAACCGCTGGAGCTGGAGTTCGGCATCAGCCGTGGCGATGCCAACAAGGGGCTGGCGCTGTTCATTATCGGCATGGGCCTTTCAGCGCCCCTGATTGGCCGCCTCATCGACCGCCATTCGGCGCGACGGGTGATGCTGTTCGGCGCGGCATGGATGGGCGCAGGCTTCTTCGCCGTGGCCCTCGCGCCCAGCCTGCAATGGATGTCGCTGGCCATCGTGCTGATGGTGGCGAGCGGTGCCACCATGATCGGCCCGCTGGTCGCCAACACGCTGGCCTCGCGCTGGTTCGACCGCCGCCGTGGCCGCGCGCTGGGTATGGTGGCGGTGGGCACCTCCGTTGGCGGCACGCTGCTGGTGCCGCTCATGGCCTACAACATCGAGACCTTTGGTTGGCGACAGGCGCTGATGATCATGGGCGGCATCATCTTCGTCATCGTCGGCGCGCTCGCGCTGTGGGTGGTGCGCGACCGGCCGCAGGACTTAGGCCTGCTGCCCGACGGCGCGCTGGCCAATCGCACTGAAGCCGGCGGCCAGATGCCAGGCGGCCCGGTGTGGACGGCAGGCGCATTGCTGCGGCATCGGGACTTCTGGTGCATCGGCCTGTCGGTGGGCCTCACCTTTGCCGTCACCCAATCCGTGCTCGCCTCGCTGGTGCCCTATGCCGCCGATGCTGGCATCGACGCCCGGCGTGGCGCGCTGCTGATCTCGGTGCTCTCGGTCTGCTCGATTCTCGGCAAGCTGCTGTTCGGCGCGCTGGCCGAGCGCGTCGACAAACGCTGGCTGCTGCTCGTGGTCGTTGGCTTCACCGTCGCCCAGCTCTGCACGCTCATCGTGCAACCCGACTTCGCCCTGCTGCTGGTGATCTGCGGCATTGCCGGTTTCGCCATCGGCGGTGAACTGCCGGTGTGGGCGGCCATCATCGCCGAGCGATTCGGCCCCCGATCTTTTGGCACCGTCATGGGCCTGATGAACCCCATCAACATGACATGCAGTCTGGTGGCGATCAGTTACGTCGGCATCGCCTATGACAAGTCAGGCAGCTACACCTTGCCGTTTCAGGTGTTCTTGGGCGTTGCTGCCGCTTCGGCGATCATGACGCTGCTGATTACCGCACCGCGCAAAGTCGCATGAAGTTGCGTCTCCCTCTGCGGCTGATCAGCTGAACATTTTTGTTGGACTACCCAGACCATGAGCATGCTGTGACTGACAGCAATCAGCTGCGGATTCAATTGATCGACGCATTGCTATCGCTGCACGAATCCTTCAGAGATGTATCCGCAGCCCGAATCGTCCTGCGCGTCACACCGGTTTCATGGCGGGCCGTGAGACTGCGCGCCTGAACTTGAGGATTTGCCATGCGTCGTTTCAAGCTGCCCGCTGTGTTGTCTGTCGCCTTCCTGCTGACCCTCGCCGCCTGTGGCGATTCAGGCTTGGGCGTTCAACCGACCAATCCTGCACTGCCCACGCCGCCCGTGACACCGCCTGGCACGCCGGTCGTCACCAATCCCAAGTGCGGTGTCCAGGTGCTGCCCGCCATCGCCCGTGCACAAAGCATCTATCTGGGTAACGGTCGAAAGCTCGACCCGCACGGCCAGCTCACCACACTCGGCAACTTCCCCACCGGCGGCGCGCTCACGCCCGATGGCTGTCGCTACTGGGCGGTGGATGCAGGCCTGGGCCAGAACGCAGTGCGGGTGCTCAACCTCAAGGACTGGTCTGTGGAGCAAACGCTGCAACTGCCGGGTGGCGAAGGTGCGGTGTGCTTCACGCCCGATGGCACGCGCGCCTTCGTCAGCGGCCACTCGCGCGGGGCCTACGAGCCCGCAGGGCCGGTGAAGGCCGAGAACGGCGACGCCATCCACGTTTACGACATCAATGCGGCAGGTCAGGCAACCGAGGCTGAGCCGATGGTGCTCTCCCCATTGCCGCAGGGCACGCCGCCGCCCACGGCGATCCAGCAGCAGTTGCCGCCCGGCATCAGCGGCAAGCTCTGGCCGAGCTATTGCGCGGTGTCGCCGGACGGCAAGTGGCTGGCAGTGGCGCTCAACCAGGCGGACCGCACGGTGGTGCTGGACTTGTCGCAACCGCTGCCCGCGACCATCCCCACCAGTGCCTATGTGCAGACCGGCGGCTATCCATACGGTGTCGCCATCGACAACAAGTCCCGCTACGCCTACGTGAGCAACCAGTACGCCGGCACCTTGACGCGGGTGGTGCTGGCGAGCAGGGCCACGAGCACCATCACGGTGGGCGGCGGCACGCTGGTACCGAACACGCTCAACAACACCAACTCGCAGCCTCAGGGTGTGCTGGCCGACCCGCGCAATGACCGCGTGTTCGTGGCCGTGACCAACCGTGATCTGGTGGCTGAGGTGAACACCGAAACCAATGCGGTGAGCTACCTCAACCTGGGCCGCCCGGAGAACGTCGGCACCGCCCCTGTGAAGCTCGCGCTCTCGCCCAACAGCGACACGCTGTATGTCGCCAACGCCAACGAGGACGCCATCGTCGGTGTGGCGCTGACGCCACGCGGCGCGCTGGCCAAGGGCGATGTGATCGGCAAGATTCCCACCACCAACTACGCGAGCGATGTGCAGGTCACTCCGGATGGTCGCTACCTGATCTGGCTCAGTGCGCGGGGGGTGTCGGCGGGGCCAAACCCGGAGTACCACAGCCAGGGCAGCGACCCGAAGATGCCGCCCTGGAGCAACTCGCTGGCCTCGCCACTCGGCAGCTACGTGCCGACCAAGTTGATTGGCCGCGCCGGCATCTTGCTGCGGCCCACGGATGCCGAACTCGCCGCCCTCACGCCGCGAGTGGATGCGGCGGTGAAGCCCGATAACTTCCCCGCCACCATCCCCGCCGACACCCCCGTGCATGGGGCGAAGCAGGACAATGGCCGCTTCGCCCCCAGCAGCCAGATCAAGTATGTGTTCTACGTCATCCGCGAGAACCGCAGCTACGACCAGGTGTTCGGCTGCGACCCGCGCGGCGAGGGCGATTGCGCACTCGAAGTGATTGGCGACAACGTGCCGGCAGCCCAGCTCGTCAACGGCGCACCGTCGCCCGGCAAGGGGGCGACACCGAATCAGCACGAGCTGTCGCGGCAGTTCGTGCTGCTCGATAACGCACATGCCAACAGCGAGGTCTCCACCGACGGCCATCTCATCACCGGCGGCGGCTATGCCAGCGACTATGCGACGCGCTCGATCCACCCCAACTACGGCAATCGCGGCCGGGTGGGCGATGCCTCGATTTCGCGCGTCACCTTCGCGCCCAAGCACACCATCGTCGACCAGGCCTCACGACAGGGCCTGCCCTTCCGCATCTATGGCGAGCGTGGCATCGGCAACATCACGCCCAACATTTCGGACGATGGCCGCAGCAGCTACGCGAGCGTGATGGCGAACACCGACAGCGAGTATCCCAACCAGCTGTTCAGCGGTTGCACGGGGGGGCAGGTGCCGGGCTTCAACTTCAACTCGCCCAACTGCACCTTCGATGCTGACATCGCCTCACTGCCGCTTTCGCAGTCGCGCATCCGCAGCTTCAAGCGTTACTTCCAGGCCGTATGCGCCACGGCAGCGACCTGCCAGCTGCCACGCCTCAACGTGATGATTCTCTATAACGACCACACCAACGGCTTCGGTGGCACGCCGGCACCGGACGCGATGTGCGCGGATAACGATCTCTCCGTTGGCCAGCTGACGGAGTTTCTGAGCCGCTCGCCGATCTGGAATCAGTCCGCCATCTTCGTGGTGCAGGACGACGTGCAGGACGCTGCCGATCACGTCGATGCTCACCGCATGCCGATGTTCGTTTTGAGCCCCTACACGCGGCGCGGTGGCGTGACGGTATCCACCCGCTACGACCAGTACTCGGTGCTGCGCACCATGAATCTGATCCTGGGTCTGGAATCGCTCTCGATCAACGACGAGTACGCGACACCGATGTACGACGTGTTCCAGCCGACGCCCGACCCTGCGCCCTACACGGCCATCCAGCCGCAGGTGTCGCTGACCAAGATCAACAACCCGGCCAGTGCCACGGCGAAGTTCAGCAACCTCATGCCCTGGAGCGGCACTGACCTCGTGCCGCAGCAGATCAGTGACGCGATGCTGTGGAAGAGTGTCTACGGCGAAGATGCCATTCCGCCGCCGCCCGGCCCCAACGCCAGCCCCGCCGAAGCCGAGCGCGCGCGACAGGTGATGGCGCTGGTGAAGCAGGGCGCGAAGGCCAAGAAGATCCAGCAATACCTGGTGCGTACGGCTGAGGATGAGGACGACTGAGGCGCCGCGCTCTCGGTCATTCCCGCGCACGCGGGAATGACGTGTTCCCCTTTCAGCGCAGCGTGAAGGTATTGCGGTAGGCGAGCTGAATGCCGAAGCCTGAGGCGAACACCCCAGAGCCGTGGGTCTTGTAGAGCTTGTCGCCCATGTTCTCGAACACGAGGTTGAAATGCTCGCCGGGTTGACGCTCGTAACCGCCTTCCAGACGGAACACGCTGTAGCCGGGCGTGCCATCGCAACTCGCTTTTTGCGCCGCGACAGGGCAGATGCGCAGGTCATCGCGGTCGCCATTGCTCAAGCGATGCTGCCCATCGGCGAGGCGCACTTCGAGTTCCGCGAACAGCTGCGGGCTCGCCTGGTAGCGCGCGGAGACGGTGCCATTCAACGGCGGCACGCGCCGCAGCGGCATGCCGCTCGCGTCCTCACCTCTGGTGTAGGTGGCATTGGCGCCCAGTGACCACTGTGCATCGAGCCGGTGGCTCAGGCCTGCTTCCACACCCTGGTATTGCGCCTCGGCAATGTTGCGGCGCTGGCGCACGCTGCGGCTTACACCGTTCTCGGTGATGGTGAAGGCGGGGCTGCGGTCGATTAGCTTGTCGTAGTCGGTCTGGTAAACGAACAGCTCAAGCTCGCTGGCCGCATCGCGGTAGCGCAGGCCCAGCTGTTTCTCGAACGATTCTTCCGGTTCGAGATCGAGATTCGGAATCTCCTCGCCGAAGTCCACGCGGCCAAAAAAATCCTCGACGTTGGGCGCGCGAAAGCCCTGCGCGATGCCCGCGACCAGACCCCAGCGCGTGCCCAGTTGCAGCAGGCCTTGCAGGCTGCCGGTGGTTTGGCTCACATCCAGTTCAAGGTCGTGGCTCGCGGCACGGCCCTTGGCGCGATAGGCGCTGTGGCGCACCCCTGCAATGAGACTGCCCCGCGCGCCGGACCACTCGTCCTGCACGAACAGGCCCAGTGAGTCATAGCGCACGCCATCGGGCACCGTGGCGCGGGTGTCGCCCGCGCTGCAGGTGACGGCACCGGGTACGCAGGTCTTGCCCGTGTCGTAACGGTCGCGCTGTGCCTCCAGCCCATAGCTGAGGCCGTGGCTGCCGGGGCCGCTGGCGAAGGTATTGCCCGCTTGCAGCAGCAGGCCCGGCGTGACGACGCGGGTTTCTTCCAGGGTGGATTTGGTCGGCGTAGCGCGGCGCACGATGAACTCGCCTTCTTCCTGCACGTTGAGCGAGACATTGGCGCGCAGGCGCTCGAACACGCCGAACCTTGGCGCGCTGTAGTCGAGCTGGGTGAGGCTGCGGATCTGCGGGTCGTAGTTGAAGACTGCGGCGCTGCCGAGTGCGGTCTCGTTGGTCTTGGGCACCTCGTTGGCGCGCAGGTATTGCTGGCTCAGGGTGAGCGTGCCGCCCGTCAGGGGCTTACGCCAGGCACCGTCGGCTGCAAACTCGTCGTAGCCGGTGCTGGCCTGCTGCTCCAGCTTGCCGCCGGCGCGCAGGCTGTTGAGTTTCTTCACGCTGCCCCCGACGCGAAAGCCATCCCCTGCGAGATGCGCGCTGCTCAAGTGGCCCTTGCTGGCGGTGTCGTAGGCAGTGGCGATTTCGAGCTTTAGCCCCGCACAGGCTTCAGGCGCGCGGGTGACGAGATTGACCACACCGCCCAGCGCATCGGAGCCATACAGCACCGAGGCGGGGCCACGGATGATCTCGATGCGTTCGAGGCTGTGTGCATCCACGGTGTTGAGGTACTGGTGCGGCCCGGCGCGGTAGAAGCTGTTGTTGAGGCGCAGGCCATCCACCAGCAACAGCACCTGCTTGCCGGTGAGCCCCCGGATGAAGGGCGAGCCGCCGCCAGGGTTGCTCTTCTGCACGTACACACCGAGCGCACGCTCGATCAAATCCGGCACCGAAGTGGTGCTGTCTTCGTCCAGTTCCTCGCGGTCGATGACGGTGACTGGCACCGGCAGATTGGCGACCGGCTGGGCGCTGCGCGTGGCGGTGGTCACCACGGTGCCGAGACGCACCGGTTCCGGATCTGCGGCAAGGGCGGAAAAGGGCAGAAACAGTGCAGCGGCAACGAGGCGCATGGGGACATCAGCAACTTGGAATGCGGCCATTGTCGAGTGCTGGCTTTGCGCCCCCGTGACATGGCCGTAGCTGAACCCTTGGGCTGTATTTGCCGCTTTCACTGCGCCGCACGCCACTGCTTTGTCATGCGCTGTCACGACAATCAGCGTCATCCATCTTTCCCTTCTGGAGGGTCCCATGACGACCCCGCGCCTGTATCGCCCTTTCTCATCGGTTCTTTCAGTCTCACTGGGCGGCATGCTGCTGCTCTCGGCCAGTGCTTGCAGAGACTCCAACGGCATCAATCCGGTGGCGGTGCAAGACCCCAGCAGCCCTCAGACGCCCGCACCCTCCACGCCTCCGACACCGCCCTCCACACCGCCGTCTGTGCCACCCAGCACGCCGCCCTCAACGCCGCCGAGCATGCCCCCGGGCACACCGCTGGCCTGTGCTGCCCAGCGCAGTTTCACGCCCCCTGCCATCGAGCGCGAGGCGATCACCCACTTCGGCCGTCGCGTCACGCCGCTCGGCAAGCTCACGCAAACCGGCAACTTTCCCACCGGCGGCAACCTCACGCCCGATGGCAAGTTCTACTGGGCGGTCGATACGGGCCGCGACGTCAACTACGTTTGGACGGTCGAACTCGCCACGGGTGCGGTAAAGCAGAAGCTGCCGCTGCCCGGCGGCGGCGGGCATGTGGTGTTCTCGCCCGATGGCAGCAAGGCCTGGGTGCCGGGCCAGCCGGATGGCGGTCGTGAGTTCCCCGATGGCACGCCAGAGCGCAAGGCACCGGCCGGCAACGCCCTGCACGTCTACAGCATCGACCCCGCCACCGGCATGGCGACCGAGGGCGATCCGGTACTGCTGCCTTCCAGCGCCAACCCGGCCATGGCCGTGGGCAGCTCGCGTGCCAACAACTCCGTGGTGGCCGGTGGCGGTGTGGCCAACAGCATCAGCGAATGGCCAGACGACCTCGCCATCTCGCCCGATGGCAAGACCCTGCTCGTCGCCCTGCTCAACAGCGACCGTGCGGCCATCGTCAACACCGAGACCAATGCGGTGACGGTGGTGACGGTGGGTGCCTACCCACGCGGAGCGGCCATCGAGCGCTCTGGGGCTTTCGGCTACATCGCCAACAGCAACGCGGGCACTCTGAGCAAGATCAACCTCGCCACCCGCGCCGTGGTGGCCACGCTGCCGCTGGGCCTGACGGGTGCTGATATCGGCGATGCCGAGTCGGCGGTCACTGCGCTCGCGGCTGATCCAACGGCAGACCGCGTCTACGTCGCCGTCACCAACCGTGACCTCGTGATGGTGCTCGATACCACTACCGATACCTTCACGCAGAAGATCAGCCTCAAGCGCGGTTCGGGCGTGGAAGGGCTCGGCAGCTCGCCAGTGGGGCTCGATGTCAGCAGCGATGGCTGCACGCTCTATGTCGCCAATGCCTATGACAATGGCGTCGCCGCCATCGCGCTGAAAGATCGCCCCGACAGCCCGACCAAGGCCTTCACACTGATCGGCAGCATCCCCACCGGCGACTACCCGGTGGATGTGGCGACCACGCCCGATGGCAGCAAGCTGGTGTGGCTGGCGGGCAAGGGCCTGGGCGCGAACAAGGGCAGCGGCAAGGGCGCAGCCGGTATGCCGCCGCCGACGCGTACGCAGTTCTGGCAGAACGGCCTGGTCGGCGTGCTCGACCGCCCCGACGACCGCTATTTTTCTGAGATGGCGCAGGTCGTTACCGACAATCTCACCGCCGATGCGCAGCCCACGCCCGCTGCCACCGTGGTGCATGGCGCGACCACCGGCCCCTTCGCCTTTGCGCGCTCTTCGCAGATCGAGCATGTGATCCTCGTGGTGAAAGAGAACCGCACCTACGACCAGATTTTCGGCAGCCTGCCGCGTGGTGAGGGCGACCCGAAAATCCAGCTCTACGAAGACAACTGTGCGGCCACCAACACCGCCTTCGAGAGCGCGGATCGCGCGCATCCAGGTTGCGGTGTGACCCCCAACCATCACGCGCTCGCGCGCCGCTGGCCGCTGTTCGACAACTTCATGGCCAACAGCGAGCAATCGCAGGAAGGCCACATCTACTCCACAGGCGGCATGCTCACCGACTACACGCAGCGCTCCAGCCACTGGAACCCTTCCGAGCGCGGGCGGCCTTACGACATCGGCCTCTATCCGGTCACCTATCCGCCAAGCTATTTCCTGTTCGACCAGCTGCTGCGCTTAGGCATTTCGCAGCGCATCTATGGCGAGCGCAGCGGTGGGCTGAACCCCGAAGCGGCCAGCAAGGGTGCCTACCGCACCGAGGCGCAGATGACGCAGATCCAGGCTTCCATCCAGGCGGACTTCCCCATCAATGGTCTTGAAGGCTGCCTCTACGCCACCGAGCAGACCGACCCGGAGGACGTGATGTTTGCAGGCTGCGTCTACGACTCCAGCCCGCGCACCACCAGCCGCCTCGCGGGTGCCAACGTCGCACCCGATTTGGCGCTCTCGCGCATGAAGAGCTTCGAGACCGACTTCACCACCCGCGTGGCCGCCGGCAACTGGCCACGCTTCTCGTATCTGCTGCTGTTCAACGACCACGGCACTAGCGGCACCAATAACATCACCCGCGCGGCGGGCATGGCCGACAACGATCTGGGCCTGGGGCAATTGGTGGATATCGTCAGCAAGTCCAGCATCTGGCCGCGCACCGCCATCTTCGTGATGGAAGACGACAGCCAGAACGGAGCCGACCATGTCGATAGCCACCGCATGCCCGGCTTCGTCATCAGCCCCTGGGCGCATCAGGATGCGCGCGTGATCTCGCGCCGCTACGACCAGCTCTCGATGCTGCGCACGGTGCAGATGATTCTCGGCGTACCGCCGCCCTCGCTCATGCACGCGCTGGCGGTGCCGATGTACGACGCCTTCATCGCCCCCGATGCCACGCCAAGCAACGCGCCCTACACCGCCATTGCGCCGGAGCGTTCACTGGTGGAGCAGAACGGCAAGACCGCAGCCACGCAATCCCTTGCCAAAAAAGCACCTGAACTCTGGGCGCTCAATGAGGTGCTGCCCAAGGCCAACACCGACTGGATTCCGCAGGACATCAGCGACCGCCTGCACTACGGCACCATTTACGGCGACGACGCGCACTACCCCGGCGCAGGCCCCAATGCCTCGCCACTGGAGAAAGCGCGCGGCGTGGCCTTGTGGTCGGAGTTCCGCAAGAAGGGAACGGTCGCGGCGCAACAGGATGGCGATTGAGGGGTTTTACCCCGCTGGTGCGAGTACTTTTAAGAAACCTGATGAGCGTTCGAAGGTCCGTAGCACAAATCAGCCATACAGCAGAAACGCAGCTTCAAAAAAGCCCACCAAATCGACAGTCTTGATAGACAGCCATATCGCCCCTCAGGCCGCCGACTTCATCGGCATGCCCGGCATGCCCTTGGCGAGATAGGTGCCGTCCACGCCTTTCAGCAATTCGTCGCGCTTGGCACGCGGGTTGTAGAACTGCTTGTACCAGGCGCGTTGCTTGAGGAAGGGCCCATCGCCCTGCACGAACAAGCCCTTGAAGCAGGGCTTTTTGTGCTTCCACACCTCGAAGTCCTGCGCGAAGGCAGCGAGCGCCATCGCCTGGTATTGCCGCGCAATCTCGATGTCGGCGGCAGTCGCCACGGCCTGGCCGGTGGGCGATTTCACCATCAGCCCGTGCCAGACATAGGCGCTGCCATCTTCCACCGGCGTGTGGGCGATGAAGATGTAGGAGTCGTGCGTGCCGCTCATCTTGGTGATGAGAATGCTGGGGCCGGTGTAGACGGCTTCGGTCTCCAGCAGCGGGCCGCCTTCGGTGGTGAGCGTGCGGTGGCCACCGCCCATGCGCTGGGTGACGACATGGCCGCGAAACTCGTTCTCGAAATACTTGGTGATCGAGCCATGCACGGGGCCGAAGTGGGCGACGTCGGTGATGTTGTCGACGATCTCCTGCGTGTGGCTGTTGACGATGCCGAGGTCATCGAATGCCAGCGGCACCCAGGCCACATCATCGGCCTCGGCAATCACCGGCAGTTCGTAGTCGGGCTCGCCGCCTTCGGGGTCGTGCCAGACGAACACCGCGCCCATTCGTTCTTCCACCTTCCAGGCGCGCACCTTGGCGGCGGGCGGTATGGGGCCGGTGAGGTAGGGGATGTGGTTGCACTTGCCATCCGGGCCAAAGCGCCAGGCGTGGTAGGGGCAGCGGATGGAGTCGCCTTCCACCGGGCCATCCTGCGCCACGTACGAGGTGCTGTTGCGGGCGAGATGCGTGCCCATATGTGGGCAGTAGGCGTCGAGCAGAATCACCTTGCCGCTCTGCTTGCCGCGATAGAGCGCGAACTCCTGGCCGAAGAATTTCACGCCCTGCGGCTTGTCGGTGATCTTGGCGGACTCGCCCACCATGAACCAGCCGCGTGGAAACGTGAACTCGCCCAGCTCGTAATCTTTTGTGGTTGCCATGCGTCCTGCTCCATCGAATGGCTGACAGTTTTCTAAAGATGGGTATTCGCGCGCATCACCCATTTGAGTGAAGTTGCACCGGGGTGCCGGGCCTACCGTGGCGTCGTGCAAGGAGAGCCGCCATGAAAACAAGCCTGCGCCGCTGTGCGCCAGTGCTGATGCTGTTGCTGATGTCGGGGTTGATGGGCTGTGGCGATTCACCGCCGACCACAGGCGGCGCTGACTCATCAACACTCAAGGCAGCGCCCTCGCAACTGCGCCGCGAGGGCCGCTACATGGTGGATGAGCACCAGCGCGTGGTGCTGCTGCACGGCGTTAACGCGGTATGGAAAACCCCGCCCTACACCCCACCCAATACACCGGAGGGGTTCACCGCCGCCGATGCCGACTGGCTGCGCGATCATGGTTTCAACAGCGTGCGGCTGGGCGTGCTGTTCCAGGGCGTGATGCCGGAAATGGGCCGCATCGACACTGGCTATCTCGCCCAGGTGGATCGCGTCGTGCAGCTGCTGGCGAGTCGCGGGGTCTACGTGCTGTTCGATTTTCATCAAGACCTCTACGCCGAGCGGTTTGGCGGTGAGGGCTTTCCCGATTGGGCCGTGCGGGACGATGGCGTGCCGCCCACCGATGTCGGCTTTCCCGGCAACTACTTCACGCCCGCCGTCGAGCGGAGCTTCGACAACCTGTGGGCCAATACCGACAATCTCTGGGATCACTACCGCGATGCCTGGAAAGCGGTCGCCAGCAAGTGGGGCCGGCAGGACCACCACGGCGGCTACGACCTGCTCAACGAGCCATTCCCCGGCTCGGTGTGGCTGAGCTGTGCCAACCCGGCCGGCTGCCCCCTGTTCGACGACCAGATGCTGCAAGCCTTTCAGGATCATGTGCGCAAGGGCATCCGCGAGGTGGATGCCAGCAACCTGGTGTTCTACGAGCCCAATTTTCTGTTCGTCGGCACCGCCCGCTCGGGGCTGGGGCTGCTGACGCCGATCACCGATCCGCAGATCGGTCTCTCTTGGCACAAGTACTGTTTGTTTGGCTTGCTGCTGCATTCGCAGGGCTTCAGCGATCTGCCCAGCTGCCCGCAGTTTCATCAGCTGGTGGGTGCCAATGCCGAGACCACCATCGCGCAGATGGGGGCCACCACGCTGCTCACCGAGTTTGGTGCCAGTGACGATCTGCCCGACGTGGCCGCCGTCGTGAACCAGGCCGATGCTGAACTCACTGGCTGGCAGTACTGGCATTACAAAGAATGGCGCGACCCCACCACCGAGAGTCAGGAGTCTGGCGGGCAGGGGCTGTTCGCCAAGGACGATGACCTCAGCACGGTCAAGCTGGACAAGCTCAAGGTGCTGGAGCGCCCTTATCCGCAGGCGACGGCGGGCGTGCCGCTGGCGCTTTCCTTCGATGCTGCCACAGCGGCCTTCAGCTACCGCTACACGCCGCGTGCGGCCGGTGCCCCAACCGATATCTATGTGCCCAGGCTGCATTATCCGCAGGGCTACAAGCTGACGTTGGCGGGTGCGCGCCAGCTGTCAGCGGCGGGGGCTACGCACCTGTTGATCGAGAACTTGCCGGGCGCAGCGGAGGTCAGTGTTCAAATCAGCCGCCCGTAACCCGTTTGGGTGATGACGCGGCCTTGATCCTGGGCGAAAAAGTCGCCACTGAAATTGCTGTGCCGGACGGCTATTGCGCCGCCGGTGATCCGAAGGAGAACCCCATGCAGAACGTCGCCAAGTCCCACGTCACGCCCATCAGCCCCCAGGTTGTCGTGCAGCGCGCCCGCGAGATGATCCCCACGCTCGCCGCCCGCGGCACCGCCGCCGATGCCGTCCGCATGCTGCCGGCCGATACCGTGGCCGAGATGAAAGCCGCCGGCCTGTTCCGCGTCTTGCAACCGAAGAAATACGGCGGCTACGAGATGGACCCGCAGGTGTTCTACGACGTGGCGATGACGCTGGCCGAAGGCTGCATGTCCACCGCCTGGGTCTATAGCGTGGTTGCTGTACACAACTGGCAGATCGCCCTGTTCGACCCCAAGGCCGCGGAAGACGTGTGGGGTGCGGGCGATACCGATGTGCTGATCGCCTCGACCTACATGCCCAAGGGTCAGGTGAAGCCGGTCGAGGGGGGCTTCCGCTTCAGTGGCCGCTGGGGTTTCTCCAGCGGTATCGACCACTGCGACTGGGTGTTCCTGGGTGGGCTGATCTTTGCCGAAGGCCAGCCGCCGGAATACCGCACCTTCCTGCTGCCGAAGAGCGACTTCGAGATCGTCGACACCTGGCACACCATGGGCTTGAAGGCCACCGGCTCGAAGGACATCGTCGTCAAGGACGTGTTCGTGCCCGAGTACCGCACCCACAAGGCCAGCGATGGCTTCATGGGCACCAATCCCGGCGGCCATGAGTTCACAGCACCCCTCTACGACCTGCCGTTCGGCCAGATTTTCGTGCGCGCCGTTTCGTCCGCCGCCATCGGGGGCTTGCAGGGTGCCATCAACAGCTTCCGCGACTGGGGCAAGCAGTGGACCGGCAACATGGGTGCAAAGACCGCCGAGCAGGGCCCGGCGCAGATCGCGCTCGCCGATGCGATGGTCGCCGTCGATGAAATGAAGCTGGTCATCAACCGCAACTTCGACGAGCTGATGGCGCAGGCGCGCAAGGGCGGCATGGCCGAACTCGAAACCCGCCTGCACTACCGCTACCAGTCGGCACAGATCGTCGAGCGTTGTTCGCGCCACGCCTACGCGCTGTTCAGTGCCTGCGGCGGTCGCGGCATCTTCACGGACTTCCCGCTGGTGCGCTTCTTCCTCGACATCCACGCCGCGCGCGGCCACTACGCCAACAACCCGGACATCTTCGGGCGCAACTACGGCGGTGTGCTGCTCGGGCGCGACAACACTGACTTCTTCGTTTAAGTCAGGCGGCAAAAAGCCCCCTCTTCTGCACAGCGCGGAAGAGGGGGTATTCAATTTCAGGGGAGCGGAAATATGGACGGATCATCGAGCGCAGGTGGTTGGGATCAAGATTTCGACGTCATCGTCGTCGGCTCCGGCGCGGGCGGCATGACGGCAGCACTGTGCGCCGCAGGCGAGGGCCTCTCGGCCGTCGTGCTGGAAAAGTCCGAGTTCTACGGCGGCACTTCGGCGGTGTCGGGCGGCGGCATCTGGATCCCCTGCAACGACGACATCGCCAAAAACGGCGGGCAAGACAGCTTCGACGAAGCCCTCGGCTACGTGAAGCTGCTTACCGAAGGCGAGGTGCCTGAAGCCCGCATCGCGGCCTACCTCAAGCATGCGCCAGAGATGGTGCGCTACCTCGCCAAGCAGTTCGGCGTGCTGTTCCGCAGTGTGAAGCTCTATCCCGACTATTACCCGGACAAGCCCGGCGGCAAGAATGGCCATCGCTCGATGGAGCCGGTCGAGTTCAACGCAGCCCTCTTGGGCGATGAGTTCGCGCGCCAGCGCCCGCCTTTTCACGGCACGCAGATCATGGGCCGCATGGCGATGAACCAGGTCGAAGCCCATGTGCTGTTCACCAAGGGCAAGGGCTGGATCGGCCTGATTCTGAGGATGATGCTTAGCTACTGGCTTGATCTGGCCTGGCGCTTCAAGACCAAGCGCGACCGGCGCATGACGCTGGGCCAGTCGCTGGTCGGCCAGCTGCGCCATGCGCTGCTCAAAAAGAATGTGCCGCTCTGGCTGCAAAGCGGCATGCAGAGCCTCGTTGAAGACGGCGGTCGAGTGGTCGGCGTGGTGGTGCAGCGCGAGGGCAAGACCTTGCGCCTGCGTGCCAGGCGCGGCGTGGTGCTGGCCTCCGGCGGCTTCGAGGCCAATCAGACGATGCGCGAGCAATACCTGCCGCAACCCACCAAGGCCGCGTGGACGGGCGCGCCGCCGATCAATCACGGCGATGGCATCCGCGCCGGTCTCGCATTGGGTGCGAAGCTCGGCTTCATGAATCTGGTCTGGGGCTCGCCCACGGTGCATGTGCCCGGTGCCAGTTCGCAGACCACCCTGTTCGTCGAGCGATGCATGCCGGGCTGCCTGATCGTCAACCAGAAGGGCCAGCGTTTCGTCAACGAGGCCGCGGCCTATCCCGACGTGGTGACGGCCATGTATGCCGATGCCGCGAAAGGCAATGGTGCTGTGCCCGCCTGGCTGGTGTTCGACGCGACCTTTCGCCACAAATACCCGGCGGGCTTGTTCCTACCGGGGCAGATGCAGCCCGATTCCGCACTGCCGAAAGACTGGCTCGACAAGGTCTACTACCGGGCTGACAGCCTAGAGGCACTGGCGGCCAAGATCGGCGTTGATGCCAGGGGTCTGGTCGAGTCGGCCCGCAAGATCGGTGTCTATGCCGCAGCGGGCAAGGACGCCGACTTCGGCAAGGGCGATACAGTGATTGATCGCTACTACAGCGACCCCCAGAACAAGCCCAACCCCTGCCTCGGCCCGGTCGAGAAAGCGCCGTTCTACGCCCTGCGGCTCGACCCCGGTGAGATCGGCACCAAGGGTGGTCTCTGGGCCGACGAGCGCGCCCGTGTGCTGCGCGAAGACGGCAGCGTCATCGCAGGCCTGTATGCCACCGGCAATGTCTCAGCGGCGGTGATGGGCAAGACCTATGCGGGCGCAGGCTCCACATTGGGGCCGGCGATGACCTTCGCCTACGTCGCCGTGCGCGATATGGCACAGGCGCAGCAACCCGCGCTGGCCTGATCCGCAATTCAAAAAAGCCCGCCACTTGGCGGGCTTTTTTGTGGGCAGCGCAGGGCTAATCCAAGCGGACGACGAGCCGACGCAGCATGAGGGCTTATGTTCAGCCTAAAGCCATCCGCGCGTGATGGCCAACACCATAAAAAGTAACCTGCGAGGAGAGATCGCAATGCACAGCAACCCCGGATTTGCCGGCTTGGCTTTGGGTGGTCTGATGGCCTTGAGCAGTGGGGCCATGGCGCAAGGTGCGACTGAGACTCAAGCCAGCGAAGTGCTCGAAACCGTCAAGGTCACGGCGCAGAAGCGCGAAGAAAAATTGCAGGACGTGCCCATCGCCGTCACTGCTTTCAGTAAGAACCAGTTGCAGGCCCGCGGCATCGAGACCATCGCCGATCTCAACGCGCTCGCGCCCGGATTGCAGATCAGCAAATCGCCCGCCAACGACAGCATTTCGCAGATCTCGATTCGCGGCAACGCCCAGATCAATCCAGCCATCTACTGGGACCCTGCGGTCGGCATCTACCTCGATGGCGTGTATCTGGGCAAGTCGCAGGGCAGCGTGTTCGAGGTCGTCGATCTCAATCGGGTCGAAGTGCTGCGTGGGCCGCAGGGCACGCTGTATGGGCGCAACACGATCGGCGGCGCGATCAACCTGGTGACGCGCGCGCCCAGCGGGGTCTGGAGCGGCGATGCCACCACGGAGTTCGGCAACTACAGCCACTTCGCCAACAAGATTTCAGCCGACCTGCCGACAATGGGCATCGCCAAAATCTCGATTGCGGCCCGCTCCGAAACCCGCGACGGCTGGGTCAAGACCACACCCGGCAGCTCGGTGGACGAGCTCAACGACCGTGACAACCTGGGCCTGCGCATTGCCGCCGATCTGGCCCTGGCGCCGACGCTGCTGGCCGAGCTGCGCTTTGATCGTGCCGCGCAGACCCAGGCCGGCACCTTCAGCCAGCTCTACCGCATCGAACCCTCCGGTGCCTTCGACCCCAATGCACCGGCGGGTGGTCTGTTCGGCCCGCTGTCGAGCTTTGCCTCCACCGAGCGGCAGAAGCAGGCCTCCATCGACTCGCCGTCATTCCAGAATGTGGTGGTGAAGGGCTATTCCGGCGCGCTCAGCTGGAAGGCCGATGCCGGCAACACGCTCAAATCCATCACCGCCGTCCGACTGCTCGACAACGATGATGCCGGTGACTACGACGGCTCGCCGCTGCAAATCGCCGAGACGCAACGCTTCACCACCTTCCGGCAGTTCTCGCAAGAGCTGCAATGGCTCGGCAGTAGCGGCCCGCTCAACTATGTGGGCGGTCTCTACTACTACAGCGACCGCGGCTTCACCGACAACCCGCAGCAATATTTCTTCGGCGGTGCCAGCTTCGATTCACGCTACGGCACGCGCACCATCGCCAAGGCAGTCTATGGGCAGCTGGACTACAAGCCCATCGAGCCGCTGACCCTTACGGCGGGTCTGCGCTACACCACCGAAAGCAAGAAGCTGGATCGTGTCTTCGGCGCGGCGGGTTCACCGGCAGGGCCGTTCTTCTATTTCATCCCGGAAGGCACCCAGGCCCAACGGTCATTCGATGCCACCACGCCCACCGTGAGCATTGCCTACCAGCTTAGCGAGGCGATCAGCACCTACGCCCGTTACGCCGAAGGCTTCAAGAGCGGTGGCTTCAATGGCGAGTACAGCAATACCGCGCAGACGCCCGCAGAGAACGTTGCCGAAACCCGCACGCCGTTCCAGCCGGAGGAGCAGAAGTCCTACGAGCTGGGGGTGAAGACCAGCCTGATGGGGGGGCGCGCACAGTTCAATGCGGCGGTGTTCCACAACCAGTTCACCAACTTGCAGCAATCGCTGTTCGTGGCATCCGGCGCTGCGGCTTCGGTGATCCGCAACGCTGGCAAGGGCACGATCGAAGGTATCGAGCTGGAGGCCGCACTTCAGCCCATCAAGGGCACCCGCCTGCAAGCCAACTATGCCTACTTGAAGCCGGAGTTCGACCGCTTTACCGACGATGCCGGGCAAGACCAATCCGACAACCGCGCCTTTACCCACGCACCGAAGCACAGCTTCAACCTGCTCTTCGACAGCCGCCTCTGGATCACTTCCAAAGGCACCCTGAGAGCGGTGGCTGATTACGCCTACACCAGCGCTTACTACCTGTATCCCTATCAGCTGGCCGATAGCGGCCCACGCTTTGATGCCAGCCAGCCGGTGGCAGGCGATACGCGGGTGAAGGCGCACGGCCTGCTCAACCTCAAGCTGGCGCTGGGAAACATCCCGGTCAGCCGTGGGCTGGTCGGCGAAGTGGCCCTCGTGGGCCGCAACGTCACAGACGAAAAAGTGGCGGGCAACTTCATCGACTTCGGCCCCGGCTTTGGTCATCTGACCACGGCCTATTACATCGACCCCATCACCTATGGCCTCACCGCCACTCTTCGTTGGTAGAGGCCACAAGACATGACTCAAAGACTCGCAGGCAAGGTCGCGCTCATCACCGGTGCCGGGCAGGGCGTGGGGCAGGGCATTGCCTATGCGCTGGCGGCCGAGGGCGCGGTGGTGGCCGTGGCAGGGCGCACGCTCGCCAAGGTGCAGGCCACGGCGGATGAAATCACGCGGCGCGGCGGCCACGCACTGGCGCTGGCCTGCGATGTGAAGAGTGCCGATTCCGCAGCCAGCACCATCGCTGCCGTGGTGTCGCAGCTCGGCGCCCTGCACATTCTCGTCAACAACGCGCAGGAGGTGCCGCTGGGCACGCTGCTGCAAGTCAGCGACGAGGCTTTCGCAGCGGGTTGGGATTCTGGGCCCCTAGCCACTTTCCGCCTGATGAAGCTCGCGTATCCGCACCTGAAGGGCGATGGCTGCATCGTCAACCTCGCCTCACCGGCCGCCATGCGCTGGGATGCCTCCGGCTACGGCGCCTACGCGGCGGTGAAGGAGGCGATCCGCCAGCTCACCCGCGCGGCGGCCTGCGAATGGGCGAAGGACGGCATTCGCACCAATGCGATTCTGCCGCTGGCTGACTCGCCCGCGATGGCGGGCTGGAGCAAGGCGCGCCCCGCCGAGGCCGCCGCTTTCGTCGCCACCGTGCCGATGCAGCGCGTCGGTGAATGCGAGGCGGATGTTGGACGCTTCGTGGCGACGCTGTGCAGCGACGACTGCCGCTACATCAACGGGCAGAGCATTGCAGTGGATGGTGGACAGGCGTATCTGGGGTGAGGCACCACGTTTTGCGAGCACTGCTCGCAGTGGCGCCGAACGCCCGGACAGGGATGTCCGGGCCGGGGGTGGTTGATCGCGCGGGGTCTCGCCAGGGATGGCCAAGATGAACTGTCAAATTGACGCCGCCTACACGCCACTGCACATCGGCCCGCTGACGCTCCGCAACCGCTTCATCAAGTCCGCCACCAACGAGGGCATGGCGAAAGCTGGCGTGCCCTCGAAGGCGCTGGTCGAACACCATCGCCGCATGGCGGCCGGCGGTGCGGCGATGACCACCGTCGCCTACTGCGCCATCAGCCCCGATGGCCGCACTTTCGAGGATCAGGTGACGCTGGACGAGCCCAGCCTGCCGCACCTCAAGGCGCTCACCGACGCGGTGCATCGAGAGGGCGCTGCCGCCTGTGCGCAGATCACCCACGGCGGCGCGTTCACCTTCGTGCCCCAGCTTTCCACCGGCAATCCGCTGAGCGCATCCGGAGGCTTCAATCCGCCGGGTGTCATCAGTGGCCGGTTCTTCAAGAAGGCGATGACCGAGGCCGACCTCGCGCGCGTCGCCGACGAGTTCGTGGCCGGTGCGGAGCGCGCCCGCGCTGCGGGCTTCGATGCGGTGGAAATCCACATGGGCCACGGCTATCTGCTCAGCCAGTTCTTGTCGCCCGCCTACAACAAGCGCCGCGATCAATGGGGTGGCCGCACGGCAGCCGAGCGGGTGCGCTACCCGGCAAGAGTGCTGCGGCAGGTGCTCGATGCCGTCGGCGGCACGATGGCCGTCACCTGCAAGATCGGCGTCAGCGAAGGTTTCAAGGGCGGCGCGACTGCCGACGATGCCGTGCAGGTGGCACGCGCCCTGGAGCAGGAAGGCGCGCATCTGCTGGTGCTCAGCGGCGGCATGAATGTGGAAGCACCCTGGGCGATCTTCGGCAGCAACATGCCGCCGGCGGCGACCGATGTGATCGACAACAAGATCATCCGCAGCGCGACGCGGCTGATGAAACTCTGGGAGCCGAAGGTTGCCTTCCACGAACTGTATCTACGCGAGCATTCGCTGAAGGTGCGTGCGGCGGTGAAGATGCCGCTGGCCTATCTCGGCGGTGCCAAATCGGTCGCCGGCGTGCAGCAGGTGCTAGGCGATGGTTTCGATGCCGTGGCGATGGGCCGCGCGCTGATCCACGAGCCCAATCTCGTCACGCAGTTCCGCGACGGCACCACGACGGTCTCCGGCTGCACCGCCTGCAACCAGTGCGTGGTGATGATGTATACGGCGGGCGGCACCCAGTGCGTGCTGCATCCGCCCAACGACGTGAAGCTCAACCAGACCCCTGCGGCGGCGTAAGCTGCACGCTCTCTTTCTCGAACGCATCGCCATGACCTACCAGACCCTCGATTACTCCGTGCAGGACGGCATCCTGACCCTCACGCTCAACCGCCCCGAACAGATGAACTCGTTCACGGTGGAGATGGCCAACGAGCTGGTTGCCGCCTTCGAGCGCGCCAGCGACGAAGACGCCGTGCGTGCCATCGTCGTGACCGGTGCTGGCAAGGCTTTCTGCGCGGGCATGGACCTCTCCAAGCCCGGCAATGTCTTCGGCCTCGATGAGCAACAGCAGCCCACGATGCAGGACATGCGCGAGCGGCTGGACGACCCTGCCATCCACGACGGGGTGCGCGACACCGGTGGCCGCGTGACGCTGGCCATCTTCAACTGCAAGAAGCCGGTCATCGCCGCCATCAACGGCGCTGCCGTCGGCATCGGGGCCACCATGACGCTGGCGATGGACGTGCGGCTGGCCTCCGAGAAAGCCCGGATTGGTTTTGTGTTCGGCAAGATCGGCATCGTTCCAGAAGCCTGTTCGAGCTGGTTTCTGCCACGCATCGTCGGTATCTCGCAGGCGCTGGAGTGGTGCTATTCGGGCGACATCCTCACCGCCGACGAGGCCAAGGCCGGTGGTCTGGTGAAGGCCGTGCTGCCGCCGGATCAACTGTTGCCGGAGGCGATCAAGCTCGCCAGGAAGTTCGTCGATAACCGCTCGCCGGTGGCCGTCGCTCTGGCCCGCCAGATGCTCTACCGCAACGCCGCGCAGCCGCACCCCATCGAGGCGCACCGGGTCGATTCGCTGGCGGTGTTCTACACCAGCAAGAAGGACGGCAAGGAGGGCGTGAAATCCTTTCTCGAAAAGCGTGCGCCGAGCTTTACTTCGGAGGCTTCCGACATGCCCTCGTTCTATGCGGAGTGGGCCAAGTAGGCCTGCTCAGGCATCGAGATAGCGCACCCCGGTGAGCCGCTCGGAGAGCGCCCACAGCTGTTGCGCCCTGTGCGGGTCGCGCGCCTCGGCACTGCACTCGACCTGCTTGGGCGCGCCACCCAGTTCCTTGTAACCGCCGGGGCCAAAGTACTCGCCGCCGCGCACCGCATCACTGGTCGCGGCAAACAGAATCGGCAGGGCGCCCGCAGCAGGGGCCTGCGCGAACAGGCGCGTCGTCAGCCGCAGGAAGAAGCCGCCGATATCGAGATTGGTGGCCGTGTAGCCAGGGTGTGCTGCGACCGCCATCGTGCGCGCTCCACTGGCTTTCAGCCGACGGTCGAGTTCCTGCGTGAACAGCAGCGCGGCGAACTTGCTGCGGCCATAGGCGTCCATCGGCCTGTAGGGTCTGCGGTTCAGGCCGGGGTCGTCCATGTCCAGGCCCGCATGCAGTCGGTGCGCGAGGCTGGAAAGGTTGACGATGCGCGCTGCCGGTGCCGCATTGAGGCGCGCCAGCAACAGGCCCGTGAGCGCGAAAGGGCCGAAATGATTGGTGCCCAGATGCAGCTCGAAACCATTCGCCGTCTTGCCCTGCGGCACCATGATGGCGGCGGCGTTGTGGATGAGCAGATCGAGCTTTGCAAAGCGGGTCTCGAAGGCTTGCGCAAAGCGACGCACCGAGGCGAGATCGGCGATGTCGAGCGGCATCGCTTCCACTTGTGCAACAGGGTGCAGCTGCAACAGGCGCTCGGCCGCGCCTTGTGCCTTCTCCATGTCACGGCAGGCAAGCACCACCTGCGCGCCCGCCGCTGCAAGCCCGGCGGCGACCTCGAAGCCTAAGCCCCGGTTGCCGCCGGTGATGACAGCGAGCTTGCCCTGCTGCGAGGGCAGATCGGCGGCGCGCTTGAGCGTCTTCATGCTCACACGCCTGGCGCGCCCGGAAAGCCCACGTAGTACTGGCCGGTCAACATACCGCCATCCACGGCGATCTCGGCACCGCAGAGATAGCTCGCCTCGTCGCTGGCCAGAAACAGACTGGTGCGCGCGACCTCCTCTGGCTCGCCCACGCGCTGCAAGGGCACCATGCCGTAGCGCTTGTTCACCTCGGCCTTGGCCTCGGCATAGGGATTGCCCATTGCGGTATCGACGCCGCCCGGATGCACGGAATTGACCCGCACGCCCTTGTGGCCGTACTCCATCGCGGCGACCTTGGTTAAGCCCCGCACGCCCCACTTGCTGGCGCAGTAGGCGGCCAGGCCATTGGCGGCCTTCATGCCATCCACCGAAGAAATATTGACGATGGAGCCGCGACCGTTTTCCACCATATGGCCGCCGACAATCTTCATGCCGAGAAAGGCACCGATCAGGTTGACGCCCAGCACTTTCTCGAACTCGGCCTTCTCGGTGGTGGCCAGCGTCTTGAACAGCAGCACGCCGGCATTGTTGACCAGCACATCCACGGTGCCGAACTGCGAGGTGGCCTTGGCCAGCACCGCGCCCCAGCTGGCCTCGTCGGTCACGTCGTGGTGGATGAAGGCCGCGTTGGCCCCCAGCTCTTTGGCGAGTGCGGCGCCATCGGCATCGAGCACATCGGCGATCAGTACCTTTGCCCCCTCGGCCACGAACAGCCGCACCGTGGCGGCCCCCATGCCGCGTGCGCCACCGGTGATGATGGCGATCTTGTTGTCGAGACGACCCATGTGAAGACTCCCCCTGATGATGAGGAGCGCATGGTTTCACTGCGGCGCGCGGACAGCCTCGTCCGTATGAACGACGGCGTTATATGAGCTGCGCGAGCGTCAGCGCATCACCCATCACCGTGACACCATCCAGCCCATACAGCGGGCTTTGCAGGCGCTGCAACAGCTCGCGGCTGTGCGTGACCTGCCCGGTGAGCGTGCCCGCCAGCAGCTGATACGCCGCCTCCGCCATCATCTCCACCGGCTCGATCCAGTCCGGGTGCTGGGCTGCCATTTGCTGGGCGACGGCACGCGCGCCTTCGGTCGCCACGATCTTGTAGGGCGACAGCGCATTGACGGTGATGCCGCTGCCATGCAGCTCGGCCGCAAGGCCCAACGTGGCGCGTTCCAGTGCCGCCTTGCCTGCACCATAGGCCGCGAGTGCGTGGACGAACTTGGCCGGGCCGGGGTAGGGGATCGGCGGCTGCCGCGCCATCTCGCTGCTGATGTTGACGATGCGCCCCCACTGCTGTGTGCGCATGGCGGGCAGGGCCTGCTGCATGAGATCGCAGGGGGCGTGAAAGTTGACCTCGAACATCTGCCGTCGTGCCGCGAGATCAATGCGGCTCAGTGGCGCATAGGCGGGGATGGCGGCGGCGTTGTTGATGAGAATGTCGATGGGGCCGAAGGGCACGGCCGCTTCGTCAAGCAGGTGCGCTCGCGCCGCGTCATCGGCGAGATCGCATTCGACGAAGGCCGCCTTGCCACCACGTTGTTCGATCAGCTCGCAGGTCTCTTCCAGCCCCGCCGCCGAGCGCGGGCTGGCGGTGACGACGACCGCCACGCCATGTGCGGCCAGTCTTTGCGCCAATGCACGACCAATGCCGCGCGAGCCGCCGGTGATGAGTGCAACGCGGCCCGTGAGGTCGCTCAATCGACGATGGCCGGATGCGCCTGCGTCGGTGCGCCGAGCATCGGACGGTGCGAGGGCGGCTGACGGCCTTCGTCGTTGATGCCGTATTCCAGCGCCAGCTCGGCACCGATGATGACCTGGCCGGATTTCTCGGCGCGCTTGGGGTCGCGGTAGATCGCCGAGAGCAGATGGCCGGTGAACTCCGGCGTCTCGGCAATCTCCCAGAAGCCCGCGTATTGCTCGGCGGCGCGATCCATTGCGCGGCGGGTGCGGTCGGTGCGCAGCATGCCCATCCAGATCGACACCGCCGCGACGTTGTGCGCGCGCAGGTCCACCGCCATGTCCTTGGCGAACTTGTCGACACCGACCTTCTGCGCGCCGTAGCCGGGGCCGTGCATGTAGCAGCTCGCACCGAATGAAGAAGTGAAAGCGATCAGGCCATTCTTCTGCTTCACCATCAAGGGGGCTGCGTACCAGCTCGCCACGTAGCCCGAGCGCAGGCCGACATCGAGGATGTCCACCAGCGAGAGCGGCTTCTCCCAGAAGCCGCCCTTGTTGATGAGCTCGTCGTGAAGAAAGGTCGCGTTGTTGACGAGGATGTCGAGCTTGCCTTGCTCCTTCGCCACACGCTCGAACAGGGCCTTCACGTCGGCGTCCTTGGCGTGATCGCAGGCGACTGCAATTCCCTTGCCACCGGCCTTGGTCACGGCATCCGCGGTACCGGCCACGGTGCCGGGCAGCGGCGCATCGCCTTCGTTGACCGTGCGACCCGTGACGTAGACCGTTGCGCCCTCGGCACCCAGTGCAATGGCAATGCCCTTACCCGCGCCGCGCGAGGCACCCGTGACGACGGCGACGACACCTGCCAATGGCTTGCTCATGCGTTCTGCTCCGCTCCAGTTCTAGTGCGGGGAGAGTGCCAGTGCGGTGGCGGCGAAAAATCGTCCGATCACATGAGGACCAATCAGGCATGGCGGTGCCTCTCAGCCGTCGGGAAACTCCGCCAGCAGTCGTTCCAGAGCTTGCAGCAATACCGGTGCCCTACTCGTGGCCGCCTCAAAGACCTTGCCGTGATCGAGAACGGCGTAGCCGTGCGCCAGCACGTTGCGGAACGCAACGATCATCTGGCCATCTGCAATGCGATCAAACACTTCGGGCGCGTGCTTGCGGAGTTGACCCAGTGCGTCCCCGGCAATTTCCAGTTGGCGCTCCACGGCCGACTGACAGAGGTCGTCGGCTTCGTAGGCTTGCAACGTTCGCTGCCCCAGGAAGCGCGGCAGCTTGCGGAGCGCGATGAGCGCCAGTTCGAGGTAGATGTCAGGCCGACGCTGCATAAAACGGCAGCTTGCTGCGTTCGATGATCCGTTTCAGGCGGCTATCGGGCAGGGCCTTGAGTTCAACCAGATCAATCGGACGTTGCAGCAATTCACCAAGCTCGCTTTTCAGACCGAAATACTGGGACAGGCCGCTGTGCGCTGCCCCGGTGCCGAATTCCACCACGGCATCGAAATCACTGCGGCTGGCATCAAAATCATCGCGCAGTGCCGAGCCGAAGACATCGAGCCGCACGACCCCGTGACGCTGGCAAAGCGCAGCGATCTGTTGCCGGTGAGATTCGATCAGAGGGTGCATGGCAGGAGTCTAACCCCGCAGCTGAAACTTCATCACCTTGCCGGAAGCATTGGTCGGCAGGGTTTCGACGATGGCGATATGGCGCGGCACCTTGTAGTTGGCCATCTGTTCGCGGCACCAGGCGATGAGGTTTTTCTCGTCGATGCTCTGTCCTGGTTTGAGGGTGATGAAGGCCTTGCCCACCTCGCCCTGACGTTCGTCGGGGACGCCAATCACCGCGACCTGCGCGATGGCCGGGTGCGCCGACATCATCCTTTCGATCTCCGCCGGATAGCAGTTGAAGCCGCCGGTGATGAACATGTCCTTGATGCGATCGGTGATGCGGATGTAGCCGCGCGCGTCGATCACCGCGACATCGCCGGTGTGCAGCCAGCCCTCGGCGTTGATGGCCTCAGCCGTTGCCTTGGCATCGTCGAGATAGCCTTGCATGACGTTGTAGCCACGCACCAGCAATTCACCGGCCACGCCCGCCGCGACGGTCTGGCCCTGCTCGTCGATGCACTTCACCTCGGTATCGGGGATCGGCTTGCCACAGGTAGTGGCCACGGTCTCGGCATCGTCGCTGGCGTGGCAGAACGAGACCATGCCGCTCGCCTCGGTGAGGCCATAGCCGGTAAGCAAGACCTTGAAGCCAAGCTCTGCGCGCATCTGCTCGACCAGCGAGGGCGCGACCGTCGCGGCACCGGTCATGGTCGCTCGCAGCGAGCTGAGATTGGTCGTCGCGCGCTCCGGTGAATTGAGCAGGCTGATGAACAGCGTCGGCGGGCCGGGCAGCACGGTGATCTTCTCGGCTGCAATGCGGCGCATCACGGCGGCGGCATCGAACACCGCATGCGGCAGAATCGCGCAGCCATACAGCAGCGCGGTGAGCCAGCCCGCCTTGTAGCCAAAGGCGTGGAAGAAGGGATTGACCACGAGGTAGCGGTCCGTCGGAACCAGCTCCATCCGCTTGCCCCACTCCTGGCTCACCCGCAGGTTCTGCCCGTGCGCGCTCATCACGCCCTTGGGCTGGCCGGTGGTGCCGCTGGTGAACATGATGTCCATCAGGTCGCTGTGCTGGGTCGCTGCCGAGCGGCGGGCGACTTCCTCCGCACTGGCATTTGCTGCGCCCGCCAGAAACTCCTGCCAGGTCACATCACCCGGCTGCGCGTCGCGCAGCACGATGAGATGCGCAAGGCTGGCCGGGCGATGCGCGGCGAGCTGCGACGGAAAATACTGGTCGAGAAACCGCCCGCAGGTGAACAGCACCTTGGCGCGGCTGCGTTCCAGCACGAAGGCCACTTCCTGCCCGCGCATGCGCGTGTTGATGGGCACCAGCACCGCGCCGATGCTCTGCACCGCGAGGGCGGCAATCACCCACTCGTTGCAGTTCTGCGCCCACAGCGCCACGCGATCCTGCGGTTGTACGCCGAGTGCGAGCAGCGCGCGCGCGGCAACCAGACGCTCGGCATCGAGCTGCGCATAGCTCAGGGTTCTGCCGTCTTCGCCGATGAGGGCAGGGCGGCCGGAAAACTGCTGGACAGATGCTGCGAAGGCTTGCGGTAGCGTGAGGCTCATGATGTTTGCCAACTCATGTGAAGGAATCGTAGCGAGCATGCTCAAGCGCAAGGAATAGGAGCGCAGAAAGCGCAGCGCACTGAAGTGCGTGAGCATTTCGAGCACCGCATGACGCCGCGATTGAGCAGCGCAGTAGATTCATTCGCATGAGTTAGTCAGCCCACTGCAAATAGCCATTGTCGATGCGGTACTCGGCACCATTGATAAAGCGCGATTCGTCCGAGGCGAGGAACAGCACCAGATTGGCGATGTCGGTCGGCTCGCAGAAGCGCGCCATCAGCCGCTTGGGGTCGTTGCCATCGCGCACCGTCGGCGGCTTTTTGGGGTCGCGCGGCAGGTTGAACACCATCGGCGTCTTGATGCCATCGGGATGGATCGAATTGCAGCGGATGGGGATGTGCTGAAAGCGGCTATGCGCCGCAATCGAGCGGGTCATGGCGGCCACTGCACCCTTCGAGGCCGAGTAGGCGCAAAACGACGAAACACCACCAATCGCCGCCATCGAAGACATGTTGACGATCGAGCCGCCGCCGCGTTTCTTCATCGCCGCATAGCCGAGCTTGCAGCCGAGAAAATAGCCATCGGAGTTGACGCGCTGGATCTTCTGCCAGGTCTCCAGGCTGGTCTCTTCGATGGTGCCCGGGATCAGGATCGCGGCGTTATTGACGAGAATATCGACGCCGCCGAACTGAGCTTCGGTCTGCTCGATCACCGCCACCCAGCTCGCTTCTTCCGCGATGTCGTGCTTGATGAACAGTGCCGAGCCACCGGTGGCCTTGATCGCCTCGGCGGTCTTGAGGCCATCGGCTTCGTTGAGGTCGGTGAGCACCACCTGCGCACCCTCGCGGGCGAACAGTTCCGCATCGGCCTTGCCGACGCCGCTCGCGGCACCGGTGATGATCGCCACCTTGTCTTGAAGTCGTCCCATTGCTGCTCTCCTCGTTGGTTTTTGTTGGTTCTTGGTTCAGCCCACGCGGCCCGCAGCGCGCGTGCCCGCACGACGCCCTGACCACAGACAATCGGCAATCGACAGGCCGCTGACATAGCCGTTGGAGGCAATGCCCACTGCGGCGCGGCCTGCTGCATACAGACCGGGAATCACTTGACCCCCCCCGTCGAGCACGCCACCGCTGGTCTCATCGACCCTGAGGCCGCCGAGCGTGATGGCGGGGCAGGGGAAGGTCTTGCTATCCGCCGAAATGTTGAGCGCGTAGAACGGCCCCTCTGCGAGCGGGGCCAGCATGTTTTGGCTCTTGCCGAGCGCGTCCGTATTGTTGCGAGCGCCCGTGTTGTAGGCATCGACCGTGGCGCAGAGTGCCGCCTCCGGCACCTTCAGCTTGGCCGCCAATTGCGCAATGGTTTTGGCTCTAGGCGCAAACAGCATGAGAAAGAACGCCGGCACGCTCTGGAAGAACCACAGGCCGCCGAAAAGCGCCTCCTTGATCGCAGCCGCGCGCAAGGGCTTGTCCAGCAGCAGCCAGGCCCGGCCGCCGTGGTGCTCGCACATCTCCACCCCCAGTTTGGCGCCGTAGACCTGCTCGTTGCAGAAGCGCTGGCCCTGCTCGTTGATGACGGCACCACGCGGCCAGTTCTCGGGTGGATTGATGAAGCGCCAGGCCGAGACCTTGTCCATGCGCGCCGTGCTGCCGCCCACCGACAGGCCCAGGCGAATGCCGCTGCCATCACAGCCGGTCGAGCCGAGTCGCATGGTCTGCAAGTACTTGGGCGCGTGCTGCGTCACCATCTCGCGGTTGAAGATGAAGCCGCCCGTCGCCAGCACCACGCCGCGCGCCGCGCGTATGCGCAGCGGCTTTGCCTCGCTGGCTTCGAGTGCTGCCGCCTTGGCACGCAGACCATCGGCCCATTTCGGTGCAACGTTGTGTAGCTTCTCGGCGCGTCGCATCCACTTGAGATGTTGCAGGGCTGCGGCGGAGTCAGCAGGCAGCTGCCAGATTTCGGCACCCAGCACCGCACCGGTGGTGGCATCTGTAATGAGCCGACGCGCGCTGCTTTGGGTTTTGACTTCGACGCCCAGGGCCAGCAACCGTGCCTTCAAGAACTCGTAGAGCGCCTTGCCCGACAGCCAGCTGCCGCGAGTGCGATGCCCGCGCGGCGCGGGCTTGGAGGCTGCGGCATATTCCCGCACGCCCTCGTTGCCGGAGTAATAAAGATAGATGCCGTCTTTGGGATACGAAGTCTTGGGCGGCGGAGCCGTGGAATCAAAGTTGGCCCCCAGCGATTCGAGCCATTCGATCAGCGCCACACTCTCGTTGCAGAAGCGACGCAAGGTGATTTCGCTGATGGCATCGCCGGTTTCCATCCGCAGGTAGTTGAACATCGCCTCCGGCGTGTCCGTGTAGCCCGCCGCCTTCTGCTGCCGCGTTCCGCCACCGGCATAGACCACGCCGCCACTCATGGCCGTGGCGCCCCCGCCCTCGAAACGCTCGGCGATCAGCACCTTCGCGCCCGTTTCGCGTGCGGTGATGGCCGCAGCGGCACCGGCGGCGCCAAAGCCCAGCACCAGCACATCGCAGTGCGCATCCCAGCGCATGCTGGCGGCATCGACGGCCAGCGGCGCTTCGGCTGTGCTGGCCGGGTTGAGGGAATGGGGATCGTGCATCTTGGGCATCGGCAGCGAGCAGGTGGTTGCGCGCCTCATTATTTCGATCAGCCATTTCGCAGCTTCGTCCGATAAGACGAAATGCCCAGCACCCGATGGCGACTCATCAAAACGGATGAAGCTCCTGGCGGCATCCGGGGCCGATAATCGCGCCACTCACAACGACCCTGCGCAAGTGCCTCCATGAGTCAACAGAAGCCGCTGATCCAGTCACTCGCCTACATCGTGGCGGAAGCGACCGACCCCGCCGCATGGAAGACCTACGCCGAACAGGTGCTGGGGGCTGCCACCACCGACGCTCCCGACGGCGGCCTGACTGTGCGGCTGGACGAGCGCCGCCTGCGCATGGCGGTAGTGAAGGGCAGCGAAAACCGCTATGCCGCGTCGGGCTGGGAAGTGGCTAACGCAGTCGATTTTGCTACCGCAGTTGTGGCCATCGAGAAGGCCGGCATCAAGGTGCAAGCCAGTAGTGCTGCCGTAAAGGCCGCTCGCTGTGTGACTGACTTGGTGACGTTCACCGATCCCTCCGGCAACCACCACGAGCTGACCGTGGGCTACACGGGCGGCGAGTCCAAGTTTGTCTCGCCGATTGGCGTGGCGGGCTTCAAGACCGGCGCGCAGGGCATGGGCCACACCGTGCTGCCCGCGCTCAATTTCGAGGCGACGCTGAAGTTCTTTCAGGACGTGCTCGGCTTTGGCCTCTCGGATGTCTTCAACTTCCAGATGGGCCCCGATGCGCCTGTGATCCGAATCTACTTCCTGCATGCCGGTGCCGGACGCCACCACAGCCTTGCGCTGGCCGAAATGCCCAGCCCCTCCGGCTGCGTGCACGTGATGGTCGAGGTTAACGAGAAGGACGAAGTCGATCGCGGCGAAGTGCGCCGCGAGGAAGCGGGCGTGAAGCTGATGGCCACACTCGGCCAGCACGAGAACGACAAGATGACCTCGTTTTACATGATGACTCCGGGCAACTTCCCGCTCGAATACGGCTGGGGCGGCATCAGTGTCGAGCCCGGTGTGTGGGAGACCACCTACACCAAGCAGGTCAGCATCTGGGGCCACGACTTCTCGGTGGGCTTCCGCTAATGGCGCTGAACAAGCAGAAGACGGCGACCGAGGCGATTGTGAATCTGCGCGATGGCATGACCATCGGCATCGGCGGCTGGGGCCCGCGCCGCAAGCCGATGGCGCTGGTGCGCGAGATTCTTCGCTCGCCGCTGAAAGACCTCACCATCGTCTCGTACGGCGGGCCGGACGTGGGCATGCTCTGCGCCGCCGGCAAAGTGAAGAAGCTGATCTTCGCCTTCGTCACCATGGACGCGATTCCGCTGGAGCCGTACTACCGCAAGGCGCGCGAAAGCGGCGCGATCGAGGTCGAGGAATACGACGAGGGCATGTTCGAGTGGGGCCTGCGTGCGGCCGGCATGCGCATGTCCTTTCTGCCCACGCGCGTGGGTCTTGCGACCGACGTGCTGGCGAAGAATCCGAGCCTGAAGACCATCACCTCGCCCTATGTCGATGGCGAGGTCTATGTCGCCATGCCCGCGCTCAAGCTCGACGCGGCGCTGCTGCACGTCAACGAGGCGGATCGTCTCGGTAACACGCTGCTGCGCGGCCACGACACCTTCTTTGATCACCTGTATGCCCGCGCCGCAGCACACGTCATCGTCAGCACCGAGGTGATGCACGAGAAGCTCGCACTCGATGCCGCGACGGCCAAACTCAATGCCTTCGAGCGTTATCTCGTCCATAGCGTCGTCCACACGCCGGGCGGCGCGCACCCGACGTTGTTCGGCCCCTACTACGGCTGGGACATGGAACACCTCAAGCGCTACAACGCCTCGGCCACCGAAGAAGGCGGCTGGCAGAAGTACGTGGATGAGTTCGTGAGCGTCGGCGAAGCCGCCTACCAAACCCAGATTGGTGGCGCTGAGCGCCTTGCCAAGCTCAAGCTGCCGGTGTTCTAAGAAATGAGCCAAGCCACTCTCGCAGAACTGATGATCGTCGCTGGCTCCGAAGCCTGGCGCGACAACGGCGAGCTGCTCGCCTCCGGCATCACCACCGTCCCGCGCCTCGCTGCGAGCCTGGCGAAGATGACCCACTCGCCAGAATTGCTGATGACCAACAGCGAGGCCTATCTGGTTAGCGAACCGGTGCCGCTGGGCCCACTGGGCGACTACGTGCCGCAGTACGAGGGCTATCTCGGTTTCGAGCGCGTGTTCGACTGCGTCTGGGGCGGCAAGCGCCACGCCATGATTGGTCCCACGCAGATCGACCGCTGGGGCCAGACCAACCTCTCCGCCGTCGGCCCCGACTACAAGAAGCCCAAGTCCGCCGTGCTCGGCGTACGCGGCCTGCCGGGCAACAGCATCTGCCATCCCAACAGCTTCTTCGTGCCCAACCACGGCCCGCGCGTGTTCGTGGCGGGCGAGGTCGATATGGTCTCGGGTGTGGGTTACAAGCCCGAGCGGTGGCTACCCGGCATGAAGCAGGATTTCCTGGACTTGCGCCTGATCGTCACCGATCTCTGCGTGATGGATTTCGGCGGGCCAGACCACGCCATCCGCGTTCGCTCGCTGCATCCGGGTGTGAGCTTCGAGCAGGTGCAGGCGGCGACCGGATTCCCGCTGCTGCAAGCGCCGGGCATGGGCGAAACGCCGCTGCCCACCGAGGAACAGCTCGCCATCATCCGCAAGCTCGATCCGCACAATATGCGCGGCGCGGTGTTGAAGAACGATCCGCCCGCCGTGGGAGCACGCGCGTGACCGACCTCGTCGAGCCGAAGAAAGTCGACATCAGCTACGAGACCGAAGAGCCGGTTTTGTACGAGGTGAAGGACAGCGTGGCCTGGGTGACGATGAACCGCCCCAGCTTCAACAACGCCCAGAACTCGCAGATGACCTACGCGCTCGACGCTGCCTTTGCGCGCGCGGTGAGCGATGACGCGGTGACGGTGATCGTGCTCAAGGGCGCGGGCAAGCATTTCTCTGCCGGGCACGATATCGGCACACCAGGCCGCGATCTGCACAAGACCTTCGAGCGAAAGCATCTGCTGCCCGACCACACCAACAAGCCGGGCGCGGAGCTGCTCTACACCCGCGAGCAGGAGGTGTATCTGGGCATGTGCCGCCGCTGGCGCGACATCACTAAGCCCACCATCGCGGTGGTGCAGGGCGGCTGCATTGCCGGTGGTCTGATGCTGGCCTGGGTCTGCGATCTCATCATCGCCAGCGAGGATGCGTTCTTCCAGGACCCGGTGCAGCGCATGGGCATTCCGGGGGTCGAGTACTTCGCACACGCCTTCGAGCTGCCGCCGCGCGTCGCCAAGGAGTTCCTCATGCTCGGCGAGCGCATGCCAGCACAGCGCGCCTACAGCTTCGGCATGGTCAATCGCATCGTGCCACGCGAACAGCTCGATGCCGAAGCCGCCAAGATGGCCGCCAATCTTGCCGAGAAGGGGCGTCTAGGTTTGTGGCTCACCAAGCAGGCGATCAATCACGTCGAGGAGCTGCGCGGCAAGCGCACGGCGATGGATGCGGTGTTCCACATGCACCACTTCGCGCACGCGCAGAGCGATCTCGTCAACGGCAACAGCCTGGGTGGGCAGGACGCCAAGAGCATGGCTGCCGCCAACAAGAAACAAGCAGACAAGGAATGAGTACTGCGCTGCACACCGTGCTCTGCGAGCGGCTGGGCTGCCGCTACCCCATCGTGCAGACCGCGATGGGCTGGGTTGCGGATAGCAGGCTGGTGACCGCGACTTCCAATGCGGGTGGCTTCGGCTTCCTCGCCGCCGCGACCATGCCCACTGAGTTGCTGAAGCGCGAGATCGCCGCGGTGCGCGCCGCGACCACGGCCAACTTCGGCGTGAACTTTCACATGTTCCAGCCCAACGCCAACGAGGTCATTGAGTTGGTATTGCAGAACGCCGACCGCGTGCGTGCCGTGAGCTACGGGCGCGGCCCGAGTGCCGCGATCATCAAGCGCTTCAAGGATGCAGGCGTGCTGTGCATGCCGACGGTCGGCGCGTTGAAACATGCGCAGAAGGCCGTCGAACTCGGTGCCGATATCATCACCGTGCAGGGCGGCGAAGGTGGTGGCCATACCGGCTCGGTGCCCACCACCCTGCTGCTGCCGCAGGTGCTGGATGCGGTGAAGGTGCCGGTCGTCGCCGCTGGTGGCTTCTACAACGGTCGCGGCCTTGCGGGCGCACTCGCGTTTGGTGCGAGCGGCATCGCCATGGGCACGCGCTTCCTGATGACCAGCGACTCGCCAGTGCCTGCTGAGACTCTCAAGAAATATGTGGCGGTGAAAGAGGCCTCGCAAATCCGCGCCTCCACCGCCGTCGACGGCATGCCGCAACGCATGATCGACAACCCCTTCCTGCTCCGACTCGAAAGCGGTGGGCTGTTGCGCCGGCTGTTCGTAGCACTCTCCAGCGCCTGGGCGTGGCGCGCGCATACAGGCATGTCGGTGGGGCACATGGCAAAGACCTTCTTCGCCGCGCTACGCGAAGGCGATGGCGCCATTCAAACCATGATGGCCGCCAATGCACCGGTGCTGATCCAGCGTGCGATGGTGGAAGGCAAGCCCGACGAAGGCGTGCTGCCCTCCGGCCAGGTCGCCGCCAACATTCAGTCGCTGCCCAGCGTGGCCGAACTCATCCAGACCATCGTCAGCGAGGCCGAAGTGCGCCTCGCCGCCTTACCGAGCCGTACCCCATGAATACCAATGGATTCACCACCACGATTGTTGACGGCGTCGCCGAGCTGGTCATCAACCGCCCTCCGGTCAATGCCCTCAATGACGCGGGCTGGCATGCGCTGGCAGACGAGATCGAGCGACTGGGTCGCGCGCCCGGCGCACGCGTGCTGGTCATCCGCAGCGAGGGCCGGGGCTTCTGCGCCGGTGTCGATATCAAGGAGCTGGATAAGGACCCGGACAAGATCGTCTCGGTGAACGCCGGCAATTACCGCAGCTTCAAGGCGGTGCACCGCAATGAGTTGCCCGTGATCGTCGCCGTGCACGGCTTCGTGCTCGGTGGCGGCATTGGCCTAGCGGGTGCGGCGGACATTGTCGTCGCCAGCGAGTGCGCCACCTTCGGCGTGCCGGAAGTCGATCGCGGTGCGATGGGTGGCGGTGCGCACTTGCAGCGGCTGTTCCCGGTGCAGAAGGTGCGCATGATGTATTTCACCGGCGAGCCGATCACCGCAGCCGAAGCGCATCGCCTCGGCGCGGTCGAGCAGGTGGTGCCGCGCGAACAGCTGCGCGAGGCCGCACTCGCCATCGCGAAGAAGATCGCCGCCAAGAGCACAGCGATGATCCGCCTCGCCAAGGAGGCCCTCAACGGCATCGAGGACGGCAACCTCGAAGACAAGTACCGCTGGGAGCAGGGCTTCACCCTACAGGCGTACCGCGAAAAGGATTCTGCTGAAACCCGCCGTGCCTTTGTGGAGAAGCGCGACGCCGACTTCAAGGACAAGTCATGAGACTGAGCTACACCGAACCACAGAAGAAGTTCCGCGCCGAAGTGCGCGAGTGGATGTCGGCGCATGTGCCGAAAGAGCCACTGAAGAGCTTCGATACTGAAGAGGGCTTTGCCCAGCACCGCGCTTGGGAGGGCCAGCTCAACAGCGGGGGCTTCAGCGCCGTCACGTGGCCCAAGACCCTGGGTGGCCGCAGTGCCGACCTCATCGACTGGTTGATCTTCGAGGAAGAGTACTGGCGTGCGAATGCACCACTGCGCGTCAATCAGAACGGCGTGTTTCTGCTTGCACCGACGCTGATGGAATACGGCAGTGACGAGCAGAAGGCGCGCTTCCTGCCGCGTATGGCGGCGGGGCAGGACATCTGGGCGCAGGGTTGGAGCGAGCCGGGTGCTGGATCAGACATGGCGGCCATCCGCACCAAGGCGATCCGCGATGGCGACGACTACGTCATCAATGGGCAGAAGACCTGGTCCACCCGCGCGGTGTGGGCAGACTGGTGCTTTGGCCTGTTCCGCACCGATGCCGACTCGCAGCGGCATCACGGCCTCACCTTCGTGCTGCATCCCCTGAACCTGCCGGGCATCACCATCCGCCCCATCAAGCAGCTCAATGGCCTGCCGGGCTTCGCCGAGATTTTCTATGACAACGTCCGCGTGCCGGCCGTCAACCGGCTCGGTGCCGAAGGTCAGGGCTGGAACGTGGCGATGGCGACCGCAGGCTTCGAGCGCGGGCTGATGCTGCGCTCGCCCGCGCGTTTCCAGAAGACCGCGCAGAACCTCATCGCGCTCTATGCGAAGCACCGCGCGCGCGCGGACCTTGACCCCGGCATCCGCGATGCGGTGCTGAAGAGCTGGCTGGATGCCGAGGCCTACGCGCTCAGCACCTACCAGACCGCAAGCCGGCTGGTGAAGGGCGGGCAGATTGGGCCCGAGGCCAGCACCAACAAGATTTTCTGGTCGGAACTCGACTTGCTCATGCACGAAACCGCGATGCGTATCTTGGGTGCCAGTGGCGAGCTGATGGCAGGCAGCCCAACAGCGGAGGAAGGCGGTGCCTGGCTCGATGGATTCCTGTTTGCTCAGGCAGGTCCCATCTATGCGGGCAGCAACGAGATTCAACGCAACATCATCGCCGAGCGCATGCTCGGCCTGCCGAGGGCGTAAGCGATGGACTTCACCTTTACCGAAGACCAGCTCGCCCTGAGCTCTGCCATCCACAAGTTCCTGATGGTGGAAGCCGCGCCCGAGATGCTGCGCGAGATATGGGAGACCGAAAGTGGCCGCAGCGCCGAGCTGCGCGCCAAGCTCGCCGACCAGGGCCTCACCGCGCTCTCGGTACCGGAGGCTTACGGTGGCATGGGGCTGGGTGACATCGACTGGGTTCTGATCCAGCAGGAGCTGGGCTACTACGCCATCCCGGATTCGCTCACCGCCACGGCCTATCTCGCGGTGTATCTGAGTAGCGCGCTGCCAGAGAGTTCATCGCTGAAAGCGCACTGGCTGCCGAAGATCGCAGCGGGCAGTGCGCGGGTTGCAGTGGGGCACCCGATCAACCCCTGCGTCGCCGATGCCGCCAATGCAGACCTCCTGCTGCTCTGGCACAAGGACGAGCTGCACTGGCTCAAGCCTGAGGATGCGACTCTCACACTCAACCCCAGCATCGACGCCTCCCGGCGGCTGTACCAGGTGCAGTGGACGCCGAGCGACAAGAGCCGTCTGTTCTCGGCGGAGCAGGGTGCCGTGCTCTGGCAGGGGGTGGTCAATCGCGCCGGTGTGGCCATCGCTGCGCAGCTGCTGGGCTTGGCGCAACGTATGCTCGATCTCGGTACCGACTACGCGGCGCAGCGCAAGCAATTCGGCAAGCCCATCGGCAGCTTTCAGGCCGTGAAGCACCATCTTGCAGACGTAGCGGTGAAGATCGAATTCGCACGGCCCGTGGTGCAGCGCGCGGCTCATGCGCTGGCGCACAACGATCCTCGTGCGGCGCTGCATGTCTCGCATGCACGGCTGGCAGCAGGTGAGGCGGCACGCCTCGCCGCGCGCAAGAGCATCCAGGTGCATGGCGCGATGGGCTACACCTGGGAGGCGGATTTGCAGATGTTCATGAAGCGCGCCTGGGCGCTCGACGCCACCTGGGGCGATGCGATTTTTCACAAGGCGCGAGTCGCCGATGCGGTGCTCGCAGGTGATGCCCTGCTGGGGCCTGCCGAAACCTTCACTCACTAGTCAAACCAGAGAAAGCCTCATGGCCGAAGCCTATATCGTCGATACCCTGCGCACCCCCACCGGCAAGCGCAAGGGCTCGCTCTCGCAGATTCACGGGGCAGACCTTGGCGCGCATGTGCTGAAGAGCCTGGTCGCGCGCAACAGCATCCCCGCCGAGGACTACGACGACGTCATCTTTGGCTGCCTCGATGCCATCGGCCCGCTGGCCGGCAACATCGCGCGCACCAGCTGGCTTGCCGCCGGTCTGCCGCTGCATGTGCCGGGCGTGACCATCGACCGCCAGTGCGGCAGCTCGCAGCAGGCCGTGCACTTTGCCGCGCAGGCGGTGATGAGCGGTACGCAGGATGTGGTCATCGCGGGCGGCGTGCAGACCATGACGCAGATACCGATCTCGTCTGCGATGGTGTGTGCGAAGCCACTGGGTTTCAGCGATCCCTTCTCCGGCAGCGAGGGCTGGGTCAAGCGTTTCGGCAGCCAGCCGGTGTCGCAGTTCGTGGGTGCGCAGATGATTGCCGACAAATGGAACATTTCGCGGCTGGAGATGGAGGAGTTCTCGCTGGAGAGCCACCGCCGCGCCCGCGCCGCCATCGCCGAAGGTCGCTTCAAGAAGGAGATCATCGTCACCAACGGCCTCGAACACGACGAGACCACGCGCGACTCGACACTGGAGCAGATGCAGAAGCTGGAGCCGCTCGCACCCGGCGGCAGCATCACCGCCGGGGTGTCGAGCCAGACCGGCGATGCAGCTGCCGCGATGCTGATCGTCTCCGAAGCGGCACTGAAGAAATACGGCTTGAAAGCCCGCGCCCGCATCCACCACATGAGCGTCTACTCCGACGATCCGATCTTCATGCTCACTGCGCCGATTCCGGCGACGCGCCACGCGATGAAGAAGGCCGGCATGAAGCTCGAAGACATTGACCTCGTCGAGATCAACGAGGCCTTCGCGCCCGTGGTGCTGGCCTGGCTTAAGGAGACGGGCTATCCGCACAGCAAGACCAACGTCAACGGCGGCGGCATCGCGCTGGCGCATCCGCTGGGTGCGACGGGTGTAAAGCTGATGAGCACGCTGCTCTGCGAGCTGGAGCGCAGCGGTGGGCGCTATGGCTTGCAGACCATGTGCGAGGGCGGCGGGGTGGCCAACGTCACCATCATCGAGAGAATTTAGTTATGGGCATCTGCGAAAACCGCACCATCATCGTCACCGGTTCGGGCTCTGGCCTCGGCCGCGAATACGCACTGGCACTCGCCGCGGAGGGCGCGAATGTCGCAGTGAACGACATTCGCCTCGACGCCGCCGAAGCGGTGGTATGCGAGATCGAAGCGGCGGGCGGCAAGGCCGTGGCCGCCATCGGCGACATCACCAGCATGGCCGGTGCCGACGCCATTATTGCCGCGACCGTCGCGCGCTTCGGCAACGTGCATGGCGTCGTCAACAACGCGGGCGTGGTGCGCGACAAGATGTTCGCCACCATGAGCGAAGAGGACTGGGACACCGTCATCCGCGTGCATCTGAAGGGCCACTTCTGCCTCGCCAGCAAGCTGGTGCAGCGCTGGCGCGATCAGGTGAAAGCGGGCGAGCGGCCCGAGGGCCGCATCGTCAACACCAGCTCCGGCGCCGGGCTGCAGGGCAACATCGGGCAGAGCAACTATTCGGCGGCCAAGGCGGGCATTGCCTCCCTGACGCTGGTGCAGGCGGCGGAACTTGGGCGCTACGGCGTCACCGCAAATGCGCTGGCCCCGGCCGCGCGCACGGGCATGACCGAAGGGCCCTTTGGCGCGATGATGAAAGCGCCAGAAGATGGCAGCTTCGATCACTACCACCCCGGCAATGTCGCGCCGCTGGTGGTCTATCTGTGCAGCACCTTGTCGGCGGGCGTGACGGGCAAGGTGTTCGAGGTCGAGGGCGGCAAGGTCTCCATCGCCAATGGCTGGAAGACCGGCAGCGTCCGCAACAAGGGTGCGCGCTGGCAGCCCGCCGAACTCGATGCCGCATTGCGCGAGCTGATCGCCAGCGAGCCACCCGCGCAGAAGGTGTATGGCACCTAAGGCGGGCGCTCGCGTAGAGGACTACAAATACTGGACTGACGAGCGCGTTCGCTTCAACGATCTGGACGTGCTCGGCCACGTCAACAACATCGCCTACGCCGTCTACGTCGAAAACGCACGGGCGAGCTTTCTGGGCGAGACGGGCTTATGGGTGATGGGCGCGCGCATCGCCAATGTCATCGTCCGCACCGAGATGGATTACCTGCGCGAGGTGCAGTTCCTGGCACAGTTGCGCGTCGGCGTGAAGGTGCTGGCCGTGGGAAAGAGCTCGTATACGCTCGGTATCGGCATCTTCAAGGGCGAGGACTGCGTGCTGGTGGCCCGCAACATCATCGTCCGCTTCGACTCGCACACGCGCGGCTCGGTGCCGCTGGACGATGCGGCGCGGGCACTGTTGCGACCGTATCTGGCAACAAGCTGAGGCAGGATCACCGAAGTGGCGATTCGCTTTACTTCTGGGTATCCGGCGTCAGCAGGCCGACAGTCGGAAAGTAGTTTTTATAGCGGCGTGCATCGCGGGTGAGGATGCTGCAACCCTGCACAGCGGCGTGTGCGCCAATGAAAAAATCAGCCAGCACATTGCCCCTGGCACCGCCGCTGCGCCGGTATTTGATGAAGGCCTTGCCGGCCAGAAACAGGGCTGCGTTGGGTAGCTGCCGCACGACGAGGCCCATGTTGGCGATGACCTCATCGAGTGCCTGCACGGAATCAAAAGTGAGCGACAGCTCGGCATAGATGACCGGATTGATAAGCAGCTCATGCACTTGTGCCTGAGCCCGCAGCTGCTGCACTGACCAGTCTGCCCATGCGGCGTCGTTTTCGAGCACGTCCACCAGCACGTTGGTGTCAACAAGGATCACGGCTCAATCTGTGCCACGCAGCAGCGCCATCAAGTCATCGGTGCGCCATTTCACCTGCGCTTTTCCGCGCGCGGCATCAAAGCGGTCACGCTTGGGTGCCGAATGAACGCCTGCCTTGTGGACGACGACCTGACCACTGCCGTTGACCGCGAATTCCACACCATCGCCGGGCGCAAGTCGCAATGCGCTGCGCACTTGCTTGGGTATGGTGACCTGCCCTTTGACCGTCATGTTGGTTGCCATCGAAGACTCCTTGTATTACCTGAATAATTAAAGCATTACATTTTTTGGGTTACCAACCAAGCTCTGCACAAATCACCCCAATGGGTGATGAGCTGCGGCCCGCTGCACGCGGATACTCAAGACCATGAATCTCGTGCTCAATGAAGACCAGCGGCTGATCCGCGAATCGGCGCAGACCTTTCTCGCCGATGTCAGCACCTCGGCCAGTGTGCGGGCGGCGATGGAGAGCGCACAGGGGTTCGACCAGGCACTGTGGATGCGCATCGCCAGCGAGTTGGGCTGGTGCGGCATCGCAGTCTCCGAAGTACATGGCGGCTTGGGTCTGGGCATCGTCGAGCTGGTGCAGGTGCAGGAGCTGGCAGGGCAGCATCTGCTGTGCGCGCCGTTCTTTTCCAGTGTCTGTCTCGCCACCACGCTGTTGCAGTCGGTGGGGACTGCGGCGGCGCAAGCCGAGTGCCTGCCCAGGCTCGCTGCGGGTGCGCTGCGCCTGAGCGCGCCACTGCCTTCGGATGCGGCTGGATTCCTCGCGTCGAGTTCATTGCAGGCGCAGAACGCAGACGGGAGCTGGACCTTGATGGGCACCGCGCATCGCCTGCCAGAAGGCGCTGCCGCCGATGCCTTGCTGCTGACAGCGCAGATCGAGGGCGAGGCGCTGCCCGGCCTCTTCCTCGTCATGCGCGATGCCGCAGGCTTGAGCATCACCGCCAAATCCGGCTTCGATGCCGGCCGTCGCTTTGCCGAGGCCACGCTCGATGCCGTGCAGGCCCAGCGCATCGACGAGCCTTCACAAGGTGTCGAAGGCTACGCCCGCGCTGCCGCGCTCGTGCGCCTGACCATCGCCGCCGAACAGCTTGGCAGTGCGCAAGCCTGTCTCGATCTCACCGTGGCCTACACCGCCACGCGCAAGCAATTCGGCCGCACGATTGCGGGCTTTCAGGCAGTGAAGCATCGCTGTGCGGAGATGATGGCGCGCATCGAGGCGGTGCGGTCGGCAGTGGCGGGTGCCGCCGCGCAGCTCAGCGCCGCTGCGCCGCTGGACGAGATCATTGCCGAATGCGCAGCGACCAAGGCCCTGGCCTCCGATACCTTGTTCTGGTGTGCGCAGGAGACTATCCAGCTGCATGGCGGCGTCGGCTTTACCTGGGAGTACGACCCGCAGCTCTACTTCAAGCGGGCACAGGCTTCCAGCCATTGGCTCGGCACTGCCGATGCCTTGCGCGAGCTGGCGGCCGCACAGCTGCTGATGCCTGCCAAGGCAGTGACAAGCACAAGCGTTGCAGACGACCCCTTCTCGCGTTTTCGTAGCGAAATCGCGGGCTGGATGACGAGCCAACTCACTGGCCGCTTCGCCACACTCAAACACCGCGGCGGCCCAGGCGACGAAGAGGCCGATCCGGTCTTGCGCAAGGAGTGGGAGCGCACCCTCGCCGCAGGCGGGTGGACGGGCGTGGGCTGGCCGAAAGCGCAGGGCGGACGTGGCCTCACGATTGCCGAGCAGGTGGTCTTTCACGAGGAATATGCCCGCGCCGGTGCGCCGGGCCGCATGGGCCACATCGGCGAAGGCTTGATCGGCCCGGCACTCATCAAGTACGGCACGCCAGCGCAGCAGCAGCGCTTCCTGCCGCGCATTCTCGACGGCAGCGAATACTGGGCGCAGGGCTACTCCGAGCCCAACGCCGGCTCCGATCTCGCCAATGTGCAGACACGCTGCTGGCAGGAGGCCGACGGCAGCTGGCGCGTACAGGGTCAGAAAATCTGGACTTCGCTGGCGCAGGAATCCGACTGGATCTTCGTACTCGCGCGCTCGGAACCCGGCAGCCGGGGCAACAAGGGCCTCGCGTTTTTGCTGATGCCCTTGCAGCAGCCCGGCATCGAGATTCGGCCCATCCGCCAGATGGGTGGCGGCTCCGAGTTCAATGAGGTGTTCTTCGACGGCGCGCGCGCCGAAGCCGACCATCTCGTCGGCGCGCCGGGCGAGGGCTGGAAGGTGGCGATGGGCCTGCTCGAAATCGAGCGTGGCGTTTCCACACTCGGCCAGCAGATGCATTTTCAGCACGAGTTGGAGCGCGTCATTGCCGCAGCAAGCGAACGCGGGCTGACTGGTAATGCCTCCATCCGCGACCGGCTGGCGCAGGCCTGGCATGGCCTGAAGGTGCTGCGCTATCACGCGCTGCGCATGCTGGCCGGGGACGATGCCTTGAGCCTGGGCCGCGAGGCGCTGGTCTATAAACTGGCCTGGTCCACCTGGCACCGCGATCTCGGCAAGCTGGCGATGGATGTGCTGGGACCGGATGGCGAAAGCGCAGAGGAGTCCGTGCGCGCCTTGCAGCAGCTGTTCTTCTTCTCGCGCGCCGACACCATCTATGGCGGCACCAACGAGATCCAACTCAATCTGATCGCCGAGCGGGGCTTGGGTATGCCGCGCGAAGCACGTCCCGCCACCACCTGAGCGCCGCCATGAAAGCACCTCCTCCCTATGTCCCGGCGCATGGCCTGCTCAAGGGTCGCAGTGTGCTCATCACCGCTGCTGCAGGTGGCGGCATCGGCTTCGCTGCCGCCAGGCGATGCCTCGAAGAAGGCGCACGCGCGCTGATGCTGTCGGACATCCACCCGCGCCGCACCGCCGAAGCGGCTGAAGTCTTGACCAGGGAGTTCCCAGAGGCGCAGGTCTTCGGTCAGGTGGCTAACGTCGCCATCGAGGCCGACGTGCAGGCGTTGATCGACGCAGCCGAAGAAAAGCTCGGCGGTGTCGACGTGCTCATCAACAACGCGGGCCTGGGCGGCAGCAAGCGCGTGGTTGATATGACGGATGAGGAGTGGCACAAGGTGCTGGACGTGACCCTCACCGGCACCTTCCGGATGACCCGCGCGATGCTGAAGAAGATGCAGCCACGTGGCCGCGGGGCCATCGTCAACAACGCCTCGGTGCTGGGCTGGCGCGCGCAGAAGGAGCAGGCGCACTACGCAGCGGCCAAGGCCGGTGTGATGGCGCTGACGCGCTGCGCCGCACTCGAAGCCGCCGACTTTGGCGTGCGCATCAATGCCGTGTCGCCGTCCATCGTCTTCCACGACCATCTGCGCAAGAGCGCGCCCGAGGCGCTGCTCAACGAACTCGCCTCGCGCGAGGCGTTTGGTCGCGGGGCCGAGGCCTGGGAGATCGCCAACATCATGGTATTCCTTGCCTCCGATTACGCCTCGTACCTCGTGGGCGAAACCATTTCCGCTTCCAGCCAGCGAGCCTGACATGGCCAACAAGACCTTTGCGTCTGCTGATGAACTCATCGCCGCCATCGGCACGCCGCTCGGCGAAACCGGGTGGCTGACCATGACCCAGGAGCGCGTCAACACCTTTGCCGATGCGACCGACGATCACCAATGGATTCACGTTGACCCCCTGCGCGCGAAGGACGGCCCGTTCGGTGCCTGCATCGCGCACGGCTTTCTTACACTCTCGCTGGCTTCGCGCTTCATGCCCGAACTCATCGACGTGAAGATGAAGATGGGCGTGAACTACGGCACCGACAAGGTGCGCTTCCCAGCACCCGTGAAGGTGGGGCAGCGCATCCGCGGCCGGGGCGAACTGATCTCCGTGGAGCCGACCAAGGATGGCGGCGTGCAGTCCACGCTGCGTCTCACGGTCGAGATCGAAGGCTCCGCAAAGCCCGCCTGCATCGTCGACACCATCAGCCGCTACTACTTTTGAACGAGGCTTAAGCCTGCCCCCCGACTTAGGCTGCTGCGCAAACACCCAGCGTTTCGGAGAGCGGCATGACAGCAGCAAATGATGCGGTGATCGTCTCGGTCGCCAGAACCGCCATCGGCAAAGCCTACCGCGGTGCCTTCAACGACACCGAAGCACCGGTGCTGGGTGGTGAGGTGATCAAGGCCGTAGTCAGCCGCGCCAAGGTGGACCCGAAGGAGATCGACGATGTCTTGATCGGCTCTGCGGCGCAGCAGGGTACTCAGGCCTACAACCTGGGGCGGCTCTGTGCCTACACCGGTGGCCTGCCCGATACGGTGCCGGGCATGACGCTCGATCGCCAGTGCTCCTCCGGCCTGCAGACCATTGCCATCGCCGCCAAGAACATCATCACGGGCGAGCAGAGCATCGTCGTTGCGGGCGGGGTCGAGTCGATTTCGCTCACCCAGAACAAGCACAAGAATAGCTATCGCTTCGTCTCCGAGGCGGTACTGGCCGCGCAGCCTGCGGCCTACATCCAGATGATCGAGACCGCCGAGATCGTCGCCGAACGCTACGGCATCGGCCGCCAGCAGCAGGACGACTACGCCCTGCAAAGCCAGCAGCGCACAGCTTCAGCGCAGGCGGCGGGATACTTCGACGACGAGATCGTCGCCTTCGACTCGGTGAAGCAGCTGTTCGACAAGGAGGGCAACCCCACCGAGAAGCAGACGGTGCGGCTCGCCAAGGACGAGGGCAATCGTGCCGATACCAGCGCCGAGAGCCTCGCGGCCTTAAGGCCGGTGTGGAAGGACGGCAAGTTCGTTGCGCTCGGCAAGCACATCACTGCTGGCAATGCCTCGCAGCTTTCTGATGGCGCGGCTGTAGCACTCCTGATGAGCCGCAAAGCGGCCGGAGAGCGCGGCTTGAAGCCACTCGGCAGCTATCGCGGCTTTGCGGTCGCGGGCTGCAAGCCGGACGAAATGGGCATCGGCCCGGTCTACGCCATCCCCAAGCTCTTGGCGCAGCAGAGCCTCACGGTCAGCGATATCGGGCTGTGGGAGTTGAACGAGGCCTTCGCCTGCCAGGTGATCTATTGCCGCGACCAGCTCGGTATTCCAAACGACCGTCTCAACGTTAACGGAGGGGCGATCAGCATCGGACATCCCTTCGGCATGAGCGGCGCGCGCATGGTGGGACATGCGCTGATCGAGGGTCGGCGTCGTGGCGTGAAATACGTGGTGGTCACCATGTGCATCGGCGGCGGCATGGGTGCCGCCGGCTTGTTCGAGGTGGGCTAGGCTCGATCCAGATCAGTCGGACGATGGTTTTTTGCGAGGCCATCCAATGCAAAACGCAGGGCAATGACCCCGCGAAATGAGTGAGGAGAAACACATGGCGGCAAGTTCGGCGGCGGCATCGCGTGGTCAGAGTCCCACTGCTGGTTCGGCCAGCTGGGGCAGTGCGCCCGCCTGGCTGATGACCCTCATCGTGCTGGCCGCTGCGGTCTATGCGTTTTCACCGCGCACGCCGCCGCCGTTCACGCCAACGCAGGTGCATGCCGATGGCCTGCTGGTCACCGGGCTAGTGCGCTTGGGCAATCGCTTCATCGCGGCTGGGGAACAGGGGCAGATTCTGCTCGCCGAGAGTGCCAAGGGCCCCTGGCGCTCGGCCAAGGTGACGCCGCAGCGTGGCTCCACCTTCACGCAGCTCAAGTTCTTCGGTGATCGTCTGGGCCTCGCGGTCGGCCACGATGGCTGGATGGTGCGGAGCGAAGACCGTGGCGAAACCTGGCAGGAAGTCGCCTTCAACGCCGAGCTTTCCGACCCGCTCATGGGTGTGGCCGGGCCCTACGACGGCAAGCTCTACGCCTTCGGGGCCTTCGGGCTTTTGATGGTCTCCACCGATCAGGGCAAGACCTGGCAGAAGCAGCCGCTGACCGAAGCCGTCGATCCCAACGCCCCCGTTGCCGCTGTCGTGGAGGTCGATCCCAACGCGGATCCCTTCGCCAATTTCCAGTCGACCAGCAGCAGCATGGCGGATCGCCACCTCAATGCCATGACCCGCACAACCGATGGCGCGCTGCTGCTGGTGGGCGAGCGTGGTCTTTTGGCGCGCTCGGAGGATCAGGGTCAGACCTGGAAGCAGCTGCCAGATATCTACACCGGCTCGTTTTACGGCGTGATCAATACCCAGTCGGGCCTGTTGGTCTACGGCATGCGCGGCAATGCCTTCCACAGCAGCGACAGCGGCAAGACCTGGATCAAGAGCGAAATTCCGCGCGCGGTCTCGCTGTTCGGCGCGACACTCACGCCACGGCAGGAGGTGGTGCTGGTGGGCGAGAACAACACCGTCTTCATCTCGAAGGATGGCGGCAAGCGGTTCCGCCTGGCGCTGGAAGATGGCCACGAGCGACTGGTCGCCGTGGTGCCCACCGATGGCGGCGAGTTGCTGGCAGCGGGTGAAAAAGGTGTTCGTCTGATTGAGCTGGGCGGCAGCACAGGATCGAAAAAATGAATCGCATGGATTCCGTGGTCGCCAAGCTCTCCGACATCCTCATCGCCCAGCGCCGCATCCTCACCATCCTCTTCATCGCCATCACCCTGTTCTTCGGCTACAGCGCGACCAAGGTGCGGCTCGATCCGGGCTTTTTGAAGCTGATTCCGGTCAAGCACGAATACATGAAGACGATGATGGAGTACCTGGAGGATTTCTCCGGAGCCAACACCATCCTCGTCAACCTGCGCTGGAAGGGAGAGGGCGATCTCTACAACGCCGAGTTTCTCGATGCGATGCGCAAGGCCACCGACGAGGTGTTCTTCATCCCCGGCATCAACCGCACGCACGTCGCCTCGATCTTCACGCCCAACACCTATTACATCGAGATCACCGAGGATGGCTTCAAGGGTGCGCCGGTGGTGCCCGCCAAGTTCTCCGGCCAGCCGGAGGAGCTGGAGCAGGTGCGGCGCAACGTCGGCTTGTCGGGGCAGGTGGGCCTCATCGTCAGCGTCGATCAGAAGTCAGCACTCATCCGCGCCGATTTGCAGGACTACGACCCCAAGAAGCCGCAGGACGAGCAGCGCGTCGACTACTGGGGTGTGCAGCTCAAACTCGAAGAAATCCGCAACCGCTTCGAGAGCCCCACCAAATATATCTACACACTCAAGGCCGATCGCCCGCCGTTCAAGGCCGGCGAGGTGGTCTACACCGGCTACGTCGATTACGGCTGGATGATGCGTTTCCAGACTTTCAACGTGCTGCCCAAGGCAACGACCGAAGGGGAGGGCGTGCAGGCAGTGCCCATCAGCGGCAGCGAGTTGAACGTCGAGACCGCCGAGAACAGCGAATACAACGCCAACATCGAAGTCAACATCATCGGCTTCGCGCGGCTCTTGGGCGATGTCATCAAGGGGCTGCTCGGCGTGTTCGCCTTCTTCGCACTCGCCTTCGTCATCACGCTGATCCAGCTGTATCTGTACTCGCGTTCTTGGAAGCTCACCTTTGCTGCCATTCTCGTCGCCCTGCTGCCGGTGCTATGGCTGATCGGCGCGCTGCCGCTGATCGGCTTCGGCATCGACCCGATGTCGATTCTGGTGCCGTTCCTGATCTTCTCTATCGGCGTCAGTCATGCAGTGCAGATGACCAGCGCCTGGCGCATGGAAGTGGTGCGCGGGGCCACGGCGGTGGAGGCCGCCAGACAATCGTTCCGCAGCCTGTTCATCCCCGGCGCGGTCGCACTGCTGACCAATGCGCTCGGCTTTGCCGTCATCATGCTGATCGACATCCCCATCGTGCGCGAGCTGGGCATCACCGCCTGTCTGGGTGTGCTGCTGATGATTGCGACCAACAAGATGATCCTGCCGATCCTGCTTACGCGTATCACGCTGGAGGAGGGCAGCCGCAGGCACTCGCTGAAGCCACCCTCGGCGCGCACGGCGGCGATCTGGAACGCCATCGCCAAATGTGCCGAGCCCCGCTGCGCGCTCTACGTGTTTGCGGTGTCGCTGGTGCTGCTCGCCGGCAGCACCTGGCTCTCGCGCAGCATGGTGATCGGTGACTCCGGCAAGGGCGTGCCGGAGCTACACAAGGACTCGCGCTACAACCGCGACAACGATGTGATCGGCCGCAACTATCTGATCGGTACCGATGTGCTCACCATCGTGGTCGAAGCGCCGAAGTTCGAGGGCGACTCCTGCCTGCACTATCCGGTCGTCAACCTCATCGACAAGTTCGAGCTGTTCGTACGCGGTATCGAGGGTGTGCAGTCGGTCACCGGCGTGGCGGGTGTGGGCAAGCTGGTGATCTCCGCCTTCAACGAGGGCAACCCGCGCTGGCGCGCGCTGCCGCGCACGCAGGTGGGGCTTTCCACCGGCTCGCGCGCCTTCGACCCCAACCTGGGCTTGAACAAGGAGGGCTGCAAGGCGATCCAGATATTGGTGTTCATGAAGAACCATGACGGCGCGCTGATCGCCCACGCCGTGGAAGAGATCAAGACCTTCATCGCCGCCAATCCGGTCGAGGGTGTGAAGCTGCGCCTCGCCACCGGCAACGTCGGCGTGATGGCCGCCACCAACGAGGCCGTGGGCGAGGCGGAGGAGCGCATGCTGCTCGCCATCTTCGGTGCGCTGATCCTGCTCTGCCTCATCACCTTCCGCTCGATCAAGGCGGTGATCTGCGTCATCGTGCCGCTGGCGATGGTGTCGATCTTCTGCAATGCGCTGATGGCGGCGATGGGTATTGGGCTCAAGGTCGCCACGCTGCCGGTGGTGGCACTCGGCGTCGGTGTCGGCGTGGATTACGGCATCTACCTGTTCGAGCGCATCCAGCACGATCTGCGTGAGGGCATGGACTTCCGCTCCGCCTTCTTCGAGGCCATGAAGCAGCGCGGCAGTGCGGCGGTGTTCACGGCGATCACGATGGCGATTGGCGTCGGCACTTGGGCCTTGTCGGCGCTCAAGTTCCAGGCCGACATGGGGTTGTTGCTGGCCTTCATGTTCCTGGTCAACATGCTGGGGGCCATCTGCCTGCTGCCAGCATTGGGTGCGTGGTTCTTCCGAGGCAAGGGCACGGCGAAAACTGCATAGGCTGTCTCTCTTCCCTTGCGGGAGAGTGCAGCCAAGCGGCAAGGCGATGAGCCTCACTCATTTGCAGCAGGCGCGAGATGCAGTGCCGCCGATAGAGTCATCCGACAAACAGTGCGCCGCGCCACGTCGCAGCGCCACATCCCCTTATGGAGATAGAGATGGCCGCCGTACTCGACAAACTCAAAGTGCTTGACCTCACCTGGGGCATCGCCGGGCCGATGGCCACCATGCTGCTCGCCGACAACGGTGCAGACGTCACCAAGATCGAGCCGCCCGGTGGCGACCCTTACCGCAACCAGCTCGGCTACAAGGTGTGGCAGCGTGGCAAGCGCAGCGCGGTGCTCGACCTCAAGAACGCGGCCGACAAGATGACTTTTCTGGCACTCGTGCAGACCGCAGATGTGCTGGTGGAAAGCTATGCCCCCGGCACCACGCAGAAGCTCGGCATCGACTATCCGACACTCGCCAAGCTCAATCCGCGGTTGATCTATTGCTCGATCACCGGCTATGGCAGCGGCACCGCCGATGCCAAGCGCCCCGCCTACGATGCCCTGGTGCAGGCGCGCACCGGGCTGATGTGGGAGCAACGCGGCTGGGCCGAAGGGGCGCTCAACCATCTGGCCGGTCGCCCCGACCCCTTCCCAGATATCGAGATTCCCTACGAGAGCCTGCAAGGCGCACCGCGTCCCGGCCCGATCTTTCCGGCTTCGCACTGGCCGAGTCTTGGGGCGTTCTTCACTGCTTCGGTCGGCATCAGTGCAGCGCTACGCGCGCGCGAAATCACTGGCAAGGGCCAGTTGGTCGAAGCCTCGCTGGTGCAGGGTGCGATGGCCGGTGCGGCAGGCGTGTGGATGCGCGCCGAGAACATTGACGCGCCCGGCTTCGACAGCTGGATTCTCGGCTGCCGCGCGCCCAAGGGGCAGTTCCAGTGCAGCGACGGCCGCTGGATACATAACTGGGTGCCGAACCCGCGCTTCATTCTGCAAGCCTCCGAGGGCGACACCCTCAACGCCACGCCCAACCTCACGGTACAGAACGACCCCGATCGCTTCGGCACCGGGCCGGAAGAGCTGCTGGTGATGGCGCACTACCAGCCCATCCTCGCCGAGGCGATCAAGAAGTTCAGCGCGCAGGAATGGGTCGATGCCGCCGAAGTCGCCGAGATGACCATGCAGGACGTTCGCAGCGTCGAGGCCGCACTGGCCGACCCGCTGTTTCTCGCCGATGGCTGCGTCACTGAAGTGGTCGATGCCGAACTGGGCCGCATCCGCACAGTGGGCACGGCCTACAAGATGAGCCTCACTCCGGGCAAGCTCGGCACCACGACGCCGAAGGTTGGCGAGCACACGGCAGCGGTTAAAGCCGAGGCCGAGAAGATCATTGCCGAGGCCAAGGCCGCGACCGCCGCTGCGAACACCGGCAAGTCGATCAAGTCGCCGCTGGAAGGCATCGTGGTGCTCGACTTGGGCCTTGCCATCGCCGGCCCCTTTGGCACGCAGCTGTTGAGCGATTTGGGTGCCACCGTCATCAAGGTCAACGGCCTGTTCGATCTGTTCTGGCACCGCGTGCACATTGCCTACATGGCGAACCGCGGCAAGCAGAGCATCACGCTGAACCTGAAAGACCCGCGTGCGATGGAGGTGCTGCTCAAGCTGGTGGAGAAGGCCGACATCGTGCAGCACAACATGCGCTACGACGCCGCTGAGCGTTTGAAGATCGACTACGAATCACTGAAGAAGATCAAGCCGGATTTGATCTACTGCCACACGCGCGGTTTCGAGACCGGCAAACGTGCGGGCCTACCCGGCAACGACCAGACCGGTGCCTGCCTGACCGGCATCCAGTATGAAGATGGCGGCATGGCGCGCGGCGGCAAGCCGCTGTGGAGCCTCACCAGCTTTGGCGACACCGGCAACGGCTTTCTGTCCGCCGTCGCCATGATCAACGCGCTCTACCACCGCGACCGCACCGGCCTGGGCCAGATGGTGGATACCTCCATCGTCAACGCCGGTCTGCTCAACACCAGCTATGCGGTGGCCACACCGGATGGCAAGAGTTTCGAGCGACCGCAGATAGACGGCATGCAATTTGGTTTCTCCGCTGGCCATCGCGTGTATGAAACCGCGCAAGGCTGGCTTTGCGTGGTGCTGGTGAATCAATCGCACTGGGATGAGCTGTTCGCGGTGATCGGCCTGCCCGAGCTGGTGACGGATGCCCGCTTCGCCACGGCGGATGCCCGCAAAAAGAATGACGCGGAACTGGCCGATTTGATCGATGCCAAGCTCAAGTCGGCGAGTGCCGCTGACTGGTTCGCCAAGCTCGATGCAGCGGGCGTGCCGGTGGAAATCGTGTCGGAAGAGTTCTCGCTCAAGCTGCACGAGAACGCCGAATATCAGCAGCGCCAGTGGGTCACGTCCTATGCACATCCGGTGGTCGGCAAGCTCGACCAAATTGGCTTGCTGTTTTCGTTGTCTGACACGCCCGGCGTGATTCAGGGTCGGCCGCTGCTGGTGGGCGAGCACACCCAGAAAATCATGGGTGAGATGGGCTACAGCGAAGAGCAGATCAAGACCATGGAGGAGCAATCCGCCGTTGGTTTTGTCGGCATGCCACGCATGCCCAACCGCAAGCCGGGCGCGCCAGTGCCACTGACGCCCTCTGGCGACAAGAAATAGTTTTTACGAATCCTCCTCTTCACCGAGCACCCTATGACCGACGTCGCCCCGCCACCCGATGCGCCCAAGCCCATCCGCCTGCCGCCCATTGTCACGATGGAGTCCAAGGAGTTCTGGGAGGCCGCAGACCGCGAGGAGTTCATCGGCCAGAAGTGCAGCGACTGCGGCACCTTCCGCTTCCCGCCGCAGCCGATGTGCGCGCACTGCCACAGCCTCAAGCGCGAGGATGTGCTGCTCTCAGGCTTCGGCACGGTGCATTCCTGGTGCATGCCGCGGCATCCACCGCCATTCGGTTTCCGCGAGCCGCCCATCGTTGCAGTGATCCAGCTGCAGGAAGGCACGCGCTTCGTGTCGAACGTCGTCGGCGTGAAGATCGAAGACATGCGGCAGGACATGGAAGTGGAAGTCTGTTTCGAAGACACGATGAACAAGCACAAAGTCCCCGTCTTCCGCCCGAGGGGCAAGTAATGGCACGCACTTTCACTGAAGCGGCCATCGCCGGCATTGGTGCTACCGAGTTCTCCAAAGCTTCTGGCCGCAGCGAGTTGCAGCTGGCCGCTGAATGCGCCAAAGCCGCCTGCGATGATGCGGGCGTAGACCCGCGCGACATCGACGGCATGATTACCTTCACCATCGACAACAGTGACGAGATCACCCTCGCGCGCTGTCTCGGTGTGAAAGACCTCGCCTACACCACGCGCATTCCCGGCGGAGGTGCAGCGGCGGCGGCGACCATCTTCCAGGCGATGGCGCTGGTGAATGCCGGCGTGTGCAAGAACGTGCTGATCTGGCGCGCGATGAACGAGCGCAGCCAGTACCGCTTCGGCCAGCCGAGCACGGACTTCAAGGGTTACACCAATGGTCACGGCACCGGCACGCTGCTGTGGAATATCCCCTTCGGCGCGATGACGCCGGCCAGCTGGGGTGCGTTGCAGGCGCAGCGCTACATGTGGAAATACGGCCTCACCAACGCCGACCTTGCGCATGTCTGCGTGCAGCAGCGCAAATACGCTGCGACCAACCCCAAGGCCTGGTTTTACCAGAAGCCGATCACGGTCGAAGACCATCAGGCCTCGAAGTGGATAGTCGAGCCCGTCTTGCGTCTGCTCGACTGCTGCCAGGAGTCGGATGGCGGCGTGGCCATCCTCGTCACCAGTCTCGACCGTGCGCGTGATCTCAAGCAGAAGCCGGTGCGCATCCTCGGCGCTTGCCAGTCCATCCCCTACAACGTCGAAGTCATCGCCAACTTCCATCACGCAGACATGACCGAGATGCCCGAAGCGAAGGGTGTGGCCAAGCGGTTGTGGGAGATGACCGGCCTCAAGCCGACCGACATGCAGGCCGCGATGCTGTACGACGCTTTCAGCCCGCACGTCCTGCTGCAACTCGAAGGCTTTGGTTTCTGCAAGCCCGGCGAAGCGGCGGCTTTCGTGAAGTCTGGCGGCATGGCCATTGACGGTGTATTGCCCGTGAATACGAACGGTGGTCTGTCGGGCGAGGCTTACATCCACGGCATGAACAGCATGGCCGAGGGCGTGCGCCAGATTCGTGGCACTTCAGTTAATCAGGTCACCAAGAAGAGCGTCGAACACGTGCTGGTGTCTTCCGGCATGGCGGGTGCGGTTCTGTCGAAAGACTAATGGCAGAAGCGATTACGCGGACGCTGCCAGTCAGCGTCCAGTTACCTGATGAGGCACCGCTGCACATTGCTGCGGAGATCTTCGCACCCGCACAACTGGCTTCACCGCCCGTGGTGCTGGTCTGCCTGCCCGGCGGCGGCATGAACCGTCGCTATTACGATTTGCAGGCGGACGACGATAGTTTCTCGTTTGCGCGGCAGATGACGGCGCGCGGCTTCATCGTGGTCGTGCTCGAACATCTGGGTGTTGGTGATAGCAGCCGCCCTGCGGATAGCTACGCGCTCACCGCTGATCGCATCACGCAGGCGAATGCCGAGGCCACCTCAGCGGTGCTGCAAGAGTTGCGCGACGGTAGCCTGCTGCCGCAGTTCGGGCCGCTGCCCAAGCTACGCAGCATCGGCGTCGGCCACTCGATGGGCGCGATGTTCACTATCACGCAGCAGGCTGCGCACCAGCAACATGCCGCGATTGCGGTGCTGGGTTTCTCGACGCGTGGCCTGCCGGAATACGTCAGCCCAAAAGTGATCGAGCTGGCGAAGGAGCCCGCACTCATCCGCGCCCAGGTGGCTGATCGCGCCCGCAAGATGTTCGTCGCCGACTACCCTGAGATCAAACCCTCGCCTGCGGCCAACAGCATCTTCGCCGGCAACAAGGCCGACCCGCGTGGCGTAGAGGCCATCAAGGCCGCACGCGCGCCGCTGCTGCCGGTGCCGGCGTTCTTCTCGATGGTGCCGAACAACGTCGGCCCCGAGGCGGCGAAAGTCAGCGTGCCAGTGTTCATCGGCGTGGGCGACAAGGACATGGTCGGCCCGCCGCACCTGGTGCCGCAGGCCTTCACCGCCAGTCAGGACGTGACCCTCTACATCCAGCCCGGTGCAGGCCATAGCCACTTTTTGTTCGTGTCTCGCACCCAATTGTTTGAGCGCGTGGCCGCCTGGGCGCGCACGGTGGTGGCCCATTTGGACGAGGTGTGAGGCCGCGGCCATCTGAGAGAATCCGCGCAACATTCAGGAGGACGAAGATGGCAACAGCATTGAAGGCCGGCGCGCGGTTCAAGAGCGCGGTGTGCGATACGCAAGTGATGGTCATCAAGGCCCCGCCCGGCGAACACGCGCTGCAATGTGGCGGTGCGGACGTGATCGCCCCCACTGCGGCTGGCAGCGGCACGCTCGACGCGGCTCTGAGCGGCGAGACGCTGATCGGCAAACGCTATGTCAACGCCGACGAGTCGGTGGAGCTGCTCTGCACCAAGGGTGGTCAGGGTTCACTGGTGCTTGATGGTATGCCGATGGAAGTGAAGCAGGCCAAGCAACTGCCGTCCTCCGACTAAGCAGTACCCATGAACATCGCCACCATTCTCGACATGGCCGCCGAGGCCTTCGGCGACCGCATCGGCGTTGTCTGCGGCACGCAGCGACTGAGTTATGCCGAGCTGCGTCAGGCGGCCTGGAATGCCGCCGTTGCGATCAAGACCAGTGGTGCGAGCTATGTCGCCCTGCTGGACGTCACCAGCCCCGCCGCACCCGTCGCGCTCTTCGCCGCCGCCTATGCGGGCCTGCCCTACGTGCCGCTCAATTACCGGCTCACCAAGGCCGAGATCAACGAGTTGGTGGCGCGTGTCTCCCCGGCCTATCTGGTCACCAGCCCAGACTACGCCAAGCTCGTCGATGCCCACGCGGGTGTGACGCTGGTGGATCGGAACGCCTTTATGTCGCTGCCCGCTATTGAGGGCGAGCCGCCAATCCCCGGCGACGACCCGCGCGAAGTCGCCGTGCAGCTGTTCACCAGCGGCACCACCGGCAAGCCCAAGGCAGCGATCCTCAGACACGAGAATCTGTCGAGCTACATCTTCGGCACAATCGAATTCGCCTGTGCGGAAGAGGACGACGCCATTCTCGTCACCGTGCCGCCGTATCACATCGCCGGCATCTCTGCGGTGCTGAGCAGCACCTACGCCTGTCGCCGCATGGTGCAGCTCGATGGCTTCGAGGCGGGCACTTGGCTCGCTGCCTGCCGCAGCGAGAACGTCAGCAATGCTTTTTTAGTGCCGACCATGCTCCAGCGCGTGGTCGATCACTTGGCTGAGCGCGGCGAGTCGGCCAATCTGCCCGCACTGCGCGCACTCGCCTACGGGGGCGGCAAGATGCCGCTCGCCACCATCCAGAAGGCGATGGCGCTGTTACCGGGCGTGGACTTCACCAATGCTTATGGCCTCACCGAAACCAGCAGCACCATCGCGGTGCTCACGCCAGACGATCACCGCGCCGCAGCGTCCAGCACTGACCCCGCCGTGTGCCGCCGACTGGGCTCGGTGGGCAAGCCGGGCGCAGTCGAAATCGAGATCCGCGATGACGAAGGCAAGGTGCTGGGCGCTGAAGAAGCCGGCCTCGTGTTCGTGCGCGGCCCGCAGGTCTCCGGTGAATATCTTTCGCTCGGCAGCCAGCTCGATGCCGAGGGCTGGTTTCCGACCAAGGATCGCGGTTATCTTGATGCCGAGGGTTATCTCTTTCTCGACGGCCGCTCGGATGACGTGATCGTGCGCGGCGGCGAGAACATCTCGCCCGGCGAGATCGAGGACGTGCTGCTGGGCCATGCCGCTGTTGCGGATGTCGCCGTGGTCGCCATGCCCGATGAGCAGTGGGGCGAGGCGGTTGCTGCCGCCATCGTGCTCAAGCCGGGTGCCGTCGTGCCCGTTGCCGAGCTGCAAGAGCTGGTCAAGGCCCGCTTACGCTCCTCGCGCGTGCCGCAGAAAATCATCTTCAAAGACGCCTTGCCTTACAACGAAACCGGCAAGGTGTTGCGGCGGGTGATCCGGCAGGAGTTTGCATCGGCATGAGCGACACTCATCCATTTCGCCTGAAGCTGTTGGAGCTTTCGGTGATGTGGCTGCTGCTCGTTGCACTGGGCGGCTGCGTTGATTCCGGCCGAGGTGCGAGCAGCGCGCCAGTGCCTGGCCCGACAAGGCCCGGCGCGGTTCCGGTCCCTGAGGTTGCCGGCCCCATCGGCACTGCCGGAATCAAAGGCCATGCGCTGTGGGACAGCTTCTACCGGCTCTCCGACCTCGGCTACGACGAGCAGGAATACTTCATCTCCGGCACCGCCAAGAGCTACGCCACCCCCTCGACCACGGCCCCGTACACCACCCGCATCATCGTCCGTCGGCCGCTGGATGCGAGCCGCTTCAATGGCACGGTGCTGCTCGACTGGGTCAACGTCACCGCGCAGTTCGAGAATGCGGTGGACACCGTCGAATCGCATGAGCTGTTCCATCGGGAAGGCTTTGCCTATGTGCACGTCAGCGCGCAGGCGGCCGGTGTGTGCTGCACGCCGCTGACGCCGAAAATCTGGGACCCGGTGCGCTACATGGCGCTGTCGCACCCCGGTGATGCCTACGCCTTCGATATGTTTTCGCAGATCGCGCAGGCCATGAAGAAGCCACCCGCCATCGACCCGATGGGCGGCCTCAAGGTGCGCAAGGTGATCGCCCTCGGGCAGTCGCAATCCGGCACGCGGCTGCATGATTACATCGGCATTGTGCAGCCCGATGCCCGCGTGATCGATGCCTTTCTGGTGCATGCGGATGGCGGCGCGGACAAGACCTATCCCGCCGACCCGCTGGTGCCGGTGCTGCAACTGATGAGCGAGCGGGAGGCAGTTGCCGAGCCCGCCAACGTCACCCGCAACTACCGGCTGTGGGAGATCGCCGGTGCGGCGCATCAGGACTTCTGGATTGGCACTCACCAGGTCAACGGCCAGGGCCAGCGTGCGGGTGCCAGCCTGCCGCAGCAGGCGGCTACGGCCGATGAGGCGCTGCATTTGGCAGCGGGCAACTACGGCGAGCAGTACGACCCCGGCCAGGGGGTGTGCATCGTTCTCGGCACGCAGTTTCCGCTGCGCTATGCGGTGAATGCGGCGATTCACTATCTCGATCGCTGGGCGAAGACCGGCGTGTTACCGCCGGAAGGCGCGCGTTACCAATTCGCGGCAGATGGAACGCTCGCGCGCGACCAATATGGCAATGCCCTGGGTGGCATCCGCCTGCCGCCCATTGACGTGCCGGTGGCGAGCTATCGCTCGGACCTCTGCGATCTCGGCGGCATCACCGTGCCCTTCACCGAGCTGCAACTCACCATGCTCTATCCCACCCATGCCGACTACTTCTGCAAGATGAAAGTGGCTACGCGGAAATCGCTTGCCGATGGCTTTCTGCTGGCGGAGGACGCGGCTGATTTGATGCAGCGCGTCGAGGCCGCCAGCAATCGCTGGCTGGCCGCCGGGGTGCGTGCATGCTGAGCGCAGACGCTATCGCCGATACCGGCCAGCGCGGACAATAGCCCCGCTCACCACCCGCCGAGAACCCGATGTTTGTCATCGAAAAAGTTGTCGAGATCAACGCCCCCGCTGCTGTGGTCTGGGAGGTCATCACGGACCTCAAGCGTTATCCGGAGTGGAATCCCTTCTGCGTGAAATGCGAGTCGAGCTTGAAGCCGGGCGACCCCATCACCATGACTGTGAAGCTCATGGCCAAGCCGCAGCAGCAGGTCGAGACGATGCTGGAATACGTCGAGGGCAGGCGCTTTGCCTACTGCATGAAGCCGGTGCCCGGCATGCTGTCGAGCTTCCGCTCGCACGATGTCGAGGCCCTCGGCGCAGAGCGCACGCGCTATCGCAGCACTTTCCACCTCAAGCAATGGTTTCGTGTGGTGGTGCTCGCCCTGCTGCAAAAGAAGCTGGAAGCCGGATTCGATGGCATGACCAGGGCCATCCAGCACCGCGCCGAAACACTGTGGGCGGCGCGCAAGCCCTGAAGGGCACGGCGCGGGCCTACGGCGAGAGCCTGCTTGCCGCGCTGGGGGTGTCCCCCGCGCAGCCGCTCGGTGTCGACGAGGAGCACCCCGCGCTGGGCTGGGCGGCCAGTGGCTTGATGGCGCTCACGGGCCGCAGCGATGGTGCGCCGCAGATGTGCCCCATCCCGCTCACTGCTTGTGCCGATGGTGCGCTGGCCGCACTCGCCAGCCTCGGCCCGCCGAGGGCATTCGGTGCCATGCGTGGCTCGCGCCTGCTCGCCGAGCGTGCGGCGATGGCGGGCCTGCATCGCGCGGGTGCTAAGTCTGCCGGTGGTAGCTGCCGCCTGCTGGCGACTGCGGATGGCAGCATCGCCTTGAATCTCGCTCGCGCGGATGACTGGGCGCTGCTGCCTGCGTGGTTGCAGCGGGACGTGGCCGCAGACTGGAGCGCAGTCGCTGAGGCCGTGCGTGCGTTTCGAGTTGATGATCTGATCGAACGCGGCCGCCTGCTGGGTTTGGCGGTGGCGGCCAACGCGCTGCCGGGCACCGCCCCCGCTGGCTGGTGCGTGACCATGCTCGACGTGCGTGCAGAGCACCACGTTGCGACCCCGCAGAGGCCGCGCGTGGTTGATCTCTCCTCGCTCTGGGCCGGGCCGCTGTGTGGTCATCTCTTGCAGCAGTTGGGTGCGGAGGTGATCAAGGTCGAAAGCGTGCAGCGGCCCGATGGTGCCCGCAGCGGCCCTGCGGAGTTCTTCGATCTTCTGCATGCCGGCCAGCGCAGTGTCGCGGTGGATGTGCGGAGCAAAAGCGGGCGTGCGCAATTGAAGGCGCTGCTGGACAGGGCCGACATCGTCATCGAGGCCTCGCGCCCGCGCGCGCTGCGGCAGCTGGGCATCCACGCCGAAGCACTGCTGCGTGAGCATCCGCAACTCACCTGGCTCTCCATCACCGGCCATGGCCGCGACGCGGCCCATGAGCAGGCGATTGCCTATGGTGACGATGCCGCCGTTGCAGCGGGCCTCTCTTATTGGCAGCAGGCGGCGAGCGGCGAGCCGCTGTTCTGCGGCGATGCGATTGCCGACCCTCTCACCGGCCTGCACGCGGCACTGGCAGCGTGGGCCACGCACTGCGCGGGCGGTGGGCGGCTGCTGTCGGTCTCGCTCTGCGAGGTGGTGCGGCACTGCATCGCCTTCGATGCGCCGCAGTGCGTCGAGCACGCGCGCACCCGTGCCGAGCAATGGACGCAGCAGGTACGCGAGGCCGGCATCGAGATGGCGCTGCCCCTTGCGAGAGCCGTCAAGGGACGCGCCGCTGCACTCGGCGCAGACACCGAGGCGGTGTTCAGGCAACTGGGCATCGCGTGCTGAGCCTCTTGATCCGCAACGCCGAAGTTGAGGGCCAGGGCGGCTGCGACGTACGCATCGCCAACGGCCACATCGCGGCCATCGGCGCAGAGCTGCCGCGCCTGGGCGACGAGCCGCAACTGGATGCCGAGGGTGCCGCCCTGCTGCCCGGCCTGCACGACCACCATCTGCATCTCTACTCGCTGGCTGCTTCGCTGGCCTCGCTGGCTTGCGGCCCGCCGCAGCTGAGCGGTGCCGCGCAGCTCGCAGCGGCGCTGCACGCCGCACCGCTCGATCCGGCCAGCCCCTGGCTGCGCGGTATCGGCTATCACGAGAGCGTGGCGGGCGAGATCGACCGCGACTGGCTGGATCAGCACGGCCCTCAGCGGCCAGTGCGCATACAGCATCGCAGTGGCCGCCTCTGGCTGTTCAATTCCATTGCCTTGCAGCAGCTCGCGGTGGGCGAGGGGGCCGACCCGCTGGAGCGCGTGCAGGGTCGCGCCACGGGCCGGCTGTATGACGCCGACGATTGGCTACGCACGCGGCTCCCGCGCCAGCGCGTGACCCTGCATGCGGTGAGCAGCCTGCTGGCGAGTTACGGCGTGACCGGCCTCACCGACACCACGCCGCAGAACGCGGCCGAGAGCTGGCAGGGTTTTGTCGCGGCGCAGCTGCGCGGTGAGCTGCTGCAAAAGCTGATGCTGATGGGCGATGGCAGTCTCGATGCGCTGGCCGATCAACCCGGCCTCTTGCGCGGGGCGCACAAGTTTCATCTGCACGAGCACGAGCTGCCGTCGTTCGAGGCGCTGTGCGCCGATATCCGCCAGAGCCATCGTGCCGGGCGCGGTGCAGCGTTTCATTGCGTCACGCGTACCGATCTGGTGTTTGCCCTGGCTGCACTCCGCGAAGCGGGGGCGCACGCGGGTGATCGCATCGAGCATGCCTCGGTCACACCGCCAGAGCAGCTCGCCGAATTGCAGGCACAAGGCCTTACGGTCGTGGTGCAGCCGCACTTCATCAGCGAGCGCGGCGATCAATATGCAGAGAATGTCGCGCTTGAAGATCAGCCCTGGCTCTATCGCCTGCGCAGTCTGCTGGATGCCGGCGTGCCACTCGCTGGCGGCAGCGATGCGCCCTTCGGCGCGCCCGACCCCTGGGCCGCGATGCAGGCGGCGGTGACACGCCACACCCGCAGTGGCGTCGTGATGGGTGCAGCGGAGGCGCTCACACCCGAACAGGCGCTCGCGCTGTTCACCACACCGCTGGAGAACCCCGGCGCCGCGCCGCGCCGCATCGCCGTTGGTCAGGCTGCGGACCTCTGCCTGCTGGATCGCCCCTGGGCGCAGGCGCGCGATGATCTTTCAGCGGTGCGCGTGCGGCAGACCTGGCGCGATGGGGTGAGCATCTGGGCCCGCCGATTCGATGCGCTAGTCCAACTAGGGTAGGACTTGAGACAGGGTCTTCCTGACACTCTCCGCAGGCACTTACCGAACACTCTCATGGCCGCCAAGGGCCACACGCCAGCCGCATCCAAGACTACCCGCGTGGGGCGACCACCGCGGGTGAGCGTGCAGCGCATCATCGCAGCGGCACTCGACATTGGCCTGGAACAGGCCAGCCTCAAACAGATCGCCGAGCATCTCGGGGTCGCACCCGCCACGCTCTACCGCCATGTGCGCAACCGCAACGAGCTGCTGCGGCTGGCGGCGTTCGAGCTGACCCTCGCTCGACGGCTGCCGCAGGGCAAGGATGAGCATTGGTCCGAGCTGGCCACGCGCTATGCCGAGACGCTGTTCGAGTCCTTCTGCGCCGAGCCGCAGCTGATGAACGAGCTGCTCAAGGGGCGGCTGGGGCCGCATGCCGAAATCGACGTGCTCGAACAGTTTTTGCAGGCCATCGGCCAGCATGGTTTTGATGTGCAGCAGGGGGTGTGGCTGTTCCACACCATTGGCACCTTGACGCTCGGTGCGGCAGCGGGTGCCATTGGCCTGCAAGCCAGCCGTGAGTCGGGCCAGCCCTGGAATGCGGCCATGCGCGAGGCGCTCGACCGCCGCGAGGCGGACGAGTTGCCGCAGGTGCGGCGGGTGTTTCCGCAGGCCATCGAGCAGCAGCCGCACCACTGGCTGCCGGCGCTGCAGGCGCTGCTGGTGGGCGTGGCCGCACTGCGTGGCGAGACCCTGCCTGTGCGTCTTCGCAGCACATCCGACCCACGATCCACACAGGCCAGCAGTCGGCACTGACCCACACCTTCGGAGAGACCCATGCAGAAATGGATTTGCGGCATTTGCGGCTTCATCTACGACCCGGTGAAGGGCATGCCGGATCACGACATCGCACCCGGCACGGCGTTCGAGTTGCTGCCCGACGACTGGGTGTGCCCGGAGTGCGGATCGCCTAAGGATTCTTTCGAGCCGTATGACGGCTAATACTGACTTGGAGAAAAAATGAAACACGAAATGAAAGCCCGCTTCCCAGCCTCCTCGGCGCGGGTGATCAAGATGTTTGCAGACAAGGACTTCCACACCCAGAAGCTGGAAGCGATGGGCTATGCCGGCAAGTATCAGGTGCTGGCCCAAAGCGTCGACAAGCAGAGTTTCAGCATCACCATCGAGCGCAAGGTGCCGGTGTCGATGCCGGGCCTGGGCAAGAACGCGCCCGAATCCACCGTGGTCAACGTAGAGACCTGGGACCTCCTTGCCAAGACCGGCAAGGTCGAGGTCAACGTCAAGGGCATGCCGCTGGAGGTCTCCTGCACAGCCTCGATGGCCGACGAGGGCAAGGAGTGCGTGGTCACTTATCAGTGGAACGTGAAGTCCAAGGTGCCGCTGGTGGGTGGGGCCATCGAGAAAATGGTGGTAGGCGACATGCAAAAAAGGGCGACGCAGGAGTTCGAGGCGGCGGCTGTCCTGCTCAAGAACTACAAGTAGTTCCGGAGTCATCCTGCATTCACGTTCACTACTTGGTTTGGACGATGGCGGGGTTCTGGCCACGGCCTAGCATCTGTGCATTGTTCTGAGGAGAACAGCATGAAATCGACGACCAAAGTCGCCATCGCCGCCTGGGCTATTGCCGGGTTTTCAGCCACCGCTGCGCTGCCTGCCTTCGCCAAGGTGCCCGCCGCGAAAGCCGCCGAGCTGGATGGCCCCAAGTTCACCTGCATCGGCGCCGAAAGAGCAGGCTCGGCCAGCGGCATTCCGGCTTACGGCGGCAAGTGGGTCGGCACCTGGCCGGGCCAGACCAAGCCTTTCGGCTACGAGCCGGGGCCATACAAAGATGAAAAGCCCTCGTTCACCATCACCAACGAAAACCAGGCCAAGTACGCCGACAAGATGACCGAAGGCCAGAAGGCCTTGATGAAGAAGTATCCCAAGTCGTATCGCATGAACGTCTACCCCAGCCACCGCGATTTCGGCTTTCAGCCCTGGGCCTGCGACACCGCGAAGAAAAATGCGGTGACCTCCGAAGTGCTGGATGCCGGCCTGGGCGTATCGGGGGTCAGTGGTGCGATCCCGTTCCCGTTCCCTACCTCCGGCCTGGAGGCGATCTGGAACGCCATCAACCCGCATCGTGCCTCGACCGAGGCGGTGACTTTCGACATCGCCGATGTCTATGCCAACGGCAGTATTGCCTGGGGTCGTGCGAAGTTCATGACCTACAACCCCGGCAACGATCCCAACAAGCGCGGTTCGTTCACCGACAAGCTCAACGCCTACTTCTATCAGAGCTTCCTGCTGCCGGAGCGCGACAAGGGCTTCACCGCGGTGGGCATCCAGCCCAACAACTTCACCAAGGACGGCACCGCCTCCTGGCAGTACAGCCCCGGCATCCGCCGCGTGCGCCAAGCACCCGAAGTGGGCTTTGACTACCCGGTGCCGCCAGCAGGTCTGCGCACGGTGGACGACGACTATGGCTTCAACGGCTCGCCCGAGCGTTACACCTGGAAGCTGATCGGCAAGAAAGAGTTCTACGTGCCGTACCACAACTTCAAGATCAACGATCCGGCGATCAAGTATTCCGAGCTGATCAAGCCCGAAACCATCAACCCCGAATACGTGCGCTATGAACTGCACCGCGTCTGGGTGATCGAGGGCAACTTGAAGTCTGGCGTGCGCCACATCTACGCGCGCCGCACGCTCTACGCCGATGAAGACACCTGGGGTGTGGTGTGGGCCGACAACTACGACGGTCGCGGCCAGCTTTACCGCGCCAACTTCATCAACTTCTTCTATTCGCAGGAATCGAAAGCCTTCCACCGTGGCGTCAGCGTATTTCATGACCTGACCTCCGGCTCCTACGAAGCGGGCTATCTGGTGAACGAGCGTGGCAAGGACTGGTGGCGCATCAACCAGCCGATGACGCCGTCGATGTTCAGCCCGGAAGCAGCGGCCAGAGGCGGACACTGATACCCATTACAGGGTGTTCAAGCGGGGCGGATCGAAATCTCCGCCCCGTTTTTTTGCAGGAGAGTTTTGCTTGAAGAACGCATTCATCACTGGCGCCAACATCGGCCAGGCCAATCTCTTGACCAAGGCGCTGGCCGAGCGGGGCTGGCATGTCTATGCCGGTGTGCTGCCGGGTGCGCCGACCGATCTCGTCACCAGCGGCAACATCACGGTTGTGGAGCAGGATGTTTCCAAGACCGAATCCGTGCAGGCCAGTGCGGCGTTCGTCACCAAGGCGCTGAACGGGCAGGGCCTCGATCTACTGATGAACGTCGCGGGTGTCGCCAACATCGCGGTGGGCATGGTGGAATGCCTTGACCTCGCACAGGCCGAGCGGCTGTTCAACATCAACCTGTTCGGGCAGATCCGCGTCGTGCAGGCCTTTCTGCCGCTGATCCGCCAGAACGCGCCGCACTCGCGCATCGCCAACTACAGCAGCGGTGCCATCCTCGCCAATCCGGTTGGCGCCGGTGCATACAACATGACCAAGCACGCGATCCACGGCATGACCATGACGCTTCGCCTGGAGCTTGCGCCCTTTGGCATCCAGGTGACTTCGATCATCCCCGGCGGCGTGCTGACGGCGATGTCGGCCAACGCCCACGAGAACACCAAGAAGACCTGGGTGATGCAGCCAGAAGCCATCCGCAAAGTCTACGAACCCTTCCTCGGTCCGGTGATGATGAAAGTGCTGCCAGACATGCTGGAGAAAAGCGGCAGCACGCCGGAGCAGGCCCTGGCCGGCACGCTGGTGATTCTCGACAAGAAGAAATGGAAGCCGATGGAATACCTCGGCAAGGATGTGAAACCGATGGGCGTGATGCGTCGCCTGCTGTCCGACAGCCAGCTCGAAAGCATGATGCGCTCGGCTTTCAAAATACCGTCTTACAAAGCCTGAAGGGATTCCCATGAACGCCGCAGTAAACCCGCCCAGCGACCTGCGCCGCCTGTTCGACCGCCTCGCCGCCAAAGCCCCTCAGATTGCCTCCACCACGGCCGAAGTGCGCGCCGAGAAGCTGTTGAAACTGCTGCGCGCTGTGCTCGATGCGCGCCCGGCGATTCTCGAAGCCGGCCGCAAGGAACTGCGCCTCAGCGATCTAGATCTTGACGCGCAATTGCTGATGGTGAAGAGCGAGGCCGAGTTCATCGCCCGGCATCTCAAGGGCTGGGTCGGCCGCGAGAAGATTCAGGGCACGATGATGACCCTGGGCAAGAAGTGCTACGTGCAGTACGAGCCCAAGGGCGTGGTGCTCAACCTCGCCACCTGGAACGCGCCCATTGCCATCGGCCTGGTGCCGCTGATGGGCGCGATTGCAGCGGGCTGCACGATGATGCTCAAGCCCTCGGAGCTGGCACCGCTCTCGGCACAGGTGCTTGCGGATATCGTCGCCAAGGTGTTCCCGGAGGATGAGTTCGCGGTGGTGCAGGGTGGCGCGGAAGTGGCGCAGGAAGTACTGACGCTGCCCTTCAACCACATCTTCTTCATCGGCGGCCATGCCGTGGGCCGCTTGGTGATGCGTGCTGCCGCCGAGCACTTTGCCTCGGTGACGCTGGAGATGGGCGGCAAGAACCCGACGATCATCGATGCCAGTGCCGACATTGCGGACGCGGCGAAGAAAATCTCCTGGGGCCGTGTCGCCAACTGCGGCCAGGTCTGCCTCGCACCTGACTACGCGCTGGTGCACGCGTCGGTGCAGCGGGATTTCATCGCAGCACTCTCGGCATCGATGAAGAAGATGTACGACGCGAGCGGCCAAGGCTTTCAGAAGTCCGACGCCTTGCCGCGCATCATCAATCGTCGCCACTTCGATCGCATCAAGGCCCTGCTCGACGATGCCATCGCCAAGGGCGCGGTCGTCGAGAGTGGCGGTGAGACCGATGGCGATGACCTGTTCATCGCACCGACGGTGCTCAGCCAAGTCAACAACCAGATGCGGATCATGACCGAGGAAATCTTCGGGCCGATCATTTGCGTGGTGCCTTTCACGGCGCGCGAAGCCGCCGTCGCCGAGATCAAGACCCGGCCCAAGCCGCTCGGCACCTACATCTTTGCCAAGGATCGTGAGGCCATCGACTGGTGGTTGAACCACACCACCGCCGGCAGCACGGTGGTCAACCACAACCTCATCCAGTCCGGCACCAATCCGCACCTGCCGTTCGGCGGCGTGAACTCCAGCGGCATCGGCCGCATCGGCGGGCGCTATAGTTTTCTGGAGTGCTCCAACATGCGCGCGGTGGTGGAGGACGGCCCCGGCATCGGCGACCCAGACATGATGTTCCCGCCGTATTCCGACAAGTACAAAGAGGCCATCGGCTGGATGCTCAACAAGGGCGTGAACCTGCCGGATTCGGTGCTCAATGCGGTCGGTGGCATTCTCAAGGTGACCAGCAAGTTTTCGCGCAAGGGCTAAGCAGCAGCCTCTGAACCATATGATGGAGGCTTGATGCAGTCGCTGCTGGATTGGCTGCAACCGCGCATCTTTGCGCCCCGGGCACGTCGCGTCTGGGGCATGCTGCTGGCGCTACTGACCGCCTTGCTGCTAGGGCAGGCGGCGCTTATCGGGCCGGATTCGGGGCTGGCCAAAAACCTGCCGATCGGGCACCCGAGCATGCAGGTGTTCCGCGAGTACCAGTCCGAATTCGGTGGCGCCAACATCGTGCTGGTGGCGCTGGTCAACAAGGATGGCAGCCCCATCTACACCGACCGCTTTCTGGCGGCGCTGAAGCAGGCGTCCGAGGATGTGAACTTCGTGCCCTGTATTGATCGCGCACGGCTGTCGTCCTTGTTCACGCGCAACGTGCGATATGTCGAGGTGGTCGATGGCGGCTTTGTCGCGGGCGATGTGATCCCCGCCGATTACGCGCCCTCGCCAGAGATGTTTGCGCGCATCGCCGAGAACGTGGTCAAGGCGGGCCTGAGCGGACGACTGGTGACGCTGCAACAGGATGGTGCGATGGTGGTGGCCGAGGTGATCGAGCGCGAGCCCGGCAGCGGCAACCCGATTGATCTCGTCGCCGTGGCCGAGAGCCTGGAGGCGATTCGCGGGCGCTTTGAACAGCCTGAGAAAACGCTCTATCGACTGCGAGAGGCCTCGCCGCCATTTGAGGCAGGCGAGGTCGTGAAGCAGAGCTTTGCGCCGTCGAGTTGGCGCGAGGTGCTGCACCCGGTCAGAGCCAGCAAGGCGGGGCCTGATGGCAGCACGGTGCAGCGCCATTTCTGGCCCTGGCAGTTGCAGGCAGAGACCATCGCCAATCTCGATTACGACCCCAATCTGAGCGTGCACATCCTGGGCTTCGCCAAGCTGGTCGGTGATGTCAGTGCGGCGGTGGTGCAGGTCGCAGCCTTCTTCTTGTTGACGGTACTGGGCACGGGCTTGGCACTGGCCTGGTACCTGGGCAGCGCGCGTCTGGCGCTGCTGCCGCTGGCCTGCTCGCTGGTGGCAGTGATCTGGGAGTTCGGGCTGCTGAAAACACTGGGCTATGGCCTCGATCCCTTCGCCATCCTGGTACCGTTTCTGGTGCTGGCGGTCTCGACTTCGCACGGCGTGCAGTATGTGAACACCTGGGCCGACCAGGTGGTGCAGGGCCAGCCCGCGCTCGATGCAAGCATTAGCACCTTCCGCCGCCTGTTCATCCCCGGCACCATTGCGCTCATTACCAACGTCGCGGGCTTTGCCACCATCTACCTGGTGCCGATCCCGGCGGTGCGCGAGATGGCGATCAACGCCTGCTTAGGCATGGCGGCCGTCATCGTCACCAACAAACTGATGATGCCGCTGCTGCTGGCGCGCCTGAGCGTGAGTGATCTGCAAGGCTTCCGCGCCCGGCGCCTGCGCCAGACCGACGCCGGTCAAAAGCTGTGGCATTGGCTGAGTGGCGTGACCACGAGAGGCCCGGCTTTGGCGGTGATCAGCTTGAGTGTGGTGGTGCTCTTGGCATCGCTCTACTGGCAGCAGCACCGCATCATCGGTGACGCGCAAGCCGGCGTGCCGGAGCTGCGCCCCGATGCGCGCTACAACCGCGACGTTGCCGCCATCGCGCGCGGCTTCGAGTTGGGCACCGATGTGCTGAAGATCATCGCCGAGACGCCGCCGGATTCCTGCGTCGACTACCAGACGCTCGCGCAGGTGGATGACTTCACCTGGCGCATGCGCAATGTGCCGGGCGTGATCGACGCCACCTCGATGCCCCTGCTGGCGCGCAAGATCCACGCGGGCTTTTGGGAGAACACACCCCGCTTCAGTGTGCTGCCGCGCAATCGGGACACGCTGGTGCTCTCGACCCGCGGCATCGAGTCGATCACCGGCCTGCTCAACTTTGAATGCACGGCGCTGCCGGTGATCGTCTACGCCAGCGACCACAAGGCGGAAACCATCGCGAGGCTGATCGCTGCGGCCGAGCGTCTGGAGGCCGAGAATGCAGCGGCGTTCTACCGCGACCATCCCAAGGCCGATGCAGAAGCCTGCAAGGCGCGCGTGGCGCAGCGGCGAGAACGGGGCGCGGTGGTGCTTGAGCGACAGGCCGCGCTGGATCGCCTGCTGGCGCAGGGCTTCTCCGAGTTGGCGGCGCGGGAGCATGCCGAAGTCACCCGCTTCGATGCCGAACTCGCCCGCCTGCAAGCGACACCCTATGGCGGGGCCGACTGCCCGGTTCACTTTGCGCTCGCCACCGGCAACCTGGGCGTGATGGCCGCCACCAATGCCGCCGTCGAGCATGCCGAGTGGCCGGCGCTGCTGTCGGTGTATGCCGTGATCCTGCTGCTGATTCTGGTGAGCTACCGCAGCTGGCGTGGCTGGGTGATGATCGGGCTGCCGCTGGTGCTGGTGTCCTGCCTCGCCAATGCGCTGATGGCGCTGTTCGGTATTGGGCTGAAGGTGGCCACACTACCCGTGGTCACGCTCGCCGTCGGCATTGGCGTGGACTACGGCATCTACATCTACGACGTGCTGCAACACCGGCTGGCCGAGGGCGGCAAGAGCCTGAGGCAGGCGTATCTGGAAACCTTGCAGCAGACCGGCAAGGCGGTGATCTTCACTGGCCTCTGTCTCGCGGGCGGTGTGGCGGCCTGGCTGTTTTCGGATCTGCAATTCCAGCGCGACATGGGGCTGCTGCTGGTCTTCATGTTCAGCGCCAACATGCTCGGCGCGGTGCTGCTGGGGCCGGCGCTGGGCTGGCTGGTGCTGCGCAGGCCGCGCAGCTGAGCCGTCGTTGTCTGGCGGTGCGGCCCTACAATCCGGCATCGCCCGAACAATAAGCCCGTGAAACTCCGCTCACTCCTCAAGCTGATGCTCCTGTGGCCACTGCTCGCATCCGCAGGGCCGACGGGTGTACCAGAGCCCGAGTTGCGCGCGCGGCTGGCCGAGGCGATCACCGCCGCCGGCAGCTTCGACGATAAATACGAGGCGCAGGTCTGGCTGCTCGACTACTCCGGGCGTATCGAGCGTTACCTGCCTGACGAGCGGCAGCGTATCGACTTTCTTCGGCAGGTGCATGCCGAAGCCAAGCGGGCAAAGCTCGACCCCGAGCTTGTGCTGGCGGTAATCCACATCGAGAGCCGCTTCGACCGCCACGCCATCAGCTATGCCGGTGCAGTGGGCTACATGCAGATCATGCCGTTCTGGCTGACCGAGCTGGGGCAAAAGGGCAGCAACCTGTTCAGCGCCGAAACCAACCTGCGCATGGGTTGCACGATCCTGCGGTTCTACATCGACAAGGAAAAGGGCGATGTCTTCCGCGCGCTGGCGCGCTACAACGGCAGTCTGGGGCGGTCGGGATATCCGGACAAAGTGCTTGAGGTGCTGCGCACCCGCTACTACCCGTTCTGAGCCTGCCAGGCAGCCAGGCCCTTGGCGGCTTCGGCCTGCACCTTGCGTTTCAGGAATAGGCTGTGGCCAAGGAGATAGCCCGGCAGCCCCAGCGCCTGGCGCGACCAGCGCGCAAAGCTGAAACGGTCGATGTGCTCGATGATCAGGCCATCCTTGAAGCGGAACTGCGCGTCGATGCGGTTGAGCACCTGGCGGCCGGTCTTGCTGAAGGTGTAGCTCGCGTCCCAATGCGCGCGGCCGCCGTAATCGTCGGCCTCGATGCCGCTGGTCTCGATGCGCAGGTCCTTGCCGCGCGCCAGCAGCATGGCCCACATGGCGGATGCCGCCGTGCCATGCAGCTCGGGGAAGGCCGGGTCGCCGAAACGCACCTCTGGGTGGTAGCAGGCGGCCATGCCAGCGGCGTCGCGGCGGGCAAAGGCGGCGTAGAAACGCTCGATCAGTTCGGCATTCGGGTGCATGTCTTCTCCCTTTCTCTTTACTTGGGCAAGGTCTTGATCCTGCCAATTCTCACCCGCGCCGGATACTGGCGCGCCTCGCGGATCGCCTGCACCACTTCATCGACCGTCGGCGAGGGCCTGATCTTCAGCGTTTGTCCCGCGCGCAGGCGGTGCGGGTCGGGGATCGCGGCGCGGTTGGCGGCCCAGAGCAGAGGCCACAGCAGAGAATTGCCGTAGACGCTCTCGCGTGCGGCGATCGCGCTTAGCGTATCGCCGCGCTGCACGGTGTAGTCGCGCGGCTTTTGTGCCACGGCCTTGATCGACCGCAATTGCTTGATCGCCGCCGCACTTTCGCCGCGCACCAGCTGCGCCTCGGCGGCGCGCAGCGCGGCGAGCTGGGCATCGCTTAGGCCGGTGGTGTCGTAGAGGCCCTTCAGCAGGGTCGCCGCCTCGCGGGTGCGCTGGTTCTCGATGGCCGCTTCGGCACGGGCCGCCGCCTGCCGCGCGAGGCTCTGCGCGCGCGGATTGTTACCTTCACTGGCGGCCTGTTCGGCGAGTGTGAGCAGGCGATCCCGGTCCTGATAACCCGGCGCTGCTTTTTGCGCGGCCTGCGTTTTCCGACGCGCCAGTGCGATGGCATTCACGGTGTCGCTGGCTGGTGCCGTCTGATTTGCAGCGGCAGCGTCATAGAGCGGCACGATGGCGATGGCGCGCGGGGCCGGTGGTGCATCGAACACGCTGACAGGCGCGGCTGCGCAGCCCTGCAAGAGGGCGATGGCGGGCAGCAGGACGAGGCGCGATGGCATGGCGCGATCATCGCAAGCGCAGGGCAGCAGCGAAAGGCTGTGCGATCATCATCGGCATGAAAGACCTGCTCGTTCTCTACTACTCCCGCAACGGCTCCACGGCGCTGATGGCGCGTGCCATCGCACGCGGCATCGAGTCTGTGCAGGGCTGTGCGGCACGCCTGCGCACGGTGCCGCCGATCTCCGCCACGACCGAGGCCGTGGCACCCACCGAGCCCGACAGCGGCCCGCCGTACTGCGAGCTGGACGATCTCAAGGAATGCAGCGGCCTGGTGCTCGGCTCGCCGACTCGCTTCGGCAACATGGCCGCCCCGCTCAAGTATTTTCTCGACTCCACCAGCGGCCTCTGGATGAGCGGTGCGCTCATCGGCAAGCCCGCGGCCGTATTCACCTCCACCGGCTCGCTGCACGGTGGGCAGGAGACCACGCTGTTGAGCATGATGCTGCCGCTCTTGCACCACGGCATGGTGCTGGTGGGGCTGCCGTATTCAGAGCCGCAACTCTCGACCACCACCAGCGGCGGCACGCCGTATGGCGCGAGTCATCACGCGGGTGTCGGCGGCGCGCCCAAGCCGCCTTCGTCAGATGAGCTGGCGCTGGCCGAGGCGCTCGGCCGCCGGGTCGCAAGCATCGCCGTGAGGCTGGCGGCATGAGCAACACGAACCTGGTGACGGCAGTACACCGCGCCACGCTGCTGCTGCATGTGGCGCTCACTTTGGGCCTGTTCGCCCTCATCGCCGGGCGTGGCACGCGCGCGCATTGGGTGTTGGCAGTGGTCGCCGTGCTGCCCTTGCTCACCACCCTGCCGGGCCTGCTGCGCGGCCGTGCCTACACGGCAGGCTGGGCCAGCATGCTGGTGTCGTTCTACTGCGCGATGCTCTTGGCCGAGGCCTACATGTTGCCCAAAATCAAGGGCGCGCTCATCGTGCTGTCGGTGGTTGCCGCGCTCGATTTTGTGGCGTTGATGCTTTATGCCAAGGCAAAGAAAACTGCCGACAAACTAGCCGCCCAGACCTAGCGTCTCCTGCACCAAGGGGATGGTCAGCCCGCGCTTTGCAGCGAGCGAGGCCTGGTCAAGCGTATCCACGGCAGCGAGCAGCGAGGCCACATCGCGCGGCAAGTGCTTGAGCAGATAGCTCGCAACCTCCAGTGAGAGGTTGAGCCCGCGCGTGCTGGCGCGCAGGCGCAGCAAGCCGATGCGGTCGTCGTCCGACAAGGGCCTGAGGCCAAAGCTGGAAAAGCCCGAGAGGCGCGTGAGCAGATCCGGGCGCGGCAGCATGAGCTGTGCGGCGGGCTTGCGCGCCGTGGCGAGGGTGGCCACCGCGCGCTGGCGGCGCGCATCGAGCAGGCGGATCAGGGCGAGAGCCTGCGTTTCTTCGAGCGGGGTGGCATCGAGGCCGTCGATGCAGAGCAGGGCTACGGTTTCGAGTGCGCGCGTGGGGGTGTTGAACCTGTGCACATCGAGCAATGTGGCGCGCAGGCCGCACTCACCGGCCTCCTTGAGCAGAGCCTGCACGAGATGCGTCTTGCCGCTGCCGCTCGGCCCATGCAGCAGCAGGCTGCTGCCGTCTTCCACATCAAGCAGGACGCGCAAGGTGGCGACCACCTCGGCATTGGGACCGGGGTGAAAGTGCTCGAAATCCTGACGCTCGCCGAGCGCAACGGCAAGGGCGAGCTGGGTGCCCTTCATGCGTCGCTTTGCGGCGGGCCTTCGCCGAGGGCGATGGGCGCGGGCGGGGCGGGCAAGGCCTCGGGCGCGTGCTCGGGCGGTGCGCCCCAGCGGTAGAAGTCACTGGCTCGCCAACGTCGGTTCAGCTCGCGGGCCAGCACGGCGAGAATCGCCGCCACTGGGAGTGCGATTAGCACGCCGGTGAAGCCCATCAGCTGCCCGCCGGCAAGAATGGCAAAGATCACGGTGACGGGATGGATGCCGATCTTGTCGCCCACCAGCCAGGGCACCAGCACATTGCCTTCGAGCATCTGCGCAATGGTGAAGATGACCACCACCCAGGCGATCATCCAGAGCGAGGGATCCTGCACCAGTACCGCGATCATCGCGGCGGCAAAGCCGACAGCGAAGCCGAGATAGGGCACGAAGGTGAGCGTGCCGGCGATGATGCCGACCACCAGCGAGAGCTTGAGGCCGAGGATGCTCAGCGTGACGCAGTAATAGATCGCCATCGCCAGCATGACCAGGCCCTGGCCGCGGATGAAGCTGCCGAGCACGTCGTCGCACTCGCCGGCCAGCCGCCGGGTGAGGGGGCGCCAGCGCGGCGGCGTGAAGCGGTCGCAGGCTGCCACCATGTTGTCCCAGTCGCGCAAGAGGTAGAAGGCGACGACCGGGATCAGCGCGATGTTGGCGATCACGGCCAGGGCCGCGAGGCCGGATTGCGCCACCACACCAGCGGCACCGGTGGCCTCCTGCCAGTGATCAGTGACCCAGCGGCGGATGTAGTTGGCATCGAGCCTGAGATTGTCCGGCACGGTGATGCCGAGCTTGGGCAGGAACACATCCTGTATCCAGCGCAGGGCTTCGGGTGCGGACTCGATCAGCGTGACCGTCTGTGCATAGATCATCGGCGCGATCATCAGGATCAGCAGCGCGATGACGAGCGTGATGGTGGCGAACACCAGCACCACGCCCCAGGTGCGCGAGAAGCCGCGCCGCTCCAGCCAATCGACGATGGGGTCGCCCACGTAGGCGAGGATGGCCCCGACCACGAAGGGCATCAGCATCGGACCCAGCACCCAGAGGACGCCGACGAGTGCCAGCCCGCCGACCAGCCAGTGCCAGTGGTCGCGCAGGCGTAATGGAGAGTCGAGTTCGGACATTTGCATGGTGCGAGCTTTGAGAGGGCAGAGCTTAAAATAGCGTTCATCACTGAATTCGCGCCAATCGCCCCACCATGAAAAAGCCCAGCCCCGCCAAGAAGTCTCTCTCCTACCGCGATGCGGGGGTCGATATCGACGAGGGCGATGCGCTGGTGGACGACATCAAGAAGATCGTCAAATCCACCCAGCGACCGGAAGTGCTGGCGGGCGTCGGTGGTTTTGGCGCGCTGGTGCGCATCCCCAAGAAATACAAAAAACCCATTCTGGTGAGTGGCACCGATGGCGTCGGCACCAAGCTCAAGCTCGGTATCGAGACCGGCCGTGTCGAAGGCCTTGGGCAGGATCTGGTCGCCATGTGCGCCAACGACGTGCTGGTCAACGGTGCCGAGCCGCTGTTCTTCCTCGACTACTACGCCACCGGCCATCTCGACAAGAAGGTGGCGGGCAAGGTGATCAAGGGCATCGCCCAGGGCTGCAAGCTCGCAGGCTGTGCGCTGGTGGGCGGCGAAACGGCCGAGATGCCGGGCCTCTACAGCAAGGGCGATTTCGACCTCGCCGGCTTCGTGGTTGCCGTGGTCGAGAAGAAGAAGATCATCGACGGCAGCCGCATCAAGCCCGGCGATGTGCTGATCGGCCTGCCGTCCTCCGGCCCGCACTCCAACGGCTACTCGCTGGTGCGCAAGATTCTGGAGGTGTCGAAGGCCAAGCTCAGCAGCAAGCTCGGCAGCACCACGCTCGAAGATGCCCTGCTGGCCCCGACCGAAATCTACGTCAAGCCCATCCTCAAGCTGCTGGAAGACGGCATCGACATGAAAGGCGGCAGCCACATCACTGGTGGCGGCATTGTTGGCAACCTGCCGCGCTGCTTCCCGGCTGGCGTCGCAGCGGTGGTCGACACCACCAGCTGGACGCGGCCTGCGGTGTTCGACTGGTTGCAGGAGAAGGGCAACGTCGAGCAGGAGGAAATGTGGCGCGTGTTCAATTGCGGCGTCGGCTTTGTCGTCATTGTGCCGCGCCTGCAGGTGACGGCCGCACTCGCCTCGCTCAAGAAGAGCAAGGTCAAGGCCTTTGAGATGGGTGAGATCGTCAAGGGCAAGCAGGACGTGCGCTTCGTCTGATCTTGTGAAAAACCTGGTCGTACTCATCTCCGGGCAGGGTCGCAATCTTCAGGCGCTGATCGAACATTGCTCGGCGGGGCACATCCCCGCGCGCATCGCGGCCGTTATCAGCAACCGCGCCGATGCACCTGGCCTGCAACGTGCAGCCGAGGCAGGTATCGCCACGCAGGTGGTGGATCACAAGGCCTATGCCAGCCGCGAGGCCTTCGATGCAGCGCTGATGCAGGCCATCGACGCCTTCGCACCGGACGTGCTCGCACTTGCCGGCTTCATGCGCATTCTCACGCCGGCCTTCACGCAGCACTACGAGGGCCGCGCGCTCAACATCCATCCCTCGCTGCTGCCGCGCCACAAGGGCCTGAAGACCCACGAGGCGGTGCTGGCGGCGGGCGAGCGCGAGCACGGTGCGACGGTGCATTTCGTCACCGCCGCCCTCGATGGCGGGCCGCTGGTGCTTCAGGGCGCATTCACGGTGCCGCCACAGGCTTCAGCCACTGTTCTGGCGGAGCGTGTGATGCAGGATGTCGAGCTGAAGATTTTCCCGCAGGCGATCAGCTGGCTGCTGCGCGGCGAGATGCGGTTCGACAATGGCGCGGCCATCTGGCGCGGCCAAGCTCTGAGCGCGCCACGCACGCTGGATGACCTCGAGGATGCCTTTCGATGAAACCGAATTTGCTGCTCGTGCTTGCACTCTCCACAGCCCTGTCTGCGCAAGCCGCCTCGCTCTCCCCCAGCCAGCTCAGCTACGACGTGGCCTGGAGCGGCACGCCGCTGGGCAGCGGCACGCTGACCCTGGCCGCGGAGGCGGGTGACTGCTATCGCTACGAACTCGCCACCAATCCCATCGGCGTCGTGCGCTGGCTCTACGGCTCGCCGAAGGAGACCAGCCAGTTCTGCGTCAAGAACGGTGCGGTGGTGCCGAGTGCCATGAGCTTCAACAATCCCAAGCGGCCGAAAGACGGCTTCGCCCTGACCTTTGATTTCACGAAGGGACAGGTTCTCGGTGGCCGCAACGGCCCGCTCGCCATCGAGCCCGGCACGCTGGACCGCCTGAGCGTGCACCAGGCCGCGCGGCTCTGGGTGAAGCAGCACATCAACGATGCCAAGCCTGGCACGCTGGTGACGCCGGTCGCCGACCACAAGCGCATCAAGACGTACACCTTCGCCATCAAGGGCCGTAGCCAGGTCAGCACGCCGGCCGGCAGCTTCGATGCCATCCAGTTCGAGCGCATCGACGACCCCAAGACCACGCTGCGCTTCTGGCTCGCACCCTCGAAGGACTACATGCCGGTGAAGGTGCAGAACATCGAGGACGGCGAAGACAAAGTGAGCCTGGTGCTCAGGACGTCCTGAGGCTTGATGTAGGCTCGCCGCCTTGCTGCAACCGGAGATTCCCATGCGCGTACTGACTCTCGTCGTCTTGTTGACTGCTCTCGCCGCCTGCGGCAAGCAGCCCGAAGTGCCCAAGCCGGGCGAACCGCAAAGCCGCGCGGAGACTGAAGCCATCCGTAACACCGAAGCGGTCGGCTACGCGGGTGATGCCATCGCCAACAAGGTCGATAGCGCACTCGATGCCAACGACCAGCGCAAGGCGCAGCTCGATGCGGCGATGGATGCGCAGAGCAACCCCAGGTAACTCAGATCAGGGCTTCCTCGCGCAGCTTGTCCAGGTGCGAGCTGATGTTCATCGCCGCGAACGGCCACAGCCGGGAATCGACACCCTTGTAGAGCACCGGCAGCATCTCCTGCGGTGACTTGCCCTCGCGGTGCAGTTGCAGCACGGCGGCTTCGCGCATTTTCCGATGCTTGAGTGTCTCTTGCAGACGATAGGTTGTGCCCATCGCCATGCCGTGGCTGGGCACGATCACGGCGGGGTCGAGGTCGATCACTTTTTGCAGGGTCGCAAAGTAGGTGCCCATGTGGCCTTCGGGTTTGGCGATCACCACCGTGCCGATGCCCTGGATGAGATCGCCGACGATGAACCAGGCTTTGTTGTCGGGCATCAGTGCGATCTGCCCGGCGTCGTGGCCCGGCACCGGCACCACGCGCACCGGCTGGCCGAGCCAGCGCGTCACCACATCACCCTCGACGTAGGTGCGCAGCAGCAGATCGCCGAAGTAGCCCGGCACCTCGGCCTGGATGAAGCGGCGGGTGGTATCGCTCAGCGCCAGCGGCACGTCGTAGCGTTCCGCGATCTCGTTGGCGAACTGGCGGTGATCGGGGTGGTGGTGGGTGAGCAGCACCTCGTCGCAGCCGACACGGTCGATCAGCTTGTAGAGCCTTACGAGTTCGGTGCGATCGGCGGGTGAGGGATCGACCAGCACCTTGTAGCTGTCGCCGATCAAAAAAGCATTGGTGTGCGTGGCGGGCGGCAGGGTGTTGCTCCGCACCGGGATCATGCGCAGGCCGTGCAGCGGTTCGATGATGCGGCACTCGTCCTCGGGGCCATCGAGATGCAGGCGGGTGAGCAGGCGGCAGGCGGGGTCTTCAGCGAGTGCTGCGACGGTATCGAAGGTGGGCGGGGCCATCAGCAGCGTGCCCTGGTGGTAGCGCGCCAGCCAGTGCGCGGCAGTCGCCCACGAGGCCTCGGAGTGTTCGCGCAGATCCAGCACGAGCTCAGGCTTGTCCAGCAGATCAATTCGCAAAAAGCGGGTACGGAAGCGCCCTGCCGCGATGGGCGGCGTGGTGGCCTCGCCCAGCACGCACACGGCTTGCACCTGGCCTGCGGCAGCGAGCGCGTCGAGGTCGATGCCCAGCTCTTCTTGCACCTCGCGGACGATGCCCACCAGCACGGCATGGTCGGCGGCTGCGCACAGCAGCGCGGTCTCGGCCGAGGCATCGGCGGCTTCGATCTTGCCGCCGGGGAAGGCCCAGTAGCCCGAAAACGAGGGCAGCTCGGGCTGGCGGCGCACCATCAGAATCTCGCCCTGGCAGCAGAGCACGGCGGTGACGGCGTCGCGGATGGTTGCGGTGTTCATGCTGATTTATCGGTGGTCGTTCTCTATGCTGGCGGCTCGCGCAGCCCAATACAAACCCATGCCCTCGTTCACCTTCCTCACCCTGCCACGCCTCCTCACCGACAACCCGACGGTGGCGACCCTCGTTCTCGTTGCGGGCGGCCTGGTGTTTTCGCTGCTGGTGGAGTGGCTCGCCAACACCCTCGACGAGGCCCGTTACGGCTGGCAGAAACGTTTACGCCTGCGCCTGGGCGTGGTCGAAGGCAAGAAAATCCCCGAGTTGAAATGGCTCACGCTGAGCTATCAGCTTCTGCTGTGGCCCTTCATCGGCTTCGTGCTGTTGCATGTTTGGGGCCTGCATGACTTGGGTGATCAGTTCAGCGAGGCGCTGACCGGCGGCGGCATCAAGCTCGGCAGCGTCACCCTGGTGCCGGCGCACATCATCATGGGCATTCTCTGGTTCGTGGTGCTGCTCACTTTCGGCCGCTGGCTGAAGAAGAAGCTGGAGCAGGACTGGCTGCCGCTGACGGGCATCGAAGCCAGCGTGCGGGTGTCCATCGCCACCTTGTTCGGCTACGTCGCCGCCATCGTCGCCATCATGGTCGGCTTGAGCGTGGTGGGGCTTGATCTCAGCAAGCTCGCCATCGTCGCCGGGGCGCTGTCGGTGGGCATTGGCTTTGGCTTGCAGAACATCACCAACAACTTCTTCTCCGGGCTCATCCTCTTGTTTGAGCGGCCGGTGCGCATGGGCGACTACATCAAGATCGCGGGCAACGAGGGATTCGTGCGCAAGATCCGCATCCGCTCGACCGAGCTGGAAACCTGGGACCGCAGCAGCATCATCGTGCCCAATTCAGAGCTGCTGTCGAAGTCGGTAGAGAACCTGAGCTTTCACGACAACATCGGCCGTCTGATCTTGCCCGTACAGGTCACCTACGACAGCGACCCGGCCAAGGTGAAGGCGCTGCTGCTCAAGGCCACCGAGGGCGAGAAGGACCTGTTTGCCGACGACGAACGATTCGGCATCAGCGGGCCCTTCGTGTTCTTCCAGGATTTCGAGGGCTCGGCGCTCAAATTCGAGCTGCGCGGCTATGTGCGCGACATGCACGGCAAGGCCGGGGTGGCGAGCCGCATCCGCTATCGCATCTTCGAGCTGTTCAAGGCCGAGGGCGTTGCCATGGTGGCACCGGCCGCTCCGCCGCAAGCGATCGAGATCAATAACTGGCCGGGATCGAAGCCGGCAGAACCGGCACCTGAGACATCACCGGGCGCATCCGCTTTGCGCTAGTCTTTGCTGAACATGAAAGCACAGCCAGCGGAGAGAGAGCCATGCCCGATTTGAGCGCCTTCACGGTCAGCGATTACATGACCACCAACCTGCTCACCTTCAAGCCCGATACGGATGTGATGAGTGCCATCGGGCAGCTCTTGAAGCGCGGGCATTCGGGCGCGCCGGTCTGTGACGAGCAGGGCATGCTGGTCGGCATGCTGTCGGAGAAGGACTGCCTCAAGGTGGCCGTGATCGCCAACTACGAGGGGGTGTCGCCCGGCGTAGTGCGGGATTTCATGTCCACCCACGCGGCCAGCCTCTCGCCCGAGCTGACGCTGCTGGATGCCGCCACCCGCTTTCTCGATGCGCCCTACAAGCGATTTCCGGTGGTGGAGAGCGGGCGGCTGGTGGGGCAGATTTCGCGCAGCGACATCCTGCGGGCGATCCACGACGCAGCCTGAGCGTCGCCAGCATGGCGGCATGCCTGCGATAACAGTCAGGTTTGCTGGGCTTCGCTACACTGCGGCCTATAAAAAAGAGGAGACGCGCAATGGCACGCAAGATCAAGCTCAACCCGCTCGACGCCGCCTGGCTGATGGTGGAGTCCACCGAGACGCCGATGCATGTCGGCAGCCTCACCATCTACTCGCTGCCACCGAAAGCGCCAGAGTCCTTCTTGAAAGACCTGGTGGCCGCAATGCGCGAGCACCGCAACTTTGCCGCCCCCTTCAACCTCAAGCTCGCCAACCCGAGCCTCAAGGCGGTGCTGCCGGCCTGGGTCGAAGACCACAAGATCGACCTCGACTACCACCTGCGCCACTCCGCATTGCCCGCCCCCGGCGGCGAGCGCGAGCTGGGCGTGCTGATCTCGCGCCTGCATTCGCACCAGCTCGATTTCAACCGCCCGCTGTGGGAAATGCATGTGATCGAAGGGCTGGAGAACAACCGCTTCGCGCTCTACATGAAGATGCACCACTCGCAGGTGGATGGTGTCGGCGGCATGAAGATGCTCGAAAAAATGCTGACCGCCGACGCCAAGGCCGACGAGATGCTGCCGCCCTGGTCGATTGGCCGTGGCAGCGGTGAGGGCGGCATGCGCCGTGGCCCCAGGCCGACGCTGCAAGAGCAGCTCAAGGCGCAGGCCTCGACCCTGCCCGGCGTGCTGAAGGCCCTGCGCGAAGTGGTGGGCAACACCATCAACCAGCACGACCCGGCCAATGCCGCGCCCTTTGTCGCGCCCAAGTCCATCCTCAACCGCAAGATCGGCGGACAGCGGCGTTTTGCGACGCAGTTCTACGACCTGGCGCGCATCAAGGCGGTGGCGAAAGCCTCGGATGCCACCGTCAACGACATCTTCCTGGAGCTGTGCGCAGGCTCGCTGCGCCGCTATCTGGATGAGCTGCAGGCGCTGCCCAACCAGCCGCTGACGGCTGGCGTGCCGGTGAGCATTCGCCCGGCCGACGACACCGACAGCGGCAATGCCATCAGCTTCATCATCGCCAATCTCAACACCCAGATCGGCGACCCGGTGAAGCGGCTGCGCGGCATCAAGGAGAGCATCACCATCGCCAAGGACAAGTTGCAGGCCATGCCCAAGGCCGGGCTTGCCAACTACACGATGGTGTTCATGGCGCCCTACATCCTCAGCATGCTGCTGGGCCTCGGCGGCCGCACCAAGCCGATGTTCAACATCACCATCAGCAATGTGCCGGGGCCGTCGCAAACGCTGTATTTCAACGGCGCCAAGCTCGAACAGATGTACCCCATCTCGCTGCTCTCGCACGGGCAGGCGCTCAACATCACCGTGGTGAGCTACGCAGGGCAATTCAACGTCGGCTTCACCGGCTGCCGCGACACCTTGCCGCACATGCAGCGTCTCGCCACCTACATGGCGGAGGAGCTTGAGGCGCTGGAAGCGGCAGTGAGCAAGAAGAAGGCGAGAGCCGCCGCCTAGGAGGCCAGGGGGCTCTGCGCCAGCCAGCGGGCAAAGTCCTGCTCGCTGGCGCGACCTTCGGCGAGTTGCACGGTCATTTCCACCATGAGTGGAGTCGGTGGCGGAATGGCTTCGCTGTTGATCATCAAAAACGTGAGCGCACTGTGCAGGGCCGTGCGCTTGTTGCCATCCAGGAAGGGATGATTGCGGGCAATGCCAAACGCCAGCGAAGCCGCCAGCGCAAACGCATCTGTCTCGCCATAGGCAAAAGAGTTTTGCGGACGTGCAAGTGCCGATTCCAGCAGGCCCATGTCGCGCACACCTGCCAAGCCGCCATAGAGTGCCAGCTGGGAATCGTGCAGTGCCAGCACCACCTCTTTTTCGAGAAACTCCATCGTCCTGCTACCGGCTGGCTAGAGCCTTGAATACATCCCGGTGGCTACGACTCACCTCTTCCGCCGCTGCCATCTGCCGGGCAAAAGTGTCGTCATGCGGCGTCAGGCGCACGCTGCCGTCAGGAGCCTTGGTGGCATACAGCGTGTCGCCCTGCTTCACGCCCAGCTCGGCCAGCAGTTCCTTGGGGAACACGGCACCGGATGAAGAGCCGACGGCGCGGATTTTGAGGCTGTGCATCGGATTTGTGCTCCTGAAAGCCCTCTGTAAATAGGGCGGGACACAAAAATTATAACCTCGCGGCCACCAAAGGTTCACGCCTCTGGACGACACCCATGTCTTGAGCCCATTGCGGCCGTGATTACAGTGTCTTGCTCATGAACACACTGTTCGGGTCTAGCCGGTAGTCCGCAAAAGGGCCACAGACCGTGAAGCCGTGGCTTGCATAGAGCTTCCTCGCCGGCTCGAAGAAGGCCTGCGAGCCGGTTTCGAGGCTGAGCCTTGCATAGCCCCGCTCGGCCGCCACCGCCAGCAAGTGGCGCATCAGTTCCGCCGCCACCCCTTGCCGACGATAGGGGTGTGCGACCCGCATCGACTTGATCTCGGCGTGGCGCGCATCGTGCTGCTTGAGCGCGCCGCAGCCTGCCAGTGCTGCACCATCCCACACCGTCCAGAAGGTGATCTCAGGCTGGCGCAGGGCATCGAGATCGAGCGCATGCACGCTCTCGCGCGGCGAGGTGGCGTGCATGTCGGCGAGGTGCTCCTGCAACAGCGCAGCGATTTCGGGGCCTCTGAGATCGTCGATGCGAATCTGCATGACTCAGGGCATGAAGATCGTCGCAGGGTTTTCCAGCAGCTGCTTGAGTTTCTGGATGAAGCTGGCGGCATCGTAGCCATCGACGATTCGGTGATCGAAGCTCGATGAAAGATTCATCATCGTGCGGATCACCACCTGGCCGTTCTTCACCATCGGCCGCTCGACCATCTTGTTGACACCGACGATGGCGACTTCCGGTGCGTTGATGATGGGTGTCGAGACGATGCCACCCATGGTGCCGAGGCTGCTGATGGTGATGGTGGAACCGCTCAGTTCCTCACGCTTGGCCTTGCCGCTTTTCGCGGCCTCGGCGACGCGCTTGAGTTCCGCCGCGCAGGCCCAGAGGTCCATTGCCTCGGCGTGCTTCGCCACTGGCACCATCAGGCCCTGCGGAGTCTGTGCCGCCACACCGATGTGCAGCGCACTGTGGCGGTGGAAAATGCCCGCCTCGTCGTCGTAGTTGCCATTGACGTTGGGGAACAGCGGTACGGCCTTGACCATCGAGCGCATCAGGAAGGGCAGCAGCGTCAGCTTGGTCTGATCTGGCCGCTTGCTGGCATTAAGGTGGACGCGCAGCGCCTCCAGCTCGGTGACGTCGATCTCTTCGACGTAGGCGAAGTGGGGGATGTTGCGCTTGCTGCGCTGCATGCTCTCGGCAATCTTGCGGCGCATGCCGATGATCTTGATCTGCTCCACACCGGTGGCCCTGGCCATGGTGCTGGTGGGCAAGGCGGCAGCGGGTGCAGCGGCTTGTGGGGCGCTGCCGTGGGCATCGAGATCTTCGTGGCCGATGCGACCACCCTTCTTGCTGCCGGCCACTTCGGCGAGATCAATGCCGAGTTCGCGCGCGCGCTTGCGCACGCTGGGGGCGGCCAAGGGCTTCTCGCCATCGGCGCGTAGCGGTGCAGCAGGTTTGGGGGCTGCCGCGACAGGCGCTGCCATGGCCTTGGCCGGTGCGCTCGGCGCAGCTGATGCAGCGGGTGCCGATTCAGCGGGTGCCGCCGCACCAGCAGCCGTCTCGATCAGCAGCAGCACGGCCCCGACGGCCACCTTGTCACCAGCGTTGCCGCGCAGCTCCTTCACCACGCCTGAGACCGGCGAGGGGATTTCCACTGCCGCCTTGTCGGTGAGCATGTCCACCAAGGGCTGGTCTTCTTTCACCACATCGCCAACGGCCACGCGCCAAGTCGCAATCTCGCACTCGGCAATGCCTTCGCCGATGTCCGGCAGCTTGAAAGTGAATGTCGTCATGGCCTATTCCTCCATCACTTTCTTGATCGCGCGACTTACGCGATAAGGGCCGGGGAAGTAGTCCCACTCGTAGGCGTGCGGGTAGGGCGTGTCCCATCCCGTAACGCGCTCGATGGGCGCTTCCAGGTGATAGAAGCAGTGCTCCTGAATCAGCGACACCAGCTCCGCGCCATAGCCGCAGGTCTTGGTGGCTTCGTGGACGATCACGCAACGGCCGGTCTTCTTCACCGAGGTCACGAGGCAGTCGAGGTCCAGCGGCAGCAGGCTGCGCAGGTCGATCACCTCGGCGTCGATGCCGCTCTCTTCGGCGGCGGCGAGGCAGACATGCACCATCGTGCCGTAACAGATCACCGTCACCTTCTCGCCGGGGCGCACGATCTTCGCCTTGCCGAGTTCGATCTTGTAATAGCCCTCCGGCACCTCGCCCAGCTCGTGCTTGGTCCAGGGCGTGAGAGGTCTGTCGTGGTGGCCATCGAACGGCCCGTTGTAGATGCGCTTGGGCTCGAAGAAGATCACCGGGTCATCGTCTTCAATCGCACTCAGCAGCAGGCCCTTCGCGTCGTAGGGATTGCTGGGCATGATCGAGGTCAGGCCGCACACATGCGTGAAGATCGCCTCCGGGCTCTGGCTGTGCGTCTGCCCGCCGAAGATGCCGCCGCCGACCGGCGTGCGCACCGTGAGCGGCGAGGTGAAGCCACCGGCCGAGCGATAACGCAGGCGCGCGGCCTCGCTGACGAGCTGGTCGAAGGCCGGATAGATGTAGTCCGAGAACTGGATTTCGACGACCGGGCGCAGGCCGTACACGCCCATGCCGACGGCCGCCCCGACGATGCCGCCCTCAGAGATTGGCGCATCGAAGCAGCGGCGCTTGCCGTACTTCTTCTGCAAGCCCGCGGTGGCGCGGAAGACGCCGCCGAAGTAGCCGACGTCCTCACCGAAGACGAGCACTTTCGGGTCGCGCTCCATGGCGATGTCCATGGCGGAGTTGATGGCCTGGATCATGTTCATGCGTGCCATCGTTATGCCCCCTCTTTGGCGGCTGCGGCGCGCAGCGCCAGCATTTCTTCGCGCTGCATCAGCAGGCGGCCCGGCACTTCCTTCAGCACGTCCTCGAACATCGAGCCGGGATCATCCGGCGCGGGATTGCCCAGGGTGCCGTGGCTAGAAGCCTCCTTGAGCTGTGCCATGACGTGTTCGATCATCTCGGTGGTGAGGGCAATGTGGCGCTCCTCGCTCCACTCGCCGATGGCGATGAGGTGCTGCTTCAGACGTTCGATCGGCTCGCCCAGCGGCCAGCCCTTGGACTCTTCGGCCGGGCGGTAGGCGGCGGGATCGTCGCTGCTGCTGTGGGGTGCTGCGCGGTAGGTGTACAGCTCGATGAGTGTCGCGCCGTGGTTGCTGCGGGCGCGCTCGGCAGCCCATTTGGTCGCCGCGTACACCGCCAGGAAGTCATTGCCATCGACGCGCAGAGCGGGCAGGCCATAGCCCACCGCGCGCGCGGCGAAGGTAGCCTGCTCGCCACCGGCCATGCCTTGAAAAGTACTGATCGCCCATTGGTTGTTGACCACGTTCAACACCACCGGAGCCTGGTAGACCGTGGCGAAGGTGAGCGCGTAGTGGAAGTCGCCCTCGGCGGTCGAACCATCGCCGACCCAGGCCGCCGCGATGCGGGTATCGGCCGAGTAGGCTGAGGCCATCGCCCAGCCCACCGCCTGCGGATACTGAGTGCCGAGATTGCCGCTGATCGAGAAGAAGCCATAGTCCGGCTCCGAGTACATGATCGGCAGCTGGCGGCCCTTGAGGTTGTCTTGCGTGTTGCTGAAAATCTGGTTCATCAGCCGCACCAGCGGACAGCCGCGCGCCACCAGCAGGCCCTGCTGGCGGTAGCTGGGGAAGAGCATGTCTTTGTCGTCCAGCGCCATCGCCTGGGCGACACCAATGGCCTCTTCACCCGTGCACTTGATGTAGAAGCTCGTCTTGCCCTGGCGTTGCAGCTTCATCATGCGCTCGTCGAACTCACGGGTGAGCAGCATGTGGCGCAGGCCGGTGCGCAGCACCTCGGGCGAGAGCTTGGGGTTCCATTCGCCGACCGCTTTGTGGTCATCGCCCAACACGCGGATGAGGCTGTAGGCGAGGTCGCGCATCTCCGCAGCCGGGATGTCGCTGGCGGGGCGCGGCACGATGCCCGCAGGCGGGATTTTGATGTCGCTGAAATCGACCAGATCGCCGGGGCGCGTCTTCGGCTCCGGGATATGCAGGCTCAAGGGTGCAGTCTTCATGTTCTCCTCATGCGGTGTGGCGTGACTCACAGCCGATGGCTGCGTCAGGCTCGATGCGTCATGGTAGCCGCAAGCGGCGCGCATTTCGCCCTACTCGGCGCGGGCCTGCCTCGGATAGCCGATGAAGCCGCGCAAGCGCCACACGTGGTAGTCCAGCGACCAGCCCGGCACCACCGGCACCGTGAGATCGGGCAGGCGCTCCTGGCTCAGGAAGCTGTCGGCCATGCCGGCGGGCAGGGTGCTGTTGCGGCTGATGAAGAGGAAGTCCTGGTTGCCCTTGCCCTGCATCTTCGTCACCAGCGCGTAGTGGCTGTTGATGAGGCCCTGCGGGTTCCACCACACCGCCCCGGCGCTCTCCGGCCGGGCGTAATAGGCCATCTCGCTGATGGTGTCGCGCTCGTGGCTCAGCAGCAGCGTGCCGGGGTTTTCGCGCAGCAGTTGGGCGACCTTGGCACCCAGCACATCCCAGCCCTGCACCCGCTTGTAGTAGTCGGTCTTGCGCGTCAGCTCGCGGCCTGATGCATGGGCGATGGCGTGGTAGTGGTAGGCCGCGACCATCGCCATGAGATTGATGACGAGTGCCGCGATCACGACGCCTCGGCGGTTGGCCTGCAAGAGCCAGCTCACTACCCAGAGTGTGCCCGCCGCATAGGTCATTGCCGCCCAATTGGCATTGGCGCGGCCGAGCAGGGCCTGGGCCGAGATCACCAGCAGAAAGGGCAGGGTGAAGCAGGCGAGAAACACACTGGTCGGATTGCGCCACCAGTGCTTGATGCGGGCGATCAGCACGAGGAGGGCGATGAACAGCACCGGCCCCATGATTGCCGCCTGGCCGCTCAAAAACTCCTGCAACTCGTCCCAGTGCAGGCCGGGCCCGGTTTCGAGATTGCTGATGTCGGCGGTGTGCTGAAAGGTTGGCCAGCCGTTGGCGTGGTTCCACCACAGGTTGGGCGCGAAGATGAGTGCTGCGACCAGCGCGGTGAGGTAGGGGCCAGGGCGGGTGAAAAGCCTGCGCAGGCTCGGAGTAAGCGCGAACCAGATGAGGGTCGAGACTGCGAAGATCCCCATCGTGTATTTGGTGAGCAGGCCCACGCCGCAGGCCGCGCCCAGCAGCAGCCACCAGCGCCAGTCGTCCTCGCTCGCCGCGCGGTGCAGGGCATAGAGGGCACTAGTCCAGCACAGGAACAGCGGCACGTCGGTGCTGATGATGAGCGAGCTGAAAGCCACACCCGGCAAGGTGAAGAAGGTGAGGGCAGTCCAGAACGCGATGCGCACATCGAACAGCCGCCGCGCCAGGGCGTAGAGCGCCAGCGTGGTGAGCGGATACACGATGAGCGCGCCGGATTTGATCGCCAGCTCGCCATCGCCGAACACACTGGTGGTCGCGGCAATGAGGGCGGCGATCACCGGCGGCTTGGAGTAATAGCCCCAGTCCAGCGCCTGCGCCCAGTACCAGTACTGCGCCTCATCGACGTAGAGGTTGAGGCCCGACCAGTGCAGGGCCAGCGCGCGGTAGGCGGTGCCACCGACGAGGATCAACAGCAGCCAGGCAAAGCGGCGATCGGCAGGATGGTTCATGGGGAGCGAGGTGTCGATATGCTCTAATTCTCGCTTATGCGAAACCCTTACGAACTCTACGCAGGCCTGCGCTACACGCGCGCCAAGCGTCGCAACCACTTCATCTCCTTCATCTCGCTGGCGTCGATGCTCGGCATTGCCATTGGCGTGACCGCGCTCATCACCGTGCTGTCGGTGATGAACGGCTTCGAGAAGGAGTTGCGGGTGCGCATTCTCGGCATGGCCAGCCACGCCACCATCTCGGCGCTGCGCGGCGGGCTTGAGGACTGGCAGGGCGTGGCGAAGCTGGCGGAACACAATCCCGAGATCGAGTCGATCGCGCCCTATGTGGAGGGCGAAGGCATGCTCAAGGCCGGCAGCGACCTTACCGGCACGCTCTTGCGCGGCGTGCTGCCTGAGGAAGAAGCCAAGGTCAGCGAGATCGCGCAGAAGATGAAGGTGGGCCAGCTCAGCGACCTGAAAGCCGGCGAATACAAGATCGTGCTCGGCAAGGAGCTAGCCACCACGCTCGGCGTGGACGTGGGCGACAAGGTGGACCTGATGATCCCGCAGGCCAGCGTCACGCCTGCGGGCGTGCTGCCGCGCTTCCGCCGCTTCACCGTCAGCGGCGTGTTCAGCGTCGGCATGTACGAGTTTGACCGCGGCCTGGTGCTGATCCACCTCGCCGATGCGCAGGCGCTCTACCGCATGGGCAGCGATGTGACCGGCGTGCGCCTGAAGCTGCACGATCTGTTCAAGGCGCCGCAGGTGTCGCGCGAGCTGGCGGGCGAGCTGCCGGGCATCTACTACGTCAGTGACTGGACGCGCCAGCACGCCAATTTCTTCCGCGCGGTCAAGACCGAGAAGATGGTGATGTTCATCATCCTCTCGCTCATCGTCGGCGTGGCAGCCTTCAACATCGTCAGCACGCTGGTGATGGTGGTGCAGGACAAGCAGGCGGACATTGCAATTTTGCGCACGCTGGGTGCCACGCCGCGCAGCATCATGGCGATCTTCATGGTGCAGGGCTCGATCATCGGCATCGTCGGCACCGCGCTCGGTGTGGCGGGCGGTGTGGCGTTGGCGCTGAATGTGCCGGTGTTGGTGCCCTTGCTGGAGAGCCTCACCAACCAGCAGTTTCTCTCGCCCGATGTCTATTACATCAGCGATCTGCCGTCCGATCTGAAGATGAGCGATGTGCTGCGCATCGGCGCGCTCTCGCTCACGCTGGGCCTGCTCTCCACGCTCTACCCCGCCTACCGCGCCTCGCGCACGCAGCCTGCCGAAGCATTGAGGTACGAGTAATGAGCGAGATCATCCTCAAGGCGCAGGGCGTCACCAAGACCTTCGATGACGGCCGCCTCAACCTCACCGTCTTGAACGGTGTCGATCTCGAAGTCGCACGCGGCGAGCGCATTGCGATTGTTGGTGCCTCCGGCAGCGGCAAGTCCACCCTGCTGCACCTCATGGGCGGGCTCGATGCGCCCACCGCAGGCGAGGTGTGGGTGGCGGGCGAGAAGATCAGCGCCCTGAGCGACGCCGCACGCGGCGCGCTGCGCAACAAGTCGCTTGGGTTCGTCTACCAGTTCCACCACCTGTTGCCGGAGTTCACCGCGCTGGAGAACGTGGCGATGCCCTTGCTCATCCGCCGCATGCCTGCGAAGCAGGCGAAGGCACAGGCTGCGGAACTGCTTGGCCGTGTGGGCTTGGGCGAGCGGCTGGAGCACAAGCCGGGTGAACTCTCGGGTGGCGAACGCCAGCGCGCGGCGGTCGCCCGTGCGCTGGTCACGCGGCCCGCCGCCGTGCTGGCGGATGAACCGACCGGCAACCTCGATGCGGCGACGGCTGAAAAAGTGTTCGAGCTGATGCTCGAGCTCAACCGCGAACTGGGCACCAGCCTGGTGGTGGTGACACACGATATGAAGCTCGCCGCGCGCATGGAGCGGCGCTATACCTTGCAGGGCGGCTGCTTGCTGGAATTGGGAGCTGATCCGCTACACTGAATCGCGGATTTTTTACTCAAACAGCAAAGGGGAAACACGATGAGCGAAGACAGCGAAGACAAGTTCAGCAGGACGACCCTGTGGCAGAAGTCCCTTGCAGACGAGAAGACACGTGCAAACAGCTGGATCGGCAAGACCACGCTGATCCTGCTGTCGCTGGGTGCCGTGGTGGCTTTTGTGGCGTTCGGCTACCTCGTTTCTCGCTGAACGGGAGGGGCGTGGTCGCTACCGCCGAAGCCAGTCCAGCAGTAGCGCGTTGACGGTGTCCGGCGCTTCTCGATGCAGGAAGTGGCCGGTGCCTGCCACGGTCGTCCACTCGTATTCATCCTTGAAGTAGCGCCGCTGAGGTTCCAGCATCTCCCGGCGCATATCCTCGCCTCCCATGAGCACACGCGTCGGCACCTGGATAGGCGCTTCGAGTCGCGCCCGCACATTCGCCAGCGCGGGGTCGGCATTGCGGCTGCCAAACATCGCACGGTAGTAGGCGAGGCTGGCTTCGAGCGCGCCCGGCGTCGCCATGCTGCGGCGGATCTCGGCGACGTGCAGTGCATCGTCGAAGTCGGGCGACCAGAGTTTCCACAAGGTTTCGAGAAAGGCGTAATCGCGCCGCGCGCACAGCCATTCCGGCAGCCAGGGCAGCTGGAACAGAAACCAGTGAAATGACCGCAGCGCCTGCCGGGGCGATTTCTTCAGCGTCGCCCGCACCTGCGCCGGATGCGGCACCGCCAGCAAGGCGGCACGCCGGATCAATTGCGGGAACGCAGCCAGCACGCCATAGCCGATGGCCGCACCCCAGTCCTGGCCGATCAGCACGCAGGGTCTTTCCGGGCTCAGGACCTTGATGATCTCCGCGACATCGACGGCTAGCGTGGCGCGGTCGTAATAGGCGCCGGGTGGCGGAATCTCGCTGGGCGGATAGCCCCGCAGCCAGGGGGCAACCGCGTGGTATCCGGCCTCGGCAAAGGCCGGCAGCTGGTGCTGCCAGGTGGTGGCGCTGTCTGGATAGCCGTGCAGGAACAGCGCGAGCGGACCATCGGCGGGGCCGGCCTCGAGATAGGCGAAGTCCAGCCCGTTGGCACGCAGTTGCTTTTCGAGCATCAGGCGAATCGCGCCTGGCTGAGCATGTATCGCGCAATCCGCCGGTGGAACGGCAGGATGGCCGCGAGATAGCAACGGCCCAGCAGATTGTGGGTGAGCACGGCCGTCGTCACGGTCACGGCGGTGCGGCCCTCGGGTGCGTCACGCAGGCTGACGGTGATGCGAAAGTCCAGGTGACGGTCGTCGAAGCCGAGCAGGATGTGCCGTGGCGAATCGCTGACCACCGGGAACATGCCGACGCGAGCGGTCGCGGTGGGGGCGAACTGCGCAGCCGAAGTCTTCACGCCGAACCACCCCATCACGTGGTTGCGCACCGCCATCAGGGCATTGATCCATGCCGGCGGGCTGGCGAATACCGCCTCCGCGGCCTGACGGGCGCACAGCCCCGGGGTGGCGGTGGTGGTGCGATAAGCGTCGGCGAAAGACACGGCGGCCAGTGCCGCGCCAGCAGCCGGATCGGGTTCGACGGCGATGGCCTTCATGCCCGTGCCTTTGCCGGGTTGAGTGCTGTTTCGGCGGTGCCATCCGGTGTCCACTCGGGCGGGCCGAACACCCAGCCCAGCTTGTGCTTGAGGCTCTTGGCATGCCAGGCCTGCTTCAGCATGTAGGCCCACTCGTGGGTAATGACGACGAAGGGGTTGTAGCTGCTGATGTTGCGCACCAGCCCATAGCGCACCGGCACGGTTTCGGGCGCGAAGGTGCCGAACCACTTGTCCCACACGATCAGCCAGCCGCCGTAGTTCTTGTCGATGTATTCGGGGTTGCTGCCGTGGTGCGCGCGGTGGTGGCTGGGCGTGTTCATGAAACGCTCGAACACGCCGATCCGCCCAACCGATTCGGTGTGGATCCAGAATTGATACAGCAGATTCAGGCCCGCCGCCAGGGCGACCGCGACCGGGTGAAAGCCGATCAGCACCAGTGGTAGCCACAGCACCCAGGCCCAGGCCATCTCGATCACCGGCTGGCGCAGCGCGGTGCTCAGGTTGTAGTGCTGGCTGGAATGGTGGTTGACATGATCCGCCCACATGAAGCGCACGCGGTGGCTGGCGCGGTGATACCAGTAGAAGGTGAAGTCCTCGGCGATCAAGAGGATCGGCCAGGTCCACCAGACGAGGGGGTTCAGATCAAGCAAACGGTGCTCGTAGACTGCGAACGAGACATAGATGGTGACCACTGCGAACAGCGCGCGCATCACCAGGTTGAACACGCCGAGGCTCATGCTGGTGAGGCTGTCACGCCACTCGTAACCCTTCAAATGCGTGGCGCTGCGCAGCACGAAAATCTCATAGGCCATGGCCACCAGAAAGTACGGAATGGCGAGGTAGTAAAGGTTCTCGGTCAGCCAGTTCAAACGGTCCATCGTCTTGCTCCTCACGGCATGGCGCTGGCGCGCTCGATATTTGATGCGCATTCTACGGCGCATGCTGCGATTGATCCTTGCCTACACGCTCGCGGTGCTTGCGACGCAGGCGCTGCCCGCCCTGCCGCCGTGGTGGATGGGTGCGCTGGTCTTGGGATTGGCCTTGCTGCCGTGGCGCTACCGGCCCATCACGCTGGCGCTCGCGCTCGGATTTGCCTGCACGCTCTGGCGTGCCGAGCTGCGCCTCGGCGACCGCTGGCCCGAGACGCGCCAAGGCGAGGAGGTGACCGTCACCGGCCATATCGCCTCGCTGCCCGAACGCGCGCAGGAGCAATGGTCCGCACGCCGCCGCGGCGACGGTGATGCCGCACCCCAATACACCTGGCGCTTCAGCTTCGAGCCGGACCAGCCCGGTGTGCCCTCGCGCATTCGCAGCAGCTGGTACCGCACGCCGGAAACACTGCGCGGCGGTGACTGCTGGCAGTTCACCCTGAAGCTCAAGAGCCCGCGCGGCTCGCAGAACCCGGACGGCTTCGACTACGAAGGCTGGCTGTTCCGGCAGGGCATCGGTGCCAATGCCACGGTGCGCAAGGCCGAGCGTTGCGACGCCACCGGGTTTTATCCGGTGCTGCGATTGCGGCAGCACATCCGCGATGGCATCGACGCCGCACTGCCTTCTACCCCAGGCCGTGCCGTGCTCACCGCGCTGGTGCTCGGCGATGCCAGTGGTCTGCGCGATGCCGACTGGGATGCCTTCCGACTCACCGGCACCTCACACCTGGTCGCCATCAGCGGCTTCAATCTCGCCATCGTCGCGGGCTTTGCGTTTTTTCTGCTGCGGTGGTCCTGGGGCGCATGGCCGGTGCTGACGCGACGGCTGGCCGCGCAGAAAGCCGCTGCCATCGGTGCGGCGCTGATCGCCACTTGCTATGCCTTGCTGGCGGGGTTCGAGCCACCGGTGACCCGCGCACTGGTGATGCTGCTCATTGGCTTGGCGGCGCTGTTTCTCAACCGGGTCGCGCATCCCTTCCGCATACTGGCGCTGGCTTGGGGTGTGATTCTGCTCGCTGACCCCTTCGCGGTGCTCAGCGCCGGGCTTTGGCTCTCCTTCGGCGCGGTCGCCGCCATCATCTGGCTCGCCAGCGGGCGGCTCGGCGCCGAGAGCGGCTGGCGCACCGCCATCCGCGTGCAGCTGCTGCTCACGCTGCTGCTGGCGCCACTCACCTTGTTCTTCTTTCAAGGCACGGCCTGGATCGCGCCGTTCGTGAATCTGCTGGCGGTGCCCTGGTTCGCCCTGCTCACGCCGCTGGCGCTGATCGCCGTTTTGCTCCTGTGGCTTACGCCGGTGCTCGCCATGCCGCTGCTGCACCTGGTCGATGCCGCGCTCAGCGCCACCCACATCGCGCTGCGCGCATTGGCCGAGACCCATGCCGATGGCTGGCTCGCCGCGGCACCGCCATCCGCAGCCCTCGCACTCGCCGTGCTCGGTGCTGCACTGCTGACCGTTCCGCGCGGCTTGCCACTGCGCGTGCTTGGCTTGCTTTGCATGCTGCCGCTGGCGGTTCCACCCCAGCACTCGCCATCGCGCGGTTTCACCCTGGCTGCGCTCGACGTCGGGCAGGGTCTTGCCGTGGTGGTGCGCACCGCGAACCACACCCTGCTGTTCGACACTGGCCCGGCTTATGAAGAAGGCTTTGATGCCGGCCGCTCGGTCGTCGTGCCGTATCTGCTGGGGCAGGGCGTGCGGCGGCTCGACACCCTGCTGGTGTCGCACGGCGATCTCGATCACCGCGGCGGCGCACCCGCCGTGCGCGCGGCGCTGCATCCGCGCGAAGAGCGCGGCGCGATGGCCGGCACACCTTGCAGAGCGGGGCAGATGTGGGAATGGGACGGTGTGCGCTTCACCATCTTGAACGGACCCGACGATGCGGTGGGCGAATCCTCACCCGACAACAACGGCGGCTGCGTGCTGCGCGTCGAGACCGGCAGCCACGCCGCCCTGCTGCCTGCCGACATCGAGCGCGATGCCGAAGCGCGTCTGCTGCGCGACAACCCCGGCGCGCTGAAAGCCGACGTGCTGCTCGCTGCCCACCATGGCAGCCGCACCTCTTCGACCCCGGCCTTCGTTGAAGCCGTCAACCCAGAAGTGGTGATTTTCTCCGCCGGCTATGCCAATAGCTATCGCCATCCTCGGCCGGAGGTGGTGACGCGCTACCAGCGCCTCGGCAGCGCGATGCACATGACCGGTCACGAGGGCGCGCTCACCTTGCACATCGACCCGGAGACTGGCGTGAGCGAAGTGCAGGCCTGGCGGCAGCGGTGGCCGCGATACTGGTGGGCCAGAGTGCTGCCGGTGCCGGAGTGATCCATCGTAGGGCGGGTCGAGACCCGCCATGATGTCGCTCATCGGCGGGTTACGCTTCGCTAACCCGCCCTACTTTCGGCTGTGCATCAGATGAACTACGACGCCCTCATCCTCGGCGGTGGCCACAACGGCCTCGTCTGCGCTTGCTACCTCGCCCGTGCGGGCTTGAAGGTGCGCGTGCTGGAGCAGCGCGGCGTGCTGGGTGGGGCGGCAGTGACCGAGGAGTTCGCGCCAGGTTTCCGAAACTCCACCGCCAGCTACACGGTAAGCCTGCTGCACCCCAAGGTCATCCGCGATCTCAAGTTGGTCGAGCATGGACTCAAGATCGTCGAGCGGCCGTTTTCCAATTTCCTGCCGCTTGGGGATGAACCGGGGCAGAGCATCCGCATCGGCGGTGGACTTGCCGCGACACAAGCCGAAGTCGCGCGCTACTCGAAGCGCGATGCTGAAAAGCTGCCGGACTATTACGCCCTGCTGGAGCGCGTCGCCAACGTGCTCCGAGCGATGCTCTTGCAGACCCCGCCCAATGTCGGTGGCGGTATCCCGGCACTTCTGGAAGCGTGGAAAAGCGCCAAGGTATTCAAGGACCTCGACCTTGCCACTCAGCGCGATGTGCTCGACCTATTCGCACTCAGCGCGGGCGATCTGCTCGACCGCTGGTTCGAGTCGGCAGCCATCAAGGCCTGCTTCGGCTTCGACAGCATCGTCGGCAACTTCGCATCGCCCTATGCACCGGGCAGCGCCTATGTGCTGCTGCATCACGTGTTCGGCGAGGTCAACGGCAAGTCCGGCGTGTGGGGCCATGCGCTGGGTGGCATGGGGGCGATTACGCAGGCGATGGCTGCCGAAGCGCGCGCGCTGGGCGTGACATTGAGTACCGACAGCGCGGTGTCGCGCTTGCGCCCGTTGGGCAGGGTGATCGAAGTGCAGATGGAGAACGGCGAGGTGCTCACCGCCGCGCGCGTGGCCAGCAATCTCAATCCCAAGCTCTTGTTCACCCGCCTGCTGGATGCCAACGAGCGCGACCCCGAACTCACGCAACGCTTCGACCACTACCAGTGCGAGAGCGCGACGCTGCGCATGAACGTGGCACTGAGCGAGCTGCCGGATTTCCGCTGCGCGCCAGGCACGCAACTTCAATCCCATCACCAGAGCGGCATCATCCTGGCGCCCTCGCTCGCCTATATGGAGCGTGCCTACGCCGAGGCGCGCGAGCAGGGGTGGACGAAAAATCCCATCGTCGAGATGCTGATCCCATCGACGGTCGATGTCTCGCTCGCGCCCGCGGGCCAGCACGTCGCCAGCCTGTTCTGCCAGCACTTCCGCTACGCGCTTCCCGATGGCCGCTCGTGGGACGACGAGCGCGAGGCAGCAGCCGACGCGGTGATCGAGGTGGTAAACCGCGCCGCACCCAATTTCAGGGCCAGTGTCATCGCCCGGCAGATCCACACCCCGCTCGATCTCGAACGAAAGTTCGGCCTCGTGGGTGGTGACATCTTCCACGGCAAGCTCTCGCTCAACCAGCTGTTCAGCGCGCGGCCGCTGCTGGGCATGGGCGACTACCGCACGCCCATCAAGGGCCTGTATCTCTGTGGTTCGGCTACCCATCCGGGCGGTGGCGTCACCGGCATCCCGGGCCACAATGCGGCACGGGAAATCCTGCGGGATCGTTGAGGAGAGTACCGCTCAGTTGCGGCTCAGCGTAGGGCTAGCACGATCAGCTTGCGGTCACTTCAGTCACGCAAGGAGATCACCCATGTATAGCCACTACAGTTCGGTCGCCGGTTTGCCCTCATCGATGTCGATGGCGCTCGACTCAGCCTTTGATGCCGTCGAAGAAAGCTTTTGGGATGACGACGATCCGGTGCAACGTCCGCCCGTGCCTGGTCAGCGCGAGCAGGTGCTCGATACCGATTACGACCCCGATCCAGCACAACAAGCCACGCCCTTGAAGAACACGCAGGGCAAGAAGCCTGTGGCCAGAACCAAAAAGCCGGCGAAGAAGCGTTAAAGGATGGTGGGATTCGGCACGTCGCCGTAGACCTTGAGCGGGTCGAACATCTTCTCGCTCTCCTCGAACTTCAGCTCACGCACCCCGCCATCTCCGGTGGGGATGCTGCGATAGAAGCAGGAGCGATATCCGACGTGGCAGCTCGCATCGCCCGGAATGGCAACGCGCAGCCAGACGGCATCCTGATCGTCGTCGATGCGCATCTCAACCACTTTTTGCACCAGGCCCGATGAGGCGCCCTTGTGCCAGAGCAGCTTGCGGCTGCGGCTGTAATAGTGCGCCTCGCCGGTGGTGATGGTCTTGGTGAAGGCTTCGAGATTCATGTAGCCGAGCATCAGCACTTCGCCGGAGTTGGCGGCGGTGGTGACGCAGGGGATCAGGCCATGCTCGTCGAACTTCGGTGCCAGCTCATGGCCTTCCTCGACCTGTTCGATGGTCACGCGCTTGAACAGCTTCACGTCGTCGGTCATGGCAGCAATCCTTGAGACATCTCAAGCCAAAAAATGGGCGCGAAGGATACCATTGCAAGCCATGACGCCCTCCCATTCGCACACGCCGCACATCCACACCGCCCACTGTCACAGCAAGGCCGAGCGGCTGGCCGAGGCCGATGCGCTGGTGCGCGAACAGGGCGCGCGTTTCACCACCATGCGGCGGGCCACGTTCGAGTTTCTGCTCGCCCAGAAGGCTCCGCTGTCGGCCTACGACATCCTGGCCAATCTCGAAACCCGCCTCAAGAAAAAGCTTGCGCCGCCCACGGTGTACCGGGCGCTCGAGTTCCTGCTTGAGCAGGGGCTGATACACCGGCTGGAATCGAACAACACCTATCTCGCCTGCGACCACCCGGGCGAGCGGCACGAGAGCGTGTATCTGGTCTGCACCGGCTGCGGTGCGACACAGGAGGTGGACGACCCCAGCGTTGGCAAGCTCTTGCAGTCGCGTGCGGCTGCTTACGGCTTCAGTCCGAGCCGTCAGGTGATCGAGATTCAGGGCCTGTGCCGCCAATGTCTTGAGTGACGCCTCTCTCATTAATTTTTCGAGAAGGGCTTGCGGCCTTACGATAAACGGCGCACCGTAAGGTTGCTGGTGGTCAAGGATGACTGCCAGAAAAAACAACAACACGACAAGGAAGTTGCCATGCGCCAATGGATCGCGCCGCTGCTCGCGGCTGCCTCATTTTTGCCAGCCCAGGCCGCTCAGCCAGGTGCCACCGAGACCATCGAAGTCGCCGAGGCCAATCAGTATTTCGCGGCACTGCCAGGTTACTTCGGCGCGGACGATGATCGCGGCGGCACCAAGCGTGGCATCACCATCTCCGGCATCTATGGTTATCGCTGGTCGGCGCATTGGGGCCTGGAGCTGAACCTCACCGGCAGCACCATCGAGACCGGCAGCCAGGAGGGCACCGACTTCTATCAGCAGGGCGGCACGGTCGACCTGGTCTATGGCTTCAAGGACCGCAGCCTGTCCTGGACGCCCTTTGCACTCCTGGGCGTCGGCGCGGTGCAGAACGATGTGATCCCCGATTCAGAAGACGAGGTGAGCTTCATCGCCAACGCCGGTCTCGGCGTGGTGAGCAGGCCGCTGACCCGGCTGGGCTTCAAGCTGCGCGCCGAGGGCCGCTACCAGATCGACCAGTTCCAGGATGGCTACCAGGACTACCGCCTGCTCGCGGGCATCGAGTTCCCCTTCGGCAGACGCACAGTCACGCTCGCACCCATCGCCCCCCCGTTGATCGAAGTGCGCGAGGTCGTGAAGGAAGTCATCGTGCCCATGCCCTTCGTCGACACTGACAAGGACTCGATCGAGGACAGCCGCGATAAATGCCCCGACACGCCGGAAGGCCTCAAGGTGGATTCCGATGGCTGCGTGATCGAAGGACAAATTCTGGAGCTGCGCGGCGTCACCTTCGCCTTCAACAAGGCCGAGCTTCAGCTCAACGCTCAGACCGTGCTCGACTACGTGACCAAGGGCATGAAGGGCCAGCCGACGATGACGGTGGAGATCGCCGGCCATACCGATTCGCTGGGCTCTGCGAGCTACAACCTCAAGCTCTCTCAGCGGCGTGCCGAAGCGGTGCGCAACTACCTGTTGGCGCAAGGCATCGAAGCTGCACGGCTCACTGCCCGCGGTTATGGCAAGAGCGAGCTGTTGGTCAACCCCGAGCGCAACGAGATCGACAAGGAACGCAACCGGCGCGTGATGTTCCGCGTGGTTGGCAAGTAAGTCAGCACTCTTCGCAGGACGCGAAAGGAGAAACACCATGGACGCTTTCTCAAACCGGCCGCAGGGCTTCCGCATTTACCTCATCGGGGCCACGTTGACGGCAGTCATCCTGGCCGGCTGCTCAGCGGACGAGGGACCATCGACCGTGACCGAGGTGCCAGTACCGGTGCCGACGCCAGTCCCCGTGCCGACCCCGGTCCCAGTTCCGGTCCCGACCCCGGTGCCTGCCGGGCCGCCGCCGGTAATCACTTTCATCGCCACTCCCAACACCGTGCCCGCCGGCGGCAGCACCACGCTCAACTACAGCACGACCAATGCGACGAGCTGCACGGCATCGGGTGCCTGGATCGGTGATGTCGGTACCAGTGGCAGCCAGACCGTGACCGTGACGACCACGCCCGGCAACTACAGCTACGTGCTGACCTGCACCGGTAGCACCGGCCAGCAGGCCACGCAGACGGTCAATGTTGCCGTCACCGGCAGCAATGTGCGAGTCGCCGACTGCGCGCCTGACCTCAACCTGGGTTCCATTGTCGGCCCCGGTGCGATGCCGACGGTCACGGCCAGCCCGCTATGCCTGATCTGTGACATCACCAATCCCGGCAATGTGGTGGATGCCGACCTCAGCAACTTTGCCACCGCCACCACCACGCTCGGCGCGTTGCTGGCAACCGTCACGCTGGGCATCGAGGACACCAGCACGCTGTACCCCGCTGGCCGTACCGTGGGCTTCAAGATCGCCGCCCCCTCGGGCGCACTGAGTGCAGGTCTGCTGCAGAACCTGACGTTGACCACGGTGTTGAATGGCACGGTGCAGGAGAGCTCCGACCTTGCCAGCACGCTCTCGCTCGATCTGCTCAACCAGACCATCGCCGGTGCCTTGCCGGCGGTGGTGAGCTTTGCGACGACATTGCCGTTCAACCGGGTGGAGCTGACCTACGGCGCACTGGTGGCAGCCGCCAACAACCTGCAGGTTTACTCGGCCTGTGTGTCGCTGCCCCCGGCCACGCCCTGATATCCGGGGCGCGGCGTGGCGACGGTTTCAGCTTCGGGTCGCCATAGCGCCCTTCATCACCCCTTCGTACGCCCTCACCGCCACCCTTTGACCGGGACGGCTCGCGGCGATTTGGCCCGCGAGATGCTCTGCGATTTCCTCTACCGTGCTGTCGGTGTGCTGGCCGAGCCGATAGCTGCGGGACTTCGGTAGCGTGAGCTCGAAGGCGCCCTCAGGTGCGGAGTACGCGACGGTGAGCCGCTCGCCATCGTCCCGCTGCACATGGCTGCCGGTGACGAGATAGATGTCGCGGAAGGTCGCTGCCCACTGGGCTTCGAGTGCGGTATCTCGCAGACCATCGACGACGATGGCGATGCGCGACCGATGCCCGTGCGCAATGCGCTGGCAGTTACCCTGGTGCTTTTGCAGACCATGCGTGTAGTGGTAGCTGGCACCCTCGATCTGCTCGTGCCGCAGCGTGATGCCGATGCGCGCGACATTCGCCGGCACGATGGCAGCGAGCTGCGGCGTAAGGTGGGCGATGAGTGCCTCCGTCGTAACGGCGGGCGCATCGAGCAGCGTCAGCGCCGCCGCAGGTGCAATGTGGTCGATGCCTCCCACCTGAGACATGAACTGCGTGCGCAGGCGGCCATCGGCAAGCGTCGTGGTCTGCTGGGCAGGGTAGTGCAGGGGCACGATCAGGGTGTGATCGGGGCCGTCGTCGATGGCGCGCTTGAGCTGCTTTTTTACGGCACCGAAGTCGAGCACCATCGACTGCTCGTCGAGCGCCCCTTCCAGCTCAAGGTCGACGATCCAGCTCTCGCCCACCAGCCCTCGAGCGGGGCAGAGGTAGCTGGCGTCGATGACGGTCAGTTGTTCGACGAAGAGGGTAGTCATGGGCGTGGCGGCGAAAACGACGCGGATTGTAAGAGGCCAATTGGCGCCGTGCTGAGCGATGCGACCTGCGGTTGGTGCGTATTCACTACTGCCGACAGGCCCTGTTCGCCTGCGAACGGCATAAGCTTTGCATTAATGCTTCCAGCCATCGCGCGAGCCGCCCCGCCGCACTTAAACAGTGCTGCGGGGTTTGTCGGTTCTGGGACTCGCTATTTCTGAATTATTTGTCATTTTCTGCTCCGGTCATCGCCTTATGAAATCAAAAGACTTCAGTGCCGCCACACTGCTCGGCCTGGCACTCACTGCCAGTGCTTACACTGCCAGTGCGGCGCTCCCCAATGTCGATGCCTTCCGCAAGGAGGCGAATGGCCGCGACATCGCGCCGCCCGCCAACCTCGGCAATCGCTTTCAGAAAACCGTGTTCGACCGCCAGCTCGGCAAGCCGACATTTCTCTGGGCAAAGCCCGATGCCGCGCCCATTGCCGTGGGCCCGCTGGCCTCCACGCGTGACATCCTGATCGAGCAGGCGCGCACCGTGTTGCGTAGCGAGGCCGCAAATCTTGGCCTCGACGAGCAGATGATTTCCGGGGCCAAGGTGTTCGACGCCCAGTACAACGGCAACGGCCCCGCCGTGGTGCGTTTTCGGCAGGTGATCGCCGGTCGGGAGGTGTTCAGCCGCAGTCTCAACGTGATTCTCGACCGCGCCGGCAAGCCGGTGGCGGTGTCGGGCTACTTTGCGAGCGGGCTGGATGCGGCCTCGATGGCAGGCCCGGCGTTCTCACGCACGCCCGCGCAGGCCATTGCGCTGGCAGCGGCCAGCCTCGGTGACTGGGGCGGCGCCCTGAACACCGCGCTGATCCTGCCTGCCGATGCCGCACTCGATCCCCTCGCGGGCACCTTCCAGTGGTTCAAGGCCCCGGCGCTGATCGGCGGCTCACAGGTTTGGGAGCGCATGCCGCGCGTCAAGGCCACCTACTACCCTCGCGCGGACAACCGCGTCGAACCCGCCTACTACATAGAGTTGTTCAGCACCGGCAAGAGCGACCGCGCCCTCAGCGCCTACGGCGTCGTGGTGTCGGCGACGACCGGTCAGGTGCTCCACCGCCGCAACCTGGTGTCCAACGCCACGCCGTTCACCTACACGGTGTTCGCGGATGGTCAGAGCAACAACTTCCACCCCTTTGACTCGCCGCTGGGCAATGGCTACACGCCGTTCCCCGGTGCCGATCCGCTGGTCAAGCCGCCGCGCGTGGCCACGCTGACCACCGCGCCCAAGGTGACGCTGGTGGCGAGCAATGGCCTCGAAGACCCCTGGCTCCCAGACGGCGCGACCACCACCACCGGCAACAACACCGATGCCTGCATCGACGTGATCGACTCGCCGACCTCTTCGCTGCTCATCACCCCGGCCGACGTCATCACCAACAGCTGCCTCGAGGAAATTGGCGACATCCGGCCGCCCACGACTTCGGCCAATACCTTCGACTACGCGCTGGCACCCGATGAGAACCCCAGCAACGACAACGCCAGGAACGCGGCGGCGGTGAGCCTGTTCTACATCAACAACTGGCTGCACGACTGGTGGTATCCGCACGGCTTCAACGAAGAGGCCGGCAACGCCCAGACCGACAACTACGGGCGTGGCGGCGAAGAGGCCGACCCGATCAAGGCGCAGGGGCAGGATGCCTCCGGCCGCAACAACGCCAACATGGGCACGCCTGCCGATGGCTCTTCGCCCGCGATGCAGCAATACCTGTTCGACGGCCCCGTGGTCGGCTTCACGCGGCAGACCCTGCCGAACACGCTCGACTATGTCTTCGGCGCGGCCGCCTTCGGCCCCGACGAGTACGACATCCCGGCGACCTCTGTGGTGCTTGCCGATGACGGCTCCGCGACCCCAAGCCTCACCGATGGTTGCGGCGAAAGCACGCTGGTACCCGATCCCTCCGGCCTTGGCCTGATTCCCACCAACCTGCCGGCCTTGCCGGATCCCTCGCTGGCCGGCTTGATCGTGCTGATCGACCGCGGTAGCTGCAACTTCACCACCAAGGCCCGCTTCGCGCAGCTTTCCGGTGCGGCGGCGATGGTGGTCATCAACAACTCCGGCGGCGAGCCGATCAGCATGGGCAATGCCGATCTGCCGATCGACGTGCCGGTGCCGCCGCTGCCGGCCCCGATCCCTCCGGTGCCGGGTAACACCAACGCCACCTACACGATCCCCTCGGTAATGATCCGCAAGGCCGATGGCGATGCCATCAAGGCGCTGCTGGCTGCTGGCACCCCGGTGCAAATGGCCCTGCACAAAGAGCCGGCGATTGACCTCGACGGCACGCTGGACAACCAGATCGTCGCGCACGAATTCTTCCACTACGTCCACAACCGCCTCACCGACTCATCCAACCAGCAATCGGGCGCGATGGGCGAGGGCTGGGGCGACATCGACGGCTTCATGCTCTCGACGCGCCCCGAGGACCGGCTGATCCCCGGCAACGACAAGTATCAGGGGGCCTACCAGCTCGCTGGCTATGTGGTGAACAGCTTCTACTCCGGGATCCGCCGCGCGCCGTTCTCGACCGACATGAGCAAGAACGCCTACACGCTCAAGCATCTGTCGGATGGCACGGTGACGCCGGACGGCGGCCCGGGCACCAGCAATTCGGAGGTCCACAACGCCGGCGAGATCTGGGCCAACCAGGTCTGGGAATGCTACGTCGGCCTGCTCAACCGCCATCCCTTCGCCGATGCGCAGCTGCGCATGAAGGACTACATCATCGCGGGCCTCAAGGGCACGCCGACGGATGCGACCTTCGTAGAGGCGCGCGACGCGATCCTGGCGGCGGCCAAGGCGGCGGACAATTGCGACTACCTCGTGTGTGCGAGCGGCTTCGCCAAGCGCGGCGCCGGCCCGAATGCAGAGGCACCGGCACGCGATAGCACCGATCTCTTGGGCGTCACCGAAGACTTCACACCGTTCGGAGAGGTCTGTCCGGCCCTCGCGCCGCCTGTAGTACCGCCGGTCACGCCACCCGGGACACCGCCAACCACACCGCCTGGCAGCACCCCGACGCCGCCAGTAGTCGTTCCATCCGTGCCGGTTGCTACGGCAGGTGGAGAAAGTGGTCGATTCGGAGGCGGAGCGATGGGAATGCTGCTGCTGTTGCCGCTGCTGGGATTGGTCCTCAGTCGTCGCCGTCGCTCCTTGCCGACGTAATGCCGAACGGCGATTGAAAGCAGATGCACTCAAGCCGCGACGAAATTCGCGGCTTTTTGCGTATGGGCTCTACCTTTGTGTATGCCTCAGCGACCACGCTGCGTTAAGAGGCTATCTCTGTGCTCAGGATTGCCCTCATGAAAAAGCTGATCGTCCTTATTCTCGGGGTTGTGCTGCCGATGACCGCGACCCTCGCATCGATGCCGGCGTCGCATGACGTCACCATCAGTACGGTCGATGGCCAGACCACGGTGGTGGAATGGACCGGCACGGCACTACCGGGCGGGTCGGGCGCTGCAACCAATGCCTGCGAAATGGCCGTGGATGACGAACACGCCATCGTCTTCACTGTTCCAGCCGGCGCCTACGAAACGGTTGATGTGCTGGCTGATTTCCATATCGAATGGGACGCCGGAACCGAAGTGCCGGGAGTTGTCACCGATCCCGACCTGGTGCTGACGGTGTTTGCGGGCAGCACCGCAGTCGGCTCCAGCGATGGTGGCGCGCCGGAGGAGAACGTTCGCGCGGTCAGTCCCACCGGCACCTACACCGCCGTGGTCTGCCCTTTCGCAGCCTCACAGCCCACCAACTATCGCGGCAAGCTGACGGTCACTACGGTGAAGAAGGCCGCCTGCCGTATGGCACCGACCAAGGCACTTGCGCACTCGACCCTGCTCTCCGCCGGCAAGGGGGCCGAGGACGACGAAGCCCTGTTCAGCGCCATCAACTTTGATCGCTATCGCAGCGAGACCAAAGCGGTCGCAGCGACGGTGCCGGATCATTACCAGGGCCGTTATCAATCCGCACTGTTCGACCGCAGCATGGGTCTGCCGACGTTCCTGTGGGCCAAGAGCGATGCGCCGGTGGCGGCCGTCGGCGCGCTGCAGGCCCGCGAGTTACTGATCGCGCGTGCGCGTGCGCATCTCGTAGCCGAGTCCAAGAAGTTGCATCTGACGGCGGCGATGATCGACGAGGCGCAGGTGTTCGACGCGCAATACAACGGCCAGGGGCCGGCCGTAGTACGCCTGCAACAGCAGGTCAATGGCCGCGAGGTCTATCACCGCAAGCTCAACGTGTTGCTCAACCGCGAGGGTCGGCCAGTGGCCGTGTCCGGTTATTTCGCCACCGACTACGATCCGGCAGCTGTAGCTGCCAGCCGCTTCGTGAACAGCGCACCGCAGGCGATTGCCAGTGCCTGGGCCGGCCTGGGCGGTCGGGTTACCGCTGCGGCCTTTACCCGCACCAGCGTGAAGCACGGCTACGAGCTGTATTCGACGCCTGCGCTCGCCGGCAATTACGCGTGGGAGCGCGCGCCGCGCGTGAAGGCGATCTACTACCCCCGCAAGGGTGGTCTCGAACCCGCCTATTTCGTTGAGCTGTTCGCCCGTGCGAAAGCCGATGGCGGCCTGCTGGCGTATTCCTTCGTGGTCTCCGCCGTCGACAACAGTCTGCTCGCCCGCAACAACCTCTCCTCGCATGCCACGCCGTTTAGTTATCGGGTGTTCGCCGATGCCGCGGGCATCAACCAGCCGGACGACGAGCCGACCGGCAATGATCTGCTGCCGTTCCCGTTCGCCAACCCCGATACGCCGGTGAACGCGACCAGCGCCACGGCCAATCTGGTGACACTGATCAGCGGCCCGATCGCCAATGGCGACCCCTGGTTGCCGGATGGCGCCACCGAGACCACCGGCAATAACGTCGATGCCTGCATCGATGCCGTCGATGTGATGGGCGTGCCGATCGCCGTGCCGCCGCCGGTGAATTCCTGCGTGCCCGATCTCGAGCCACGCCCGACGACGACCGGTGCGAATACCTTCGACTATCCGATCAAGGCCTTCGACGATCCTTCTACCGACAACGCCAAGAACGCGGCGGTGGTGAGCATGTTCTACGTCGTCAACTGGCTGCACGACTGGTGGTATGACCACGGCTTCGACGAGGTGTCCGGCAATGCGCAGACCGACAACTATGGTCGCGGCGGTGCGGACGGTGACGTGTTGCTCGCGCAGGGCCAGGACGCCTCGGGCCGTAACAACGCCAACATGGCCACGCCGGCCGATGGCAGCTCACCCGTGATGCAGCAATACCTGTTCAACGGCCTCATCAACGGCGAGGTCAACGTCACTTCCGATGCGAGCATCGGCGTCATCCCCTTCAACGGCGTGGAATATGGCCCGCAAACCTTCGATTTCACGGGCGAAGCTGCCGTGGTGGATGACGGGTTCGACCCCACCAACGACGCCTGCACTGGCATGTCCACGCCGGCTGGCCCCGCAGCGCCTGTGTTCGGCTCGCCGACGGTGCCGGTGCCGGTTCCAGTCCCCGATCCGGGCCTGATGGGCAAGATCGCGGTGATCGTGCGCGGTGGCGGCTGCCCCGGCTCCAACAAGGTGCGCTACGCGGTGCAATCTGGCGCGAGTGCTGTGTTGCTCGTACACAACGGCGACGGCCCGCCGCCGTATCTCGCCAATGGCGATATCCCGGTGGATGCCCCGGTGCAGCCGACCAACACGGTCTACAACCTGCCGATCGCGGTGATCAAGCGCGACGATGGGCAGAAGATCATGGACAAGATCGCGGCCGGCGACACCATCACGGTGCGCATGCAGCGCGGCGCGACCATCGACCTCGATGGCACGCTCGACAATCTCATCATCGGCCACGAAATCTTCCACTACGTGCACAACCGCCTGGCTGACCCGGGCAACAACCAGGCGCGCAGCATGGGCGAGGGTTGGGGCGACATCAACGGCTACATGATGGCGGTGCGCGCGGAGGACAAGCTGGTGCCCGGCAACGACAAGTATCAGGGTGCCTATCCGGGTGCGACCTACGTGACGCAGAGCTTCTACTTCGGTATCCGTCGGGCACCGCATTCCACCGACTTCGCCAAGAACGCCTTCACCTTCAAGCACATTTCCGATGGCGTGCCGACCCCCGATGGCGGTGATGGCGTGATCAACTCCGAAGTGCATAACTCCGGCGAGATCTGGGCCAACATGATGTGGGAGTGCTACGCCGGCCTGCTCAACGACCGGGGTTACACCTTCAACGAAGCGCAGAACCGCTTCAAGGACTACATCATCGGCGGCTTCAAGATGACGCCGCCGGACGCGACCTTCACCGAAGCGCGCGATGCCGTGCTCTCGGTGGTGCTGGCGCGTGACTTCGGCGATTACGAGGTCTGCTCCAACGGTTTTGCCAAGCGGGGCATGGGCTTGAACGCCATAGCACCCGCGCGTGACAGCATCGATCACGTCGGTGCGATCGAAGACAACACGCCGTTCGTCTGCAAGGCCAGCACGCCGACGCCGCCGGTGCCGCCAGTCACCCCCCCAGGCCCAGTCACCCCCCCAGGCACGCCGCCGGCCACGCCTCCGATCACTTCGGCGCCAGTGACCTCAGCCGGTGGCACTGGCCGCTTTGGTGGCGGTGCGCTCAACCTGCTGCTGCTGCTGCCGATGTTTGGCCTTGGCCTGCTGCGGCAGCGACGGGCTGCGGGTCGCAGCTGAGGCCTTGAGTGCTTTGAAAGCCGCGAGCATCCCTCGCGGCTTTTTTGTTTCTGTGGCTTGCGACGACTCCTCATGGCAGGCTTGTGGCCGTTCCCACCTCGAAGCCCGGCCATGCGCCTGCGCCACTTGCTGCTCCCGCTGCTGCTGCCACTGACCGTGATTGCCATGACCCCCGACGACACTCTGCTCACCACCGCCGAACGCAGCGGCTTCATCCACACCGCCCGCTACGCCGAAGCCCTGCAACTCTGCGAGGCCTATGCCGCGCGCTGGCCCGATGCGGTGCGCTGCTTCGACTTCGGCACCACGCCCGAAGGTCAGCCGCTGCGTGCGCTGATTGCAACACGCGCGGGCGCTCTGGATGCGAAGGCGCTGCACGAGAAGAACGTGCCGGTGCTGGCCTGGCAGGGCGGTATCCACCCTGGCGAGAGCGATGGCAAGGATGCGGGCTTCATGGTGCTGCGCGAGCTGCTCGCCACGCCTGCGGTGGATGATCCGCTGAAGAAAATCGCCGTCCTCTTCATCCCCGTCTTCAACGTCGATGGCCACGAACGCTTTGGGCCTCACAACCGCCCGAATCAGGTCGGGCCTACGGAGATGGGCTGGCGCACCAATGCCCAGAACCTCAACCTCAACCGCGACTACATGAAGGCAGATAGCCCCGAGATGCAGGCGATGCTTCGGCTGCTCACCGAATGGGACCCGATTCTCTACGCCGACCTGCACGTCACCGATGGTGCGGACTTCCAGCACGATGTCTCGGTGCAGGTCGAGCCTATTCACCAATCTGCACTTGGCATGCGTGCCGCTGGCGTGAAGATGCGCGATGCGGTGCTGTCACAGCTCGCTGACCAAGGCTCGCTGCCGCTGCCGTTCTACCCAAACCTGGTGGAAGAGGACAACCCGGCCTCGGGCTTCAGCGAGGATGCCTACCTGCCGCGCTTCTCCACCGGCTACGGCGCGCTGCGCAACCGTTACGCCCTGCTGCTCGAAACCCATAGCTGGAAGGATTACAAGACCCGCGTTCGTATCACCGCCAACACCCTACGCGCATTGGTGCAGCAAACCGCCGCCGCCGGCCGCGAGTGGCTCAAGCTGGCAAAGGCCGCCGATGCCGAAGCGATGAAGCTCGGCGGCCAGGTGGTGGAGCTGGACCACGATGCGGGCGAGCACGTCTCGATGATCGACTTCAAGGGCTTTGCCTACACCCGCGAGCCCTCGGCCATCAGCGGGGGACTGGTGACACGCTATGACCCCACCACGCCGCAGGTCTGGCACGTGCCCTACAAGGACACCATCGTCGCCAGCTTGAGCGTGACAGCGCCCAGGGCGGGCTATGTGGTGCCTGCGGGTTTCGCAGCGCCCATTACCGAGCGCCTTGCCGCGCATGGCATCCGCTTTGAAAAGCTGGCGGCAGCGCGCCCGAAGCAGGCGCTGCAAACCTTTCGCGCCGTCGAGGCGAAGCTGACGCCTGGCACTTTCGAGGGCCGCACCATGCTCAAGGTGAAGGGCGAGTGGCGGGACGAGAGCCGCACCGTTGCTGCGGGCAGCCTGTTCATCCCCATCGCCCAGCCGCTGGCGCGCGTGGTGGTTGCACTCATGGAGCCGCAGGCACCCGACAGCTTCCTGAGCTGGGGCTTCTTCAACGCCGCCTTCGAGCAGAAGGAATATGCCGAGCCGTATGTGGCCGAGCAGATCGCCCGCGAAATGCTCGCCTCAAGACCTGAGCTGATGCACGAGTTCAAAGCCAAGCTCAGCGCCGACAAGGCCTTTGCGGCCAGTCCGAAGGCGCGGCTGGATTTTTTCTACCGCCGTCATGCCTCCTGGGACGAGCAGTATTTCCTGGTGCCGGTGTATCGGGCAGAAAATTTTGCACCCTGAAACCTCGCCTGCGCCGGTGGCCATCCAGGTGCTAAAACCTGGACGAAACACCACGCAGTTTGAACCGGGGACAAACAGCCGCGTTGAATCAAAATCCGCACCCACCAACCGATAGTGCTAGCCGACTAACAATGCGTTCACGCCGACAGGATCGGGGGAGCGGCACTCGAAGAATTGGTAAAACGAGCAGGCACGGCTGATACCGTAAAACTCAGAACTTACTTGCTTAAAGGCAAGCCGGAGCAGACTTTCGATCTCGCTGGCGCTGTTCACATGTTCATGCCGCATCAACACACCGTAGTCCAAGCCATACCGCAGATAGAAATCGAGTCCTGTCGTCAGCCGCCACCCCAAGGTCCAAAGCAGATGGCCCTCGCTTGGGATGGCGACCCGTAGCACTCCTTGCGGTTCCAGATGCTGGGCGGCCAAAGCAATGACTGTGGGCAGATCGCAGATATGCTCGAACGTGGCGATAGAGGTGATTCGCTGGTATCGAGCGGAAGATGGCAGTTCGCCGATGTCGTCGTAGAAATGACGGATACGCCCGCGGTCTGCAACGTCGGTATGTAGAGCATGGAAAGGCTCAACTACGTCATAGCAGGTCACCGTCGGCTCATAGCGCAACTGATTGAGCGTGCCAGCACCGATTTCGAGCGTCGTTGGCGCTGGTTTGTCCTCGCGGAGGTCGCCGGCGACACGGCGGTGCATCCAGCCCTCCAGCCATTGAGCCAGCGCGGCTGCGGCAACCGCTCCATTGCGGTTTTGACGATACTGCTCTGCGTAGATCGCTGCATAGCGGGCAGGGAGCCGCGGCCTGGTTTTTGGAAACCGGGACAGCAAACTAGTTTTGCAAGACTTAGAGTTAATCAAGATTCAGGGGCTTTAGTCTTGAAGGGAATGATGAAGTGAACAACGATGCATCAAATGATGCTAGCAGGCGATGGTTGATCGTCTTGGTGGTTCTGTTGTGTAGCGCGCAATGCTACTTACTGCTCAGCCGCATCTTGATCGACGACGACAATCTGTATCTGTCGTATCTGTCAGAGCGTCGCTCCAACCCAGAAGCCGGGGCAGATGTTGAACGAGCGTACCTCGATCAAATCAAGGACGCTCCCGGCTGCGAGCGGGCGGCTTGGCGTTTCAAGTTTCGCGCCCAGTACGGGGACAACTATCCGCTACTACCCTGGCTGGAATCGCAGTTGCGTAAACACTTATTCAGCTCGACAAGCGAGCTAAACACTTGGGTGCTAGGGCCAATGCTTGCGAGCCGTGTCGCTATGTTGCTGCTGACTTGGGGCTTGGTGGCCTACGCCTTAAGCCGTTTGCGCGACGTCACAATTCGTCGAACGATCATCCTTGGCCTCGGGGTGGCAGCCTGCATCAACATTGCCGCCACTCATGCCTATGTTCTGCTGCGCACACCTGACTACGCCCAACACGGGTTGTTCGCAAAAGTGGTCTACCACGTGGGCAAGTGGCATATGGGTGGCGGGCCGTTTGCCAACACACCCCGCAACGGCGCCACCGTATTGTTCTTGCTCGCCCTGGTTCTTAAATGGTCGGGCTACCCAAGGCTGGCGGTACTTAGCCTGCTATCGATCAGCTTCATGCATCGTACCTATGCGGGATTGATGTTGGTGCTGTTCAGCGGCCTGATGATGTTCACCGCGCGCGAACAGCTGCGGCAAACCAGCGTCAAGTTGCTGATGGTCGGTTGCTTCGTGGTGTACCTACTGTGCGAACGCTACTGGGACAGCGGCACGATCTCGGTAGGTCTGCTGGCACTGGCAACGCTGACCTATGGTTTGCTGCTGCATTTGGCTTCCGCCCGGCGGTTCGATGAGCCTGCCCGGATGCTGGTCGGCCCCAGCACCACCTATCCCTTGGTGGCCGATGCACTACTACTGATACTGGCCTGCGCATTGGTGACACTCATGGCGATAATCGGTCGCCATTTCAGTCATGACCCACAAACCAGCGGGCATTTCTGGGGCGAGTTGCGATACCGGTTGCCGACAATCTGCGAGGTCCCGGTGATTCTAGGATTGGTCCAGGCGCTGGAGAGGTGGCGGCTTCGCCGAATCGGAGTGGCTGGGTCTCGCCCCCTGGTGCTGACAGCCAGTTTACTGGCGCTGGCCTTCATTGGCGCTGCCCTGTGGTTGTCCGATGCTAACTTTTGGAACCGCACCAACGAGAGTCTACGCAGGCTGCAAGCCCTACCAGAGGCGATTGAAACGAGACCATTCAACCCGGCAGGTGAGGAAACCAGAATCTATTTATCTCTGCTGGGCGCAATGGCACCAGATGACCTCGGAATCCCAACCATAGCCAGCCGTCTGCAACATCGTCGGATCGCCTGCGAGGGTGGAGAATGAGCGGGCCCAAGATCGCCGTGGTGATCCCCTGCTATCGAGTCGCCGAACACATCCTGCGGGTGCTAGCGGCGATGCCCGAGCAGGTTTCGGCCATCTATGTGATAGACGATGCCTGCCCGCATGGATCAGGCGATGTGGTGGAACGAGGCTGCACGGATCCGCGCGTGCACGTGCTTCGCAATGCCGAAAATCTTGGTGTGGGCGGTGCCAGCCTGCGTGGCTTCGCACAAGCCTGCGCGGATGGAGCACACATTCTGGTCAAGCTAGATGGTGATGGCCAGATGGCACCAGAGCTGATTCCCCGTCTGGTGGCACCTATCATCCAGCAGCGGTCGGATTGCACTAAGGGCAATCGCTTTTTTGACTTGGCCAGTACCCGTGGCATGCCTACCCACCGACTGCTGGGCAATGCCTTGATGTCTTTCTTCGCCAAGCTCTCGTCGGGCTACTGGAACATCTTCGATCCCAACAACGGCTATCTGGCAATGGACGCGCGCGTCTTTCGCTGGCTGCCTGCCTACAAGATCGCGCCACGCTATTTCTTCGAGTCCGATCTGCTGTTTCGGTTGGGCACATTGCGTGCGGTGGTTCAAGATATTCCCATGCAGTGCAGGTATGGATCGGAAACATCGAACCTGCGGCTTTCTCGCAATGTGCTGCCGTTCCTCGGAGGACATTTGCGCAACACCGCCAAACGCACCCTGTACACCTACTTTCTGCGTGACTTCTCGGCAGCTTCGATCAATTTGCTGGTCGGCGCGCTGTTGCTCGGCGGCGGCATGACACTGGGTGCGTACAAATGGTGGTCGCTCAGCAGCGTAGGACAGTTGGCCTCCAGCGGAACCGTCATGCTGGCGGCACTGCCAGTCATTATCGGTTTTCAGCTGCTGCTGTCATCGCTGACTTACGACATCCAGAATGTCCCCCGCGACCCCATCTCAAAGTACCTTGACGATCCACCTTGATCTGAAAAAGTGCGTTGAAGTATTTAAAGGCTGTTTGGCAGCGTAGGCAGTCAGTGGTGAAAGACAGTCTCTAGAATAATTGCGGAGAGAGAAAGAGTCCCCACCTAGAAAACCGCAGGGCGTTCGCGTCCTCACGGGAGGCACCATGAAAGCACTGTCGCCGCTGGACGCATTGTTCCTGCTGCTGGAGCAGCGCCGCCAGCCCATGCACGTTGCCGGCCTGCAACTGTTCACGCCGCCTCAGGGTGCCGCGCCTGATTTCGTGGCCCAGCTGGTGGAAGAAATGCGCGCTTACCAGCAGCCGCAATCACCCTACAACCTGCGCCCGGTGTTCCGTGGCAACTGGTTCTGGAAAGAGGACGAGGAGTTCGATCTCGACCACCACTATCGCCATCTCTCTCTGCCGGTACCGGGCCGCATCCGCGAGCTGCTCGCCATGACCTCGCGCTTGCACAGCAGCCTGATGGACCGCGGCCGCCCGCTGTGGGAAACCAATGTCATCGAAGGCCTCACTGATGGCCGCTTCGCGATGTTCTCGAAAGTGCATCACGCGATGTTTGATGGTGTGGCCGCCGTGCGCGAGGCGCGCAAAAGCTTGAGTGAAGATCCCAACGAGCGCGGCATGCCGCCCACCTGGGCGAGGCCGCGCGCCAAGCGCGAGCGCAGTGACGACGCACTGGCGCAGCCCGAAAGCCCGATCGGCAGCTTGCTGAAATCCGCCGGGGTCAACTACCGCATCCTGCCCGGTGTGGCCAGCGGCCTGAAAGACCTGCTGCGCCGCAGCCGCCATGACATCACCGATGCCACGCCGTACCAGGCACCGCCGACCATGTTCAACGTGCGCATCTCAAGCTCACGTCGCTTTGCCGCGCAGTCGTACTCGCTGGCGCGCATTAAGAAGGTGGGCAAGGCGCTGGGTGCGACCGTCAACGACATCGCGCTCGGCATGTGCGCCGGTGCATTGCGGCAATATCTGATCGCTCATGATGGCCTGCCGGCGCATCCGCTGATCGCCATGGTGCCGGTCTCGGTGCGTGCTGCCGGTGGCCCCGAGGGCGGCAATGCGGTGGCGGTGATCCTCGCCAATCTCGCCACCCAGATTGCCGACCCGGCCGAGCGCATCCGCACCATCGTCGCCTCTACCAAGCGCGCCAAAGAGCGGGCCGGGGCGCAGACCGCCGTCGAGCAGATGGCCTATGCGGCGGCAGCTCTCGGGCCAATGGCCGCCACCTCGATGCTCGGCCTTGACCGCCTGCGCCCCGCCTTCAACCTGGTGATCTCCAACGTGCCAGGCCCCAGCAAGCCGCTGTATCTCAATGGCGCGCGGCTGGACGAGAGCTATCCGGTGTCGATCCCCATCGACGGCCAGGCGCTCAACATCACCCTGACCAGCTACTGCGACCAGATCGCCTTCGGCTTCATCGCCTGCCGCCGCTCGGTGCCGGCCATGCAGCGCCTGCTGGATTTCACTGAAGGGGCACTGGCGGAGCTGGAGGCGGTATAGCGGAGCGGCGCTGGTAAACTGCGCGCCCTTTTTCCCCGTGCGCTGCCATGTCCGTCGTCACCCGCTTTGCCCCGTCGCCCACCGGTTTCCTGCACATCGGCGGCGCGCGCACGGCGCTGTTTTCGTACCTCTACGCCAAACGCTTCGGCGGCAAGTTTTTGCTGCGCATCGAAGACACTGACCGCGAGCGTTCGACGCAGGAAGCCGTCGATGCGATTTTCGAGGGCATGAAGTGGCTGGGCCTGACCAGCGACTTCGGCGAGATCTACCAAACCAAGCGCTTCGATCGCTATGCGGAAGTGATCGCGCAGATGCTCGCGGCCGGCACCGCCTATCACTGTTATGCCAGCCGCGAAGAGCTGGATGCCATGCGTGCCGAGCAGCAGGCCCGCAAGGAAAAGCCCCGCTACGACGGTCGTTGGCGGCCGGAGCCGGGCAAGCTGCTGCCGACGCCGCCTGCCGATGTGAAGCCGGTGGTGCGCTTCAAGAATCCGCAGGAAGGCGAAGTGGTGCTGAACGACCTCATCAAGGGCGAGATCGTGTTCGCCTCAGATGAACTCGACGACCTCATCATCGCCCGTGGCGACGGCGTGCCCACCTACAACTTCTGCGTCGTGGTGGACGACATGGATATGGGCATCACCCACGTCATCCGGGGGGACGACCACGTCAACAACACGCCGCGCCAGATCAACATGATCAAGGCGCTGGGTGCCACACCGCCGCAGTACGCGCATGTGTCGATGATTCTGGGCAGCGATGGCGCCAAGCTCAGCAAGCGTCACGGCGCGCTCGGCGTTATGGAATACCGCGCGATGGGCTTCACGCCCGATGCCATCCTGAACTACCTCGTGCGCCTCGGCTGGAGCCACGGCGACCAGGAACTGTTCACGCGCGAGGAGATGATTGCCAAGTTCGACTTCGACCATGTGAGCGCCTCGCCCGCGCGCTTCGACATGGAGAAGGCCTACTGGGTGAGCCACCAGTATTTGAAGACGGCTGATGTCGCCGTGATTGCGCCCGAGTTCGACTGGCATCTGCGCCGACAGGGCGTGGACCCGGCCAATGGCCCGGCGCTGGCGGAGGTGATCGTGCAGCAGCGCGAGCGCTGCCGCACGCTGCTGGAGATGGCGGAGAAGTCGACCTTCTTCTACGCCGATATCAAGGGCTACAACGACAAGGATGCTGCCAAGCACCTTGCTGCCAAGGCAGTGCCGATGCTGCACGGCCTGATTGAAGGCCTGAGCGGCTTGAGCGACTGGCAGGCCGAGGCGATCCATGCCGTCGTGCATGGCACGGCCGAGAAGCTGGGCTTGAAGCTCGGTGACGTGGCGCAGCCGATTCGCGTCGCGGTGTCGGGGGCTGCGGTGTCGCCGCCCATCGACCAGACCTTGATGCTGCTGGGCCGTACGGCCACTTTGGCGCGGCTTGCCGCCGCCGCTACGTTTGCCGCCAAAGCCGCGCCCGCCGCCTGAGTTGGGTGCACCACACCGAATACCGAGGTTCACCATGTCGATTCAAATCACCTTTCCCGATGGCGCTGTCAAACCTTTCGATAGCGGCATCACCGCCCTCGCCATTGCGCAGGGCATCTCCCCCGGCCTCGCCAAGAAATGCGTGGTGGCCAAGGTCAACGGCCAGCTGTGGGACTTGAGCCGCCCGATCACTGCCGACAGCAAGCTCGAACTCGTCACCCGCGACAAGCCCGAAGCCCTCGAAGTGATCCGCCACGACGGCGCGCACGTGATGGCGCAGGCGGTGCAGGAGCTGTTCCCCGGCACGCAGATCACCTTCGGGCCTTCGACCGATTCCGGTTTCTATTACGACTTCGCGCGTGCGGAATCCTTCACTGATGCCGATCTCGAAAAGATCGAGCAGCGCATGCGCCATATCGTGAAGCAGGATATGCCGATCACGCGCGAGATCTGGCCGCATGACAAGGCCATCGCCCACTTCGAGAAAGCGGGCGAAACCTTTAAGGCCGAGTGGATCAGGGAAGGCATCGCTGCGGACGCCGAGATCAGCATCTACAAGCAGGGCGAGCAGTGGCTGGACATGTGCATGGGGCCGCATCTGCCCTCGACCGGCAAGCTCGGCACTGCCTTCAAGCTCACCAAGGTCTCGGGTGCGTACTGGCGCGGCGACAAGAACAACGCGCAGCTGCAACGCATCTACGGCATCTGCTTCGCCAACGACGAGGACCTGAAGAACTACATCAAGCAGCAGGAAGAAGCCGAGAAGCGCGACCACCGCAAGCTCGGCCGCGCGCTTGATCTGTTCCACTTTCAGGAGGACGCACCGGGTTCGGTGTTCTGGCATCCCAAGGGTTGGGCGGTGTTCCAGTCGCTGATTGCCTACGTGCGCAAGAACCTGATCCAGAATGGCTATCAGGAAGTGAACACGCCGGACATGATGGATCGCTCGCTGTGGGAAAAGAGCGGCCATTGGGAAAACTATGGCGTGAACATGTTCACCACCGCGCGCGACGAAGAGCGCGTGCTGGCCTTCAAGCCCATGAACTGTCCCGGCCATGTGCAGGTGTTCAACCAGGGCCTGCGCTCGTACCGCGAGCTGCCGCTGCGCATCTCGGAGTTCGGCAAGGTGCATCGCTTCGAGCCTTCCGGCGCGCTGCACGGTCTGCTGCGCGTGCGCAGCTTCACCCAGGACGACGGCCACATCTTCTGCACGCCGGATCAGCTGCTGGAAGAAGCGGTGGTGTTCTGCCGCATGACGCTCGCCGTCTACAAGGAGTTCGGCTTCGAGGACGTGCGCATCAAGCTCTCGACCCGCCCTGAAAAGCGCATCGGCGATGACTCGCTATGGGATCAGGCTGAAAAAGCACTGGCCGATGCGCTCGACACGCAAGGCATTCCCTTCACCATCTTTGAAGGCGAGGGCGCGTTCTACGGGCCGAAGCTGGAGTTCGTACTGCGCGATGCGATTGGTCGGGATTGGCAGTGCGGCACCCTGCAAGCTGACTTCAATCTGCCGGGCCGTCTCGGTGCCGAATACGTCGGCGACGATGGTGCCAAGCACGTCCCCGTGATGCTGCACCGCGCGATGCTGGGTTCGCTCGAACGCTTCACCGGCATCCTCATCGAGAACTTCGCGGGCACGCTGCCATACTGGCTGAGTCCCGTGCAGGTGATGGTTGCGCCCATCGTTTCAGACGCCGATGGCTACGCCATCGAAGTGCGCGATGCGCTGCGCCGTGCGGGCATCCGCGCCGAGGCCGACACCAGCAACGAGAAGATCACCTACAAGATCCGCGAGCACAGCTTGCAGAAGATTCCGGTGATCGCGGTGGTGGGGCGCAAGGAGGCGGAAGAGAAGACCGTCACCCTGCGTCGCCTCGGCAGCGAGCGGCAGGAGACGCTGCCCCTCTCTGAGGTGGCAGCACAACTTGCCGCATCGGCCTGATGCTGCGCGTTCTCGCTGCGCTCTTGCTGCTGTCGTCTGCGGCAAGTGCGCAGGACACGCCGCCGCTGCAACTCAAGGGTCGATTCGAGCAGGGCGCGCTGGTCTTTGGCGAGACCGCGCCCGGCGTGGCGGTCACGGTCGATGGCCGCAAGCTCTCGATGGCTGCCGATGGCCGCTTCGTGTTCGGCCTCGACCGCGATGCCGCCGAGGAAGTGACTCTGGTGCTCACACCGCCCGGTGGCGCGCCGAACACGCTGCGCTATCCGGTGGGCAAGCGCAGCTACGCTATTCAGCGTCTCAATGGGCTGCCGCCGAAGCAGGTGAATCCAGACCCGGAGATGGATGAGCGCATCGCGCGCGAGACCGCCAGCAACCGTGCGGCCAGGGCGCGCGACTCGGCGGTGGACTACGTGTTCAAGCCCTTCATCTGGCCGGCACGCGGGCCGATCACCGGCGTGTTCGGCAGCCAGCGCATCTTGAACGGTGAGCCCAAGCAGCCGCACTACGGTGTGGATGTCGCAGGCCCGGTCGGCGCGCCAGTCGTAGCCCCGGCGGATGGCATCGTCAGCCTCGCCAATCCGGACATGTTCTTCTCAGGCGGCACGCTCTATCTCGACCACGGGCATGGGGTATCGAGCGCCTTCCTGCACCTCTCGAAGATCTTGGTGAAGCCGGGCCAGACCGTGAAGCAGGGCGACAGGATCGCCCTCATCGGCAAGACCGGCCGCGTCACGGGCGCGCATCTGGACTGGCGGGTAAACTGGTTCGAGTCGCGGGTGGATGCCGCGCAGCTGGTGCCAGCGATCAAGGCGGGGCATACCCCCTAGATCGCGGCAGCAACACCCGCAACCGTGGCGCAGGGGATGCGCACCGGGCGGGCATGAAGACATCAAGGGAACCCATGCAAAACCTCCGCTTTTCTTTAGAGCATTTTTGATTTAAGCCTTGGCATACCCACAGGACGCTAGATAGTTTGCGCATTCTGCTGCTGGGAAGGCGTCGATCAATTCGCCGATGTGTGTCCAGAGCGCATCGACGGTTCGGAGTTCGGCTTTTCGCAGCAAGGTTTTGAGCTTGGAGAAGAGCTTTTCGATGGGGTTCAGATCGGGCGAATACGGCGGCAGGTAGCGCAGCTCTGCGCCGACTGACTCGATGGCTTCGCGCACCCCGACCACCTTGTGGCTGCTCAGGTTGTCGGCCATGACGATGTCGCCTGGTTTGAGCGTGGGGCACAGGAAATGCCGGATGTAGGCCAGAAACGTCGGCCCATCCACGGGGCCATCCACCACCAGCGGGGCGGTCAGGCTGTCGTGACGCAGCCCGGCCAGAAACGTGGTGGTCTTCCAATGACCGTGCGGAACGGCACTGACACAGCGTTGTCCCCGATCAGACCAGCCGTAGCGCCGGGTCATCTGGGTGCTGGCACTGGTTTCATCCAGAAACACCAGCCGTGCCGGATCCAGCTGACCTTGTCCGGCCTGCCACTCACGGCGCGCTTGCTGCACGTCCAGTCGTTCTTGCTCGCTGGCGTGCAGGGTTTTTTTTAAGACTCAAACCCCAACGGTTGAGCTGATGCCACAGCGCCGGAATCTTGATCTCGACCCGGTGGCGCTCGGCCAGCCGCTCGCACATCGCCTGCAAGGTCAGGCCAGGATCGGCCTTCAACCACGCCCGCAACTCCGTTTGCAGGCCTGCCACCCGCGAAACACGGTGTCCGCCCACCCGCTGTGGGCCGCGCTCGCCATCGACAACCAACCGATCCCGCACCGCAGAGACCCATTGCCAACTCACTTCAAGCCGACGGCTGATCGAAGCCAAGCTCTCCCCACGGCCCAAAGCTAATAACGCTCGATCCCGTAAATCCTGCGAATACGCACGCATCGCTACTCCTCAGGGCTAACCTGAGATATCTCTAGCAAATATCTTCTTTTAAATCAAAAATGCTCTAGCCCTCGCCCTGGCTTTGTTCACTGCGGCCAGCCCGGCCCTGCCGCCGCTGTCGATGGAGGGGCCGCTCACCGCCCGCCACTTTGCGCGCGCCTCGGCGTACCAGGCGGTGCGCATGTCGCCCGATGGCCGCTATCTCGCGGTTGATGCGCGGCTGGAGGGGCAGTCCGCCCTGCTGTTTTTGACCCTGCCGGACAAGAAGCTGCTCTACGGCATGCGCTTCCAGAACGAGACCGTGGTGGGCGAGGTCAACTGGGTTTCGCCCGAGCGGGTGCTGGTCTCGCTGGCGCGGCAGGTGGGTGATGCCGACGCGCCCGAGCCCACCGGTGAACTTTTCTCCATCAATGCCAACGGCAGTGGCCAGAAATACCTCTTCGGCCAGGCGCAGGCCTCGACCATCGGCACCCGCCTGGGCGGGCCGGAGGCCGAAAGCGGTGCCGCGTTCTTCGAGGCCGCACTGCCCGATGACCCCGACCACGCGCTGGTGCGGGTGCTCAAGAACACCGTGCGCACCGCCAATGGCCGCTACTACGACGAGAGCTTCACGTCGCTGTCGCGCATCAACCTGCAAACCGGCAAGCGCAGCGAGGTGGCACCCGCTCCGGTGCGCACCATGCGCCGCTACTTTGCCGACGCGCGCGGCCGCGCCTTCATGGCCTCTGGCTTTGGCGACGATAGCTACTCGCTCAAGACCTTCTGGCGGCCGGGTGCCGGTGAGTGGCAGCCGGTGCCGATCAAGGCTGCGGTGCTCACCCCGCTCAAGCTCTCGGCCGATGGCCTGCGCGCCTACTTCGACGCCGAGTACGAGGGTGGCCGCGAGTGTCTGCTGGAGTGGACGCTGCCCACCACGGCCACCGCCAGCACGGTGCCGCGCGAGGTGATCTGCAAGTCAGCGCCCTTTCTCGGCACCACCTACTTCGGTGCCGACGACCGTCCCTATGGCTACTACGGCGACGACCAGACCGGCGTGGTGCTGATCGACGGCAAGTCTGCCGATGCACAGACCATCGCTGCCCTGCAAGCCCAGTTCACCGGCCAGCTGGTGGTGCCGGCGGGCAGCTCGCGTCGCCACGACAAGCTGATCTACCACGTCTTCAGCGACCGTAATTCCGGCGAGTACTATCTATTTGATGCGGTGAAGCAGGACGCCAGTTTCTTCGACGCCACACAGACCTGGCTCGACCCCGAGCGCATGGCCAGCGTGCGGCGAATCCGCTACCCCGCCCGCGATGGGCTGATGATCGACGGCTATCTCACCCTGCCGCAGGGCAAGCCCGACAAGAAGCTGCCGATGGTGGTGCTGCCGCACGGCGGGCCGATCGGGGTGAGTGACCAGTGGGGCTGGGATGCCGATGCGCAGTTTCTCGCCTCGCGCGGTTATGCCGTGCTGCAAATGAACTACCGCGGCTCGGGCGGCCACGGCGATGCCTTCGAGAAGAAGGGCTTCGGCGAATGGGGCGGCAAGATCATCGACGACATCACCGACGGCGCCCGCTGGGCGGTGGCACAGGGCCTTGCCGACGGCCAGCGGCTCTGCATCTTCGGCGCCAGTTATGGCGGCTATGCGGCGCTGATGAGCGCAGTGCGCGAGCCGGCGCTGTACCGCTGCGCCATCGGCTATGCCGGCGCCTACGATCTCGAACTGCTCTACGCGGAGTCCATCAACACCCAGAAAAACGACGGTCGCCTGTTCTGGCAGGACTCGATCGGCAAGACACCGGAAGCCCGCGCCAGGCAGTCGCCGCTGGCAGGGATCGGCAAGCTCAAGGCGGCGGTGATGATCGTCCACGGTGAGGACGACATCGTCACGCCGCTGTCGCAGGCCAAGGCCCTGCGCAAGGCGCTCGACGCGCAGAAGATTCCCTACGAGTGGCTGGTGAAGGCCCGCGAGGGCCACGGCTTTGCCAACGAGGACAACCGCGTCGAGCTGTATGAAAAGCTCGCGGTGTTTCTCGAAAAACACATCGGCAAATAGAGGCTAGATCAGCAGCGGCTGCGCTGGTGCGGCGGCGGGCTCGCGGAAATTGGCGAGGCCCACGCCCACCAGCCGGTAGAGCGCCGTCTCATCCGCCACGCGGCTGCGCAGCGCGAGTGCGATGTCGGTGAGCACCGCGCAGGAGTCCGGCGGCGTCGGCGGCGTGAGGCTGCGGGTGAGCAGCTTGAACTGCGCGGTCTTGAGCTTCAGCACCACGGTGTGGCCGATGCGTTTTTCCTTCTCTGCGGCGGCCCAGACTTTCTCGGCGAGGCGCCGCAGTGTGGCCTCGGTTTCCGACAGCGGCACATCCTGCGCAAAAGTGTCTTCGGCGGAAATCGACTGCGTCGGGCGGTCGCTCTGCACGGGATGGTCGTCGATTCCGCGCGCGAGTTCGTACAGCCGCCGCCCATACTTTCCGAAGTGCTGTTCGAGCACCGCGCAGTCCCAGTCGCGCAGGCTGCCGACGGTCTCGATGCCGAGCGTCTTGAGCTTGCCTTCCATCACCTTGCCAACACCGGGGATGCGGCCCACCGGCAGCGGTGTAAGAAAGCTTTTGACCTGTTCGGGCCGCACCACGAACTGGCCGTTGGGCTTGTTCCAGTCCGAGGCGATCTTGGCAATGAACTTATTGGGTGCTATGCCCGCCGAGGCGGTGAGATGCAGTTCATCGCTGATCGCCTGGCGTATGCGGCTGGCAATCTCGGTCGCCGAGGCCAGGCCCTGCTTGTTGACGCTGACATCCAGATAGGCCTCGTCCAGCGACAGTGGCTCGATGAGATCGGTGTGGCGCTGGAAGATTTCGCGTGCGCCGCGCGAGGCGGCGCGGTAGCGGGTGAAATCCGGCGGCACGAACACCGCCTCGGGGCAGAGTCGCTCCGCGCGCAGCGCCGGCATGGCCGAGCGCACTCCGAACTTGCGGGCTTCGTAGCTGGCCGCGCACACCACCGAGCGCGCGCCCTTCCACGCCACCACCACCGGCTTGCCACGCAGCTTCGGATCGTCGCGCTGCTCGACGGAGGCGTAGAACGCATCCATGTCGATGTGGATGATCTTGCGCAGCGCCACGCGGCTCAGGCCGGCGGCCACTTCAGCGGGCGGCCGCCGATGATGTGAAGGTGCAGATGCGCCACGCTCATCCCCGCTTTGGCACCGTTGTTGACGACCAGACGATAGGCATCGCCCAGGCCTTCGAGTGCTGCCACCTTGGTGGCGATCAGCATCAGATGGCCGAGCAGGGTCTGATCCTCGTCTGCCGCATGGCTGAGCTGCACCAGCGGCTTCTTCGGTACCAGCAGGGTGTGCAGCGGGGCGCAGGGATTGATGTCCTTGAAGGCGATGCAGAGATCGTCCTCGTAGACGATGGTGGCGGGGATTTCGCGGGCGATGATTTTCTCGAACAGTGTCTTGCTGGCGGTCATGGCTGCACGTCTCTGGAATGGGTGTGCTCAATCGTAGCGGAGCGCCCTTGCTACCATGCGGCACCTGCTTTTACAGACCCCGAAGATGGACCTGCTCTCCACTCCCGAATACCGCGCCGGCAAGGTCTACAAGCGCCTGCTGGCATATGCCGTTCCGCACTGGCGGGTGTTCCTGCTGGCGGTGCTGGGCATGGTGCTGTTCGCGGGCACCGATGTCACCGTTGCGCGCCTGATGAAGCCGCTGGTCGATGGCACCTTCGTCGAGCAGGACCCGCAGGTGATCCGCTGGCTGCCGCTGGCGATCCTCGGCCTGTTTCTGGTGCGCGGGGTGGCGGGCTATCTCTCGACTGTTGGCATGGCGGTGGTCGGGCAGCGGGTGGTGACGCGCCTGCGCCGCGAGGTGTTCGACCACATCGTGCACGTGCCGGTGACGCACCACGACCGCTCGACCAATGCCGACATGCAGACGCGCCTGACCTTCCAGGCCAATGCGCTCTCGGATGCCGCGATGGGGGTCACCACGGCCATCGTCAAGGACGGCCTCACCGCCGTGGGTCTGCTCGGCCTGTTGTTCTACACCAGCTGGAAACTCACCCTCTACGTGCTGGTGATGGCACCACTGCTCGCGGTTTCGGTGGCCTGGGTCAACAAGCGTTTTCGCCGTTTGCAGCAGTCGCTGCAAAGCTCGGTGGGTGGTATCGGGCACGCAGCAGACGAGGCCATCACCGGTCGGCGCATCGTCAAGATCTACGGTGGCGAAGGCTTTGCGCTGAAGCATTTCGACGGCATCAACGAACAGTTCCGCAAGTTCTCGGTAAAGCTGGCGGGCAACACGGCGCTGAGCTATTCGGTGCTGGAGTTCATCGCCGCCATCGGCATCAGCTCGCTGGTGTTCATGGCGACCCGGCCCGAGACCCTGAAGGACATGTCGGCCGGCACCTTCACCAGTTTCGTGGTGGCCATGCTCTCGCTGCGCGGGCCAATCAGCAACATCAGCAATATCTCCGAGCGTCTGCAACGCGGCCTGGTGGCGGGTGCGGACATCTTTCATTTTCTCGACCAGCCGCGCGAACGCGACACCGGCACGCACGCGGTGGAGCGTGCTGAGGGCGCATTGCGCTTCGACAACGTGCAGTTCCGCTACAGCGACGAGGCCAGCCCGGCGCTGGCGGGTGTGACGCTCGACATCCCAGCCGGCAAGACCGTGGCCTTCGTCGGTAAGTCCGGCTCGGGCAAATCGACCCTGCTCTCGCTCATCCCGCGCTTCTACGACCCCAGCGCCGGCCACTTGCTGCTGGATGGCCACGACCTGCGCGACTACCCCCTGAAAAACCTGCGCCAGCAACTGGCACTGGTGGACCAGAACATCGTGCTGTTCAACGCCACGGTGGGCGAGAACATCAGTTACGGGCAGGTGGGCGTGACGCGCGAGCAGATCGAAGCCGCCGCACGCGGTGCCAATGCCTGGGAGTTCATCGAGAAGTTGCCGCAAGGCCTCGACACGCCCATCGGCCAGGCCGGCGTGATGCTCTCGGGCGGCCAGCGCCAGCGCATCACCATCGCCCGCGCGCTGCTCAAGAACGCGCCCATCCTGATCCTCGACGAGGCGACATCGGCACTCGACAGCGAGAGCGAGCGGCTGATCCAGACCGCGCTCGAAGCCCTCAAGCTCGGCCGCACCACCTTGGTGATCGCGCACCGTCTCTCGACCATCCAGAACGCTGATCTCATCGTGGTGATGCACGACGGCCGGGTCGCCGAGCAGGGCACTCATGCCGAGCTTCTGGCGCGCAACGGAGCCTATGCGGCCTTGCACCGCTTGCAGTTCCGCGAGTCCGACGACGTGCCCGCGACCACCGCTGAAACACCACTCGCGTGAGCTGCCGATGAAGGCGGCGCTGGAGAAAATCTGGTGGCGCAGCAGCCCGCCACCGTGGCCCTTGCGACTGCTCGAACCGCTGTATGCAGGCATTGCCGATGCGCTGGCCGCGCGGCGCAAGGCCAGTGCCGTGCGCTTGCCGGTGCCGGTGATCGTGATCGGCAACATCGCCATCGGCGGCACCGGCAAGACGCCGGTGACGCTGGCGCTGATCGAGATGCTGCGTGCGCTGGGTGCCAAGCCCGGCGTGCTGTCGCGCGGCTATGGCGGCGAGGGGCCGTTCCCTTTGCTGGTCACGCTCACCACCGCGCCGCAGGCTGCCGGTGACGAGCCGGTGCTGATGGCCCAGCGCAGCGGCGTGCCCTTGTGCGTGGCACCTTCTCGCGCCGAGGCCGGGCTTGCCTTGCTGACAGCGCATCCCGATGTGGATGTGCTGCTCTGCGACGACGGCTTGCAGCACTACGTGCTGGCACGCGATCTGGAGTTCTGTGTCGTCGATGGTGCGCGCGGCCACGGCAATGGCCATCGCCTGCCTGCCGGGCCCCTGCGCGAGGCAACCGCCCGCGCGGCGCAGTGCGCGCTGCTGCTGGTGAATGGGGCCAATGCGTTGCCGTACGGTGAACGCGCGCTGCGCTTCGATCTCGTCGCCGATCAGGCTGTGCAGGTGTATACCGGCGAGCGTCGCGCACTGGCGCATTTCACAGGCCAGCAGGTGCAGGCCGTGGCGGGCATCGGCAATCCGCAACGGTTCTTCGATCTGCTCACCGCGCAGGGCATGGTAGTGCGCCCGCATGCCTTTGCCGACCACCACGCCTTCACTGCCGCAGACCTTGCCTTTACCGGCGAAGCCCCGGTGCTGATGACCGAGAAGGATGCGGTGAAATGCCGCCTGCTGAAGCGGCCTGTCGACTCGAATCTTTGGTCAGTACCGGTGACAGCCGTGTTTTCACGAGACGCGCATGAGCGTGTGCAAGAATGCCTGCGCACACTCCTTGCGCTGCGCCGCAGCACCCCATGACCGCCTCCCAGATCACGCCGCGCCAGCCGCAATTGCCGCCCGATATCGCACCGATGTCGGCCTGGCGGCGCTTCATGGTGTGGCTCAACTCGATCTTCATCGACCACTCTTTCTTCCGCTTCTTCTACAACCTGCGTTCGCAGGTGGGCCGCGATCTGTATCGCTCCGCGCACCCCATGCCCTACCAGGTGCGGGCGGCGAAGAAAGCTGGCATCGCCAGCATCATCAGCCTGCGCGGCATCGAGACCCATCTGGGCAGCAATGTGCTGGAGTGGGAGGCCTGCAAGGCCATCGGCCTGCCCATCGTACATCTGCCGATAGGCTCCCGCGAGGCGCCCCACCGCGAGGCCATCCTTGGCCTCGATGCGCTGTTCGACACCCTGCCCAAGCCCATCCTCGCCCACTGCAAATCGGGTGCCGACCGCGCCGGCCTCACCAGCACCCTGTATCTGCTGCTGAAGGAGAACGCGCCGTACGAAGCGGCGATCAAGCAGATGGAGTTCTGGCGCCATGGCCACGTCAAGCAGGCCAAGACCGGGGTACTCGACCATTTCTTCGAGACCTACCGGCAGCACCATGCCGCACACGGCACGCCGTTCCGCGAGTGGATCGAACACCATTACAACCGCGACGCGGTGGAGCAAAGTTTCCACTCGCAGTGGTGGGCCAACCACATCGTCGATCGCATCCTGCGCCGCGAGTAAGCCCATCCCCTGTAACCCGACACCCGTACCCGCTTCTCAAAAGAATGGACAAACGCCTGCTCGACATCCTCGTCTGCCCGGTCACCCAGACCGCGCTGGTCTACAAGCCTGCGGTGCAGGAGCTCTGGTGCCGCGCCTCGCGGCTGGCCTATCCGATCCGCGACGGCGTGCCGGTGATGCTCGAAGACGAGGCGCGTCCGCTCACCGATGAGGAAGCGGCGACGCTGTGAGCTTCCACGTCGTCATCCCGGCCCGGCTCGGCTCCACGCGCCTGCCGCGCAAGGTGCTGCTCGATCTCGGCGGCCAGCCGGTGGTGCAGTGGGCCTGGCAGGCCGCGATGGCGGCGGGTGCCGTCAGCGTGACCATCGCCACCGATGCCGAGGAAGTGGCCGCGGTCTGCCGGGGCTTTGGTGCCGAGGTGGCGATGACCGATGCCGCACACCAGTCCGGCACCGACCGCGCCAACGAGGTCGCGCGCCAGCGCGGCTGGGCGGCGGACACGCTCATCGTCAATGTGCAGGGCGACGAGCCGCTGATGCCGCCCGCCTTGATCGCACAGGTGGCGGCACTACTGGCGGACGATGCCGAAGCGCATCTCGCCACGCTCGCGCATGCCATCCACGACGATGCCGATTTCGCCAATCCGAACGTGGTGAAAGTGGTCAGCGACCGCCGCGGCTACGCCCTCTATTTCTCGCGTGCGCCCATCCCCTGGCAGCGCGATGGCTCGACGGCCGCCGCCCCAAAGCTGCCGCAGGGCTTAGCGCACCGGCACATCGGCCTCTATGCCTACCGTGCGGCCGCGCTCGCCGAGTTCAGCGCCCTGCCGCCCGCCGCGCTCGAAACCTGTGAGGCGCTGGAACAGCTGCGCGCGCTGGCGCATGGCTTCCGGATCAAGCTCGGCTTCACTGAAACCCCGCCGCCGCGCGGGGTCGATACCCAGCAGGATCTCGACGCCCTCGCGCAGCACTTCGCCGCACGCTGAGCAGACCAAAAAAAGCCGGAGCCTGATGTCACTCAGGCCCCGGCGTCCGGCTCGCTACGCCGCTCAGTGTTTCGGCTGGCGCGACCTCAACGTTCTTGCGCCAAGGGCCATCAGCAGCATCAGCAAGAGGGCCAGGCTGGGCGCGCCGCCGAAGCGGCCTTCGCTGTTGCCCACAGGTGTGGCGGCAGGCGGTGCGGGTGTGATCACCGGCGGCACCACGGGCGGGGTCGTAGGCGGCACGGCCGCACCGTTGGCGAACTTGTAACGGTAGATGCCGCGCCCGAAGGTGGAGGCGTAAAGGAAGTCAGCATCGGCCGGGTCCACCTGCATGGCATTGACGATGGTGTTGGGTAGCCCCAGGCCGAGCGGGGCCCACTCCTTGCCGGTGAGATCGCTGGAGATGAAGGCCCCGATGTCGGTGCCGACCAGCAGCTGCGTGCCGCGCAGCGTCACTGCCGTGGTGTGCACATTGGGCAGGTTGCCGCTGATGTTGACGAAGTTCTCGCCTGCGTCGGTGGACTTGAACACATGGCCGGTGCCGGCATCGGGCGTGATGTCCTGATGGCTGCCGGGCGGGAACCACTGCGCGTTGGAGTAGTAGCCACCCACGGTCACGTAGACGGTCTTGGGGTCTGCCGGATCGATCTCGACGCCGGTGATGAGCCTTGGCGGCAGACCGGCGGCGGTGGCGGTGTGCCAGCCGTCGGGGCTTGCCTTCTGCGGTGGCAGCTCGCCGCCGACATTGGTGGCAATGCCGTTGGCGAAGCCGAGGTCCGGCCGGGTGCCCAGCGAGCAACGCCCGCAGAAGCCGACGTAGGCGGCCTCGGCCTGCAAATCCATCGCGGTCGGCGCGCGGTTGGTGGCGGCGTCGTTGGGCGAGGTGCCGAGATCGAATACCGTGACGAAGGTGCAGGCGTTGTCGGGGTCGGTGGCGAAGCCGCAGGTGTCCGGGCCATCCACCGTCTCGCGCACATTGCGGCCGGCGATGATCAGGTGCTTGGGGTCGGTCGCGTCCATCGCAAACGGCGTGGAGAACGGCGCGGTGGTCAGGCCCGTGGTGAAGTTCTTCCAGGTGCGCCCACCGTTGACGGTGACGCGCATCGAGCCATTGGTGGTCTCGGAGTAGGCGATGTCGCTGTTGTCCGGGTCCACCGCGACGAAGAAGCCATCACCACCGTAGGTCATGATGCGGCGGCCCGTGGGCTCGGTCTTGCCGCTGCCGTTGTCTTGCAGGCCCCACCAGACGGTGCCGTCCTTCGCCGCTGCCAGGTGGTAGGGCAGCAGGGTGTTGAAGCCGCGGTTGTGGCCATCGCCCCAGCCGCCCTGCTCGATTTCGCCCAGCAGGGTGTCGTTCTCGCACTGGCGGTTGATGCCGCCATCGTGGCCGACGAAGAAGCACTGGCTGCCGTCCTCCTGCGGCACCCAGAGACCCTCGTGCGTGTCTGCATGCGGCGTGGTGCCGCCGATGGGCGTGTCGCGGTACTCGCAGGTTGGGGCGTCCTCGACGTTCACTGACAGGAAGCAGGTGATGGAGTTGCCGTAGCGGCCGACGACGTGGAAGTCATCCGGCCCGGCTTGCAGCGCGCCGTTGAGCGGCACATCCGTGAGCCGGTTGGCCCAGACTTCTTCCAGCCCCCACAGCAGCCGCGTCGGGATGCCATTGAGTGCGCGGCTGGGATCGGGCGAGACCCACATGTCGTACCAGCTCTGCACGCCCGGCGCGATCAGCGCCCGCAGGGGGATGAAGGTCGAGTTGGTGTTGGGGTTATTGGCGATCTCGTTGAAATCGGCCATGCGTGTCCAAGTGCTGCCGAAGTCTGGCGAGACGTAGAGGCCATTGAAGTTGCTGACCAGTGGTGTGGTCAGTGTGTTATTGCCGCGCTCCTCCTCGATGTCGATGTAGGGCGCGCCGCCGGCGATGACGATGGCGTCCTGCACGACGGCGTAGACGTAGTTGTGGTTTTGCGCCTCGCCGATCGCGGCACCGAACTCGACACGGCCGACGCGCTCGCGCGGTGCGAAACCGACCGGGCTCACGCCGTTGCCGCCGACATCCAGATACTCGAAGCTGCCGGGCTCGCCGGTGTCGGAGCGATACAGGCCGGCCTGCGGAACGTAGGGCTTGCCATCCGGCCAGAGGCGCGTGGAGCGGGGGAAGCCGATCACGGCGAGCACCTGGCCACCGGCCTCGTTGGTGGTGCCGCCGGGGGCTTTCACCACCACGTCCGACACCGTGTTGGCGAAGCGGCAGGGGCCGAGCGCGGTGACGCCCGTGCATTCCGTCGAGGTGGGCAGGTTCACGTTCACGTAGCTGCGGCCCGCGTCGGTGGAGCGGAACAGGCCGAGGCTCGATGCGAGATAGATGATCTCCGGCTTGGATTTGTCCACCGCGATCTGGAAGCTCAGCAGGCCCTCGGGCACTCCGGTGGCGGTGTTCCAGCTCTGGCCAAGGTCATTGCTCCAGAACGCACCCAGGCCCGCATAGATGTTGCCGCCAAACACGGGCTCGCCGCCGCCTGCCACCACGGTACCGCCGCCCGCAGGCGTCCAGGCCACCGCGCCGATGATCTGGCTCGGGAGCTGGTCGCCAATGGACTTCCAGCTGTCGCCGTTGTCCTCCGAGATCCACACGCCGCCGGTGCCGGTGTTGGCGAAGAGGCGCTTGGCGACCGGGTCGTAGTCGAGGCTGTCGACGCGGCCATTGAGTTCCGACCAGCCGTAGCCGTAGGTGTGGCCGAAGGCGGGGTCATTGGCGATCAGCGGCCCCGTGCCGTACTCGGCCCAGGTGCCGGCGGCCCCCGCGACCTTGGCAGAAAGTTTCGCCTTCACCATCGCGTCCTTCTGCGCATGGGCTTTCGAGAGCGCGCCCGGCGGCATCACGTCGAAAGGCGCGGTGCGCGGCAGGCCGGCGGCGTCTTTTGAAGTCAGATAATCCTGCAAGCTCTCCGGGGCATTGGTGCTGACGCAGAGGCGCGGACCGTACTGCTTCAGCAGGCTCGCGTGCGCGGCCTCCGGGGCCAGGGGATTGAGCTTCTGCGTCCAGGCGGCGGTGTCGCGCACCTCGTAGCCGGCTGGACAGCTGCCCGCGTAGATCGTGTCGCTGCGGCCATGCAGGGCAGTGAGCGTGGTGAGGGCAAGGGCTGCGGCGAGCGCGCCCGTAGTCGTTGAGAAGCCAAGGGGACGGAACATGAAGGCACTCCACCGGTGGTGTCTGTCTGCCATTGCTAACGGGGCCCGGCCCCGTCGGTTGACAAAATCTCGACACACAAAAAAGCCCGCCGGGTGGCGGGCTTTTTTGAATCGCTGCGACTTCAGGTCGTTTTGTCGCCGCCTTCGGTGTCGATGGCGGGCACTGCGGTGGCGCTGGCGGCTGCTTCCATTGCCAGCTCACCGGCCTGTACGGCCTCTGCTGCCGTGCCGGTTTCAGCGGCCGGGGCATCGACTGCCAGGGGGGCCGCCGCCGCCGGACGCTCGCGGCGTGCGCGCGAATCCTCGCGGCCGGAGACGATGAGGCGCGGCATGAAGTTGCCGGCCGGTGCAGCCGGTGCCGTCTGCGGCGAGGCAGACATCACGGGCAGCGAGGTGGGTGCGCCATCACCGGAGGCGATCAGGCGCGGCGCGAAGTTCTTCGGCGCGACGGCGGTCAGTGGGGTGCTCTCGCTCACCAACTGCGGCGCGTCGGCATCGAGGTCGCCATCACCGCTGACGACCAGGCGCGGCATGCGCTCGCCACTCACTTCCTCGGCGCGGGCGACGATCACCGGCACTGGGACCGGCGCAGGCACCGCGGTCTCGCTGGGGGCAGCGGGCAGGGCGCGGGGACGGCCCGAGGGCGTATCCATCGCGGCCTGCATGATCTCGGCGCTGGGCTGAAAGGCCGGCGCTTCGATTTTGGCGGCGCGCGGTGCAGGCGCTGGTGCTGCAACCGGTGCGACGAAGGGGGCGGCAGCAGGTGTCTCGCTGCTGGCGAGAGCATCACTCGACTCTGCTGTGGCGATGGTCTGCTGCTCCATGCCTTCGCCAGCCTCATCGGTGTCGCTGACTTCGGCGCTGGACTCGCTGCCATCGGCATTGAGCTGCGGCTGGCCATCGCGGCCACGGCCGCCACGGCGGCGGCGGTTGCGGCGGCCACGCAGGCTGCGGCCACCGGCGACGGTGTCGCGGCCTTCGGCATCGTCTTCAGCGGCGGTGGCATCAGCCAGCGGCTCGCTACCTTCGGCGGCTTCGGCGGCGAACGGCTCCGCCATCGGCGTGCCGCTCAGCAGGCCGGGCATGAAGGTGGTGGCTGGTGCATCGGCCAGCGGCAACAGGGCGATGACGCTGCCTGCGGTGCTGGCTTCCGTCGTGGCCGTGGCGGTCTCCGACTGCGCGCGGGGCGGGCGGCCACCGCTGTCGCGTGCGGGACGACCGCCGTCCTGAGGTAACTGGCCTGCGGCCTGCTCGGGACGCGGGGTGCGCTCGGGGCGCGGCGGACGGCCTGCGCCATCCGCCTCGTTGCGCGGCGGACGACCACCCTCGGCGCGGCCTTCGCCACGTTCGGGGCGCGGGGCACGCTCAGGGCGTGGCGGCTGCGGTGCGGCACCGGCGGCGAGCGGCTGGGCGGCCTGCGGCGGACGACCATCGCGGCGCGGCTCGTTGTTTTGCGGCTTGCCATCCCGGCGCTGCGGGTTCTGCTGCGGCTGACCACCCTGTGGCGGACGGCCGTCACGGCGCTGCTGATCGTTGCGTCCCGGGCGCTCGTCGCGCTTGCCATCGCGGCGCGGGTCGGCGTGCTTGCCGTCGCGCTTGGCATCGCGGCCACCGCGCTCGTCACGCTTGTGATCGACCTTGGCAGCAATGATTGGCTTGGGGCCAAAGCCGAAGACATAGGCGAGGCGCGCCCAGAAGCTATCGTTGATGGTGGCGACCGGCTGCATCACGGCAGCCGCTACGGGCACGGCAACCGGCACCTGCACCACCACCGGCGGCGGCGTGGCGGGCAGGATGCCCTGCACCGCAGCCTCGTTGACCAGCTTGCCGGCGGCGACGGTGACAATGGGCATGCTCAGGCGTTCATCGGCCTTGTAGTCCACCGCGATCTTGTGGCTGGCGGCGCTGTTGTTGCCCTCGCCGACATGGTCGCCGCGGATGCGGGCGATGTGGAAGTGCGGCGAGTCGAGCGTTTCGTTGGGCACCAGCGTGACCGCGACCTTGTAGGTCTTCTCGATCTCGTTGAGCTTGTTGCGCTTCTCGTTGAGCAGGAAGGTGCCGGTATCGACCGGCACTTGCGCGACAACGCGGGCAGTGCGGTCTTTCATCGCCTCTTCCTCGATCAGGCGCAGGATCGACAGCGACAGCGATTCAACCGAGCGGATGTGACCGAGGCCCGAGCAGCGCGGGCAGGTGATCTGGGTGTGCTCGACCAGCGTCGGCCTGAGGCGCTGGCGCGAGAGTTCGAGCAGGCCGAAGCGCGAGATCTTGCCGAGCTGGATGCGGGCGCGATCCATCTCCACATGCTTTTCAAGGCGCTTCTCGACTTCGCGCTGGTTCTTGTTCGACTCCATGTCGATGAAGTCGATGACCACCAGACCACCCAGATCGCGCAGGCGCAGCTGGCGCGCGACTTCTTCGGCGGCTTCGAGGTTGGTGCGGAATGCGGTTTCTTCGATGCCGCCACCGCCGGTGCTCTTGGCGGAGTTGATGTCGATCGAGGTGAGTGCCTCGGTGTGGTCGATCACGATCGAGCCACCCGATGGCAGCTTGATGGTGGACTCGTGGGCGGCCTCGATCTGGCTCTCGACCTGGTAGCGCGAGAACAGCGGCACCTCGTCCTTGTAGAGCTTGAGCTTGACGAGGTCGGCCGGCATGGTCGCCTCCATCTGCTGGCGCGCCTGCGTGTAGGTGTCCGGGTCATCGACCCAGACTTCGCCGATATCGGGGCGCAGGTAGTCGCGCAGTGCCCTCAGCACGATGTTGTTTTCCTGGTAGACCAGGAAAGGCGCGGGCTTTTTCGACACCGCCTCGCTGATCGCCTTCCAGATCTCGGCGAGGTAGTTGCAGTCCCACTGCAATTCCTCGGCGGTGCGGCCGACGCCGTTGCTGCGCACGATCACGCCCATGCCCTGCGGCAGCACCAGCGCGTCGAGTGCTTCGCGGGTTTCCTCGCGGGCCTCGCCCTCGGCACGGCGGCTGATGCCACCGGCCTTGGGGTTGTTGGGCATCAGCACCAGGTAACGGCCGGCGAGGCTCACATAGGTGGTGAGTGCTGCGCCCTTGTTGCCGCGCTCTTCCTTCTCCACCTGCACGATGATCTCGGTGCCTTCGGCGACGAGTTCCTTCATGTTCGGCGAGCTATTGGGGGCACCGGGCTTGTAATAGCTCTTGTGGATTTCCTTCAGCGGCAGAAAGCCGTGGCGCTCGGCGCCGTACTCGACGAAGCAGGCTTCGAGCGAGGGTTCAACACGGGTGATTTTGCCTTTGTAGACGTTCGATTTGCGCTGCTCGCGGGCAGCGTGCTCGATGTCTAAGTCAACTAACTTCTGGCCATCGACGATGGCGACTCGCAGCTCTTCCGGCTGGGTGGCATTGATGAGAATACGTTTCATGGTTTGTTCTTTCGGGTGGTGCGTGCGACCGCGGCGAGGCAGCTGCAATGAAGAACACTCTGGACTCGGTTCTGCTGCGCGCCCGTACGTTGGCGTAGGCCAACACGGGCACGGCCACCAGACGTTGAGATGTCTGGGAAGGCAGCAGGCACAGCAGCGACGCGAAGCTCCGGCAAAGTTGCCAGAGCACATCGAAGCTGATCGGGAGGAAGGTTTTCATCATCGCGTCCGCTCTTTGGGCGACGCTGGGGGTGGGACACAACGCTTGTTGCTGGGCGCGTGGCAGACTGGATACAGAGGGTCGCTTCGCACTGAAACAAGCACTTTTGAAAAGGTCGGGGGCCGGGTGGTTTGTTAGCATCGCGGCTTACAAACACCGGCGACCGGCTT
>JAZKHC010000018.1:0-89217 GCA_040385605.1 Pseudomonadota bacterium
AATGCCATCCAGAAAACCTGCTCCATCAAAACAGAACTTTAGAGAAACGGTCTAAGCGAGACTTTCGCAACGAAGCCTCACGCGATTTGGGCCGCACCCCTTCGGGGCGGGGCCATTTTTGGGCATTGCAGCGTCACAAGACTTGCGAATGGAACAACCATTCGCTGCGTCCCGTTCCTTGCACTGCCCAAAAATGACCTCCGTCGCTGAAACGTAAAACGTCTAAACACTACCTAGCCTTTCGGCGATACCAGAGCAGCACCGCAGCAATCGCCAGCACCAGCGCCCCACCGATGAGGTGGAAGCGGTACAGGTGCAGCTGCTTCTTGGTGGCGTTGATCTTCACCTGCTTGAACGGATCGAAGTCATCCGGCAGTTCCAGCACGCCGACGTCAGTCGCGTATTGCTCGTAGTCGGCAAGCATGGCGCTGAACCGCTCGGGTGACTCGCTGCGCAAATCCTTGGTCTCGCCCGGGTCGGCAGCCAGGTTGTAGAGCCGCCACTTTGCATCGCCCCAGGGCAGGCTGACCTTGCTGAGCTTGTAGTCGCCCTTGAACAGCGCGGCGTTGCCGCCCACCTCGATGCCGATGGCCTCATCCGGCCCATGTGTGCTTGCAGCCGCGCCACTCAACACGCCCTTGAGACTCTTGCCGGCGACCGGCACCGTGCCGCTCCAGCGCGCGGGGTCGAGCCCTGCAAAGTCGAACACGGTGGGCGTGACGTCGGTGACGAAGCTGGTGCTGGCAATGCGCTGCCCGGCGACGATGCCGGGCCCGGCAGCAATCAGCGGCACGCGGATGCCGCCTTCCGAGCTGTGGAACTTGAACAGATTGCCGGGCGAGGCGGTGGCATTGGCCCACTCCGGGCCGATGAACACGAGGCTGCCCTTTTCACCGAGATTGTCGAGCTGATGGGTGTAGCCATGGCGCGACATCCAGGTGCTGAAGCCGGTCTGGGCGATCGGGTTGCTCGGCTCCGGGCCGTTATCGGAAGTCAGCAGAAAGACCGTGTTCTCGTACTCACCGCGCTCTTTGAGATAAGTGATGAGGCGACCGATGTGCAGGTCCATTGCCTCCAGCATGCCCGCATGCACGGCCATGCTCTTGGCGTAGATCGCCCGCTCGTCGGGGCTCAGTGAGTCCCAGGCGCGCAGCTTCTCGTGGGCGGGGGCGAGCGGGGCATCGGCTGGGATCAAGCCGCGCGCCTTGGCCTGCTGCCAACGCTTCTGCCGCAGCACCTCCCAACCCTGGTCGTACACGCCCTGGTAATGCGCCGTGAACTCCTTGGGTGCCTGCACCGGGATGTGCACGGCCTGGAAGCCGATGTAGGCGAAGAACGGTTCGGCGCGCGCCTTGTCGCGTTCGAGGTAGTCCACCATCTTGTCGATGACAAAAGCCGACGAATAAAAGTTGTCGGGCAGCGTCGCGGGCTGGCCATCCTCGAACCAGTCGGCGCTGGTGTAGTACGGCATGTAGGGCTTCTGCTCGTAGTTGTCGGCCCCCGAGGCATCGAGCACAAAGGAGTGGTCGAAGCCGTGCGCATCCGGCAGGTCGCCCGCACCATGCCCCAGGTGCCACTTGCCGGTCATGTAGCTGCGATAGCCCTGCTGCTTCAGACGGGTGGCGACGGTCTGCACGCCGGGTTCCAGCCGCATGCTGTAGCCGCGCTTGCCCTGCTGATCGGCCGGCAGGGTTTCGGGGATGGTGCCCACGCCGGTGCGGTGATTGTCCATGCCGGTGAGCAACATGGCGCGCGAGGGCGAGCACAGCGGCGAGCTGTGGTAGCTGGTGAACATCGCGCCCTGCTGCGCAAGCGCGTCTATGTTGGGCGTGCGCGCCTCACCGCCGTAGACGCCGAGATCCGTGAAGCCGCCGTCGTCGATCAGCAGCAGCACGAAGTTGGGCTTCTTCGGCGCGGCCTCGGGCATGGTCTGCGCCGATGCGGTGCCGAGCACGCTGCCTGCCGCGAGCAGCATCGTCACGGCAAGACGTGGGCAAATCCTCAAGGTCATGTCGGCTATTCCTCGGGCGGCGGCACAGGGCTGCCGCTCAGCACCGACTCGGCGCGGCGCGAACGGAACAGCGGATAGAACACCTGCACATGCCAAGGCTCGGCACCGTGGCGGCGGTCATCCGCCAGGCCGAAATCGGCCGGGTATTGGCGGGTGATCTTGGCGGTGCCGAACAGCACGTCCCAGAAGAACAAGAGATTGCCGAAGTTGCCAGTGTAGTGGCCGATGCCATCCTTGTTGGTAAGCGCGTGGTGGGCAAAGTGTGTGGCTGGCGTGGAGATGGTTCGCTCTAGCACCCACATCAGCGGACGCAGTGCCGGGATGCGATACAGCCTCTCGTCCCAGCGCGCCTCCGAATGCGCACCGATGATCACGGCCATCTTGACGATGCTGTAGCCGACATAGACCCAGCCGAAGCCGAGATACACCAGCACGCCCGAGGCCCAGATGCCGGGCATGAAGAAGTAATAGAAAAAATTGTTGCGGTAGACCACGCGCACGCCCATGTAGGCCGCTGCGTGGTGCGCGCGGTGGAAGGGCCACATCCAGGAGGTGTGCGAGAGCCGATGCCAGAGGTATTGCGTCAGGTCATCGGCGACGAGCAGCGTCAGCACCATTGCCCACACCGGCCACTGCGCGAGTGCGCCGCGCTGTTCGGGGTAGAAGTGCTGCCCGAGCATGTCTGTGACGAGCAGGATCAGCGGCACGATGAAGAGCGGCAGCAGAATCGCCGCAGCAACATCCAGCCGGTTGTCCTCGCGGCCCGCCAGGGGGCTGAAGAAGCGGCGGCGGTACAGCTCGATCAGGCCGAAGCCCGCGAACAGCGCGAGGACGGCCAGACCTTGAACGCTCTTGGGTTCCATCGGGCGGGCTCAGGCAGTGCGCGAGGGCATCGCGCAGCGGGATGTGATGACCTGCATGGCGGCGTCTCCTCACCGGCTTGACAGTGTGTCAATTTGTGCCGATATGGTGGCAGCGCCTGGCGTCCAAGACAAGTCCGAGCCTGATGTGACGGCTTGGCGATGGATGCCGGTCGATGAGCCCTGGCCTCGCGCCCGGCCCGCCTGCGGAGTGCCCTCAACGGCCCGGATGTTCGCTGACGAAGCCGTCGCTGCAGACCTCGTAGACCTTGTAGGGCGCCGAGCCGACATCGACTTGGCCCTGCTTGCGGACTCGCACCTGGGTGTCGCTGACATACAGCTCGACCGCATCGTAGGGCTTGGTGGTCTCGATGTAGGTGTAGTGCCTGGGCAGCGCATCGCCACCCGGAAAGTTGTAGCTGCCACTCGATACATTTTGCAGGGGCGCGCTGGTGTTGAGTCCGGCGGACTCCTGCAGCTGGCCGCGCAGATAGGTGCCGATGCCCAGCGCGGTGGAGCCGCCGGAGTCGAGGTTCTCCCCCTTGGGGTTGTTGTTGGGCAGGCTGAAGAACACACCCGCCCGTCCACCAGCAGGGAACACGATGCCGGGCTGCGCCGTGGCGCGGATCGACACCCCCTGGAAGACGCTGGAACTGAGCACCGAGAGGCTGGCAAAGGTTTTGGCTTGGTCATCTGCGGCCGCATTGGCGGTCTTGACCGAGCAGCGCGCACAACCCGGTTCGATCACGCTGCTCACCTTCGCCTTGCCGCCCGTGATGCTGTTGCAGCCGGCGGTGACGGGCCCGTTGCTGATCAGCGTGCGCGGTGCGCTTGAGGCCCCGGGCGCTGCCAGCGCGAGCAGCAGGCCTGCGAGCAAGGTGCTGCCGATGCGGTCATTCTTCATGTCCTCTCCTGGTTTCCGGCACGGTCGGCCGTGTTGATGGGTACTGCCTGCGTCTTGTTTTCGATGGGCTGGTTTTGATGGCTTTAATCCGCCGCTTCTAGCGCGGTGTTCTGATGTTTGGATATGCGCCGTCCAGCACCTGCACGCCGGTTCTGCGCGGATCAAGAAACTGCGGCAGGTTGCGGCCCGGCAGCTTCGAGGCGTAGTTCCAGGCACTGAAGAAACGGAAGTAGATGACGCTGCCCGTATGGGGGCAACTTTCCTGCGGCACGCCACCGGTGAGGTTGCCAACCAGCCGGTGCTCCTTGTTCCACAAGCCGGAGCCCGACGAGCCAGAGGCGGTGCTGCCCTGCTCCCAGCCTTGCAAGTTGAGGAAGTATTTGAAAGAGCCGAGCGCCGCATCGGGAGCGCCCGCGATATCGCTGATGGTGGTGGGCCGATTGGTCAGGCTGATGTTCTTGGGCTGCGCTTCCGGGTGGTGGATGCCGACGACGCCGATGGGTGCCAGGGGGCGACGATCCCAACCGGAGTAATAAACACGGAACGCCGCCGACGGCTTCTGGCTGAGCTCGATGAGCGCGAAGTCGGCCTGGGAGTTCATAGCTACTGAGACTCCCGGTGTCAGGAACAGATCGTTCGAGCGCATGGTGGCCCCGGTCTGGGTATTGCCCGAATTGTCGCCCCCGATGCCCCCGCCTCCCGATGGCATCGCACCACGGCACTTGCTCTTCTGGTAGTTCCACAGCACCACGGTGCTGCTCGCCTCAAAGCCTGAAGCCTTGAAGCAGTGATTGGCGGTGAGCACATAGGGTTTGAAATCCCGCGCGGTGTTGTTCATCAGCGTGCCCGAACAGGCGATGACGCCGCCGACCAGGAGACGCGCCACGGCACGGCTCTCGTTGCGCCACTCGTCGCCCTGCATACAGGCGACATCGACGTTGCAGGACATTAATTTGGCCTGAGGCTCCTCTTCGGTGCCTGCGGCGTCGAAGCTGCGGAAGCCGTAGTTGACCTGCGTCAGCTCCAGCCCCAGACCTGAACCCGCGCCAGCAGGCAGGCGCAGTTCGATGAGGGCCGCAGCGCCCACGACCGGCGGGGTCCACAACTGGCCTGCGGTGGCGTGCTCAGCCAGGTAAGGCCCGTGGCGGTCGCTGCCATCCGGGGCGCTCACGCTCAACTCGGCACCCTGTGGCAACTGGAAACGGCTGAAGGCGAAGCTCAGCGAGCGTGCCTCGCTGGCCCCGACCCGCAAGCGCCAGACCTGCAATCCGCTCGGCAGGGTCTGCCACAGGCCAGCCGTTGCAGGCGTGAGCCGCACCGGGATGCCGACGCCAAAACGATAGGGCTTGGGTGACGGCCAGGCCGCATCGGCGGACAGCGCCGCCTCGATGTTCGGCCGGGGCAGGCTCAGCATGTCCAGGGCACCGGCCTTGGCTTGCGCGCTGCTGTGGGCGCTGACAAGCAGCAGGCAGCCGGTGATCAAAAACCTTTTCATTGAGCCCCTTTGAGACGATTTTTAAGTTTTATGAATACCGAATCACATCATGTAACGTGGCTTCCTGCCAAGGGTTGACGCGCGATCGCCCAGGCCTCGACGCGCGTCGCACCTGCGGCCTTGCAGGCGCGTGCGAGCTCCTCCAGCGTGGCCCCGGTCGTCATCACATCGTCGAGCAGTGCGAGGTGCTGGCCAGCGACCCTGGCGGACACCGCAAATGCATCCTTCAGATTCCTGCGCCGCTGCGCGGCGGTCTGGCCGATCTGGTCCGGCGTGGCACGCAGGCGCTTGGCGGCGGTGGCATCAATAGTGATGCCCAGCTCGGCACCGATCACCCGCGCCAGTTCGAGCGATTGGTTGTAGCCGCGCGACCACTGCCGTCGCCAGTGCAGCGGGACCGGGATGAGCAGGCTTGGCAATGGCTCAGCGCGGGCGCGCAGTGGTGAGGCGAACCCAGTGCCGAGCAAGAGCGCCTGCTGAAATCGCGCCTGGTATTTGAGCGCATGGATGCCCTCCTGCACCGGGGTTGCCAACACGAAGGCGGCATGCGCTGCATCGAAGGCGCGCGGCTTGTTGAGGCAGGCGGGGCAGAGCACGGACTGCGCGGTGGGCAGGGCGCAACCGGGGCAGGCGGGCCCGTTCCAGGGCAGCCCGGCCGTGCAGGGTGTGCACAGCAAAGCGCCGGTCGTGGCGCTGCCGCAGAGCGTGCAGCTGGGCGGCAGCAGGGCATCGCCGAGGCGGCGTCCGTAAACCTCAAGATAGCGGAGCAAGTTGACAGCCTCCCCCTGGCTGCGAACACTGCGGCCACTCTAAAGGAGAGACCCGATGGCCGCCGACGCCAGCTTTGAACATCAGCAAGACCTCCGCACCGATTGGACCAAGGCCGAGGTGGAGGCCTTGTTCGCGCTGCCGTTCAACGATCTGCTGTTCCGCGCTCACAGCCTGCACCGCCGCCATCACCAGCCCAACACGGTCCAGCTCTCGACGCTGCTGTCGATCAAGACAGGTGCCTGCCCGGAGGACTGCGCCTACTGCCCGCAGTCGGTGCGTTTCGAGACGGGCCTGAAGAAAGAGCCGTTGATGGAACTGGATGCGGTGCTCATCGCCGCGCAAGAAGCCAAGGACAACGGCGCGACCCGCTTCTGCATGGGTGCCGCCTGGCGTAGCCCAAAGGACCGTGATCTGGATCGCGTCGAGGCGATGGTGCGCGGCGTGAAAGCGATGGGGCTGGAGACCTGCCTGACGCTCGGCATGCTGCAACCCGCGCAGGCCGGGCGCCTGGCCGAGGCCGGTCTCGACTACTACAACCACAACCTCGATACCTCGCCCGAGTACTACGAGAAGATCATCACCACTCGCACGTATGCAGACCGCCTCGACACGCTGAAGAACGTGCGCGCAGCGGGTGTGAAGGTGTGCAGCGGCGGCATCGTCGGCATGGGCGAGACCGAGACCGATCGCGCTGGCCTGCTGCACCAGCTGGCGACACTTGAAGTGCATCCAGAGAGTGTGCCGATCAATGATCTGGTGCAGGTTGGCGGCACACCACTCAAGGGTGTTGAGGCGCTCTCGCCCATCGAGTTCGTGCGCACCATTGCCGTGGCGCGCGTGCTGATGCCCAAGAGCTACGTTCGTCTCTCCGCCGGCCGCACGACGATGAGCGACGAAACGCAGGCACTCGCGTTTTTCGCCGGTGCCAACTCGATTTTCTATGGCGAGAAATTGCTGACGACGAGCAATCCGCAAAACGAAAAAGACCGCACGCTGTTGAAGCAGCTCGGCATCCAGACCGAAGGTTCGGCAGCGCACAAGAGCTGCGCGTAAACCGCTGTGTTGCGCGGGCTGGCCTTGCTGTTCGCGCTGCTGGCCGCGCTCGAACTCAGTACCCTGCACAGTCTGCAAGTGCTCGATTGGAGGGTGCAGGACGCCCTAGTGCGCCAGCACGCGAAACAGGCTGAGCCCGATGCCGACATCGTCATCATCGACATCGACGAAGCCAGCCTCGCGCGCATGCAGGAGTTGGCGGGCAGCTGGCCCTGGCCGCGCGCGATGCATGCCGAGTTGCTCACCGGCCTCGCCAAGCAAAAGCCGCGCGCGATCGTGTTTGATTTGCTCTTCAGCGATGCCGACCGCTTTCGCCCCGAAAGCGATGCGGCCTTCATCGAGGCACTGCGGGCTACGCCCAATGTCTACCTGCCCATGCTCACGCTCGAAGGCGATGCGCGCGCGGGCCTGCGGCTTGCCGATGTGGCACAGCCGCTGGGCCTGATCGCCACGCCGCAGGCCGACCCCGAGGCACGCGCCCTGCTGCTGCCGCCCGCTGCGGTGCCTCCGGAGTTGTGGCGAACTGGCGTCATCAATTTTCTGGAGGACAGCGATGGCATCGGTCGCCGCTATCCGCTGGCACAAGTCATTGGTGGCTGGCGCATCCCCTCGCTGCCCGCGCGGGTGGCGAGTGATCTCGGGGCGTCGGTGCAGGGCGACACGCTGCTGCTGGACTGGCGTGGCGGTGCGGGTTTCAAGCACATCGCCTATGCCGATGCGTTCGATGACTTCGCCAGGCAGACGCCGCAGCGCACGCCGGACGAGTTCGCCAACAAGATCGTCATCATCGGCACCGCCGCACCGGGGCTGAAAGACCTGCGCGCTACACCGCTCGGCAGCCTGTATCCAGGAGTGGAAATCCTTGCCACCGCCATCGACAACCTCAAGAACGAGAGGGCGATGCAGCGCGTCTCGCCACTAATCGTGGTCGCTATCGCGCTGCTCCTGCTCGTCGCGCTCTGGGCTTTGTTCGCGGCGCAGGTGCAGGTGGTGGTGATCGCAGCGGCACTCGCCCTGGCCAGTGCCACGCTGGCCGCAGTCGCCTGGTGGCTGCTGGCGCAAGGCTGGCTGCTCGCCATCGTCACGCCGCTGGTGTTTGCGTGGCTGTTCTATCTCGTCGCCGCCGTGCAGGGCTTTTTGCAAGAGCGCGCCACGCGCCGCCATGCGGTGCAATTGTTCGGGCGCTTCCTCAATCCCAATGTCGTTGCGCGCATCGTCGAGCAGGGCGCCACCATCGAATCGCTGAGCGGACAGACGCGGCAGGTAAGCGTGCTGTTCTCCGACATTCGCGGCTTCACGTCGATGTCCGAAACGCATTCGGCCCAGGAGGTAGTGAAGCTGCTCAACCGCTACTTCGCGCTGCAAGTCGCGGTGGTGTTCAAGCACGGTGGCACGCTCGACAAGTTCATCGGCGACTGCATCATGGCCTTCTGGGGCGCGCCGCTGGACGATGCCGAGCATGCAAAGCACGCCGTGGCCTGCGCGCTGGAAATGGAGCGGGTGCTGCTCGACTTCAAGCGTGAGCTGGAGCGTGATGGCGAGAGCTTCGATGTCGGCATCGGCATCCACAGCGGCTCGGCGGTGGTGGGCTTCATCGGGGCCGAGCAGAAGCTCGACTACACCGCCATCGGGGATACCGTGAATCTCGCCAGCCGCATCGAAGGGCTGACCAGGGACAAGGCGCGCATTCTCGTGTCCAGCGACACGGCCCTTGCCTGCGGCGCGGCCTATGATTTCGTCCCGCACGGTGCGCACGCCGCCAAGGGCCGCGCGCAGGCGGTGGAGCTTTGGGAGCCGCGCTTGAAATCACATTCACCGGGAGTTGCACCATGAGACGAAGCCATCACATCGCAGTGGCGACGCTGTTGCTCGCACTGGCGCTGCCTGTCGCGGCGGCGAAGAAGACCAGCAAGAAGGACAAGCCCAGCGCCGAGCCAGTGACATCCGAGCCTGCGGTTGAAACTGCGCAGGTTATCCGTGCAACGGACTTGAAGAAGGAGCCCTTTGCCGATGCCGAGCTGGTCAGCACCCTGCCGGAGAACACCTTGGTGCAGATCGTCCTGCGTCAGGGTGTCTGGATGCGGGTGCAGGCAGGTGAGAGCAGTGGCTGGCTGCGGCTGCTCTCGCTGCGCACGTCGGCCGCGAGCACGGCGAAAGGTGACAGCGGCTTGAGCGCGGCGATCAACGTCGCGCGCTCGGGCGCGAGCGGCAACACGGTGGCGACCGGCGTGCGCGGGCTTTCGAAGGAGCAGATCAGTAATGCCACCCCCAACCTCGCCGAGCTGGAGAAAATGGCGGGCTATGCCAGCGACGAGGCGAGGGCACGCGCCTTTGCCGCTGCCGCACCGGCGGTCGAAGCCGATGTGTCCTTTCTCGAATCGGGAGACAAGTAATGAAGCGCAAGCTCTTCATCGCAGCGGCGCTGATTTTGGCCGCCAATACTGCGCAGGCGCAGTTCGATTTCAAGAAGGCTCTCGGCTCGCTGAGCGAGAAGGCCGGTGATGCCGCCAAGGTGCTGACCGGCCGCAGCGAGGAGCAGGAGCAGAAGCTGGGCGCGCAGTGGGCGGCGACCCTGCTTGGTGCTGCACCCCTGGTCAGCGACAAGGGCTTGCAGACCTACGTCAACGAACTCGGACTGTGGATCGCACTGCACAGCGAGCGCTCGACGCTGCCCTGGAAGTTCGGCGTGATCGACTCGCCCAACATCAATGCCTTCGCCACGCCGGGCGGCTACGTGCTGGTCACGCGCGGCCTGCTGCTGCAACTGCGCGACGAGGCCGAACTGGCCGGCGTGCTCGCGCACGAGATCGCGCATGTGGTGAAGAAGCATCACCTCAATGCGATCCTGAAGGCACAGGGTGCGATCCTGAAGGCACAGGGTGCGATCCTGAAGGCACAGGGTGCGAGCCTGGGCGCGGAGCTGCTCGGCAAGTACGCCGACAGCAAGCTGGGCGCGGGCGAAGTCACCGACAAGGTGGTGGGTGGCCTCAAGGAAATCTCGCTGCGCGGCCTCGACAAGGGCGATGAATACCAGGCCGACCGCATGGCGCTGGTGCTGGCCGCACGCGCGGGCTACGACCCTTTCGGCCTGCCGCGGGTGTTGCAAAAGCTCGAAACGCTCAACGCCAAGGACTCCTCGCTGGCACTGCTGTTCGAGACCCATCCCACGCCCACCGCCCGGCTTGATGCGCTGGAGCAGTCGGCAGGCGAAAAGCTCGATGGCTATGCGCAGCAGCCGGTGTTCGCCGAGCGGTTTGCCGCCAGCGTGCAGCTGCATTGATGGACGGAACGCGGCCTGTGGCGGTGCGCCCGCTGGACCTGCGTCTCGCTGCGCAGCTCGAACAGCTGCGTGCCGCCGATCTGTATCGCACGCGCCGCATCGTCGATGGCGGGCATGGCGCAGGCATCGTGGTGGAGGGCCGCGCCTGCGTGAACTTCTGCTCCAACGACTATCTCGGGCTGGCGGGCGATGCGCGCATCGCTGCCGCTGCCAGCAAGGCGTTGTCGAATGGCGTCGGCAGTGGTGCGTCTGCGCTGGTGTCCGGCTACAACCGCGAGCACGCGCTGCTCGAAGAGGCGCTGGCGGAATACGTGCAAAGACCGCGCGCGCTGCTGTTTTCGAGCGGCTGGGCCGCCAACCTCGGGGTGCTGCGCGCACTGCTCGGCAAGGGCGACACCTTGATCGCAGATGAGTTGAACCATGCCTCGCTGATCGACGGCGGGAGACTGGCGGGTGCGAATGCCCTGCGGGTGCCGCATGGTGATGTGGCCGCGTTTGCGCAGGCGCTCGCCGCGCCGCGCCGCGGACAGACCCTGCTGGCGACCGACAGCCTCTTCAGCATGGATGGCGACCTGGCACCGCTGGCCGAGCTTTCGCAGCTGTGCAGCGCGCACGAGGCGGCGCTGCTGGTGGACGATGCCCACGGCTTCGGCGTGCTCGGCGATGGACGCGGGGCCTTGTTCGCGCAGGGTGCTGCACCGCTCGCAGCCGACATCTACATGGCGGGCTTCGGCAAGGCGCTGGGCACGGCGGGTGCTTTCGTGGCGGGCAGCGAGGCGCTGATCGAGTTTCTGATCCAGCGCGCACGCACCTTTGTGTTTTCCACAGCCCCCCCCCCTGCGCTGGCGGCGGCGACTCGTGCCTCGCTGGCGCTCATCGCCGGGGATGAGGGGGGTGCGCGGCGCGCCCATCTCAGCGCCCTGATCGCGCGATTCCGCAAGGGCTGCGCGCAACAGGGCATCACGCTTGCGCCTTCGGCGACGGCCATCCAGCCACTGCTGCTGGGTGCCGAGGCCCGGGCATTGGCGGCCTCGCAGGCCTTGTTCGGGCAGGGCTACTGGGTGGCGGCCATCCGCCCGCCGACCGTGCCGCCTGGCACGGCGCGCCTGCGCATCACGCTCACCGCCGCGCACACCGAGGCGGAGGTGGATGGTCTCGTCGAGGCGCTGCATCGCGCGCTCCAGACCGCATGAGCCAGACCCTGTTCGTCACCGCCACCGATACCGATGCCGGCAAAACGGTGGTGAGCGCCGCGCTGCTTCGGGGGCTGGCGGCGGCGGGGATCAGGGCCTGCGGCTTCAAGCCGGTGGCGGCAGGGTCCGAGCCCTCGGTGCAAGGCCCGGTCAGCGCCGATGCACTCGCTCTGCACGCCGCCTCCGCCGCAGGTGCAACTCTGGCCGAGATCAATCCGGTTCTGTTCGCACCCGCCATCGCACCGAATCTGGCAGCGGCAGCGGCGGGACAGCCGATCAGCGATGCCCTGCTGGTTGAGGCCCACGCCAGGCTTGCGGGGCGCTACCCGGTGATCGTCGCCGAAGGGGCGGGCGGCTGGCTCACGCCCTTGAACAACACACTGCTGCTGGGCGACTGGGTGGCCGAGCAGGGCTGGCCGGTACTGCTGGTGGTGCGCATCCAGCTGGGTTGCCTCAATCACGCCCTGCTGACGGCAGAAGCCATCCGGTCACGCGGCGTGCGGCTGGCGGGCTGGGTCGCCAACCTGCCTCCGCCGGTATCCAGCGAGGCCGGAGGCATGATCGAAACGCTGAGCCTGCGCCTGGGTGCGCCGCTCTGGCGGCAGCAAGCGCAGGCAGAAGCCCCGGCAACAGCTATCGCCACCCTGTTCGGCGGCTGAAACCAGCCTTCGGCTCTTGGACGGACGGCCTCGTCTGCACTAAACTCGCGCGGCTGTGGTGCCGGTATTTTCCGGCTGGTCTTTGGCAGGCGCACCGCACATGGTGGATACCCAGATCATCATCGGCCCCAATGCCTCGCTTTCGATGCGGCAGGCGGTGCTGGTGCTGGCCTCGGTGAGCTTTGTGGCGCTGACGGTGGCGGTGGGTTTCACGCTGATGGGCTTCTGGCCAATTCTGCCGTTTGCAGGTTTGGAGCTGGCGGCACTGGGCGCGGCCTTGTGGGTTTCGCTCCGGCGCAACCGCTACCGCGAGGTTTTGAGTTTCGAGGCAGGGCGGGTGAGGGTCGGGTTTGGCTGGATGGGGCAGGGTGCCTCGGCTGAAATCGACTGGCCCAGGCCCTTCACGCGGGTGGTGCTGGAGCCTGGGGCAACCCGCAACAGCCACAACCGTCTGGTTTTGACGAGTTCCGGGCAGCGGATTGAGATTGGCCGCTGCCTCACGGATGCAGAGCGTGAAGCCCTGCATGCGCGCATCAAAGATTTGTTGCCGCCAGTCTGGTCAGCCAGACTGGCGGAGGTGCCGGGCGAGGGTCCGGCTCAACAGTCGGTCTAGCGGATCTGGCCGATTCAGGTTCCCAAAATTGGAGGTAGAGAGGCATGTTCAAGTCTGGTTCGATGGCACGCGCGGCGGCATTCGCAGCGGCAGCCTTGATGAGCGGTGCGGCATGGGCTGAAGCAGCCCGCTCGCAGTACAACTTGCCGACCGGCGTCACCGAGATCAGCCGCGAGGTGTACTGGCTGCACAATTTCGTGCTCATCATCATGTGCGTGATCGCCGTGCTGGTGTTTGGCGCGATGTTCTATTCCATCATCGCCCACCGCCGCAGCAAGCACCCGAAACCGGCGGACTTCCATGAGTCGACCACGGTCGAGATCATCTGGACCATCATCCCCTTCTTCGTGCTCATCGGCCTGGCCATCCCCGCCGCCGGCACGCTGATCAAGATGGAAGACACCCGCGACGCCGAGCTGACCGTGAAGGTCACGGGCTTCCAGTGGGGCTGGAAGTACGAATATGTGGGCGAGGACTACGAGTTCGTCAGCATGCTCGCGGCCGACAGCAACAAGGCGCGCCAGCTCGACAGCGGCGTCGACCCCAAGAGCGTGCCCAACTACCTCTGGGAAGTGACCAATCCGCTGGTGCTGCCGGTCGGCAAGAAGGTGCGTTTCCTGATCACTGCGCAGGACGTGATCCACGCCTGGTGGGTGTTCGATCTGGCCGTGAAGAAGGACGCGATCCCCGGCTACATCAACGAGGCCTGGACCAAGATCGACGAGCCCGGCACCTTCCGTGGTGTTTGCGCCGAGCTCTGCGGCCGCGACCACGGCTTCATGCCCATCGTCGTGCAGGCCCTGCCCGAGACCGAATTCAAGACCTGGCTGGCGCAGAAGAAGGGTGTCGATGTCGCCTCGCTCGGCAAGGCGCCGCCGGTTGCCGAGAGCGTGCCGGTTGCCACCACCACCGATGCCGCCGCCTCACCGACCGATGCCGCCGCGGCCCCGGTGCAGGTGGCGGCTGCCACGCCCGCCGCCGCAGCTGCCAAGGCGCTGAGCAAGGACGAGTTGATGGCGAGCGGCAAGAAGGTCTATGAGACCCAGTGCGCCGCCTGCCACCAGGCGACGGGCTTAGGATTGCCGCCCAACTTCCCCTCGCTGGTCGGCAGCAAGGTCGCCACCGGCCCCGCCGCAGCGCACATCACCCACACGCTCAATGGCAAGGGTCTGATGCCGCCGTTCAAGAGCCTGTCCGATCTCGATATCGCAGGTGCGCTCACCTATCAGCGCAACAGCTGGGGCAATAAGGCCTCGGTGGTGCAGCCGACCGACGTCGCTGCCGCCCGCAAGTAAATTCTTTTCGCACTTTGATTCAGGAGTAAGGCCATGGCCACTGCACACGCGCACGACGCTCACGGACACGACGACCACCACCACGGCCCCGAGAAGGGGATCATGCGGTGGATCAAGACCACCAACCACAAGGACCTCGGCACGCTTTATCTGGTGTTCGCGTTCACCATGTTCTTCATTGGCGGCCTGATGTCGCTGGTGATCCGCGCCGAGCTGTTCCAGCCCGGCTTGCAGTTTGTGGACCCGGAGTTCTTCAACTCCATGACCACGCTGCACGCGCTGGTGATGATCTTCGGCGGTGTGATGCCGGCCTTCACCGGCCTTGCGAACTGGATGGTGCCGATGATGATCGGCGCAGGCGATCTGGCCCTGCCGCGCGTCAACAACTGGGGCTTCTGGATCCTGCCCTTCGCCTTCACCATGCTGCTTTCCACCCTGTTCATGGAAGGCGGCGCACCCGCTGGCGGCTGGACGATGTATCCGCCGCTGGTGCTGCAAACCGGCAATGCGTTTCCGCTGTTGATCTTCGCCATCCATCTCATGGGCATCAGCTCCATCACCGGGGCGATCAACGTAGTGGTCACCATCCTCAACATGCGCGCGCCCGGCATGACGCTGCTGAAAATGCCGCTGTTCGTGTGGACCTGGCTCATCACCGCGTATCTCTTGATCGCCACCATGCCGGTGCTCGCGGGCGCGGTGACCATGCTGCTTACCGACAAGTACTTTGACACCAGCTTCTTCACCGCTTCCGGCGGCGGCGACCCGGTGATGTTCCAGCACATCTTCTGGTTCTTCGGGCACCCGGAGGTCTACATCCTGATCCTCCCGGCCTTCGGCATCGTCAGCACCATCATCCCGACCTTCGCCCGCAAGCGCCTGTTCGGCTATGACTCGATGGTCTATGCCACCGCCTCGATCGGCTTCCTCTCCTTCATCGTCTGGGCGCACCACATGTTCACGGTAGGCATGCCGCTGGCGGGCGAGCTGTTCTTCATGTTCTCGACCATGCTGATCGCCGTGCCGACGGGCGTGAAGGTGTTCAACTGGGTGGCGACGATGTGGAAGGGTTCGATGACCTTCGAGACGCCCATGCTGTTCGCACTCGCCTTCGTGTTCCTGTTCACCGTCGGCGGCTTCTCGGGCCTGATGCTCGCCATCACGCCGGTGGACTTCCAGTACCACGACACCTACTTCGTGGTCGCGCACTTCCACTACGTGCTGGTGCCGGGCGCGGTGTTCTCGATCCTCGCGGCGGTCTACTACTGGGTGCCCAAGTGGACGGGCGTGATGTACAGCGAGTTCTGGGGCAAGGTGCATTTCTGGCTCTCTGCCATCTTCATCAACGTCACCTTCTTCCCGCAGCACTTCCTCGGCCTCGCCGGCATGCAGCGCCGCGTGCCGGACTACAACGTGATGTTCTCCGACTTCAACATGGTCTCCACCGTCGGTGCCTTCGCCTTCATGGCCGCGCAGTTCATCTTCATCGGCAACATGCTGTATTGCATGTTCGCCAAGCGCAGCGGCCAAGTGCCCGACCGCGTCTGGGAAGGCGCGCATGGCCTGGAGTGGTGCGTGGCTTCGCCCGCCCCGTACCACACTTTTGAAGACCCGCCGATGGTCGGTGCCGATGGCGAGCCGGTGAAGGGCAGCCATGCTGCCGCTGCGCACCATTAAGGCCAGCGCATGAGCGAGCCGGTCATCACCGCCGATCAGGCCAGGCGCAACAAGCGCCTGGCCTGGATTCACGTCGGTCTGGCACTCGCGGTGCTTGCAGGCTTTGTGCTGAACACGGTGCTGTGATGAGCGAACCAGCGCCCGTGGTTGCCGGCAAGAAGGCCGCGCGCAAGCGCAGCCTGGTCGAGATGGCACTGCTCACGGCGGCCATGTTCGGCTTCGGCTTTGCCTTTGCGCCGCTGTATTCGGCGCTCTGCGATCTCACCGGCTTGAACGGCCGTTCGGACGGCATGCTGGTCGCCAGCACGGTCACGGCCGAGCCGGACCTGAGTCGTATGGTGAAAGTGCAGTTCCTCACCGTCGTCAACGGCGGGCGCGAGTGGCAGTTCAGGCCGGAGCAGTCCGAAATCATGGTGCATCCTGGCGAGTTCACCACCGTCAACTTCGTGGCTGAAAACATGCTCGACGAAGACGTGGTGGGGCAGGCGGTTCCGGCCGTCACGCCCGGCAAGGCCGCGCGCCATGTGAAGAAGACCGAATGCTTCTGCTTCAACCAGCAGCCGTTCAAGGCGCGTGAGAAAAAGATCATGCCGGTGCGGCTGATGCTCGACCCCGACCTGCCGAAGGACCTCAACACCATCACCTTGTCGTACACCTTCTTTGACGTCACCGAACTCGCCCAAGAGGCTGCCAAGCCCAAGGGCTGAGGCACTCGCCTAAACCTCAACACGTCGCAACGATTCACCTCATAGGGACTCCACATGGCCAGCCACGCGCCCGCTGCACCCAACAACACCCGCTACTTCGTACCCGACCCCAGCGCCTGGCCGTTCATGCTGACAGCCGGCCTTGCCCTGCTCATCGTCGGTGTCTGGAGCTATCTCGAAGACAAGTCGCTCGGCTCCATCCCGCTGTATGTGGGTGGCCTGTTCTCGGCCTTCATCATCTTCCGCTGGTTCCGTGGCGTGGCGCTGGAGAGCGAGCGCGGCGCCTACGGCAAGCAGGTGGACATGACCTATCGCATGGCGATGGCCTGGTTCATCTTCAGCGAGGTGATGTTCTTCGCCGCCTTCTTCGGTGCGCTGTACTACGCCCGCACCATGTCGGTGCCTTGGATCGGCGGTGAGGGTGCAAAGGGTGTCGCCAACATCCAGTGGCCGGGCTTCGAGGCCAGCTGGCCCACCAACGGCCCGGCCGCACTCGGCGGTGCCTTCCAGAACATGTCGGCCTGGGGCCTGCCCTTCATCAACACCTGCCTGCTGCTGACCTCCGGCATCACCATCACCATGGCGCACCACGCGATCAAGCTCGGCAAGCGCACCGCTTGCATCGCCTGGATGTGGGCTACCGTCGCTCTCGGCGTGGTGTTTCTCTACTGCCAGGTGATCGAGTACATCCATGCCTATCAGGAGCTCAACCTCACGCTCGGCTCCGGTGTGTATGGCTCCACCTTCTTCATGCTGACCGGCTTCCACGGCATGCACGTCACGCTCGGCACGTTGATGCTGTTCGTGATCACCTGCCGCCTGATGAAGGGCCACTTCAAGCCCGAATCGCACTTCGGCTTCGAGGGCGTGGCCTGGTACTGGCACTTCGTGGACGTGGTCTGGGTTGGCCTCTTCATCTTTGTCTACATTCTTTGATGAGCCTTGCGGCGCAGACGGAAAAGGCCCGCTTCGGCGGGCCTTTTTTTGAGTTGCCGCCCGGGGCTACTGACCGATGCTGTGCGGCTCGATCCAGCCCATGAAATACGCCAGCACCAGAAACCCGATGAGTGCGGCCTGCAAGCCCACCCGCCAGGTCAGGGCGCGCACGGTGCGGCGCTTGTCGCTGCCGTCCTTGAGCATGAAGAACAGGCCGGAGAACAAAGCTCCGACAATCGCCAGCAACATCAGCACGACCGCAATCTTCGGCAAATCCATGTTGGGGAACCCCTGAAAGTGTGTGCGGTCATGGTAGCCCACCCAAAAATCTTGTCCGCCAGCATGATTGGCAAACCCTCGCGCCAATTCACGTTCTGCGCTCCCAAGCGAGGTGCGGGGCGGACAAGTTTTTCGGGGCCCGTGCCAGCCCGATGAGCACTGCGACATTCACCTTTCGCCCCAGATGGTGGGCCGTGCTGCTGACGCTGCTGCTCGCGGGCGTCATGGTCACGGCGGGCTTCTGGCAGTACGGGCGTGGCGTGCACAAGCAGGCGATGCGGGCCCAGCGTGGGAGTGCGGCCGCTGCCCCTGCACGCGCTTTGTTGGACGATGCACAATTACCGCCGCGAGGCGAATCGCGCCGCGTGACGGCGCAGGGCATGTATCTGCCGGACTTGAGCGTGCTGCTCGACAACCAGCCCAGCAATCGTCGCCCCGGTGTGCATGCCTGGACTCCCTTTGAGTTGAGCGATGGCCGTCGCATCGTGGTGGATCGCGGCTGGTTGCCGTTGGGGGCAGAACTGACGGCGCCGCCTGCGGGCGAGCAGGCCATCGAAGGTCACTGGAAGCAGATCCCACAACCGGGTATGCGAATGGGACAGCCTGCCGACGCCTGCCGCGCACCTCGTCCCACGCTCGTCAACTACCCTGATCTCGCGCAAGTACGCTGCCTGTTTGGCGAATCCACGCGCGATGGCATTCTCGAACTCGACGCCAGTCTGCCCGGCGGGTTCGAGCGCGACTGGGCAGCGGCAGGTGTCAACGAAGTACCACCGTCACGGCATTTCGGCTACGCCGCCCAGTGGTGGTTGTTTGCCGCGACGCTGATCGCACTCTTCATCAAGATCAATCTCAAGAGAAAGTCCACCCATGACTGACACGCCCTATCCCCACATCAACCGCAACCGTTCGCGCGCGCAGTTCGTGCTGCTCGGGCTGCTGTTCTTTGCACCCTTCGTGCTCGCCTATTCGGCCTACTGGCTGTTCCCCAACTGGACGCCCGAAGGCCGCACCAACTATGGCCAGCTCATCGCGCCCGCCAAGCCCGCGCCCGTGCTGGCCTTGACCGACGCCGAAGGCAAGCCGCTCGCTGCCGACCCGCTGCGCGGCAAGTGGACGCTCGTGCAGCTGCTGCCTGGTGATTGCAGCGAGGCCTGCCGCCGCGAGCTGGTGCTCACGCGCCAGCTGCACGCCGCACTCGGCGTCAAGCGCGAGCGCGTGCAGCGCGTGCTGCTCGCAGCACCCGGTGTCGATCTGGCCGCGCTCAAGGCCCAGCTGGGCGCAGAGCAACCCGATCTGCTGCTGCTCGGCGATGTTTCCTCCAACGCCGCCGCATTTTTCGCGGGCCCACCAGCCGCCAGCGTGATGCTGATCGACCCGCTAGGCAGCTGGCTGATGACGTACCCCCACGCGGCCGACGAAGAGGCGGTGAAGCGCGATTTCAGAGGGATGCAGAAAGACATCAACAAGCTCTTGAAACTCTCCAGCATCGGCTGAACAGCGCCTCTACAATCCTGCCCCCGCATCGGTTACCCGCCATGTTGTTCCGCCGCCTCACACTCGCCGCTCTCTTGCTCTGCCTCGTGCTCATCCCGCTCGGTGCCTATGTGCGCCTGAGCCATGCGGGCCTGGGCTGCCCGGACTGGCCCGGCTGTTACGGTCATCTCGGCGTGCCGACAGCGGATCATCATGTCGAAGCCGCCAATGCCGCGTTTCCAGAGCGTCCAGTTGAAGCGGCCAAGGGCTGGAAGGAGATGATCCACCGCTACATCGCCACCTTGCTCGGCGTGGTGATCATCGGTCTCGTCGTGCTGGGTCTGCGCGGCCGCAAGGCCGGCCTGCCGTGGAAATTGCCGCTCGCCATGCTCGCCTGGGTGTTGATGCAGGGCGCGCTCGGGGCCTTCACCGTGACCTGGAAGGTGATGCCGCTGATCGTCACCGCCCATCTGCTCGGCGGACTGGGCATGATCGGCCTCACCTGGCTGTTGTGGCTGCACCTGCGCGAGGCCGGCCGCGAGCCGCTGGAAGGCCCGCCGGCCTTCAAGCCGCTGGCGCTGGTGGGTGCCCTGCTGCTGGTGGCGCAAATCACCCTGGGTGGTTGGACTTCGACCAACTACGCGGCGGTCGCCTGCCCCGAGTTCCCGGCCTGCGCCCACGGCGAACTGTGGCCGCGCGAGGCGAATTACCGCGAGGCCTTCCGGCTCTGGCACCCGCAGGGCCAGTACCAGAACTACGAGTTCGGCGTGCTCGACCAGCCCACGCGCCAGACCATCCATGCCATGCACCGGCTTGGGGCGGTCATCGTCGGCAGCCTGCTCATCGCGCTCGGCCTGCTGTTGGCCGCCAGGGGCGGGAACCGACGTTGGAAAGGCTTGGGCTATTCGCTGCTGGGCATGACGGTCTTGCAGATCGTGCTCGGCATCAGCACCGTGCATTGGGGCCTGCCGCTGGCCGTGGCCACCGCCCACAACGCGGGGGCAATGCTGCTGTTGTTGGTGATGCTTTCGATCAACTTCCACGCCTGGCGTGGGGCGCGCGCCTCATGAGCAAAATCGCCACAGACAAGCCCTCGCGGCTACGCGAGTACTACGAGCTGACCAAGCCGCGCGTGGTGATGCTGATCGTGTTCACCGCCATCATCGGCATGTTCCTCGCCGTGCCCGGCATGCCGCCCTGGGACAAAGTCATCTGGGGCACGCTCGGCATCACCCTGCAATCGGCGGCGGCGGCGGCGATCAACCAGATCATCGACCGCGAGGTGGACGCCCGCATGGCCCGCACCTGCGGCCGGCCACTGGTCACGGGCGGCCTGGGCGTGACCGAGAGCATCGCCTTTGCCACGATCATTGGTCTGGCCGGATTCGTGGTGCTCTGGGTGTGGGTCAATCCGCTCACTGCGTTGCTGACCCAGCTCGGCCTGGTCGGCTACGCCGGCATCTACACGCTCTGGCTCAAGCGGGCGACGCCGCAGAACATCGTCATCGGGGGTGCTGCGGGTGCGATCCCGCCGGTGCTCGGCTGGGTGGCGGTGACGGGCGAGGTGCATCCGCATGCGCTGATCTTGTTCGGCATCATCTTCGCCTGGACGCCGCCGCACTACTGGCCGCTCGCCATCGCCCGCAAGGACGAATACGCCGAGGCCGGCATCCCCATGCTGCCGGTCACGCATGGAGTGGAATACACGCTGACCCAAATCCTGCTCTACACCTTCATCCTCTTCGCCATCACCCTGCTGCCGTACGTGAGTGGCATGAGCGGCCTGCCGTACCTGTTCGGCGCGGTGGCACTGGGTGCGATGTTCATCGGCTACGCCTGGCGCCTGAAGTTCAAGCCCGAGACGGGTCTTGCCATGAAGACCTTCGGCTTCTCCATCGTCTACCTGATGGGCATCTTCATGCTGCTGCTGGTCGATCACTACATCGCCTGAGCGGCCCCGCCTGCCTTGCTGCGCTTGGGTTGACAGGCTGTCGTTAAAAATGCCTCCAGCTGAAACAAAGGCATGGAAACTGCTTGCCTGATGTGAAGTGTTTTGAAATTGCGCATCCATTCATCGATGAGTGCGTAATCAATTAGTCGTTGAAGTGCCTTGAACAAGGACGTTCGGCCTTTCTCATCCAAGCCGGAGCGTCCCCATGCCGTACCCCCTGATCCGTCGCGCCTGTTGCGCGCTCCTAGCAGCTTCCGTCTTGCTAGCCTTGCCTGTGCAGGCGGCAACCCCCGCCAGCGGCACGGTCACTGACGCCAGCCGCCTGCTCAGTTTCACTGGCGGCCCCCTGCTGGTGAGCAATCCCGAAGGCATCTGCGATGCGCCGATGCTGTGCGATGACTTCGTCTTGACGGTGACGGTGCCTGCCAACTTCAAGCAGACCAATCCCGACGACTCCCTCCGCATCACCATGACCTTCACGCCCGGCGTGGACATGGCGCTGCGGTTGCTGGACGGCGAGGGGGTCGAACTGGCGCTCTCCGACAACGGTGTTGGCCAACCCGAGATCGTGACGGCGCAGATTCCCGCCGGCACCAGCACCTTCACAGTGCAGGCCTACGTGTTTGCCGGTGTGGTGACGAGCTACACCATCACGGTGGAACTCACCAGCGCGCCGCCGCCGCCGCCGCCTTCGGTGGCGCAGCCATTCACGGTGTTTCCGACACCGGCTGAGCTGGGCAATGGCGCGGGCGAGCCCTCCTTCGGCTACAACCTCCTGACCCAGCGCGGCATGTTCCAGGCTGGCTTGGCCGTGCTCAAGGTCACTTTCCCGGAGCGCCGCACGGACGACCTGCTTAACCCCGAAGGCCTGCCGGAAGTCTGCGATGCGCTCTGGGAGGACAAGTCCGGCGGCCTGGCCACCACCACCACCACGCTCGACCCGATTGGTTTTGTGGATCAGATCACTGGCCGCACCTTCTCCGGCCAGCTCGGCCCCAAGGCGCACCTGATGGAGTATTCCGACGACGACGGTGAAAGCTGGAATCCCTCGGTCGGCAATACCCCCGGTGCGGCGGGTGTCGATCACCAGACCATCGGCTATGGCCCCTACGTCAGCCCGCTGCCGATCGGCGTGGTACCCAACCCCGTGACGGGCTACCCCAACGCCGTCTACTACTGTTCGCAGGATGTGGCCTACGCCAACTGCTCGCGCAGCGACGATGGCGGCATCACCTTCGGTGCAACCGTCAACATGTACACCACGCTGGAATGCGGCGGCCTGCACGGCCACATCAAGGGCGCGCCGGATGGCACCGTCTACGTCCCCAACAAGGGCTGCGGCGCTGGGCAGGGCGTGGCGGTGAGCGAGAACAACGGCGTGTCTTGGACCGTGCGGCAGATTCCCAACACCACGCCCGGCGTCAATGACCCGGCCGTGGGCATCGCCAAGGATGGCACCGTCTACTTTTGCTACAACGGTGCCGACGGTCGCCCGCGCGCCGTCGTCAGCAAGGACAAGGGCGTCAACTGGATCAACGACCGCAGCACCGGCAGCGACCTGAACGTGGTGCGCACCGTGTTCCCGGTCGCGGTTGCCGGTGATGGCGACCGCGCCGCCTGCGCCTATCTCGGCACCACCACCGAGGGCAACAGCGAGGCACTCGACTTCCCCGGCATCTGGCACACCTACGTGGCTGTGACCTACGACGGCGGCAACAGCTGGAACACCACGCGGGTGAACCCCGACGACCCGGTGCAGGGCGTCGGCGGTGTTTGCACCAGCGGCACCACCTGCGGTGCCAACCGCAACATGCTCGACTTCAACGACATGAGCATCGACGAAAAAGGCCGCCTGCTGTTCGGCTACGCCGATGGCTGCGTCGGTGGCTGCGCCGCCAACCCGATGAACATTGCGCGCAGCGACAAGGCTGCACTCATCCGTCTCTCGGGCGCGAAGCCACTCTATGCCGAGTTCGACCGCACACCGCCGTACCGGGCCGAAGGCAGTTGCCTGGCCGGCACCCGTACCGAGAGCCAGTCCAATCTGGTGTGGAAGGCGCCGGTGGACATCGGCAATGCCAGCATCGCCAAGTACCGCATCTACCGTGGCACCAGCAAGGATGCCTTGAGCCTGCTCGGCGAAACCAGCGATGCCAAGCCGCAGTTCATTGATGCCACCGCCAACCCAGCCGTGCCGCAGTACTACTATCGCGTCACGGCGGTGAACAGCGTCGGCGAGGGTGTGAACAGCAACCTCATCGAGCTGCCGCTGGGCGAGGCACCGGTGGTGGGCAACATCTGCGAGATTCCTGGTCTCACGGTGCTGACCGACAAGGCGGGCGACATCTTCGACGGCATCACCCCCAACCAGACCAACTCGCCGTTCTACGATGCGCGCTCGCTGGCCGTATCGCAGCCCTTCTACGACAACGGCGACTACAAGCTGGTGTTCACGTTGAAGATGCAGAGCCTGGCGCAGACGCCGCCCGGCACCACCTGGCCGATCCGCTTCTGCGCGCCCGGCGTGCCGGACTGCACCGATCCCAACGCCGCCTTTGGCGCGACCAACAAGTACTTCACGGTGCAGATGACGACGGCCAGCTCGGCAGCACCCGTGTTCCAGGTGTTGAAGCCCAACACGGCGGATGCCAACCGCGCCACCGTGGCGGCCGACCCGGCCAGCAACCTCAACGCCGACGGTACCATCACCATCGTCGTCAACGCCACCGACATCGGCCTGACGAAAGAAGGCGCGGGCCGCGAGAAACTCAAGCAGTTTCTCACCCGCATCGTCGCCGGGCAGGTCACGCCCGACAACATGCCGGACAGCCTGGCAGGCGAGGGCGAGATCGCCACTGTCGCGCTCAACCAGTGCGTCGCCAACCTGGCACCGCAGGCTGTGCTCACGGCAGACAAGACCGGGGGCAGCGGCAACGTCAGCATCAACTTCAGCGCCGCCGGCTCGCTCGACCCGGATGTGGGCGACACCATCGTCGAATACGTCTTCAACTTCGGTGATGGCAGCGCGCCCGCAACGCAAGCCAGCCCAGCCATCAGCCACAGCTACACCAGCCCCGGCAACTACGGCGCGACGGTGACGGTGAAGGATTCGCGCGGCCTGGTCAGCGCCCGCTCCGCGCCGGTGGTGATCGTGGTGAAAGCTGCCGGCGGTGTGATCGGCACGTCGGGCAGCACTGTGGCCGACACGGGCCGTTTTGGTGGTGTTTTTGGCCTCGCTTTGCTGCCGCTCTCTCTGCTGGTGTGGCGTCGGCGTCGGCGCTGAGGTTGAGACCTGCGAAGTGGCAGGGCCCCAAAGCGGCCCCACCACCTCGCAGGGAGCGCGTCAACCAAGAGTAGAGCCAGGCGTTTTCCAGATCATTGCGGCGAGATTGATGACTCATTTGCAAATCGCGCGCTACGTGCAACCGCAACCCCAATCAGCTTTCAAGGATTTCGCCATGGCTTCTCTTATGCGCAGTGTCCTGGTTTCGATGGTCGCTGGCCTCTCCCTGGCTGTCGCCTCGCAGGTGATGGCCGCTGAGCCGCCCAATGGCACGCTCACCACCAGCAGCGGCCCACTGACCTACACCGCTGGCCCGTTCTTCGTGGCCAATGTCACACCGCAACTTGGCGTGGCCGGTGAACCGCCCGTTTGCGAGGCCGACGGCCAGAGCTGCGACGAGTTCGAGCTGACGGTGACGCTGCCAGACAACTACGACGTGACCAATCCCGATGATCTGATCGAGGTCAGCGTCGCCTGGCCCGACCCGGCAGCCGACTTCGACATGTATGTCTACAACGCTGCGGGCGTGACCGTGGCGAGTTCTGCTGGCAGTGGCGACCCGGAAGTGGCGCGTTTCATTGCCGGCAAGGGCACCCAGACCTACACCGTGCAGGTGATTCCCTTTGCCCCGCTGGGCCAGTCGATCGAGGGCACCATCACGCTGAAAGCCGGCACGGGCGGCGGTGGCGGCTCCGGCCCGGCACCGCTGCCTCCGGCCGCCAGCGGCCTGCCGCCACGTTTCCTCAACTACAGCTCGCCGCCTGGCCTCGCAGATGGTGCAGGTGAGCCGACCATGGGCTGGAATCCCCTCAGCCAGCGCGCGATGTTCATTGCCGGCACCGAGACCAATCGTGTCACCTTCCCTGATTTGCTGACCCCGGCACAACCGCAGGCTTGTGAGGCGCTGTGGGAGGACGTGACCGATCTCGCCTCGTCGGCCACCACGGTCGATCCCATTCTGGAGACCGAGCAGACCAGCGGCCGCACTTTCGTCAGCAACCAGTTCACGGGCCCGAATGCGCTGTTCGCCTATACCGACGACGATGGCGAGAACTGGGTATCCGCCAGTGCCAGCCCCCCGAATGGAGGCAGCGATCACCAGACCGTCGGAGTCGGCCCATACCCGGCCGGGTCGCCGTTCGGCAATCTGTCGGACTATGCCGTGTATTTCTGCTCGCAGGCCGCGAATGCTGGCGCATTCTGTGCCCGCAGCGATACCGGTGGTTCCAGCTTCAATCCCGGCGTGCCCGTCCGCACGCCGCAGGAATGCGGCACGTCCGGCGGCATCCATGGCCACCTTCAGGTGGCACCGGATGGCACCGCTTACCTGCCGCTGCGTACCTGCACCAAGCCGGATGGCGCCAGCTCGCAGGCCGTCTCGGTGTCGGAAGACGCTGGCTTGACGTGGGAGGTGCGCTACATCCCCGGCACTGAGGCCGCGCAGAAGGACCCCGCCGTCGGCATCGCCAGCGATGGCACGATGTACGCCTGCTACGAGGCCCCCGACAACTCGGCGCATGCCGTGGTGTCCAAGGACAAGGGCCTGACCTGGAGCAAGGACTACAACATCAGCGCCCGTGTCGGCGCCAAGACGGTGCGCTTCGTCACCACCACGGCCGGCGACCCCAATCGCGCCGCCTGTGCCTTCATCGCCACGCCGATGCCCGGCAACAGCGAGGCGCTCGATTTCCCCGGCTTCTGGTACGGCTACGTCGCCACCACCTATGACGCCGGCGACACTTGGCACACAGTCAACATCACTGGCGAGGATCCGCTGCAAGGCGCTGGCGGTGTCTGTGTCAGCGGCATCAACTGCACCGGCAACAACCGCAACCTGCTGGACTTCAACGACATCATCAAGGACGAGCGCGGCATGCTGATGTTCGCCTACGCCGATGGCTGTGTTGGTGATTGCCCAATTGATCCGAAGATCAACAGCTTCAGCGACAACGGCGTCATCGCAAGGCAGAGCGGTGGCCGCGGTATGTTTGCCGAGTTCGACGGCACCGAACTAGCCTCGCCGAAAAACGCCTGCCTCGCTGGCACTCGCACCACACAGTCTTCCAAGCTCAGCTGGCGTGCGCCCGACAACGGCGGTGCGCCGATCAGCAACTACAAGGTGTTCCGCAGCACCGACGCCGCCACGCCCGGCGTCTTCATCGGTGATGCAGGCGCAAAGCAGAGCTATGTGGACTCAAGCGCCGACCCGACGGTCGAAAAATACTTCTACACCGTGGTGGCTGAAAACGCGCAGGGTGCCAGCCTGGACAGCAACAAGGTAGAGCTGGTTGTCGTGGAGGAAGTGCTGGAGTCGCTCTGCAAGCTGCCGGGTGTCACGGTGCTGACTGACAAGGCCGGAGACGTGCTGCAGGCGTCCAACCCCGGCAGCCCGGCGTTTTACGACGCCCGTTCGCTTTCGGTTTCGCAGCCCTACTTCGAGAATGGCGACTACAAGCTGGTGTTTACGCTGAAGATGCAGAGCCTGGCGCAGACACCGCCCGGCGCGCTCTGGCCGATCCGTTTCTGCTCCCCCGGCGTGCCTGCGTGCACTGATACCAACGCGGCCATCTCTGCCACCAACAAGTATTTCACAGTGCAGATGTCGACGATGGGCTCACCGCTGCCGGTGTTCCAGCTGCTGATCCCCAACACCAGCGATACCACCCGTCGCACTATCGCGGCCGATGCGGGCAGCGGCTTCAACGCTGATGGCACCATCACCATCGTGGTGAATGCAACCGACATCGGGCTGACCAAGGAAGGCGCGGGCAGCGAGCAGCTGAGCAAATTTTTGACGCGCATCGTTGCCGGTGCGGTGACGCCCGACAACATGCCCGACTCGCTCGCCGGCGCCGGCCAGATCAACACGGTGCCGCTCAAGCAATGCGCGCCCAACACCGCACCGCTGGCGCTGCTGACGGCCACGCCGGTGACGGGCAGTGCGCCGCTCGCCGTTAAGCTGACCGCGGCTGGCAGCGATGCAGATGCCGAGGCGCTCGATGGCTTCAGCCTCGACTACGGTGATGGTTCGCCCAAGGTCGAGCAGAAGTTCGATGGCAAAGGCAGTGTCGAGTTCACCCACACGTACAGCCAGGCGGGTATCTACGGTGCCAAGCTGACGGTGACGGACGCGCGTGGGCTGGTGAGCAGCAACACTGACATGAAGATGATCGAGGTCAAGGCGGCCACCACGCCTGCGCCGAACCCGACGCCCAGCCCGACGCCGGGTGACAGCACCCCGCCGCCAGTGAATGCCGAACCTGCTGCCGTGACTTCGGGCCGCTTTGGCGGTGCCTTTGGTCTCGCCCTGCTGCTGCCGCTGATGCTGCTGGCACTGCGCCGTCGCAGGGATTGATCCGGGCAGGCTGCAATGCAAAAGGGGCTGTCAATTGATAGCCCCTTTTTGTGGCCCGCGCTTGCTTATTCGATCAGCTCGCCCAAGAGGTCATGAGCGTTGCTCTGCATGATCTGCACCTGCACCCGCTGACCGATCTTGAGCGGCACTTCGGCCGAGACATAGACCTTGCCGTCGATCTCCGGTGCATCGGCCCATGAGCGGGCAATCACGCCCTCGTCGCCGATCTCATCGATCATCACTTCCATCGTCGTCCCGACCTTCTTCTTGAGCTTGGCCTTGCTGATGCGGGCCTGCGCCTGCATGAAGCGCTTGAGGCGATCCTGCTTCACGTCCTCCGGCACATCGCCGCCGAGCTTGTTGGCAGTGGCCCCTTCGACCGGTGAATAGGCAAAGCAACCGGCGCGGTCGATCTTGGCTTCCTTGAGCCAGCCCAGCAGCTCCTCGAACTGCGCCTCGGTCTCGCCGGGGAAGCCGACGATGAAGGTGCTGCGGATCGTGATGTCCGGGCAGATATCGCGCCAGGCCTTGAGGCGGGCCAGGGTGTTCTCGCTCGACGCCGGACGCTTCATGGCCTTCAAGACCTCGCGCGAGGAATGCTGGAACGGGATGTCGAGGTAGGGGAGGATCTTGCGCTCGGCCATGAGCGGGATGATCTCGTCCACGTGCGGGTAGGGGTAGACGTAGTGCAGGCGGCTCCACACGCCAAGCTCGCCCAAGCCCTTGCAGAGGTCGAGCATCGAAGTGCGGTATTCCTTGTCGCGCCACATGGCGGCTTCGTATTTGCGATCGACACCGTAGGCGCTGGTGTCCTGCGAGATCACCAGCAGCTCCTTCACGCCGCCTTTCACCAAACGTTCGGCCTCGCGCAGTACCTCGTCGATTCGACGCGAGTCGAGCTTGCCGCGCATGGAGGGGATGATGCAGAAGCTGCACTTGTGGTTGCAGCCTTCCGAGATCTTGAGATAGGCGTAGTGCTTGGGCGTGAGCTTGATGCCCTGTGCGGGCATCAGGTCAAAACGCGGGTCGTGCTTGGGCGGCACGGCAAAATGCACCGCCTTCATCACCGCCTCGTAGTTCTGCGGGCCCGAGATCGAGAGCACATCCGGGTATTTTTCGAGGATGAGGTTTTTCCTGGCACCCAGGCAGCCAGTGACGATCACCTTGCCGTTTTCCGCCATTGCCTCGCCGATGGCGTCGAGAGACTCCTGCACGGCGGAATCAATGAAGCCGCAGGTGTTGACGATGACCACATCGGCTGCCTCGTAGGTCGGCGAGGTCTTGTAGCCCTCGGCACGCAGCTGCGTGAGGATGCGCTCGCTATCGACCAGTGCCTTCGGGCAGCCGAGTGAAACGATGCCGACTTTGGGACTTCTGACGGCGCGGGAGGCGAGGGACATGAGGGCGGGCGAGGGCTGGCGGGACAGCAGTTTAACGCTGTATGTCCTTCGCACCGTTTTTATCGGCGCGGCAGTCTCATGTTCATCTGCTTCGGCGGCGGTCAGGCGTATCGCATCACCACGCCGGAGCGTCTGCCCACGCCCTTGCCCGAAGCCTGCCAACCGGGATGGGAAGACGTCTCTCCGCTGCCCACCTCCGGGCACATCGCTGATCGGGGCCCCGGGTGGTGGCGCTCAAGCAGCCGACACCAAAAGCGCCAGCCGCCTGGCTCAGGCCGATTCCAGCAGCGCAGCGAGGGCAGCGCCTTCGATGCTTTCCCGGGCCAGCAACTCCTGTGCGATCCGGTCGACGCGCTGGCGGTGTTCGCTGACGTGCTGGTTGGCTCGGGCGGACGCAGCCAGCAGGGTTTTCTTGATTTCGGCATCAAAGGTGGCGTGACTGGTGCCGGAGATCGGGCCAATCGCCAGCGTGCCGCCGAGAAAATCCTCACCCGCATCGGCCAGCAGGCGCATGCCGCCAAAGGCATCGCTCATGGCATAGCGGCCGACGATGTCGCGCGCCAGCTTGGTAGCCTCGCTGAGGTCGCCTTCAGAGCCGGTCGAGATGTCGCCGAACACGAGACGCTCGGTTTCCCTTCCGGCCATGTAGCTGCAAAGCCGTGCTTCCAACTGTGCCTGTGTCAGTACTTCGGCGCCCTCCTGGCGCTGCAGCTGCGCTGCGCCCAGTCCGCGGCTGCGGGCGACGATCGAGAGCCGATGCACGCTGTCACCCATGCCTTCGAGCATGGCGACCACCGCATGGCCGCTCTCGTGGTAGGCGACCCGGCGGCGCTCATCCTCGGACAGCAGGTGACCGCCGCGCTTAGGCCCTGCGATCACACGCTGCACGGCTTCTGACAGCACGGCCGCGTCGATCTGTGTGCGGTTGGCGCGAATCGTCAGCAGCAAGGCCTCATTGACCACATTGGCGAGGTCGGCGCCGGTAAAGCCAGGGGTCTGGCGTGCCAGCGCGGCAACATCAATGCCGGGTGCCACCGGGCGATTGCGCAGATGCAGCTTCAAAATCGACTGGCGGCGGTCGATATCCGGACGATCGACCGTGACGTGACGATCGAAGCGGCCAGGCCGCATCAGTGCCGGGTCGAGCACGTCGGGGCGATTGGTGGCCGCCATCACGACGATGCCGCTGGAGGCCGAAAAGCCGTCCATTTCCACCAGCAGCTGAATCAGGGTCTGTTCGCGCTCCTCGCTGCCGCCGGCAGAGGCGGAGCTGCGGCGTCGACCCGCCGCATCAATTTCATCGATGAAGACGATGGCGGGAGAGGCGGCTCTGGCCTTGGCAAACAGATTGCGAACACGGGCGGCACCAACACCGACCAGCGACTCGACGAACTCGGCCCCGGAGACAGAGAAGAAATTCACGCCAGCCTCACCGGCCACGGCACGCGCGAGCAAGGTCTTGCCGCAGCCAGGTGGACCGAACAACAGTACGCCCTTGGGCGGCACCGCACCCAGGGCTTCGTATTTGCCGGGGTTTTTCAGGTAGTCCACGACTTCACGCAGCTCCACCACGGCGTCGTCGGCACCCGCTACATCCTTGAAGCTCAGGCTGCTGGTCTGCACCGGTTGGGCACTGTCACTTTTGCCGAACTCGGTGACTTCTGAGACGGCCGAATCATCGTCTTTGCGTCCGACAAACAGCAGCGCAAAAAGATTGACCAGTATCAGGATCGGCATCAGCGTGGTGGTGAACAGCCGGATCAGGCCCTTGGTGTTCTGTGGGTCCACCTCTACCCGGGCACCGGATTTGGTGAGCCGCTCGATGAGGCGGCTGGTGGTGACATCGTTGCGCGGGTAGCTGGTCCAGAACTCGATTTTGCTGGGCTTGAGGTTGAGCAGGGCCTCCTGTCGCGCGATTTCAGGGTCGGGCAGCAAGCTGCCTTTGACCCTGGCGTCCTCGTCCAGAAACACGGCATTTTCAATGCGGGCAAGGCTTGCAAATTGTTCCAGCTCGTCAAGCCGCAATTCGCGCCCGCTGGATTGCGGCAGCAGCGCATGCAGGCAAGCGGCCAGCAATCCCAGCAGCAATACCAGGGCGAGCAACAGCAGACGGCGGGCGGTGAAGACGGTTTTCTTGTCGCTCATCTAGGGCACTCGGGATGGATTGGCAGGCGGTCTTCGACGCGAGGATAGCGACTCGCGACGCAGTGCGACCACGCCAAACCCCAGTGCGGCCAGCAGCGGTGGTAGCGGTGACGGGGCGGTATCGCGCGAGTTGGCTGAGCTGAATTCCATCACCGTGGCAGTGGCCAGCTGGGTCTGTGCTGCGGTCTGCTTTTCCGGAGCGGCGACGGCCATGGTCGCGGTCTGCGCGGCGGGTGCCGAAGAAACCGCCGTCGCAGGCGAGGTGGCTGCCGCTGGCGAGCTGATGGTGACAGGCACTGGCGGTGTCGGCGTCGGCGCAATCACCAAGGGCGTCACCACACTGGGCAGGTTCACACTCGGTGCTGGCGGGGCCTCTATGGGGGCGGGTGGTGGCGGGGGCGGAGCGACCACCGCGACGGCGAAGAAACCGCCGCCCCCTGCAGCCCCAGCTGCTGCGGCAGCCGGGGCTGCAGCTGGAGGCGGGCTGGGCGGTGGCGGTGGCGGTGGTGGCGGTGGTGGCGTTGGTGGCGGCTCGGGCACGACCTCGCCACTGCAGGTCACGGTCTGCTGCGCGCTGGCGACCTCAGCGCCGCCAATCTCCACCGAGTAGCGCAGTGGTCCACTTTGGCCTGCGCCTTCTGGCGTGCAGCTCAGGGTCACGGGGTAGTTCTGCTCGTTGTCCTGCCGCAGATTGAGATCAACCGTAGCGCCGGCATCGACATTGATGAACGCAGGTGCTGAGACTTTCAGGCCAACCGGAGTGTTCAGGCTGAGGTCGGCGACCACCTGGGCGACCACTGAGCCGAAGGAGTTGACGCCGAGGCCAGCCGTGTTCGCGTCGAAATTGCAGACCACAGGGTCGCCGCGGTTGACGTCGACGAGGCCATCGCCGTTGCAGTCGATACCAGTAGTGGGCGCAAGGGTGTCGGTGCGACGGCTGATGTCCTCGAGATCGCAGCGGGAGGTATTGGTTTGCCCTGCGGTGCAGACGCCGCTCAGCAGCGTATTGGTCTGCTGCACATTGATGCCTACATGTTTGATGCGGCGCTCGTTGTAGAGCTGGGCAACGGCGTCGCGGCTCGGCAACTGGGTGAGCGTCACATCAAAAAACTCGTCGGTGGCATGCAAGACCAGCTTGAGCACGTTGTCGCGGAAGTTCGCCGGCTTGCCGACCGGCACGCCCGGGATGCTGGTGCTGCTGACGGCATTTTGCAGTGCCAGCAAATGCGCTTCGCGACTGCCGCCTGGGTTGATGCGATTGAGGGCACGGCTGATCTTGCAGTCCACCGGGCCAATCGGCGCCAGGCGCCGGTACGGCACCTCGCTCAGGTCGTTGAACTCCGCCAGGCCTGCCTGTACGTCAAAGCCCTGACTCAGCAAGCTGCGGCTGGTCGCACCAATGCTCAGCGCCAGGCTCTGGATGGACGAGGTCATGCTGCCGGAGCTGTCCATCAGGAAGAACAAATCCACCGGCGTCGCGCGCGCGTCCAGCTCCAGTAGCGCATCGCTGCGCATCGATTCACCAAGGCCAAGGGTCAGCGTGTCACTGGCAAGACTCAGCGACGCCGCAGCCGCCGGCGGTTCCGGCAGCGGCGGCTCAGGGCAAGGGGAGAGATCCTCGAAGTCCAGCGGCGGGCTGTCGGGAGTCGGCACCACCGGGTCTACCAGTGGTGGGCCAGAGAAGCGCGCCAGCAAGCCGTTGCCGCGGAAATAGAACTGCGTTTCCGCTCGGCGGTCGGCTTGCGCCTGGAACAAGGGCGCGATGTCGGCATGATTGATGTCGACAAACTGTCGTGCCACCGGGTTGTAGCGATACACCGACGGCCGCGTTCTCGCGCCTTCGGGGGTGAAGGTGGTCATGATGCGGTCGTCCGGCAGCTGGCTGTGCGCAAACGAGGCTGCATCGCTGCCGATCTCTGCCGCGCCGGTATATTCACGCGCTGTTCGCTGCGTAAAGTTCAGACCATCCGGCGACACGTGATAGCGCGCCGGCGGGCCGGCCAGCGCATTGTCAGGCTCTGCCAGCAGCAGGTTGGGCATGCGATTGGGCAAGTGCTGCAGATCCGGCCCGGTGACGCTGAAGCTGCCTTGAAAAGTCGGCGGCAGTCGTGGGGTCAGGCTGCGACAGCCATCGCTGCTGGTGTAGAGCCGCGTGCCGGCGCGAATCCACAGCGTGTCGGCATCCAGCGGATCAACCACTGCGACATCGACACTGGCGCTGGTCTGCGTGTCCGGCGTGTTGCCACCTTGGGGGCTGCCCGGTACTGCACAAAGCTCCATCTGTGTGGCCCTGGCCGCTGATTGCCGCCACAGCACATTACCCGCCAGCACGTAGTAGCGGGTGGCATCGGAAGGCGCAGGAATGGGCTGACTGATGCGATAGATTTCACGCCGCGTGCTGCTGCCGGCAGCAGAGCTTTCCTGGCCGCCCAGTCGCGCCAGAAACTGCCAGCTGCTGCCGTTATCGGTGCTGCGATAAAGCTCGGTGAGCAACTGGTTCTGCCCGGTCGAGCCGCGCGGCGAGAGCACTTGTGTGAGAAATATCGCACCCGTGCCCTCTGTAGCTACGGCGGTGATCTGCCAGCGGTTTGACTCTTCGCTGGCGCCTGGCAAGCCGGTGGGTGCTGCGGCGGAGGCTCTGAAACTCTCGGCAAACGTGCAGCCACCATCGCCGCTACGCAACACCACCTGGCCGTTGCTGACATACCAATTGGCAGGATTGCGGGTGTCCACGGCATGGCTGTCGATGCGCTGTGGTCCTAGGCCGAATGCCGGCGCTGGATAAATCGTCCACGTGCCAAATTGCCCCGCAACCGTTCTTGCAGTGGAGCAGCTTGAAACGGACTGGGCTTGCGCAAGCGAGTGGGAAGCTAGCCAGACTGCGGCTAATACCCATGGCGAACGCACACTCAGCAGACGCAGGATGTTGAAGATTGGCAACATGGGCAGGTGCAAGCTGAGGCACTTCTCACACATGAAATGTGTCGGCGATACTACGCCCATCAATTCAGCGCTGCCATTTGTCGTATTCACCTTGACAGGTGCGGAGTGAATCATCTGTCACAAACCAAGCAAACTAGCCGCTCACTGTTTGTGCCCTGCAATGGTCATGTCATGTCTTTGTCAACGAACTGGCCTCTGAACCGTTTGCAACCTGTCGCCGTGCATTCACGGATATCCATCGAGGCATTTATCGCTATGCGCCACATCGCTTCCCTTCTCGCCACGCTGATGACTGCGCTGGCATTGCCGGTTCTCGCGGCCAATCCTGCGAGCGGCACCTTATCGCCCAGCAGCCCAGAGCTGAGCTACAGCTACGGCCCCAACGCGGTGTCCAACCCTACCGCCCAGGCTGAGCAGCAGTGCATGGCGCCGATCTTTCCCTGCGATGCCTATGCGCTGACGATTGAGATTCCGGCCGGCGGGCCTGCCTACAGTTTGACCGTGTCATCGGGCTGGTCTGCGCCGGCGGATGATTACGACCTGTATTTTTTTAATGAGGACGGTGTGGAGGTCGGGCGCGCAGCGGGTTCGGCAAACCCCGAGACCTTCACCCTCACTGCCGTGCCCGGTGTCTACAACGTGCGCTTGGTTCCGTTTGCCGTCACCGGCAGCACCGCGAACACGACCATTACCCTCACTGCGGCCGATGCAGGTCCGCCACCGCCAGTGATCGTGCCGCCCACCGGGCTGGCACCCCGTTACAAGCTTCATGTTTCGCCGGCCGGTCTGGCTGAAGACGCGGGCGAGCCCACCATCGGCTACAACCCGCTGAGCAAGCGCGGCATGTTTATCGCATTCACCCAGGCCAACCGCATCACCTTCAAAGAGAACCTGCCGGCCCCGGCCGATGACTTCAATGCCACGTTACCCGAGAGCTGCGACGCGCTGTGGGAAAATAAGTCCGGCACGCTGACCACGGCCAACACCCTTGACCCCTTGATGTACACCGACAAGGTCACGGGCCGTACCTTCAACTCGCAGCTCTCCGGTGCCAACAGCTTGTTCGAATTCTCGGACGACGATGGCGAAAACTGGATGGTCGGCCAGATTGGCCCCGCCAATGGCGGCGCGGATCACCAGGGCATGGTCACCGGGCCTTACCCCGAAGGCCAGCGCCCGCCCACGGCGAGATTCCCCAACGCCTTCTATTACTGCTCGCAGTCGGTGGCCACTGCCTTCTGTGCCCGCAGCGATGACGGCGGACAAACGCAAGGCCCTGGCTTTACCTTCAAAAATCTCGATTGCGCGGCTGGTGGTCTGCACGGACATCCGCAGGTGGCACCCGATGGCACGCTCTACATCCCCGACAGCTCGCAGTGCATCGCCAGCACGGGTGTTGATGGTTCCTCCGGCAAGGCGATCGTTCACCGCAGCCTCGATGCCGGCGTGACCTACGAGCAGTTCGCTCTCCCGGAGAGCACCGGCGGCGGAGCCTCAGACCCCTCCATCGGCATTGCCACCGACGGTACTGCCTATTACTGCTACGAAAATGCGGACGGGCGTGCGCGCATGGCCGTCTCCAAGGATCGCGGCGAAACCTGGAGCAATGACCAGGACATCGGCGCTGCCCTCGGCTTGGTAGCGACGCGCTTTCCGGCCGCCATTGCCGGCGACCCCGATCGTGCTTCCTGCCACTTCCTGGGCACCACCACCGAGGGGCCAAGCAGTTCACTGGCCTTCGAGGGCGTCTGGTATCCCTATGTGGCGACCACCTATGACGGCGGCCTGACCTATCACCTGGTCAATCTCTCGCCGGATGATCCGGTGCAGGGCAAGGGTGGCATCGGGCCTGACGGCACCAATCGCAACCTGCTCGATTTCAATGATCTCGAAATTGATGAAATGGGTCGCACCCTCGTTGCCTATGCCGACGGTTGCGTCGGTGGCTGCGTCATCGACCCGGCTGCCAACAGCTTTGCCGCCAAGGGCACGATTGCCCGCCAGACCGGTGGCCGCACGCTGTTCGCGGCGTTCGATAACCAAGCCAATACCCAGTTCAATGCGGCATCGCCATTGCCGCCCACTGCGGCCTGTGCGGTGCAGGCCAAGAGCATTCGCAGCAACCTGAGGACACGGGTGAGCTGGAATGCGCCGGACAACGGTGGCAGCCCGATCACCAACTACGAACTGTTCCGCGCCACCAACCCGGCGGGTCCGTTCAGCTCGGTGGCGGTCACCGGTACCAAGACCAGCTTCAATGATCCGAGCACCGACCCCACGGTAGAGACGTATTACTACCGTGTGGTTGCCGAGAACGCTCTGGGCAAGGCCGCCGTTGGCAACATCATCGGCTTGCCGCTGACCGAGGAGATTGTGGTCAACACCTGCGAAGTACCGGGTGAAATCATTGCCACCAGCCCCGTCAACGAGACCCTGCCTGCCGATGTCGATGGCATTTCCCTGGCTGTTGCTGAGCCGCCGGGCTTCGATGACCAGTTGGTGGTGACCATCAAGGTGCGCGGCTTCACGGGAGGGCGTCCTGTGGGCACGTTCTATGGCGCGCTGTTCCCCACCCGCGGCAACCGCTACGTTGCACTTGACACGACCCAGGGCGCGCCAGCCTTTGTCTTCGGCACCTTCACCGTCGGTGTACAGGGTTTGCTGACCTTCGCCCGCGAAGGCAACCTGCCGGATACCAGCGGCTTTGAGCCCGATGGAACCATCCGCCTGGTGGTGCCCAAGGAGGTGTTCGGTGGTCTGGCCCCCGGTGCTGTGCTGAGTGGTTTCGACGTGCGTATCCGCGCCGGGTCAGCCACGGCTACCAGCCGCGACACCATCGGGCCGGCGGATTACATCGTTCGTGGCAATGCGAACTGCGGCAATACACCGCCAATTGCCACGCTGGCAGTGAGCACCAATAGTGCTGCGCCTAACGATGTCGTCACCTTCACCATCGGCGGCAGCGATGCCGATACCAATGACACCATCGCCAGTTACTCGCTGGACTTCGGTGATGGCCAGAGCCTCATGAACCAGGCGGCGAGCAGCCTGCCGACGACGGTCACGCACCGCTATACCAGCGCCGGCAACTATGCAGCGCGGCTGACGGTGCAGGACTCGCGTGGGCTGGTCAGCAGCAATGTCGCCGCTCAGACCATCAATATCGCTCAGGCTCCGGGTGGCGGTGGCGGTGGCGGTGGTAGCGGCGGTGGCGTGCCGAACGTCGGCGGCAGCAGTGGCGGCGGTAGCTTTGGCCTTGCCCTGTTGCCGCTTGCCCTGTTGGCGCTGCGTCGCAAGCGTCGCCACTAGTCGGGTGAGCTGGAAATCAGGGGCCGCCTAGCGGCCCCTTTTTTTTGGTTCGGGTTTTACGTGAAGTGGCTTTTTCTGAGGCCTGCCGCAGGCTTGGTTACTGATAACGCGTAATGGTTCTGAAGCGGCCCCACACTGGCTACACCTCTGCCGGAAGCCTGCGAGGCGGTGTGGGAGGACGTCACGCCGCTGGACACCTCCGGGCTCCAGCTGGTCGCAGACCCACTTCTCTACACCGATGCGATCTTCGGCCGCAGCTAGGCTTTCAACCTTACTGCGAAGCTCAATGTGTCATCGCGCGTGAAGTCAGGGCTGCATGGCGCCCCGCCTTTTTTGTGCGCCTTGGCCACTCTGCAAGCAGGGAACGCATCGCTATAGTGACTGCCCGAAAGGGCTCATCACAGAGGCGCTGATCGCCCATGGCAAAACCATTCAAAATCCTGCTCGCTGTCATTGGGATGCTGTTGCTGCTGATCGTAGCGGCCGCCATCGCCCTGCCGCTCTTGTTTGACCCAAACGACTATCGCGGCCAGATCGCCGAGGCGGTGAAGAAGGAAACCGGACGCGAATTCGCGGTGGGCGAGATCCGCCTCGCGGTATTCCCCTGGCTCCGTGTGGAGTTGAAGCAGGTCGCGCTCGGTAACGCCCCAGGCTTCGGTGATGCGCCAATGTTGACCGCCCAGCACGCCGAGCTGGGCGTGCGCCTGCTGCCGCTGCTGCGTGAAAACCGCATCGAGGCCAGCGCGTTGACGCTCGAAGGCGTAGTGGCACAGCTCAGTGTCAACGCCGAGGGCCGCAACAACTGGCAAGACCTCATCAAGCCCGTTGATCCAGCCATACCTGTTGATGAGCAACCGATCGCGCAGCGCATCCGGAAGCTCGACATCGGCGGCATCACGCTAGAGCAGGTGCAGCTCAACTACGACGACCAGCAGGCGGGCAAGAAGTACCAGCTCGATGACCTCAAGTTGAAGATCGGGCGGCTGCACGAGGGCAAGGCCTTTCCGGTGGAAGGCAGTTTCAAGGCCACCGCCAGCGCGCCGGTCGCCACAGCGGCGGTCGAGTTCGCAGGCGAGGTGACGCTGCAACTCAATGGCGATGTGCTGCTGGCCGCACCACGCCTCAAGCTCGATGCCACCCAGGCCGGCGAGAGCGCGCTGGCCATCGTCATGGCGCTCAAGGGCGAGTCGCTGCAATACGCGGCGGCGGCGCAGACGGTGAGCACCACGCCGATGACCATCGACGTCGAAAAGCTGAGCTTCGGCAGCGGCGGCAAGCCAGCCCTCGTCGGCAAGGGCAGCCTGCTGACGAGCCTCGATTTCAATCTTGCCAGCGGCGATGCCAGACTCGGCAAGACGCAGCTGAGAGTGGATGCCGCGCAGGCAGGCGTGCAGCCGCTGGCAGTCGCCTTCGCGCTGGCGAGCGAGTCGCTGGCCTATGCCAAGGCCGCGCAGACCTTCACGGCGCAGCCGCTCACCCTTCAACTCGAAAACCTGCTGGTGGGCGCGGCCGACAAGCCAGTGCTCACCGCCAAGGGCAGCCTTGATACCCAGCTCGCCTCCGACCTCGGCAAGCAGCAGCACCTGTTCAAGGCGCTGGCGGCCGATCTGCAACTCGGCGGCAGCGCGCTGCCGGGCGGCAAGCCGCAGGCCGTGACGCTGAGCACGGGTCTGGCGGCTGATCTCTCGGCGCAGCAATTGACCCTGAGCGATCTGCAACTCGCAGGATTCGGCCTGAAAATCTCGGGCCGCAAGTGGCTGGTGAGCAAGCTCGACAGTGCCCTGCCCACACTCGATGGCGATCTCAGCGTCGCCCCCTTCGAGCCGCGCGCGCTGATGGCAGCCCTCGGCATTACCATGCCGCAGATGGCGGACGCCAAGGTAATGAAGTCCGCCAGCTTCTCAAGCCAGCTCAGTGCCAACGCCAAGAGTGCTGCCCTGAAAAACCTCACGCTCAAGCTGGACGACAGCACTTTGCGCGGCGACCTGGCCGTGCGTGACTTCGCAAGTGCCTCGACGAGCTTTGCACTGAGCGCGGATCGTCTCGACGCAGACCGCTATCTGCCGCCTGCGCCCAATCCCGGCGCCAGCGTTGGTGCGGATGCAACCGCGGCCGCGAAGGCCGACGCCAATGCCACCGAGCTGCCGATCGAGCTGATCGACCGGCTCAATGCCCAGGGCAAGCTCGAAGTCGGAACGATGAAACTCAAGAACCTCAAGCTCGCCAATGTGCGCCTCAAGCTCGATGGCAGCCGTGGGGGCACCCACCGCCAGCAGCTCTCGGCCTCGCTCTATGGCGGCAGTGCCGATCTCGATGTGGTGGTCGCACCCGGTGCGAAGCACGCCATCAAGCTGGGCTTGAGCGGCATCAATGCGGCCCCGCTGCTGAAAGACTTCATCAACAGCGACAAGCTCAGCGGCAAGGGCTCGATGACGCTCGATGTCACCACCAGCGGGCGCACCGTGGGCGCGGTGAAGAAGGCGCTCGACGGCAAGCTCGCCTTCAATCTGGTGGATGGTGCGGTGAAGGGCTTCAATCTGGGCCAGATCATGCGCGATGGTCAGGCCTTGCTGGCGCGTCAGGTGCCGACAACGGCCAGCGCGCAGAGCACCGACTTCGCTGAGCTGCGCGGCTCGGGCGTGTTCACCAACGGCGTGCTCAAGTCCGACGACCTCAGTGCCAAGAACCCGTTGCTGCGGCTTGAAGGTGCGGGCGAGATCGACCTGGCGCAGGAGACCATCAACTACCTCGCCAGGCCCACGCTGGTGAACACCGCGAGCGGGCAGGGCGGCAAGGACCGCGTCGATTTGAGCGGCATCGTGGTGCCGATCCGTGTCAGCGGCGCGCTCTACAAGCCCAAGGTCAGCATCGATTGGCAGGCCGCGCTCAAGCAGCAGGCCGTAGGCCAGCTGCGCGAGAAGCTGGGCGTGAGCGAGGAGATGGTGCGCGAGAAGCGCGAAGAGCTGCGTGCCAAGGCCAAGGAGGAAATTGGCAAGGGCCTGCTGAAGCTCTTTGGCGGCCAGAAGCCAGCGCCGCCTGCCGAACCCGCCCCCGCTGAACCCGCACCCCCGGCACCTTGAGCGTGCGTGTCTCCGCCTGGCTGTTGTTCGCACTCTGTGGGCCTGCGCAGGCCTTGCAGTTGCAGACCTTGGAAATCAGCCGGGACGAGGGCGTCTATCACGTGCTGGTCGATGTGCTGATTGCCGCCACGCCAGCCAGGGTGCGCGCACAGCTCCTGGACGTGCGCCGCCTGCCGGAGCTGAACCCCAGCGTGAAGGCTGTGCGCGCCAGCGAGGAAGCAGGCGGCCTGCGGGTGGAGTCCGAGCTGGAGGAATGCCTGTTCGGCTTCTGCCGCCGCCTGCTGCATGTGCAGCAGGTGGAGACCGAAGGCGATGAGATCAGTGCGCAGACGCTCGCGGTGCAGGGTTCCAGCTTCAAGAGCGGCATCGCACGCTGGCAATTGAAGGCCGAGGGCGAGGGCACGCGGCTGATCTTCACCGCCGATACCGAGCCTGACCTCTGGCTGCCGCCCCTCATCGGCCCGAGTGCGGTGATGCGCCAGCTGCGCGAGAAGACCGAAGCCTCGCTGTATGCGCTGGAGCGACTCGCGCGTGAGTGAGCCGGTGGTGCAAACCTTTGCCGCGCGCCTGCTGGCCTGGTTCGACCAGCACGGGCGCCAAGGCCTGCCCTGGCAAAGTCCGCGCACGCCTTATCGCGTCTGGCTCTCGGAGATCATGCTGCAGCAGACGCAGGTCACTGCGGTAATCCCGTACTTCGAGCGTTTCGTTGCACGCTTCCCCAACGTCGGCGCGCTCGCCAATGCGGAGCCCGACGAGGTGATGCGCCACTGGGCGGGTCTCGGCTACTACGCCCGCGCGCGCAACCTGCATGCGGCGGCGAGGCAGGTGCGCGATGCGCATGGCGGCGTGTTCCCCTCAGCCTTCGAGCAGATCGTGGCACTCAAGGGTGTGGGCCGCTCGACGGCTGCGGCCATTCTTGCGCAGGCCTTCGACCGGCCCGCAGCGATTCTCGATGGCAACGTCAGGCGCGTGCTCGCGCGCTGGGCGGGCGTCGAGGGCCACCCGGCCGAAGCGGCGGTGAATGCCAGGCTCTGGGCAATCGCCGAATCGCTGCTGCCCAGCACCCGCGCCGCTGACTATGTGCAGGCTCAGATGGACCTGGGCGCCATGCTCTGCACCGCCCGCAAGCCCGCCTGCACGCGCTGCCCACTCGCGGCGGATTGCATCGCGCACGCCACCCAACGCACCGCCGAGCTGCCCACCCGCAAGCCCAAGCGGGCGCGCCCGCACCGTGAGGCCTGGCTGATCCTGGCCGAGGACGCCGAAGGCCGCGTGCTGCTCGAACAGCGCCCTGGCTTAGGCATCTGGGGCGGGCTCTGGTGCCCGCCCGTCATCACGCTCGGCGACGACCGCGAGCACATCCTGCGCAGCCGCTTTGGGCTGGCGCTGCGGGACGAGGAAACTGGCGAGACCATCGAGCACCAGTTCACCCACTTTGACTTGAGCCTGCACCCGCTGCGCGCCCGCGCCGCATTGCTGCCCGACGCCATCGCCGAGCCTGCCCCGACGGCATGGCACCACCCACAAGCACTGCGAGAGGGCGTGCTGGCCTTGCCCACACCAATCACCCGCTACTTCGCGCAAGATGCCGCCCCTACCGACTTGCTGGGCGATCGCCGCATTGCAAGCCGCCGCAACAGTCGCACCCAAGGAAGCCCATGAGCCGCACCATCCATTGCATCAAGCTCAAACAAGACGCCGAAGGCCTTGACCGCCCGCCGCTGCCCGGCGCGCTCGGCCAGCGCATTTTCGAGCAGGTATCGAAGCCGGCCTGGAAGGAATGGATCGCCCACCAGACCCGCCTCATCAACGAACAGCGCCTGATCCTCGCCGACCCGAAGGCGCGCGCGCTGCTGACGGCGGAACTCGAAACCTATTTCTTCGGCAACGGCGAGCTGACACCGACGGGTTACGTGCCACCTGCCGCACCGTAGACGGGTTGACTCAGCGGGGCCGCTCCGCTCTAATGCGCGGCCCCAAACGCCAAGTCACCGCTGCGCGAGGGGTAAATTGTTTCCGGGCTCGCGGCATGGCCGAGTAGCTCAGTCGGTAGAGCAGGGGATTGAAAATCCCCGTGTCGGCGGTTCGATTCCGTCCTCGGCCACCATCTCGTAAGCAATTGTTTTGCAGAAGAAAACAGCCCCGCAAGGGGCTTTTTTTGTTTTTGAGGCCGACTAAAAAAACGGCGATGGTGCCTTTATCGGCGTGAATCGGCACTATCGGAGCACAACACTCCAACGTCAGGATGACGCCGTGACTCAAGCCATCAAGAAGCTGCTGGTTGCCAACCGGGGTGAAATCAGCATCCGCGTGATGCGCGCCTGCGCCGAAATGGGCATCCGCACGGTGGCGGTCTACGCGCACGAAGATCGCTTCGCACTGCATCGCTTCAAGGCCGACGAGAGCTATCTGGTGGGTGCGGGCAAAAAGCCCATCGCGGCCTACCTCGACATTCACGACATCATTCGCGTCGCGGTGGATGCAGGCGTGGATGCGATCCATCCCGGTTATGGATTTCTCTCTGAAAACCCGGATTTTGCCGATGCCTGCGTCGCCGCCGGCATTCGCTTCGTCGGCCCCAGCTCGAAGGTGCTGCGCACGCTCGGCGACAAGGTAGCCGCACGTGCCGCTGCCGATGCAGCGAAGGTGCCAACGCTGCCCGCCACCGGCGAACTGCCGCGCGATCTCGAAACCTGCAAGCTGCTGGTCTCAGCCGTTGGCTATCCGGTGATGATGAAGGCGAGCTGGGGCGGCGGCGGGCGCGGCATGCGGGTGATCGAGAGCGAGAGCGAACTGGGCGCGCAGATGGAATCGGCGCGGCGCGAATCGCTTGCCGCTTTCGGCAACGACGCGGTCTACGTCGAGAAGCTCGTGCGCCGTGCAAGGCATGTCGAGGTGCAGGTGCTCGGCGACACGCACGGCAATCTGGTGCATCTGTTCGAGCGCGACTGCACCGTGCAGCGCCGCAACCAGAAAGTGGTAGAGCGCGCACCCGCGCCCTACCTCGACCAGGCGCAGCGCGAATTGCTGTGCGCTGCCGCGCTGCGGCTGTGCAACAGCGTCGGCTACAGCCACGCGGGCACGGTCGAGTTCCTGATGGACGCCGACACCAGCGCGTTCTACTTCATCGAAGTCAACCCGCGCATTCAGGTCGAGCACACCGTTACCGAGATGGTGACCGGCGTTGATCTGGTCGCTGCACAAATACGCGTCAGCGAGGGCGCGCGCATCGGCGATCCGGGGCTGCCCAGGCAAGCAGACCTGCGCTTGAGCGGCCATGCCCTGCAATGCCGTGTGACCACCGAAGACCCTGAGAACGGCTTCACGCCCGACCACGGCCGCGTCACGGCCTATCGCAGCCCGGCGGGTTTCGGCATCCGGCTCGACGGCGGCACGGTGTATTCCAATGCGGTGGTGACGCCGCACTACGACTCGCTGCTGGTGAAGGTGACGGCCTGGGCACCGGAGGCCGATGTCGCCATCCGCCGCATGGACCGCGCCCTGCGCGAGTTCCGCATTCGTGGTGTGTCGACCAATTTGCAGTTTCTCGAAAACGTCATCGCGCATCCCTTGTTTGCCAGTGGCGAGGCAACCACGCGCTTCATCGACACCACGCCGGAGCTGTTCCGCTTCACCGCAAGGCTTGATCGTGCGACGAAGGTGCTGAGCTTCATCGGCGAGGTGGTCGTCAACGGCAACCCGGACATGAAGGGCAGGACGAAGCTGACAGCGCCCATGCCCGCAGTCTTGCTGCCGCGCACCGATTTGGCGACGACCATCCCCACCGGCTTGCTCGGCCTGCTGAAAACGCAGGGGGCGAAAGTCTTCGCGGACTGGATCAAGGCGCAACCGCAGGTGCTGCTTACCGACACCACCATGCGCGATGCGCATCAAAGCCTGTTTGCGACGCGCATGCGCACGGCAGACATGCTGCCCATCGCCCCGCATTACGCGCGCCTGCTGCCGGGCCTGCTCTCGCTGGAATGCTGGGGCGGGGCCACCTTCGATGTCGCCCTGCGGTTTTTGAAGGAAGACCCCTGGGCGCGGCTGCGCGCGCTGCGCCTGGCGGTGCCCAACATCCCGTTCCAGATGCTGCTGCGCTCGGCCAATGCCGTGGGCTACACCAACTACGCCGACAACGTGGTGCGCTACTTCGTGCAGCAGGCGGCGAAAGAAGGCATCGACATTTTTCGCGTCTTCGACTCGCTCAACAGCGTCGAGAACATGCGGGTGGCGATGGATGCGGTGATTGAGACGGGTGCGGTGTGCGAGGGCACGGTCTGCTACACGGGCGATCTGTTCGACGCCACGCGGCCCAAGTTCAACCTCGCCTACTACGTGAAGATGGCAAAGGCGCTGGAGAAGAGCGGCGCGCACATCCTCGGCATCAAGGACATGGCCGGTGTCTGCAAGCCGCGTGCGGCGTTCGAGCTGGTCAAGGTGCTCAAGCAAGAAGTGGGACTGCCGATCCACTTCCACACCCACGACACCAGCGGCATTGCCGCAGCCAGCGTACTGGCAGCCGTGGAAGCCGGTTGTGATGCGGTGGATGCCGCGCTGGACAGCATGAGCGGCCTCACCTCGCAGCCCAACATGGGCAGCATCGCGGCCTCGCTCGCAGGCCATGCGCGCGACCCCGGGCTGAGCCTTGATGCCATGCAACAGCTTTCTGATTACTGGGAGGGCGTGCGGCGCTTCTACGCGCCGTTCGAGGCAGACATCCGCAGCGGCACTGCGGATGTCTATCGCCACGAGATGCCCGGCGGTCAGTACACCAACCTGCGCGAGCAGGCTCGCAGCATGGGCCTCGCCGACCGCTGGAGCGAAGTCTCCAAGGCTTATGCGGATGTGAACCGGCTGTTTGGCGATATCGTGAAAGTGACGCCCAGCAGCAAGGTGGTGGGTGACTTGGCGCTGTTCATGGTGGCCAAGGGCCTGAGTGCGGAACAGGTGGCCGATGCCAATCACGCGGTCGATTTTCCGGAGTCGGTGGTGCAACTGTTTCGCGGCGAACTCGGCCTGCCGCCAGAGGGCTGGCCGCTGGCCTTGCAGGCCAAGATATTGCGCGGCAAACCCGCGCTCAAACAGCGCCCCGGTGCGGACTTGGCAGCCGTCGATCTCGATGCGGAGCGCGCGAAGGCCGAAGCCGATCTGGGCGTCAAGCTGAGCGATGCCGATCTCGCCAGTCACCTCATGTACCCCAAGGTCTACAAGGACTACGTCGAGCACCAGAAGACCTATGGCGATGTGAGTGCACTGCCGACCACCACCTTCTTCTACGGCCTGGCCGAAAACGACGAGATCAGCGTCGATATCGACACCGGCAAGACGCTGGTCATCCGCCTGCAAGGGCGCACTGATCTGCCCGATGAGGGTGCCAGCAAGCTGTTCTACGAGCTCAACGGCCAGCCGCGCGGTGTGCGGGTGCAGCATGCGGGTGTCAAGAACGCGCAGGAGCGGCGCAAGGCGGCCGAGGGCAGTGCCAGCGAGATCGGCGCACCCATGCCCGGCACGGTGGCCAGGCTTGCCGTGCAGGTCGGCCAGCGCGTCGGCCAGGGCGAGACGCTGCTGTCGCTCGAAGCGATGAAGATGGAGACCCTGGTGGCTGCGGCGCAGGGTGGCGTGATCAAGGCGGTTCACATCCATGCCGGAGAGGTTGTTCGCGCCGGTGACCTGCTGCTGGAGCTGACGCTCGACGCCTGAGCCACACTGACTGGGTTCGCAGGTGCACCCAGCGTTTTGTGACCCAGTGCATTGAGAAGATGCACTCTCGCAATCATTACGATGTGCGCGAATTGTAGCCAGGCCTATGTTGCTCGTACCGCTACGTCAGGGTATGTGGCAATAACCGAGAACTACCATGCGCCTTTCTGCCCTCGCCGCCGTACTTGCTACCTCCATCGCCTTGCCTGCCGCCGCGCAGGTCGTCGTTTTGCCGGTGCTCACGCCCGGCGGGCCGCTGGCGGCCATCACCACCCAGGTCTTCTCGGCGCTGCCTGCGCCGCTCACCACCAGCGCGCCGCTGCCGCTGGATCTGACGGTGCTGGAGAACGGCGCGAATGGCTCCGGCATCAACCAGGTGCTGGGGCTGGGCGGCAACAACGTCACCTCGACACTGATCGGCAACCAACTCAACAACACGCTGGTGACGCCGCTGCTGGGCTTGCCAAGGGGCACGGCGCAACCCATCGACGTGGCCGTGCTGGGTGGCGATGGCGTGGGCAACTCCAATGCCGCCGGTGTGCTTGGCGCGGCGGTGCTCTCCGGCAGCAACGTCGCTAACGGCGGGTTGGTGGGCCTGGGCGTGCTCAACGAGAACAACAGCGGCAACGGCCAGCTGCTGGGCGTTGCCGCGCTCTCCGGCACCAATAGTGGCAATGCCAGCCAGGGCCTGGGTGTGGGCGTGCTCAACCGTGGCGAGACGCTGGGTGTGTCCGCTGCCGGTGCGCGCGTGCTGACACTCGAAGGCCTTGCAGGCCAGGCGCGCGGCGCGCTGCCGGGGCTCGATCAGGGCGGGCTGGCGGTGGGCGGGGGCACGCCCGTTACCAGCAGCAATCCCTTGCTCAATCTTGGCCTCCTGGCCGGTGACGGGGCCGGCAGCGGCGGGGCGCTCGGGGTGGCCGCGCTCTCGGGCAATGGCGCGGCCAACGCGCAGCTGGTCGGGGTCGGCGTGCTCAACCAGAGTGGCAGTGCCAAGGCGCCGGTCGGTGTGGATGTGCTCAGCGGCTCGGGCAGTGGGGTATCCAGCAACGGGGTGGGTGTGGCCGTGCTTTCCGGCGACAACAGCGGCGTTGGCGGTGTGGCCGGCGTGGGTGCGCTGACCGGCAGCAACTCCGGCACCGGCGGCACGCTGGGTGCGGGTGTGCTCAGTGGCGCGGGCAGCGGCAAGTCGCCGATGACGGGCCTGGCGGCCTTGTCCGGCGCCGGCTCCGGCAGCGGCGGGGCACTGGGCGGCAACGTCGCGGGTGTGGGCGGCGGCGGCGCCGGTAACGGAAGTGGTACCGGCAACGGCAACGGTGGCGTCACCGACGGCAACCTGGGCAATGGCGCGACATCTGGCGGCAGCTCATCGACCGGCAGCGGCTTCACCTACACCGGAGATGGCAGCAATGTCCGCTTGGCAGGGCGTGGGCAGGATGTCTGCAAGCTCGGCTACAAGGACGCCAACGGCCGCGTCGTGCGCCCTGAGATATGTGATGCCAAGTTGGCACGCAAAGGCTGAGCACGCGCTTTGCAGCCTGCTGCGCGGTTTCCGCAGGCCGATCTGTCAAACTGAAAACCGGACACAGACGTCCGGTTTTTTTTGAGTGCCGCGAGTATCTTTGAGACTCGCAGGAACCACAAAACCAACGAGAGAAGGGATTCCATGCCAATCGACTTTCCACCGCCGCCCACTCCCGTGCAGGGCGATGTCGCCAGCTTGCAGGCAGATGCCAACCAGGGAGCCGTCAGCGTCGAGATCGCCGGCTACACCTTGCGGGTGCATGCACCCGGCGTGCTTGGCGAGGAGGACATTCTCGAAGCCACGGCAGGTGTCGAGGATCTTTCGAGCGCCGTGCGCAATCTCGCCACCGCCGCCCAGCGCAATGGCGTGCTGGCACCTAAAACGCTTTATGTCAGGAGCGGCAACGACATCTATGTCAGCGTCTACGCGGGCACGGTGAACAGCGTCAGCGCGCCTGCGCAGCTGATGCCCTACTTCGAGGGCCTCGATAAGGAAGCGCCGCTGACGGTGGGCCAGTTCGAGCGCAAGCGGCTGCTGGCGAGCATCCATGCCAGCCGCATGGGCGCGGGTTACACGCCCGTATTCACGCCCGCAGAGGGCACGGCCTACGACCTCACGCTCAAGCCGAGCGTCGAGCCCGTGAGCCCCGGCGCGGTGCGGGTGAACTTGAGCAACGTCGGCAACCGCTTCACCGGCCGCGAGTTCCTTGATCTCGATGCACGCCGTGGCACGTCCGACGGTGACGAGTTCTCCGCGCTGGCACGCACCGCTGCCAGCGTGCTGAACATTGACGATGTCGAGCCCGGCAGCGATTACCACGAGTATCAGCTCGGCTGGTCGCGCGTCACGCCGATCGGCCTGTTCGGCCTCACCAGCCGCTATATCGACTACCGCCAGCAGGCCTCAGGCCTGAGTTTCAACGGTGAAATCTGGACCGTGGACCTCGGCTACACCGGCGTGCTGCTCTCCACCGCCACCAGCCGCATCACGGTGCAGGCCAAGGCGGACTACCTTTCCAAGCGGTTGGAGCTCGACAGCAACGGCCAGCTCCTGCAGAAGGAACCCTATCCCTCGGTCGAGCTGGGTGCATCCTGGAGTACGAGTTTCAGACTCTTTTCCGAAAACTGGCTGAGCTTAAGCTCGCTCAGCGCACGCCAGGGGTTCGGCAAGGAGAGCAGCGCGCTGACCCGTGCCGATCTCGACTACTGGCTGGTTCGCCCCAGCTACTCGCTGCGGTCGCAGGGTTCGGAGTTCGTCGTGGAGTTGCAGATCGCTGCCCAGTACGCCGACCTCACCGTGCCCGAACAGCAGCAGTGGATCGTCGGCGGCATCGGCAACCTGCACGCCTACGTGCCGGGCGTGGCGGTGGGTGATCGCGGCCTGACGGCGCGCGTGGTGGGCGAATACAAGGGCATCAGCGTCTACGGCGTCAGCATCAAGCCGCGCGCCTTCGTCGAGTTTGCCGCAGCGGAGTACACCGACGATTTTGGTGGCTTGCTGCCCGGTGATGTGCAGACGCTCACCGACATCGGCGGCGAGCTGGTGATCGGCCTCAGCCCCTGGCTCGAAACCGCCCTTACGGCCGCCGCACCCGTGCAACACGCCAACGTCAGCAAGCAGGTGCGCGATGACGCGCGTTCGGATTTCTTCTTCCGCCTGACGGCGAAGTTCTAGCGGCCTCTAGCTGCGTAGATCGAGCTCGAGCTTGACCTGCTCGACCACATCCTGCGGTGCGCTGCGGGCTGAGGGATTGGCCAGCGCCCTGCCGCTGGGGTCAGTCACCACCACCCAGGGCACGCCCACGGCCTGGTAGTGCGCCAGCAGGGCATCGCCATCGGTCTTGAGCCCAAAACCATAACCCTTGCGGTTGAGGTATTGCTGGGGTGCTGCCTCGCCTTCGAGGCTGACCGCGATGAACTCGACGTTGCGTCCCGCGTACTGCTTACGCAGTGCCTCCATCTCGCGCATCAGGGCCGGGCAGTTGCTGCACCAGCTACCCCAGAACACCAGCACTTGCAGTGGCTCTGAGGGTGCTGAGGCGCGGGCCCCGGTCGAGCCCAGCCACAGCCCCAGCGCCATCAGCATGGCGGGTAGGGCAAGGTGGAGTCGGACGAGCTTGAGCATGCAGTCATGCTGATCTGCCGGTCGGCGCCCAGGCAGTGGAAAAAACCCCCTGCCCGTAGAGAAGATCGCCCACGTCCGGCAGCGCCCGCAGATGAAGCTCTCGTGAAGACTTGCTTGAAAGGCTGGCGCAAAGCCGCTGAATTGCTTAGATTTCAGACATGTCCACTCCCGTGATCCTCAAGCTTGATGCAGGCGGCCTGCCGGTAGGGTGGATTCATTGGCAGACAGCGGTGACGCTTTACGCCCGCAAGCGGGTGTGCTGGGAGGCTGGCGAAGAGCGCTTCGGTATTACCGGCGGCATCAATGCCGCAACCGGTGAACGTTCGCACTTCGAGATCGGCTCCATCATCGCGGTGGCGGATCGCAGCAAGCGTTACACCCAGGGTGTGCCGCTGCTCACCAACCGCACCCTGTTCCAGCGCGACCACAACCTCTGCCTGTACTGCGGCGAAATCTTCAACCCTGCCAAGCTCACCCGCGACCACATCATGCCCGCCTCGCGCGGCGGCGAGACGACCTGGGAGAACTGCGTCACCGCCTGCCGCGACTGCAACCAGGCCAAGGATGCGCGCACGCCGGAAGAATCCGGCATGAAGCTGCTGGCCGTGCCCTACACACCGAATCTCGCCGAGTACCTGATCATGCAGAACCGCAAGATCCTGGCGGACCAGATGGAGTTCCTCAAGGGCTTCGCGCGCAAGAAGGCCAGGCTCGCTGCGCAGGTTTCGCGGCGCGCCTGAGTCGCGTATCGCGGGCGATAATGCCTGCATGAATCCTCAAATCCTGATTGCGCTTGCTGCTCTTGGCGGCGTGCTGCTCGGTGCCGTTCTGGTGTGGCTGCTGCTGCGCGGCGGCAGCGCGCAGGCCAACGCCAACGCCTCGGCCTTCACACGGCTCGACCAGCAACTCGCCAGCCTCACCCAGGCCACTCCAGCCGAACTCGCGCGCCTGCGCGAGGCCCTGCTCGCCGCACTCTCGCAGCAGCGGCAGGAGTTCAGCGGCACCCTCGCGCAGACCCAGCAGGGCGTAGCGACACAAACCGCAGCCATCGCGCAATTGCTCGGCAATTCTTTTGAAGCATTCGCCCAGCAGCTGGCGCAGGCCGACGTGCGCGCCGAGTCGCTGCGCACCGCACTCACACAGCATTTCACCGAGCTGCGCACAGCCGTCGATACCCGCCTCGCCGCACTACAAGCCGGCAACGAGGCCAAGCTCGACGAGATGCGCAAGACCGTCGATGAAAAGTTGCACGCCACGCTCGAAGCGCGCCTGGGCGAGAGCTTCAAGCAGGTCAGCGAGCGGCTGGAACAGGTGCATCGCGGCCTGGGTGAAATGGCCACCCTCGCCACCGGCGTGGGTGACTTGAAACGCGTGCTCACCAATGTGAAAACGCGCGGCGGCTGGGGCGAGGTGCAGCTCGAAAGTCTGTTGGAACAAACCCTCACCGCCGAGCAATTCGCCCGTAGCGTGATGACGCGCCCCGGCAGCAGCGAGCGGGTGGATTTCGCCATCAAGCTGCCGGGCCGCGACAGTGCGCCGGTGTGGTTGCCGCTTGATGCCAAGTTCCCGCGCGAAGACTACGAGCGCCTGATCGATGCCAGCGAGCGTGGCGACACCGCCGCCATTGAGCTGGCAGGCCGCGCGCTGGAAGTCGCCGTGAAGGCGCAGGCCAAATCCATCCGTGACAAATATGTCGAGCCACCCCACACCACCGACTTCGGCCTGATGTTTTTGCCCACCGAAGGCCTCTATGCCGAAGTGCTGCGCCGCCCCGGTCTCGCCGACACCCTGCAGCGCGACTACCGCATCACCATCGCCGGCCCGACCACGCTCACGGCTTTGCTCAACAGCCTGCAAATGGGTTTCAAGACCCTCGCAATCGAGAAGCGCAGCAGTGATATCAGTAATAAAGTCCGTAACGTAATCGGGCTTTTTTATGGCTCCGAAAAGCTGTCACACGGCGCGATTCGCCGAGGGGCAGCTGAGAAAAAATTAAGAAAACCTGTCACCGCTCGCCGAGGTCGCAGAAGTGCCAGAAGCGGTCACTCAGTCATATTTCGACAATAGCTGCTTCAGCGTCGTCGTGCGGTAGTGAATTCAGCGCTTAGGCGCTAAGGTGAAATGGTCGACTGATGGGCAGATCAAACGCTGCTTCCTGACTTCCCAGGGGGGAGGCAGCGGCAGGGTTACCACTCTGCATCTGCTCGTTAGTCGACACCATTACGATCAAAGCCGCGCCTGTTGCTTCGCTGCGGTGTCCTGGTGCTCTGAGGCGATACGCATTAGAGCGATGCCGATAAGGGCTGAAATGACCGAACCGAGAAACACGCCGATCTTGGTTTGGTCTGCCAGCAAGGGGGCGTTGGCAAAGGCAAGTGCGCCGATGAACAGACTCATGGTGAACCCGATGCCGCATAGCGCGGCCACGCCATACAGCTGCATCCAGCTCGAATGCAGTGGCAGTCGCGCGATGCCACTGCGGATGGCGATCAGCGAGAAGCCGAACACACCCACCTGCTTGCCCACGATCAGCCCCAAGATAATGCCGAGCGGCACCGGGTCTGCCAGGTCCGACAGGCCCATGCCGTCGAACGAGACTCCGGCATTGGCAAAGCCGAAGACGGGGATGATGAGAAACGCAACCCAGGGATGCAGTGTGTGTTCGAGTGTCATCAGCGGTGAAACCTCGTCTGCGACCCCCGCTTTGCCAGTACGCAGGGGTATGGTCAGTGCCAGCGCCACGCCCGCGAGGGTGGCGTGAATGCCGGATTGGAAGACGAACCACCACAGCACCACGCCGAGCAAGAGATAGCTCCAGAGCGCGCGCACGCCAAGACGGTTCAACACGACCAGCATCGCGAGTGTGACCGCAGCAAGGCCTAGGAAAGGCAGAGATAGTTCGCTGGTGTAGAACAGTGCGATGACGATGACAGCACCGAGATCATCGATGATGGCAAGCGCGGTGAGAAATACCTTTAGCGACACCGGCACCCGCGAACCCAGCAGTGCGAGCACGCCAAGAGCAAAGGCGATGTCGGTGGCCATTGGCACAGCCCAGCCGCGCAGCACCTTCGCATCGCCGCCGCTGAAGGCGACGTAGATCAGTGCCGGTACGATCATGCCGCCCAGAGCTGCAATACCCGGCAGAGTGCGCTCGGCCCAAGACGAGAGCTGGCCCTCCAGGACCTCTCGCTTAATCTCCAGGCCCACCAGCAGGAAGAACAAAGCCATCAAAGCGTCGTTGATCCAGTGCAGGACACTCAGCCCCCCAATGTTGGCGTGCTGCACCGCGAAGTAAACGTCGGCCAAAGGTGAGTTGGCAATCCCCAGCGCGATGGCTGCAACAGCCATCAGCAGTAGGCCAGCTGTGGATTCTTTCCGAAGGAATTGGCGGAAGAACAGAATAGGATTGCTGGACATGAAAACGGGGTGTCGATGCTGAGGGCTTGCAACCATAGCGCGCTCTAGCCCTCGCCAGCATCCTCGCGTACCTGCGGCGAGACGGTTGCGGCTGCCTTCAGGCCACTCATCGCAGCGAGCTTCGCGGCTGGGACTGTGTCACCTGCGAGATACAGCGTGCGATGTGGAAACGGGATCTCGATGCCCTGCTCGTCGAAGGTCTTCTTCACACGACGCAGGAACTCGCGGCCGACTTCCCACTGCATGATCGGGTGCGTCTTGATGCGTCCCTTGATGATGACCGCAGAATCACCAAGCTGATCGACGCCGAAAATCTCGGCCGCTTCGAGAATCTTCGGTGCGTAGTGCGGATCATTTCGCAGGCCTTCGGCAATCGAACGCAGCGTGGCGATTGCCACATCAGGATCTTCCTTGTAAGCGATGCCAATGTCGAACACATAAGCTGACCAGCCGCGCGTGAGGTTGCTTAAAGTGGTGACGTTGCCGTTCGGAAATATATGTACCGTGCCAGCGAGATCGCGCAGCACCACAGTGCGCAGCGTCATCGCTTCGACCAAACCTCCGGTGCCGTTGAGCGTCACCACATCACCGACACGCAACTGGTTCTCCATCACCATGAAGAATCCGGTGATGACATCCTTGACGAGTGACTGTGCCCCGAATCCGATGGCCAACCCCAGAATGCCTGCCGAAGCTAGCAGCGGGCCAACTTCCACGCCCAGTTGCATCAGCATCACCAGCGCAAGTGTCACAAACAACAGAATGCGTACCACCTGCGTGAGCAGCCGCACCAGAGTCTCGACCCGCTTGCGCGTTTCAACCGGATTTTCGTCGCTGCTGCCGGCATGAGTGATGAGGCGTGCGCCCATCCGTCCTAACAGCACCTGCACGGCGCGCGACAGCAGCCACCACAGCACCACCACAAGCAGCACGCGCAGACTGCCCTGAGTGAGTTGGGCGAAATTGATTTGTTGCAGCAGCTCATTGGTCATGGCGTTCTTCCGTCTTGCGGCCACTAAGGACCAAGAGCCTTAACCGACAAGCTCAGGATGGGATCGTTCCAAAAACTGAATTGAGACTTCAGTTTCGCTGTCGATCAATGTTTCATCTCAGCGTCTGCCGCCACCTCTCCTGCGCGCTTCAGTCCGGCTTCAGTAGCAATCGGACCGATGGTTTCGAGAATGGCAACTGCGGCCAGCACGATGGCTGCGAGTTGCCCGCCAAAATCGGGATAGAGATCGCGGGTGCTTTGGGTCAGGCCAATAGCAAGACCAGCCATCGGCACCAGCGTTAACCCTGTCGCAAATGACTGGCTCGATCGCAGGCCCAAGGCCCGTGCGCCCAGGCTGAGTGCCAACTGTTTGCCGCCGTAGCGCGCGGCCACGAAGACGACCGCTGCGAGGCCGCTGGTGACGAGATCACCCAAGTGCAGGTTGGCTCCAGCAACTACGAACAAGATGAGGAAGAACAACTCGCCACCGCGCCCGAACTGCACTTGCTTCAAGCCCTCGTGGGTTTCGAGATTGCGCACAAACAGGCCAAGCGCCAGCAAGGTCAATAAGGGGGAAAGGTCGAGCAGGCGTGTCAGACCCAAGGTGAGCAGCACAAAGCCCACCACCAGCGTGAAGGAATCTTGCCCCGGCTTGACCAGGCGGTGCGCAAGCCAGATCAGCAGCCATGCCATGCCCCACGCCAGCAATGCTGAACCCAATAGCTGAACCAGCGGCTTGATGATGGTGAGCAGCGAAGCCTGCCCTTGCGAGAAATGCAGGAAGGGCAAGATGGAGGTGAACAGCAGGAAAGCAGTCACGTTGTTGATGGCCACCAGCTTGAGTGCCAAGTCGGTGACTGGCCCCTTGGCATTCAATTCGCGGCAGACCATCAACAACACGGCGGGGGATGACGACACTCCGACCGCTGCGGCCAGTGCTGATTGCAGCACTGGCACCTTGAACAGTTGCAAAGCGATGAAGATGGCGGCGAATGTCAGCAGCGACTCGAACAGCGCCACGCCCATCACCGCCCGATTCGTACGCAGGTCGCGCAAATCCAGCATCAGGCCCAGCTGAAACAAGATAAGGCCCAGCGAGACATCCACGAATGCCTTTGCGCTGCTCAACATCGAGGGCGTGAGCACGCCAACGCCGCTGGGGCCAAGCAGCAGGCCCACCAGCAGAATGCCGGTAATGCCGGGCACCTTGCCGCTGCGACTTGCAAGGCCTGCACCGATCAAACCTGCGATGACCAGCAGCCCGAACAACAGCAGGGTGTTGGTTTCAAATGCTGCAAATGACATGTCGAACGGCTGCGAAAGTTGGCCGCAGAGGGTAGCGCAGGGGATGGCCGTGAGTGGAAGTGCCGTCTCGATCAGCAGCGCCCTTGGGTTGACACATCCCGCCGATGCGCCAACCATGCCGACATGACGACCGACCTCCTTTCGTCCAGGTCGCCTCCGCTGCTCCGTCCGAATGTGGCATTGCTCTCGGACTTTGACGGCACTCTTGTCGAGTTGGCTGCGCACCCCGATGCGGTGTCGCCCTCAGCGGGATTGGCGGGTTGGCTGTACCAGCTTGAAAAACATCTCGGCGAGGCTTTGGCCATCGTCACGGGCCGACGGCTGCGCGAGGTGGATCGATATCTCGATCCGCTGCGGCTGATGGGTGCCGGTGCGCACGGCGCCGAGCTGCGCGTCGCATTTGCCGGCAAGACCACGCCGGTGATTGCACCGCTGGAAGTCGTCTTGATCGCAGACATTGAGGCGGCAGTAAGTGCGCTGCCCGGTGTGTGGCTTGAGAACAAGACCTTCGCCCTGGCCGTGCATTTCCGCCAGAACCCTGCGGTCGCTGCAGAGTGTTTCGCGCGGGTGAAGGAGGCTGCCAGTCACTACACCCAGCTGGAGGTCTTCAGCGGCCATGCGGTGGTCGAGGTGCGGCGCAAGGGCTTGGGCAAGGGGTCTGCGACCAGTTTCCTCTTGCAGCATCCAGCGTTTGCCGGGCGCGTGCCGGTCTTCCTTGGCGATGACTTGGCCGATGAGGAGTGCTTTGCAGTGGTGCAGGCGCTCGGTGGCCACGGCATCAAGGTCGGAGCTGGGGACACTGCGGCTCGCCACCGGCTGGCCGATATACCGGCCGTGCATCGCTGGCTGTGTGAATCCCTCATGCAACTGCGGAGAACCCCATGAGCACGCTGAATCTTGGCCTCATTGGCAACTGCACCGTCAGCGCCTTGCTCGACGACAAGGCCGGTCTCATCTGGCACTGCCTGCCGCGCTTCGATGGCGATCCGGTGTTCCATGCGCTGGTCGATGGCAGCGAACGACCTGCGCAAGCTGGGGCCTGGCGCTTTGTGCTGGAGGGACAGACGCATAGCGAACAGCACTATGTGCCGAATACCGCGGTGCTGGTGACGCGTTTGTTCGCAGGCGATGGCAGCGCGGTGGAGATCACCGATTTCTGCCCACGCTTCGAGACGTGGGGCCGTCAGTTCCGCCCCCAGCAACTGGTGCGACGCCTACGCCCGCTGGCTGGCACGCCGCGCATCACGGTAGAACTTAGCCCGCGTTTTTCCTACGGAGCGGTGGCACCGACCATCACCCACGGTTCCAATCACATCCGTTTCGTAGGGCCGGAGCGCACCCTGCGCCTGACCACCAATGCAGCGGTCAGCTATGTGCTGGCAGCCACACCGTTTCTGCTCAGCGAGCCGGTGAGTTTCATCCTCGGTCCCGATGAAACGTTGCGGGAAGGTGTTGAAGCCTGCGCACGCGATTTTCAGGAGCAAACCGAGCGCCATTGGCAGCTCTGGGTGCGACGTCTGGCACTGCCCCTGAAGTGGCAGAAACAGGTGATTCGCGCTGCTATCACCCTGAAGCTCTGCACCTTCGAGGACACCGGTGCCATCGTAGCGGCAATGACCACCAGCATCCCGGAGGCCGCACACACCACGCGCAACTGGGACTATCGCTACTGCTGGCTGCGCGATGCCTTCTTCGTGGTGCGTGCGCTCAACTCGCTCTCGGAAGTCGAGACCATGGAGCACTACCTGCGCTACCTCGCCAATGTCGTAGGCACGGGCAGCGACAGCGGCCATCTGCAACCGGTGTTTGGCATCGCGCTGGAAAAAGCGCTGATCGAAGGCGAGGCGACTGCACTGGCGGGCTACCGGGGCATGGGGCCGGTGCGCATCGGCAATCAGGCACACGAGCATTTTCAGCACGATGTCTACGGCAATGTGGTGCTCGCCGCTTCGCAGGCGTATTTCGATGAGCGCCTGCTGCGCAAGCCCACCGATGCAGATTGGCAGCGCCTGCAAGAAATCGGCGAGCACGCCTGGCGGGTGCATCGTCAACCCGATGCCGGCATGTGGGAGCTGCGCACCCGTGCGCGTGTGCATACCTCCTCCACGCTGATGTGCTGGGCCGCCTGCGACCGACTAGCCAAGATCGCCAAGCACCGGTGCGAACTGGAGCGCGCCGCACACTGGCAAACCCGCGCCGAGGCAATCCGTACAGCCATCGACACTGAGGCCTTCAGCCCGCTGCTCAACAGCTACACCGAGTCCTTCGGCGGGCGCGATGTCGAGGCCGGCCTGCTGCTGATGGCCGAAGTGGGCTACACGTCCTCCAGCGATCCGCGCTTTCTCGGCACCTTGAGTCTGATAGAGAAACGCCTGCGACGCGGGCCATATCTGTTCCGCTATGCGGCAGCCGATGACTTTGGCCTGCCGGAAACCGCATTCAACATCTGCACCTTCTGGTATCTCGATGCACTTGCCCGTGTCGGTCGCAAGGCCGAAGCCGAGGAACTGTTCGAGACCATGCTGGCGCGTTGCAACCCGCTGGGTCTGCTATCGGAGGACGTGCATCCAGAAACTGGCGAACTGTGGGGCAACTATCCACAGACCTATTCGCTGGTTGGCATCATCAACGCCGCCATGCGGCTCTCTTCGCCTTGGGAGAACTCGGTATGACAGCAGGCAAAGGGCGGCTGATCGCCGTCTCCAATCGGGTCGGCCCCATCCGCGACACGCCGCAGGCTGGTGGCTTGGCTGTGGCGCTGGTGGATGCGCTGCGCGAGCGCGGCGGGCTGTGGTTCGGTTTCGGCGGCAAGCTCTCTGCCAACCCGCGTGAGGCGGTGCAATTCGACAGCCACGAAGGTCTGCACACGGCCACCATCGAACTCAACAATGCCGACTACGATGGTTATTACAACGGCCACGCCAATGGCTGTCTCTGGCCGCTGTTCCACTTCCGGCCTGATTTGGTGCGCTACCTGCGTGAGGATTACGCGGCCTACCTGCGCGTCAACGAGCGTTTCGCCGATGCCCTGGCACCGCTGCTGCAGGACAACGACATTCTGTGGATTCATGACTTCCACTTGATTCCGCTGGCCTCGATGCTTCGCGCGCGGGGCTGCCAGCAGCGCATCGGATTTTTCCTGCATGTGCCGTTCCCGGCGCGTGATCTGCTGCTGACCCTGCCCAGCCACCTGCAGCTGATGGAACAATTCTGCGCATATGATTTGATCGGCGTGCAGACAGCGGTGCATTTGGAACGCTTGCACGATTGCTTCGAGCGGCTGCTGAAGTTGCCGCGCACATCAGACGGCGGAGCTTGGCAAGCCCCAGGCCGCTATTTGCGCACGGGGGCCTTCCCGGTGGGGATCGACGTCGAGACATTCGCGGGCTTTGCCACCCAACCGCGGGCCACACGCACGGCGACCCGCATGCAGGCCGAGTTGCGCGGCCGCGTGCAACTCATCGGCGTCGACCGTCTGGACTACGCCAAGGGCCTGCTACGTCGCCTGGATGCCTATGAACGGTTTCTGGAACAGCACCCCCGTGCACATGGTCGGGTCGAATACCTGCAAATCGCTCCCATCAGCCGGGGCGAGGTCGGTGCCTACAAAGACTTCCGCAAGCAGATGGAGCTGGCTGCAGCACGCATCAATGGCGGCTATTCCCGCTATGACTGGACCCCACTGCGCTATCTCAATAGCCCGCTCTCCCGCGCTACTCTCGCCGCGCTCTATCGCGCTAGCAAGATCGGCTTCATCACACCGCTTCGAGATGGCATGAACCTCGTTGCCAAGGAATATGTCGCCGCGCAAGACCCAGAAGACCCAGGTGTGCTGGTGCTCTCGCAGTTTGCTGGCGCGGCGCGACAGATGACGGCTGCCGTGATTGCCAACCCCTACGACAGCGATGCGGTGGCCGACGCCGTGGAAACAGCTCGTGTCATGCCGTTGGAAGAGCGACGCGAGCGTCACTCGGAACTACTGCGCGGCCTCAAGGCCTATGACGCCAACCGCTGGCAGCATGAATTTCTGAGCACCCTCGGCAAGGCCGCATGAACATAGATCTTATAAGCCCTTCGACGGAACCGACTTTGGTGATGGATGTTGGTGGCACCCATACACGCCTAGCCTTGGCATGGCCCGCGAATGGCCGCGTTCGGCTTTCTCCCGTTGAAGTCATTGCCACCCCTAGAGGCCGGCTAGAGGATGCGATTCGTTTGTTCTTGAGCAAGCACAGTGGAGTTGCGCTCGCGGCCATTGCCATCGCCGCCGCTGGTCGTATCCGCAGGCTACCTGGCCGCACAGCTGTAAGCCTCACCAATGCCGCACTGAGTATCGAGCGTGAGGATATACAAGCCAGTTTTTCGGTGCCGCGCGTGCATCTCGTCAACGATCTCGCGGCGATTGCCGCTGCCTTGCCATGGCTGGCCGATGATGAACTCAGCCGCGTTGGCAGCGCTCGTGTAGCTGTGCCGGGTCACCGCCTCGTCGTCGGTATCGGTACCGGATTCGGCGCAGCGGCACTCACCGCAGATGGCAGCCTACTGGAGACTGAAGCAGGGCACGCTGATCTTGCGGCCGTGACCGCAAGCGAGCGCCGCTGGCTCGATCTTCTGGCGCCACTGGGGCGCTGCCCAGTGGAACATGTATTGTCGGGGCCGGGGCTATTACGACTGCATGAGGTCGTCTCGCAGAAGCCTCTGGCACTGCACGAGGACCTGCGCAAGGCGCACTCACTAGGTGAACCTGCTGCACTCCGCACACTCACTGCTTTCTCGACCTGGCTCGGCCGCACGGTGGGAAATCTGGTGTTGAGTCACGGGGCCTGGGGCGGTGTAGTGCTTGCAGGCGGCGTTCTTGAGCGCCTGGGCGACGCCTTTGACGGCAATGCCTTCCGCCAAGGTTTTGAGGATAAGGCGCCCTTCTCATCCGATCTCGCCGCAGTGCCAGTGTGGCAAGTACGGCATGCGCAACCCGCTCTACTGGGGCTTGCTCGGCTGGCGCTGGCGTAACCAGAAAACCAGCGAAGGCTCGTACTTGGGTCTTAGTCGGAATGTCCTTGGCGGAGACACGTCAAACAGAAAAAAGGTGGAGACGATGCGAGTTGGCTTGATGGGGTATGGCAAGGCGGGTCGTGCCGTTGCAAGGGTGCTGGCAGAAGATGCGCGTTTTGAACTGTGCTGGATCGCCCGCCGACATGCCGAGGAAGGCGCGCACATGGATGAGCGGCCGGATGTGCCCATTGTGGGTCTGGCTGTATCAGACTTGAACAGCTGGTTTGACACCCACCCAGTGGACGCCATCATCGACTTTTCCGAAGCAGATACCCTGTTCCTTTACGGAGAGGAACTGAGGCGCGGCGGGCTCACTCTGGTAAGCGCCATTTCAGCCTACACGGCCGAGCACCAGAACTACCTGCGTGACTTGGCGCAGCACTGCCGGATCATGAGCTCACCCAACATCACGCTGGGGATCAATTTTTTGCTGATGGCCGCGAAGTTGCTGCGCGACTTTGCGCCTTTCGCTGATGTGGAGATCGTGGAGCAACACTTTCGGGACAAGCCCGAAATCTCGGGAACAGCACGCCGCATCGCCGAGAGTCTGGAACTGGAAGAAGACCGCATCACCTCGCTTCGGGTGGGAGGCATCGTCGGGCATCACGAAGTGATCTTCGGTTTTCCCCACCAGACCGTGCGTTTGATCCACGACTCCATACGCCGTGAGGCATTCGGCACGGGTGCCGCTTTCGCGTTGCAGGAGTTGAGCGGGCATGCTCCAGGTCTTTACAGTTTTGACGATCTGCTGATGGAAAAAATGCAGAACAGGCTGCTGAAGGGTCGCTCGGCATGATGCAATACGTTGGAATTCTTCGACCGACGTTCCCGCGAACTTGAGTAGCGGCGCTGCTTGTGAACGCCTTCAGCCGACAGGCAGCTTTGGGCTGGGCTGAGACCGCTGCGACAGGCGTGTCGGTGCCAAGAGCAGAGGATCAGGCTCGGGTTAGATCCTGAGACTTGGAGCTGGTGATCACTAGCTCAGAACCGCTCTTGCCAAGATAACGAAGACGGATGATCTATGTTGTAGGCAACTCAGGCGTCACTCGTTCCGCTCAGCCGAGAACCTGTCCCGCAGCATGTAGAGCGCTTTTCCATCGGGCGTTTCCATCATCTTCACTCTCTGGAACCCGGCCTTCTCGTAGCAGCGTATCGCTCTGAGGTTGTGGGGTGCGGGGTCAGTTTGCACCTTGGTCACAGCGGGATCGTTGAAAAGGTGGTCGACCAGAGTGCGAACGAGTTGGGTGCCAAGACCAACCCCTAGCAGTTCTGCATATGCAATCGACTGATCGATGCCCCGAACACCGGGGTCGAGAACGTCCTCCCACCAGCCCTCCCCCGAACCCATCGCGATGTAGGACTGGGCATACGCGAAGGGCTTGCCGTCTAGCAGACCAATATAGGGAGTGACATTCTGCTGAGCCATTTGCTCAGGCTGGTAGTGCTCTCGCACGGCTTCCAGCGAAGGCCGCTCGCCACCCCACCACTCGACGATATGGGGCTTGTTGAGCCACTCGTGCAGCATGGGTAGATCGGCCTCCGTCATCAGGCGGAGTGAAATCCTGGAAGAGATTTGCAGCCCTTGCTCGTGCCCTTGCAAAGTTTTCATCCGGTGTCTTCGTCATGGAGTCGCTGCGTCATTCTTTCTCCTTCGCCGCGAAAGGGTAAGAGCCTCCAGCAGTCTGCTTGGTTGGGAACACCAGCGAGAAAATCATCGTCAGCACCAGGATCGCCGCCGTCACGCCTAGCGACCACACCACGGGAATCTTGTAGAGGTCGATGATGAGCATCTTGGCGCCGATGAAGGTGAGCACCAGTGCCAAGCCATAGCTCAGCAGGTGGAACTTCTCATGCACGCCCGCGAGCAGGAAATACATCGCCCGCAAGCCCAGAATGGCGAACACGTTGGAGGTGAGCACGATGAAGGGATCGGTGGTGATGGCGAAGATCGCCGGGATGGAATCCACCGCGAACACCAGATCGACGATGCCGATCAGCACGATGACGATGGCGAGCGGTGTGGCCATGCGAATGCCGTTCACTACGGTGAAGAACTTTTCGCCGTCGTAGTGGGGCGCAATCTTGACCTTGCGGCGTAGCCACTTCAGCGCCGGGTTGGCTTCAAGGTCAGGCTCCTTGCCGGCTGCCCACCACATCTTGATGCCGGTGAAAACCAGGAAGGCACCGAAGATGTAGAGCACCCAATGGAACTGCGAAATCAGCCAAGCGCCGACAAGGATCATCACCGCGCGCAGCACCAGCGCCCCCAGCACACCCAGCATCAGCACGCGCTTCTGATACTCCGCCGGCACCGCAAAGTAAGTGAACAGCATCAGGAACACGAAGACGTTATCGACGGCCAGTGCTTTCTCGATGAGATAGCCGGTGAGGAACTCCACAGCCTTGGTATCGGCGGTGGCCTTGGCTGCGGTATCGCTGCCCAGTCCGCCCAGATGCCACCACATCCAGCCCATGAACAGGAACGACACGGCCACCCAGACGAGTGACCAGACGCCCGCCTCGCGCATCGATACCTTGTGCGCGCCCTGGCGGTTGAGGGCGAAGAAGTCGAGTGCCAGGGCAACAATGACGAAGCCTGCGAAAAGTGCCCACATCGTGGGCGTGCCGATACTGCTCATGGCGGATGTCTCCGGTTCAGTGCGTGTTTTTGTGGGTGAGGCGATCCATCAGCGCGAACATCACGCCGGAGATCACGAAGGTCATGTGCAAGGCCAGCTTCCAGCCCAGCTGCTCGTTTGTGTAGGCCGCGATGTTGAGGAAGGACTTCAGCAGCTCGATGCCGGAGATGGCCACGATGGAGCCGATGAGCTTGATCTTCAGATCAGAGAAGCTCACATGGCCCATCCAGTCCGGGCGATCTTCATGGCTGCCGGTGTCGATCTTCGAGACGAAGTTTTCGTAGCCCGCAAAGATGATGATGAGCATCAGATTGGCGACCAGGGCCACGTCCACCAGCGTCAGCACGCCGACCATCACGTCACCGGTGTCGCCAGAAATCACGACCGGGAACAGATAGACGAACTCGCGGACAAACTTGACCAGCAGCAGCGCAATAGCGGCGACCAAACCGAGGTAGAAGGGGGTGAGCAGCCAACGGCTGCCGAAAATGAAGCGCTCCAGTAATCGCTCTGTATTCGATACTTTTTTCATGGGGATCGGCATCACAGTGAAAGTTCGACGCCAAACAGCGGTGCGTGGCCGACGGTGTCAGGGCCGTGATCGCGGATGTCCTGCTGCCGCAGGTAAACCGCGCTGATAGAGAGCTGTGAATTGACCTCGTAGGCAAAGCCGATTTGCGTGCGCAGTCCGGTCAGGCCGGTGTCTCCGCCATCGCTGGTGCCCCGCAGCGTTAGAAACAGCTCGGCATCGGTCTTGAATTGAAGGCGCTGGTTTTCACTGACTGGCAGTGCAAGCCCCAATCGCGGACGCACGCGCAGACCCATCTGATCCGTGTTCTCGACAAATCGCTGCTCTAGGCGAAGCCGGGTGCGGAGAACGCCGTGCTTGCTCGAAAGCTGCTGAATCAGTCGCGTCTCACTCGATCCGCCATCGTTGATCCTCCGCTCCAGAGCTCCGCTCAATGTCGCGTTGTCACTGACGGACTGGTTGAGCCACAGGCGAGCGAAGTAGGTATCCGGGCGGCCGTCCGCTTCACTCCTGAACCTTTGTGCGGTCTCCAGCTCCAGTCCAGTGGCGTCGTCCACATCGAGGGACACCGAAGGGTTGAACCAATACTCGGCGGCTTCGTCGGTCGCAACGACGATCTGCGGGGCTAAGGCAAGAGAGGCCAGAAGGGCGATGGCAGCAGAAATCTTCATGGTCGTTGTTGAAGGGCAATGTAAGTCGCCGTTAGGTCAGCGGGGATGAAGGCAGTGCGCTGTTGATCCCCAAAAAAAGGAGGCTGTGCAGCCGGCACAATCCGCCGTGAGGTAGCGGCCATTGGCTTGTGCAACTGACCAGAAGCACCTGCGATACAGATGCTTCTGGTGGTTCACAGCCTCAAGGGGAGAACCAGATCAGCCCTGCTTCTCGGTGTCCTTGTGCATCCGGCCGAGACGGTCAGCAGCCTTGAAGTGGACTTCAAAATGCTCGATCACATCGACGGCAAAGCCATCGTCAATCGGCACCTTCACGTACTTGCGGGTCAGTTCGCAGTCGCCGGTCGGCTCGATGCGCTGGCTTTTGAATATCCAGCCTCCCGCCTCGCGGACATTGGCGCAGACCACCGACTTGCCTTCGCTGCTGTAGACGATCTGGGAGACATTCTTGTCGTAAGACAGGCCCGGTACGGCCACGCGATAGGTATCGGAGGTCTCGGCCTGATCCTTGTAGATATCAATCTCCACCCAGGCACGGCCGAGTTCGGAGTTGATGCCGAAACGCTTGGACTTGCTGGCCTCCTGCTCAGCGATGGGCGCTTTGAAGATGGGGGTGGTTTCGACTGCGACCGCAGTCACGGCAGAGAGGGAAAGGCCAAGGGCCAGAGCGGTGGTGGCAATGCGATTGAACATGGTGAATCTCCTGATGGGTGGTAAGTGAAATGCTGCAAAAGTTGCTTAGAAGCGGTAGCCCAGATTGACGCTAAGCACGTAGGGGTCGATCTCGACAGTGCCGACGTCCTGCCCATCCACCGATGCCTTGGAGTCGATGTCGATGTAGCGGGCGTCGATGCCCACGCGCCAATTGGCGTTGAGCGGCACATCCACACCGACCTGCGCGGCGAGGCCGAAGGAGGGATCGAGCTTGAGTTCGTTATCGCTGCGCAGCTGCTCGTCCATGAAGAGCGTCAGGTTGACGCCCGCGCCGACATAAGGCTGCACCTTTGCACCGGGCAGGAAGTGGTATTGCAGCGAGAACGTCGGCGGCAGCTGCGCGGTGCTGCCAGCCTTCATGTCGTTGATCGCGAACTCGTGCTCGAAAGGCAGGGCTAGCAATACATCCACTGCCCAGTTGGGGCTGAAGAAATAGCCGACGTTGAGGCTGGGGTCGAAGTGGGACTTGACCGAGATGTTGCCGACGGCCAGCTGACCGTTGTCGCCCTTGGGCTCGACATGGCTGATACCACCGCGAACCACCCAGGGGCTGTCGCCGGTGGCGTGGCTGGGTGCGCTCATCCCTGTGGCCGCAAGGGCCAGCAACAGGGCGGTGGCAGTGGTGAGGCGGGTGCGGCGGGTGTCGAGGGTGGCGGTCTGGGTGGTCATGGCAGGGTCCTGTCTGGTGTGTACTGAAGTCCTTCGTGAGTGAACTGGGTTGAAGCGATTGGAGTGCTGGCGGGGCGCGTGCCCCGCCAGCGGATGCCTTGCAGCGTGGCGACGGTGTTACTTGGCAACCGGCAGCGAGGAGTGATGCAGCACGATGCGCAGCACGCCCTGGTCGTCGCGGGCATAGCCCCAGGTCTTGTCCACCGTGGTGACCTTGCCGTTCTTGTCGGTCAGGATGAGATTGCCCATCGCAATGGCGGTGTCACCGCGCAGCTGCATGGCGATGTTCTTCATCTCCCAGCTGCGCCAGCCCTTCAGTGCGAAGCCGGTATCGTTCGGATAGTCCTTGTTGCCACCGACGAAGTAGGCCAGCGCGCTTTCCTTGGTGATGCGGAAGGTCTGCGGTGCGGTGGTGAGCGTGGGCTTGAACAGCACCGCGCCGAGCTGGTAGCCGTAGGCGGCGTCGAGCGCGCCTTCCGCCGTGGCCTTGGCCTTGGCGAAACCGCCGGTGTCGTAGTCGGTCGAAATCTTCACCAGGGCATCGCCCCAGATGCGCTGGGCGGCGAGCACATCGGCTTCGGTGACGTTGTCGCTCACCACGGTGCCGGCGGGTGCAGCGGTGGCACCGGGGCTGACGACCGGGCCTTTGGCGTAGCAGGCGCTGGACAGGCCCACTGTGCTGGCAAGGGCAAGGCCGAGGGCGAGGTTGCGGGGGTTGAAGGTCTTCATCATGGTGGGGTCTCCGTTGGGTTGTGAGTCCGTTGCTGGACGAACGCATTGTTCCCGTCGGGCCGCAGGCGTAACTCTGCGCACTGGCATAGCGCGTAATAGACCGTTCGGCATACCATCGCGACCATGACTAAAGTCGCCCTCACCACCCCCTCCGCCCGTGCCCTGCGGGGGCAGTTCCGCAGCGCCGAGGGCGATTCAAGCCGCCTGCGTCTGCTCGAAGGCGCGGCGCGCGTGCTGGCGGAGGAGCCGCAGCTCAAGTCCGCCGCTACCGCCGTGCTATTCCAGGCGCTGCGGTTTCTCGCCGCCGATTGCGGCGTTCTGCTGTGGCAGGAGGGCGGTGCGCTCACCGTGCTCGCCGCCCACGGTGCAGTGCTGCCGGTGGGCGCACAGATTCCCGTCGGCGGCGCACTGGGTGCGGTGCTGCGCCCGCCGATGCAGATGAGTCTGCGCGAGCACATCGAAAGCCGATTGCGCGTGGGCAAGAGCCCCGACGTGGCCGTGGAATTGCTGCTGCCACTCTGCTTCGGCGGCAAGGCGCTGGGTGTGCTGGCCTTGATGAGCGAGACCAATCGCGTCACGCCCACCGAAGAAGACCTGCAAAGCCTTCAGGCGCTGGCCACGCTCATCGCCTGCGCAGCCAGCAGCCTTGGAGTCGCACGGCCGCGCGCAGCACGACGCGAAGTGGCGGATTCGCTCGCGCGGCTGACTGCGCGGGAACAGCAGGTATTCGCACTGTTGCCGCGCGGCCTGAGCAATGCGGAAATCGGCGAGCAACTGGGCATCGCCAACGGCACGGCGAAAATCCACGTCGAACACATTCTTCACAAGCTGGGTTTGAAAGACCGCACGCAGGCTGCCGTCCGCGCAGCGGAATGGGGGCATCGCGCATGAGTCGACCCCGCTGGCTGCACTGGACCGACTGGTCGCTCGCCGCCAAAAGCGCGGCCGCCCTGGCCATGCCGCTCACGCTGCTCGTGGTGGCACTGTTTTTCAGCTACCGCTTGCAGCAGGACATCGCCGAGACCGATGCGGATGTGCGACGTGCGCTCGCCATCCAGGCCGAAATACAGACGCTGCACTCGCTTATCGCCGAGTCCGCCATGGGCGTGCGGGGCTATCTGCTGACGGGGCGCGATGAGTTTCTCGCCCCCTACCGCGCGGCGCGGGAAGAGCTGCCTGTCACGCTCACGACGCTGCGCCGAAACATCCGCGATACCGAGATGAAGGAGCATCTGGAACACATCCAGCAGTTGCTGGACTTGAAGCTCCAGAGCCTCGACGAACTGAGCAGCGGGGGGCGGCTGTTGAGCGTGCCTGATCTGCAAGCGCACCTGATCGAGAGCAAGGGTGTGCTGGACGATCTGCGCATCGAAATCCGCGCCATGAACGCCCGCGAGGCTGATCTGCTGGCGCAGTATTCCGATGCCGCCAGCCAGGCGCTGCGACGCAATCTCTGGGTCGATGCCCTCACCAGTCTGCTGGCGCTCATCACCGGTGTGGCGGCGTTCGTGCTTCTGTTCAGCGGCGTGGTCTGGCGAGTAAAACGCTTGACGGTCAACGCCGAGCGCCTGGCGCAGGGAGAGTCGCTGGAAGCACTGCCCGCAGGGCGCGACGAGCTGGGTTTGCTGGCGGAGCGGCTGCAAAACACCAGCCTGCTGCTGGCGCAGCGCGCAGCCGAAGCGCGATCAGCCAATCAGGCCAAGAGCCAGTTTCTGTCGCGCACCAGCCATGAGCTGCGCACGCCGCTCAATGCGATTCTGGGCTTCGCGCAGCTGTTGGAACTGGATCTCAAGGACGGGCAACAAGTGGCTCACGTCGGTCACATCCTCGCCGCAGGGAGGCACCTGCTGGGACTGATCGACGAGGTGCTCGACATCGCCCGGATTGAATCCGGCGAGATGAAGTTGGAGGTCACACCACAGGCGCTCGCCCCGCTGGCGCAGGAGCTGCGCGAGCTGATCGCGCCGCTGGCGAGCCAGCATGGCGTCGCCGTCTACCTGGGCAAATCGCTCGGCGGACTGGCCGTGCAGGCGGATCGGCGGCGTTTGCAACAGGTGCTGCTCAACCTCTTGTCGAACGCAATCAAATACAACCGCGCTGGTGGCGAAGTGCATCTGGAGGCCGAGCGTCAAGGCGAGCAGGTCGCGCTCACCGTAAGTGACACCGGTGTTGGCATCGCACCGGAATTGCTCGCACGACTATTCACTCCGTTTGATCGGCTCGATGCCGAGCAAGGCCCGGTGCAGGGCACAGGTCTCGGTCTTGCGGTGTCTCTACAGCTGGCGCTGTGCATGGGCGGTAACCTCATCGCGAGCAGCAAGCCGGGCGTAGGCAGCACCTTTAGTCTGCATCTGCCCGCAGCAACGCCGCCCGAAGGCAGTGCGTTAGCAATCACGGCTGCTTCCGACACCCGCTTGGCCACACGCCTGAATGCCCTGCGCACGGTGCTGGTGATTGAAGACAACCCCTCCAACCTCGCACTGATCCAGGCGCTCGTCGCCCGCAGACCAGAATGGCGGCTGGTGACGGCGACGGATGGAGCGCAAGGCCTTGCCAGCGCGCGCGAACTCAAGCCCGAACTGATCCTGCTTGACCTCAACCTGCCCGGCCAAGGCGGCGAGGCAGTGCTGGCCGAATTGCGTGCAGACCTTGCGCGACCGCATCTGCGCATCGTTATCGTCAGTGCCGATGCGCAACCCGAAACCATTGCCCGTCTGCGCGCCGCCGGTGCCGACGATTATCTGACCAAGCCACTCGCAGTTCCCAGTGTGCTGGCGCTGCTTGACCAAACCCGAACATGAACGAAGACGAACTGCTGGCCTCCCGCATCCTCATCGTCGATGACCAGGCCGCCAACCTGCGGCTACTTGAAGACCTGCTGAGCCGTGAGGGTTTCAGCAATGTGGTGAGCACGACCGAGCCTCAGCAGGCGCTGGAGCTGTATTCCGCCTTCGACCCCGACCTGGTGCTGCTCGACCTGATGATGCCCGGCATGAGCGGCTATGCAGTGCTCGAACAACTGGAGCGCATGCGCCCCGCCAACGAGTTTCGCCCGGTGCTCGTGCTCACGGCGGATGCCACTAGCCAGGCCAAGCGACGTGCGCTGTCGCTGGGTGCGAAGGACTTTCTCACCAAGCCCTTCGACCCCATCGAGGCCATGCTGCGGGTTTGGAATCTCTTGGAGACGCGCACGCTGCACAAACAACTTCGACGGTTAGTGCCTGAGCTGCCATTGATGACTGCGCGATTCAGGAACGGACAGAAGTAGAAATCTGAATGCACAGTCTTTCTTGGTGAAACGATAGTCTGCTTAGGGCTAATTCTGTTGAAAAACTCTCGAGCTGTGGCGGCTTGGTTTGGCGATCTATTTTTTTGAGGCTAATGCGCCTCTCGACGCGAGTCCTTCGTGGGCTTTGATGCCCATTTTCTTCTCAATCTCGCTTCTTTCCCGTCATGCAGACGCACCACTCCCGTGACCCGGTGGTCCTTGCGGCATGAGCATGGCCAGACGGCGCAGATTTTGAGCGGTGGCGGCCAAGGTGAATTCGTCGCTGGCACCGCTGAGCCCCCTCAGTCGCAGGCGAGTCACTTTCAGAATGCGTTTGAGATGAGCAAACAGCATCTCGACCTTCTTCCGCAGCCGACGTGATCGGGCGTACTCCGCGGTCTTCCGGATTTGACGCGCGACATTCCGTGCGTCCTCGTGGACGCTCCGCGTGATCTTGCGCATCGGGGTGTTTGGACAGCACCGACTTTTGAGTGGGCAGCCCCGGCAATCAAACTCACTCGACCGATAGATGATCGTATTGGCTTGGGTGATATGCGTGCGGGCTTGCTTAAAGGGGCGCCGATCACTGCGCAGGGCATGACCTTCAGGACAGCGGTATTCGTTGGCTTCCCCATCCCACTTGAATTCGCTGCTCGACAGCGTGTCGTCCTGGCGCTGGGTCTTTTCCCACACCGGCACATGCGGTTCGATATCTTTCTCATCGACCATCCAGGCCAGCATTGATGCGGTGCCGTAAGCCGTATCACCGATGAGTCGCTCAGGCCTGATATCGAAGCTGGCTTCGACACGATCGATCATCGTCTTGGTGGACTCGACCTCCGCCGTGCGATGGGCGGGCGTGGCCTCGACATCGACGATCACCCCGTGCGCGGTGTCGATCAGATAATTGGTCGAGTAAGCAAAGAAGGCTGGACCACCCAAGGCAGCCGTCCAGCTCGCCTGGGGATCTGTCAGTGACAGGCGCTTGGGCATGGCATCGGCAAGCGCCTCGCCATCCAGACCGGCCAGATACTCCCGCACGGCACGGCTGCTCAATTCCGGACTGGTCCAGTCGACAGGATCGCTGCCGGGAATACTGCGCTGCTTATTGGTGTCGGCGGAAATGATGCTGGCATCGACGGCAAAACCTTCGGCCTTGACCAGGCCCGCAGCCATGCAGCGCCGGACGACTTCATCGAAGACCCAGCGGAAGACGCCACTGCTGCGAAACCGGCCGTGCCGATTCTTGGAAAAGGTCGAGTGATCGGGGACCGCATCTTCCAGGCCCAGTCGGCAAAACCAGCGATAGCCGAGATTGAGATGTACTTCCTCGCAGAGGCGGCGCTCGGACCGAATGCCGTAGCTGTAGCCGACGATCAGCATCCGGATCATCAGCTCGGGATCAATCGAGGGGCGTCCGGTGTGGCTGTAATGCTCGGCCAGATGCTGGCGCAGGTCGCTCAGATCGAGGCAGCGATCGATGCCTCGCAGCAGGTGGTTCTGCGGCATGTGGCTGTCGAGATCGAAGGAATAGAAGAACCGCCCTTGGCCGCTCGATTGCTGTCCCATCATGCCAGCGCACTCCCTGATTTCATCGACGTCTTAAGACATCGAGCCGCGAAACGCGGTTCAGTACCGCAGGGAGTTTTTCAACAGAATTGGCTGGTTCTAGCCTCTGACCGAATGTCTGGGCATCGTTTTCTGGATGACACTCGACAACCTTTCCACCTAAGCCGCAGACGTCCGGCCAAGCTAGGACAAATCGAGCGATCCTTGGGCAGTGGATCCGGAGCGCCGAGCTGCCTTTGGTTTCTTAGGATATAGAGCGTTGACTGCCAGTAGCCAGTCTCGATCATGCTTAAAAAGCCAGCTGTAGGTGGATGGCAGTGCGTGACGCCCCGCCGTTGCGCCATCTCGCCCATGGCTTCGCAAGTGGCGCGACCACTCACTTCTTTTCGCTTGGCGCCGATTTTCTTGTTGCACTATTCGCCACCGTTCACGCAAGGCTCGGTCGATGCGTATCAACTGTGACACTGTCGCCTTCGATACCCCAGCGATTCGGCCGGCTTCACGTTGTGAAACGCCACCCTCAAGAGCCTTCCGAATTAATGCGTGCTTCGGACCTGCAGCTTTACTTCGTTGAAGGACAATGCCTGCCTCCGACGCCCAAGCGATTACAGTTCCTGCTGCAACCCCCACCGTCTTCGCCGCTCTCCCGGCTGCATGACCTTCAGAGAGAAGACTCGCAACCTCTGCTCTTCGGCTATCGACCACCGTAGCAGGCTGCGGATCAGGAATCGGCTTCTTGGATGTAGTCGTGGCTGCCGCTGAAAGCTCGTTACTGCTCAATCCAAGCGCTGCAGCGATCAAGAGCAGCCAATAAGGCGTCGAGGTCTGATCCGCGCGCGCAAGAGTCCTGTGAGCCCGGGCACTCACTTTGGGGCCATCCAAAAAGCAGTTGCCACTGGCGTCACGCAAAGCGGTCGTGACTGCCAGGACAGCATTGGATACCTGTGACCTTGATAAACCTCGACACGAGGTAGCCCAGTCACGCCCGAGCAGTTTCGCGACCAAGTTGTAGGCAAGATTAGGGGCGTTCCAAGGCTGTTGACGGGTTTCCATCAGAGCCCAACGGGTGAGTTCCGCGAGGCGTATCAGGCAGCCCAAGGAATCGGATGTCAGCGTCTTTTCAATCGACACCACCTCGTGATGGTGTGGAAGGGCCCACCCGAATCGGTTGGTGTTGTTCATTCGCCACGTGGAGAGCTTCAGAACCCTACGATGGGTTTCGCAGACCCAAACCGTCGGCAGCTGGTGATCGCGGTGCCAGTAGGACACACCCAGTAGTGCCAGCTCCTCTGCCACGCAGTCTTGACAGAGCTTCAGCGGATGAGCGGCTCCTAGACCGTTGGCCAAAATCCCCAGACGGGCCTTGACCCCTCCGAGACCTTTGGTGGCTGCGCTTTCAATCTCCTTCGCCCGGACGGTCGCACTGCGGAAGATCAAGTAATAGGGCAGGACTGTTCGTTCTTGCAGGATATTGACCGCGGAGCCGACTTTGCCGCGTGTGCGCTCAACAAACTTGCTTAGGCGAGCTGGGAGGTCGTGGCCTGTGCCTTCTGTGGGATGTCCAAAGAAGCGCTGGCAGGTGTCTGAGGCCCTGGGTAGCCCTGTCCAAAAGTGATGACGAGAGACGAAGCTGTATAGCGTCTCGTCGGGTAACCATTCCTGCAGCCATGGCGGCTCACCGAGAGACTCAAGCTCTAGCTGTCTCGAAGCCTGGCCGACGGTCGCTGTCATGGACATTCAGATGCCGAGCAGGGCAGTCGGCGATCAGCGAGACCTCGACTCAGCCGTTCTGATCTGAGCGAATCCCTGGGGCAGGTGCCTGAGATGCGCCATCCGACTCAATAGCCCTTTGAATCATCTCTGTCGGGAGTAACTTGGTCGGCTTCACCCCGAGCTCTCGCAGCATCTCTGCCTGACGCACGACGTTGCCACGTCCCTCGTAGAGCTTCTTGCGGGCGTCGGTGAATGAAGCTTGCGCCTGATTCAAACGAGACCCGACCTCCTCCAGCTCAGTGATGAAGCCGACCAGGCGGTCGTAAAGCTCTGCGCCCCGGTTCGAGATTTCCTTCGCATTCCGGGTCTGGTCCTCCTGCCGCCAGAGATTAGCGACCGTTCGGACCACGAATAGCAGCGTACTGGGACTCACCAGCAGCACATTGCGCTCCCAGGCGTGTTGAAAGAGCTCGCTGTCGTTGGTGACCGCCAGCATGAAGGCCGGCTCCAACGGAACAAACATCACCACAAAGTCGAGTGATCGGAGTCCGTAGAGGTTCTGGTAGCTCTTTTCCGAGAGCCCACGGATATGGTTTCGGATCGACGTCAAATGCTTTTTGAGGGCAGCCGCTCGACTGAGCTCATCGTGGGCGTCGGTGAAGGCCCGGTAGTCGGGGAGTGTGAGCTTGGAGTCGACCACGAGATGGCGATCACCAGGCAGGTTGATCACCACGTCAGGGATCACATTCGAGAGCCCCTCATCGGCTTTAAGCCCTGTTTGACGCTGGTAGTGCATCCCCTCAACCAGCCCAGCCCGCGCCAGCACATCGTCCAGGATGATTTCCCCCCAGTTACCCTGGGCTTTGCGGTCTCCGCGAATGGCGAGTGCGAGGTTATTGGCATCCTGGCTCAGGCTCTGGTTGAGGCCCATGAGCTGTTTGACCTGCTCGGCGAGCGCGGAGCGATCCTTGCCCTCGTTGACATAGACCTCCTCGACCTTGGCCTTGAATTGCGTGATCTGCTCGCGCAGCGGGCCGAGTAGTTGCCCAAGGTTGCTCTGGTTCTGCTCCGTAAACTTCTTGCTCTTCTCGTCCAGGATTTCGTTGGCCAGCGCTTTGAACTGGTCTGACAGTTCCTGCCGGGCCTGCTGTAGCGTCGCCAGCTTCTCCTGCGCTGACCGGCGCTCGCCAGCCAGCTCTTCCGTCATCGCGGACAGAGTCACGTTCTTATTGGCAATTTCGACTTGTAGTCCGTCGCGCTGCGCGGTCATGGCTTGAAGCGCCTGCCCCAGTTCACTAACTTGCTCCGTCAAGCGATCAGACTTCATGGCAGCGGCTCTGTGCTTTGCATCCAGCTCACGTGCCTCAGCCAGAGACGTATCGGCACGGGCGATGGTGGACTGGAGCTCTTTCTGGAGCTCTGGTATCGCCTGAGCCCGCTCCCTGAGCTGAGCCAGCTCGGCAAGATGTCCGAGCCGCTCGGTCAGCAAAGCTTCAACCCGGGCCTCAAAGGCGGCGGCGCGGTCGCGCAGAGCCCCGAGTTCATCGGAGAGCGCCCGATTCTTCTCACTGAGCTGAACCCGCTCAAGTTCCCCTGAGCTGCGGCCCTGCAGCTCAGAGACCGCAATCTTTCCCTTCGCCCATAGCCAAACTAGGAACGCCCCAAGACAAGCAGACAGTAGTGGGAGAACCCAGAGCAAAGTTTGGATGGTCATGACTCGTAACTGGCTATGCAAATTGGAGGGGGTGAGTGGGACGCAGGCGCTATCCCGAGCATTCTCAGCATAGCTTTTCAAACAGTGCCTGCCCCTTGGCGAGGTCGCCTTCCTTCCGCTTCGGCGGCTTCGGCTTGTTGGCTTTTTTGGTCGGTAGAGTTTCGGAGGGCGTGCGCTCAGAAAGCGCGGCGCGCTCCGCTGCCGTCATGGCTGCGTATTGAGCCCTCGCCTCCGTCTCTGCCAGCTTGCGCTGCACCTGCTCTGCTTTGGCGCGCTGGGCATCGTCTCTTTCCGTCAGTCCGTCCACCGGATCGAGGGGGCTATGAAGGTCCTGATCTCCAGCGCGACCGTCATTCACCTGTTTGAACAACCGCTCAATCTCGTATCGGCTCACCGCAAAGGCGCTGGAGCGATAAGCGCGTTGAAGATCGTCCATCGTGACGCGGATCGTCCCGTCTCCCGGCTTTGCCAGTCTCAAGCTGATGTCGAGCAGCATCACCACCTTACGTGGGATGCCGAAGGTCATGCCGTACAAGATCTCTGCCTCGGTTCTCTGCTCTTTGCCGGAGACGCGTTCCGGGTCAATCTGGAATGTCTGATCGAAGCAAGCCGTCAGGACCTTCAGATAGCGATGCCACTCGGGTGTACTTGAGGCGTAAGGGCGCAAGATCACACGTTGTCCAAGAACGCGATCCTTCTCTTCCTGGTTCCTTTTCGAGAGCTTGTGTAACAGCGAGTAGTTGCAGCAATAAACCAAGACAGGTCCGAGCGAGCCGAGCTTCAACAGTAGCTTGGTGACCTCGCTGCTGGCGGTCGACGAAGCGGAGATCTCCTGTAGCTCATCGGCAAGAAGCAAAAACGACGCTTCTCGATACAGGCTCTTGATGACCTGGGAGACGGTCGCAGACTTCTGTCGCGGTCCTGATCCCTCAGATCCGCCCTCTGGACCAGCAAGCAGCGAATTCAATACGTCGCTCAGCTTGGCCCCGTGCGAAGCTCGGAAACGTCTCATCGCCCGAGCGGAGCCAACGACGCTGCCGATCTCGATAGTGCTGTCCTGCTTGTCGAGGAAGCCTGCTAGGGCGTCCATCAGTGCGGACTTTCCAACGCCGGCCAGACCAGACACGCAGAGCATGTATGGGTTCAGATCTAACCAGGGCTTCAGAGACATCAGGCGGCGATTGAAGGTCACTACATCCGGCGTGGCCGTCGCAGCCAGCGCCTCTGCGGCACCAAAGATCCGTCGGATAATGCGACGACGCTGATCATCCATCAGGAAGATCGTCGCTGCGGTTTGATTCAGGGTGCGGCAGGCTGACTCGATGTTTGTGAGATCAACGTGTACCGGCTCTGGAATCGATTCAAAAAGAGCATCCAGCCGAGCATCCTCAGTCGGTAGTGAGTAGCGCCGACTCTGCTGTTCGACTCTCATGTGCCCTTGCTCGCTGGACCGTCAATGACAGCCTTGTCCGGGCTATTCTTTGCACGCGGAGTTTGCTTTCCCGCGGGTGTCTTCTGGTTGTCGATCCATTCTTGGCCCGTTTCCTGCTCAAAAACTTCCTTGAAGTAACCCTTCACTGCACCAGACTGCTTTCTGGCCAGCGATTTGAGCTTTTTGCGCCGCTGCTCATCGTCTACGAGCTCGTCTGCCGTCGATTGAAGCGACTCATCCTGCGAACGGAGCTTTGACTGTGCCGACAATTCAATTAGCCGTCCCTCAACCTCTATCCACGCCACGCGTATAGAGCAGGGAATGATATAGCCCGTAACAGTCTGGTCAGCTGGTGCCTTGCGGTAGAACGTCGATGAGATCAGTTCGGGCGCGGAGTAAAGCCTGCCATGCAGCAATACACCACCGTCGCTGAGCTTGAAAATGACCTTTTTCGCGAAGGTCCGTACCGCCTGATCCAGTCCCATTTCAACTGAGTTGGTGCAGTGACGATCCTCAAGATACTTCCAGAAGTTGTGGGGCGTCGGTACTAATTTTTCATCGACGAAATACTTAACCGCCTCCGACGAGAGGCGGTCTGTCACGTCCATAGACTCGTTTTGCAGGATTGCTCTGAAGATCTCTTGTTTGATGAGTTGGATCACGTTGAGCTTGCTGGCTGGGCGCCCTTCATGGCCTTCAAGCTTTCGGTCCCTAGGATGGCTCGATTCGACAAGTGCATTGCCCTGACCATCTCGCGAGGGAATGATTTCACCCCTCGAAAAGGCGAAGTCACCGCCTTCGCCATCAGGCCGCACTGACGCCCCGCCACCGCGGTCGCTAACGTAGGCAGAGCTAAGCCCGCGTGCAATCCACGCCGAGAGCTCCTTTTCAGGAATCCCGTACACGCGGGCGATGACGTCTCGAGGGGCTACACAGCAAAACAACATGGAACGATAGGCCTCACCTTTTTCTGCGCCGAGTGAAAAACCGACCCCCACAATCGAGCCAGTTGTGCCGCAGCGGCCCCGGCAGCAATACAACAGCTCGGCAACTCCTTCTTCGGCAAGACCCAATGGGACCTGCTCTACCGTGAAGGCGTCTGTGAGAAGACTGTCGAGCACATTCAGATGTGCATTGAGGAAGCTGCCTTGACCGCGCAGTGCGTGCCTCCGGAGATGCTTGGCGCTGTATAGCTTCTTGAGGTAGGCGTGTTCTCCCAGCTTCTGGATGATCTGGTAGACAAACTGCTGCAAGCTGGGGAAAGGCTTGTTCTCAGGGTGGAAATATCGGTGTCCTCCATTTTCGGTTTTGATTGATTTCGCTTTGAACACTTTTCTCAGTGTCAGATCGTGAATTTCGACAAGGGTCTTTATCTTTCCGCTGTATTTCAGGAATCCCTTTACGCTCAGATCCGCAGTGAGATGCGACGGCGCGGTGAACTCGGAATCGACAAGACTTGGACGTCCAAACTTTTTGTGCCGATGGGCCTCAGCGTCTCGCTTCCATGTGCCGCACAGGTGGAACGGGGGCATCACTGCCCAGCGGTTCTTACCATGCAAGAAAAAGCTCCAGAACCACAGCGTGAAACGGCTGCGGTTGATCCCTTTTCCTCGCTTTTTTCGAAATGCTGCAAGCTCTTTACCGAGGTTTGGTGAAGCTAAGACGATCGTGTAGTTGTCCGCAGCTTCTGAGACCCAGTTGAGGCGGCCCTCGACGATCTCACGGTATGAGTGCTTCTTGTTTTTGTATCGAAGATTTTCAATCTCGTCGAAGTTGATGCCCTCCACCGGGTGAAGCCAGATGGGCAGGGTTCGCTGTTCTTCATGCACCTTCACTAAGCCATCTTGAAGGTATCGATTGAAGTCCTCAGCTCCTACTTCCAACGTTTGAACCTTCCAGACCTTATCCGGTTTGTAGAACCGTACAAGCAATGCCGAGAGGGACGGTCTGAGCCCCGCAAAATAGTATTCGTTGTCGGTTTGTAACGACCCCACCGACTTCGTACACAGAAGCTGTGATCCGATTTTCATACCAAGGATCCTTGAAACCACCGCGCGTACACCTGCAGGACATCCTGGGCCTCCGGACGCAGGGGGCGCGAGCGATCGATTGGCTGAAAGAGGTCGACGCGGACGTGGCGATACCAAACCTCTTGCCTGAATAGCGCCGAAGTTTGGAATGTAGTGAGTCCGAAACGCTTCTGAACGCGGTCTAGTGCCTGATATCCGGGCGCCTTCAGCTCAACAGCCTCCTGTAGGAGTGCGCGCGCTTGCAGCCTATCTCGACCGTCAAGCGGGACATCCGAGAGGAGTGAGTCGAATAGGTCCTTAAGGTTGTGGAAGACCTGGTCATCGATATCGCTACCAGCGACTCGGTGAGTCTTGACCCCTCCGTCCGAGTAGTAGAGCTCCTCAATGCGGTGGCGTTCGTCCAGCTCATCAAGCAACTGGTTGGCAGGTGCCGCAACTGTGAACAGCCCACGCTGCTTGCGCTGGAAATCCCTTTGCATGAGTTTGATGGACCAGTTGATGAGCACTGGATCCTGAGGCTTGAGAAACAGCAGCAAGTCGCCCGTGTACGGGAAGGGGACGTAACCGCTGCTCGCCTCATCCTGCACAAAGATCGTCGGGTGGCGGCGCTCGAGACCGAGTCGACGACAAACGTCTACCGTGCCCTTGAAATCCTGAAGGTCTCGATCCTGAGTTCGATGAAACCCTTTCAGAGGGTTTGGCTGCGGGTAGGGGAACAGGATCTTCTGCTCATGAAGGTCAAACAGCTGCGGGTGATACAGCGCGAGAAGAACCGCTTTCAGCTCTGGGTGGCTCAGGACATGAATCTCCCGCCGCCATTTTGGGGATCGCAATACCGTGCACCGGGATACTGACGGCGCTTCGGCGGGCGTCGCCCGAATCGCGGGCAGGTAATCGTCGCCGAATCGTGCGGGTAATTGTCGATGCAGGATTTCCTGCAGTCTCGAGGGTGTTTTCTTGATGTTTGCCACGGCGGAGTTACACGTTGAAGGGAGGGGGTATTGACATCCCGTCTCACCAAACGCACTCTGCAAGCGCCAACCCGCGAGTACATTTCCTGGAAATGGAATGCCCTAAAACGCCAGCGAAAGCTGGCGTTTTTTGTTTCTGGAGCTACCGGCTAGATCATCTGCGCTCCCCCTTCGAGGGTCGTAGCACCCAGCTCATGCTTGGCCCCGGCCAAGTCTTTCGGTGCTCTGGCGGCACTGTGCGGTCGCATCTTTTCCACCCACAGCACGAAGTCTTCTTCGGTCCACCGTCGTTGCCGGCCCACGAGGACGGGGGCAGGCGCGTCGTTCGTTTTCAGCAGTGTCTCCAGCGTACGCGTCGAGATCTGCAGGCGGCTCGCAAGATCGCGCGTCGTCAGGAGTCTGGGTGCATTTGGTTGCAGGGGCATGCAAGCAGGCTACGCGGAGGACCGATCAAGGTCTCGAAAAACTTGCGTGCAAGTCTGTGAAGTCGATGCCTGAGCTATGGCCTATTGACATGCGTTGTGGATGCGCATAAAACGCATATATGCGCATAAACAACTCAGACAAAAGCAAGCACGACATCGGCCCAGAACTGGCTGCCGCCTTTCTACGCGCGAGTGGAAAGACCCAGCAGGAAATGGCAAAGGATCTCGACTGCAGCCAAAGCCAAGTATCCCGATTACTGGGGGGCAAAGCGCGACGAACGTCATCGCTGGTCCGAAAGATATGCATAACTATGCGCAAAAATGCGATACCCCTGAGCGATGTCCGTGGGTCTCGTGGTCGGGTTCTGATTGAGGATGCGCTCAACACCGTTTGGGATGGGTCAGATACCCGTGCGGACGCGATTGCCGCAGTACTGTTGAGTCTTCAGCGATTCGTTTCTGACCCCGAAAGGCGCGCGCCATGAGTCGCACCATCACGGGCTCTTTCGTGCAGCCGCAACCATCTGAGAGCGTCGAATCGATACTGCTGAGGCTATGTCGCGCGAGCGGTCTATCATCGCCGGAGGAGCTCGTCCTCGAGACGCTGACTGCATGCCAGCGACGTGAACTCAGACATCGAAGCACAAAGTCCGCAGCAGCTGTTGCTCAAATCCTGTCGATACCCTTCGACGACGTGGTACGCCGACATACTCTGCTGCCGTTGATACTAAGCCTGAACTTCAAGGATGAGTCCTGTCACCAGTTCGATTTTGCGAGAAACGGCAGTTTTGGCGTGCAAACCAAAACGCTCCGGATCTGTCCTCAGTGCGCAAGCGAGGATCTGCACTGGCACGGCTACTCGTTCTATCGCCGAGACCATCAGATCATCGGCGTTAACGTGTGCCACAAGCATGGCGAGCCTCTGCTGAGGCTGAAAAAGGGTGCGGAGCTCTACTTACCTTCCGACCCGGAGATCAAAGACTTCGTCCAGGGCACCTGTCCATCCGATGAGTTATGCCCGCTGTCGTATAAATTCCGAGAGACTGTGGTTGGACTCCTGGAGCGCGAGCAGCCCATCTGCAGCGCCCAGTTGGGAAACAGTTTGCGTGGCCTCATACAGGCGGAGCTGCAGGAGGCTGTGACCAGCCAAACGTCAGTTCAGAAGCTGATCGAAAAACGATCAGATGAGGACCAGAGCTATATCAGTGACTTGCTGGAAGATGCCTCCGGCGATGCTTCACGACACCCCATTCGAAAGCTTCGGTTCACGCTTTATGGAGCAGAGCTGAGTCCGCTCTTCTACGCGTTGGTCACGCTCCTCATCACCGACTCTGTGCATAAAGCCCTCAACATCTTGCTCGGCAAAGAAGTTGTGCAGCCAAAGACGTATCCAAAGACGACTGTTCCGACGCAAAAGCTGGTGGACGCCTACCTTCGTTCCGGTGGCTCCTTCAGCGCCGTTCAAGCCGAGGTTGGACTGAACCGCTCATCCGTTATAGAACGTTTTAAGCGCATGGGGTGGCCGAACCTGGCGCGCAAAAAGACTAAGTGGAGGGAAGCGTTCAAGCGACTATCCGATGGAGCCAGCTTGCAGCAGGCGGCGACACAGTCTGGCGTCGCTACTGATGATCTTCAGGAAATCGTAGTGAAGCTAGCGCTGGACCGAGTTCGGCTGCTGAGTGCGCCGCCACCCCGAGCATGAAATCTGTGTGGCTCCTATCATCGCGCTCATACGTGAGAGTCATGGATGCCTGCATCAAGAGCCCTCGATTGGTTTACCAGCTCAGCTGAGCTGCATTTGCAGGACTTGGTGTTTGCCGGATACCAGGCGGTCACCGGGTCGCGCCTCTACCGAGAACTCCCAATCCATGAGGAGCAGTGGCTCACTATTGCCTCACTACCTCTGCCAGAAAACTGGAGGTCGTTCATCTACCCAGGGCTGCGCGGAGTGCCTGACTGGCTGATTCCCGCTCGCCGATATCCCAGCTTCATCAGGAAGATGTTCGGAGTTCAATACGAGCGGTTCGAGATCACGGCCGACGCTTTCTCGTCGCCGGAAACAACCGTAAACCTTGGCTGGTCGATGCTGAAGCTATCGACAGCAACGCAACATGGCCTTGACACTTTCGAGAATGCCTTTGCACTTTCTGTGATCGGACTTGGGGCAAATGGCCTTAGAAGCAACAGCTACTGCGAGGTCTGCTTTAGGGTGGCAACGGCAGGAGTTTTTAGATGTCCCCTTCATTCGCGTTCCAAAAGCGCAGACCGAAAAGGGCGCCGACCGCCAGAAGAGACCGATGTCCGTATTGCAGAACAAATACTCGACAAGGTCAGAGAATCCGACGAAGACCTGACCGTAGCCTTCAATATTTCAGGGGACCGCTGGCAGCTTGGCTACCCGGTCCCGTTTCTCCCCGTCCTGAGAAAGAAGAGCCGCCATCGAAGAGCGAGCAATGTCGATGACGCGATCAATCTGCGACACGACCCCGTTGTTTCGACATCTCGAGTTCCGATTGCACCGCCATCACAGTTTCACGAGCGCATGGCGACCAGTCCCGAAGGTCCTTTCTGGCAGCACGAAGAGCATGTGCACATTGACCCGGCTGACAGTTGGGAGTCGCGCGCGCTGCGGGATATTGTGCTCCGGCAAGGCGTCTTAAATGCTCTCGAGGAGAGCCAGGAGATTCGTAGAGCGCTAGAGTCGAGCCCGCGCGTGTTGGAGCGGGTTGGCACCCAAGTTCTTGATCTTTCGATTGAAGAACAGGTTCGTATCGTTCGAGCGGCGATCGACCCAGACAATCCAGTGGTCGCACTGCTGCCTCTTTCGATTCGCATGGCTGAGGAATGGTACCGATTGATCAGCGCCATACAGAGTATTCCTGAGAAGCGAGAAACATCGAGGAAACGTGTGGAAGAGATTCGCCGACGGATCGCCATTGGGGAGTTGAAAAGCAAGATCGCTCAGGATCTCAATATCTCGGCGCCTAACCTCAGCAACCTTTTGAAGCGGTACGCGTCAGATTGAGCCGTAGCCCCGATGCCGGCTCCCAGACCCTTCAATGTTGCAAGAACGTTAACGTTCGTAGCGTTGGCGGGCATCAGGTAACCCGCCTAGTTGAGACGGACCTGATCACTCCCAACTCCTCGGCGAGAGGTAACACTGCCCCGAAAAAGTCATCGTTCTGCGGGATCAATATCTTTGGGCGAGGGTAGTTAATGCGAAACAACCGCACGTAAAGACGACGTCCATCTTCGTCTTCAAGGTCAAAAGGCCCGTCGTATACAGTGCCTCTAGAGCCACGGCGCACAGCCAGCAGCCACTTGAATCGTCGGCTCCTGACGTTGTTGACACCGTGTGGGTATGGACGGCGCGGCTTGGCCAGTCGGACTGCTACGTTCGCTGCCGTTCTTCTCTTCATCGTGAAGCCGGCTACTGACCGCTCTCGAGGTTTGCAGTAACCAATTCCGATCGCCGCTCGAGCCCATCCTCACAAAGGTGATCGAGCGCGAGCATTTCGTCATAGCTCTGCGCGGCGTATCGCGCGACGATGGCCTCCAGACGCCGCTGTAGCTGCAGTTGTTCTGTTTTCACTGCATTGGCAACAGTGGGCGTAGTCAAGCTCTTCGATCTCACGCATCACCTCCAGATTCGAAACTGCGTCGTCCAGTATTCTGTGTGGCCTAAAACCTATTGGACGCGCAAATCCTTCGTCCTGGCGTAGAGCAACTCCAAGTATTTCGGCTCGACCTCCACCACCTCCGGAAACCGAAATCCAATGCGCTGCCCGTTCTCGAGCACGTAGAGATGCGTGCGTGCCAGCGGCGGCATCAGTTCGACCTGCCCGTAAACCTCCTCTACCCGCTGGAGCTGCCAGGTCGTGGTCCCGTTGATGGACGGCGGCACCATCAACTGAAGCTCGGTGATCACACAAGTCGAAGATACCTCAGCAATTCGCTCGATCTGATTCACGAAGATCGTCAGCTTCAGCTTTGGACCGATCGCCAAGATCGCAATGAGGAAAGGCGCTCCCTCAATCACCGACAGAGACAGGTAGGGCGCTGCGTTTTTCGGCTGGTCCTCCGCTGATCCCCACTCTGCCGGGATCTGCCAGTCTGCATGGGGGTGCATCAGAAACATATTGATCTCGAGTCGACCCTGCTTGAACTCACGGGGCGTTTCCGTCCCGGATCACTTCCTGTTTCACCACCACGCAGCCCGGTCCGGCAGGCATCAGGTAGGCGTCAATACTTCCGCTCTTGATTAACGAAACATCCGAGTGCAGCTGGGTCTGATACTCGAAGGTGGTCATCTTCTTGCTCTGCGAGATGCAGGGCTCCGGCACGTAGAAAATCTGTGCATATGACGCAGGGCACTTGCCGTCACCTGTCGGTGTGAAGCCCAGCAGCGAAAGAGCAGCCCCATCGGAAAACTTCCGCTCTGCGACAGAATGAATTGGCGCCTTGTCAGCATCCTTGCTGTGGGTCGTATTGAGTCCAACCTTGGCATCTTCGAATACGAAGGCTGACAGCGATTTAATCGCCGGCATGCACTGCTTTACGTTCCAGCCCTTGGCTTGAATCACTAGCGGGTTGTCGGCCGAGAACACAACCGCTGGCAGTAAAAGTAGTACCGCCGCAACAAGACGCTTCATAAGAGCTCCCGAATGAGTGGATATCCCCATGCAGATCAGACGCCCATGCCCAACCCTCGAGTTGTCGCGCCAAATCCATCAGTGCTAAATGTCACTCATAATGTGCGGACTGGCAAGACCCGGGAGCCAACACTCCCCGCATGCCAGACCGCCCTACATCGCACGTCCTCAGATCTCGACTGGCGATTAACCTTGCGGCGGCGCGAGCCCGGATGGGCATGACGCAGGAAGGCTTGGCAGAGGCCTCTGGCCTGGGCAGAACTTATGTCTCGGAGGTCGAGCGCCTAAAGCGAAACATCACTTTGGATGTGTTGGAACGCTTCGGTACGGCGCTTGGCGTGGACCCGCTAGATTTGTTGAAGCCCTAGCCGAAGCAGATTCCGCACTCGAGTCCAGGTCATTCCTCATAGGAGGGGATTTAGAGGTATTCGGAGGAGTTCATCGCTCGGTGGAATGGAGGTCTGAAACCTCTGCATCTGCCGCCAGAGGTAGTCCTCTTCACAACGCAGGTATGGGCCCAAGACAGTTTTCACGCATTGCTCGCAAAGATCGCAGCCGTACTTGTTGCCATCGTCGAATAAGTCAGCCCAGTAGCCTGCGACGAACTCGATCTGCAAATACTCGAGCGTCCTGAAGTTTTCGACGAGATCGTTGTGCCCTCGCGAGTCGCTTTTGCAACGATCGCATCGCAACCCCACGACGCGGCAGGATTCATTGCCCACTACCCGAATAATTTTCATGCGCTCTCCATGCCCATCGCAGACCACCTGCCGGGCTTCACGAAAAGGGAGCGCATTGGCCTTAGTCTCAGCCAAAAGGGCCGCAGCATAGTCACGGCGGAGCTGGCTTGCGGCGTGCACAATCCTATCCAAAAGTCGCGACCTGCGATGTATTGATCTGACACGATTGGCAGTGGTTTGCCGCCAATGCGGCTGGACATCCAGTAACAAGCAACTTTTGGGCATCACTCGACTATGAAACATGGCGAATTCACGATCGGCCTTGAATTTCGAACCGACAGCGGTCGCTGGCGATGCACTGATGTGGGGACTCGCGTCATCGTGGCTATCTCCCTCGAACCCCATGAAATCGTTCACGTCGAGTCCGGCCCCAACAGCGAGACAGGCCGACCAGAGCGACGCGAAATCACTGACGACCCTTCTTGGTTGAGCGGTCCACCGTATGCGGTCGTCGAGCATGTTTTCGATGAGGACAGTCTGCCGGGGTGCTCATGCCTTTAGGTCGCAAGTCTTTAGCAAGCCTGAAAGTCATTTCTGCCCTCGTTTTGGCGCTTGCGCTAGGCGTCGCCTTCGCGGGGCCACAGCAGTATTGGGTGTGCCTCAGCAATAACGGAATCAAGGCCGCTCAGGATCGACCCTGCGCGCCCGAGCAACAAACCCTTAAAGCTCCTCCCGGGAAGCCGAGGGAACAGATTTCTCAGCCATCCCGCGTCTTGCCCGAACTAAAAGCCGTGAAAGAAGCGGTGGTCGGCCCTTTGGAGGCTGCTATCGATGAGCCATCAGCAGCGAAACCAAAAGCCCAGGTGAGTTACCAACCGATTCTTGATGCCGCACAGAGAGGGCTGACGTTGTTGGTCGTGATGGTCATCGCAATCTTCGCCATTCGTATCGCTCTCCGACTACGAAAGCGCAGATCAAAAAATGTCGCCTTGCGGATAACCCCGCCAGTTGAGCGCATTGAGTGGAAGACACCGGTCAACGATTTGCCCGAGTTGTCGGGGGTGAGATCCATGGCGCTCCGAGATCGAGTCGACGAGCCACCGCAACCATCCGCTCCAATGTCCTGGAGCATGGACCTGCTGAAGGTCATGGAGTGGAAGCGATTCGAGGAGCTGTGTTTAGAGTTCTGGCTACTCAAGGGCTACCCCGCGAAACTGACAGGGCCAGGCGCTGACGGTGGCGTGGATGTCGTGATCACTGATCGTGCTGACGCCAACAAGACCTTCGCCATTGCGCAGTGCAAATCCCATTCGCAGCGGATCGGCGTCGAACCTGTCCGTGCGCTGTGGGGTAGCAAGGATCACTTAAAAGCCACACTGGCGATCTTCTATTCCGTGTCGGGGTTCAGCCCCGACGCCACGGCATTTGCTGAGGGCAAGCATCTGAAGCTAATCGACGGCGATGCTCTACTAGAGCAGATCGGCAATCTGCCAGCCCATGATCAGATAGCACTGTTGGCCAAGATCACCCGCGGCGACTACACCACGCCCTCATGCCCAAAGTGCGAAATCAAGCTCGTTCGTCACGAAGGGAAGGGTGGCCGTCCCGACTTTTGGGGCTGTAAGAACTTTCGACGCTGTGGTCTGCAACCTCGACCGGTCCGGAAAGCAGAGGCGACCTTGTGACCACGCTCCGCTGCACCGCCAAGCTCGCCAAAGCAATGAAGCGCGAGCTGCTCGCCAACCCGCCGCCGCCCAGTAACCGCCTGGGCGAATGGACGGCCAACCTGGTCCGCTTTGGTCGCAAGGCTTTTGTGCTCGCCGTGAACGAGCGCACACGGCTGGGCCTGGTGGTAGATGCTGCGCCATACAGCACCCTGCCGATTCGGTTCTCGGAGCATTTGTTCAAGAGTCTGCTCGCCTTAGGCGTGCTGCCAGACCAAGCCGCAGCGGAGGCCGAAGCCTCACGGCCAACCACCTTTGCCAAAACCAATTCCGCGTCGATACTGGCCACTATCACCCGCTACTACTTCGATCTCGAAGCTTTGGTCTATCACGATGGCCCCCTGCCAGCGGGGTATCTCAGTGCGCGCCTGCTCGACCAGATCGTCATCGACCCCAAGCACATCGGGTGTCCGGCAGATCGCGTGCGCGAAGCCTTTGGGTTGCCCTGTAAGCCCGCCCGCTTCTGGCGTCAGGCTGCGAACGACACCCCGTAGCAACTGCGCTCGCGCTACACCTTTGCCTTTGGCACTCGCCCCGGCATCATGCACCCCATAACAAGGACATGAAGCAATGATCACCGGGGAAATCAAAAGTCAGGTCGACCGTATTTGGGATGCGTTCTGGAGCGGCGGCATCAGCAACCCGCTGGAGGTCATCGAGCAGATGACCTACCTGCTGTTCATCAAGCGGCTCGACGAGCTGCACACCGCCAAAGAGAAAAAGGCCAACCGCCTCAAGCAGCCCATCGAACGGCCCATCTTTGGCGACGATCAGCAAAACCTGCGCTGGTCAGTGTTCCGCCAACTCGGCGACCCCAGCTCGCTGTTCGCGCTCATCGCCGACAAGGTCTTCCCCTTCATCAAAAACCTCGGCGGCATGGAAGGCAGCACCTACGCCGGCCATATGAAGGACGCCCGCTTCACCATTCCCACGCCAGCCCTGCTGGCCAAGGTGGTGGACATGCTCGACGCCATCCCCATGGATGACCGCGACACCAAGGGCGACCTCTACGAATACATGCTGGGCAAGATCGCCAGCGCCGGCCAGAACGGCCAGTTCCGCACCCCGCGCCACATCATCAAGCTGATGGTGGACATGATGGCGCCCAAGCCCAGCGACGTGATCTGCGACCCCGCCTGCGGCACCGCCGGCTTTCTCGTCGCCGCCAGCGAATACCTGCTCACGCACCACCAACAGGCGCTCTACGCCACCGCCGAATCCGCCCGCCGCTTCAACCACGAAACCTTTCACGGCTTCGACTTCGACAACACCATGCTCCGCGTCGGCAGCATGAACATGCTGCTGCACGGCGTCGAAAACCCCGCCATCGAAAACCGCGATGCCCTCAGCCAGGGCCATGCCGGGGTCGAAGGCCAGTTCAGCCTCATCCTCGCCAACCCACCGTTTGCCGGCAGCCTCGACTACGAGAGCACCGCCAAAGACCTGCTGGCCGTGGTCAAGACCAAGAAGACCGAGCTGCTGTTTCTGGCCCTGTTCCTGCGCCTGATGAAGCCGGGCGGCCGCGCGGCGGTGATCGTGCCGGACGGCGTGCTGTTCGGCAGCAGCAATGCGCATCAGGCCCTGCGCAAGATGCTGGTCGAAGACCACAAGCTCGATGGCATCGTCAGCATGCCCAGCGGCGTGTTCCGGCCCTATGCCGGTGTCTCCACCGCCATTCTGCTGTTCACCAAAACCAACAGCGGCGGCACCGACCACGTCTGGTTTTACGACATGCAGGCCGATGGCTACTCGCTGGACGACAAGCGCAATGCGCTGGATGCCGGCAAGCACGACAACAACAACTTGGTGGACATCCTCAACCGCTGGCACAACCGCGGCAGCGAGAGCGTGCGCAGCCGCACCGACCAAAGCTTTCTCGTCCCCAAGGCCGAGATCGCGGGCAACGACTACGACCTCAGCATCAACCGCTACAAACAGATCGTCTACAGCCAGGTGCAGCACGAGCCGCCGAAGAAAATCCTCGCGGAGCTGAAGGCGCTGGAGCTTGAGATTTTGAAGGGGATGGAGGAGTTGGAGGGGATGTTGTCGTGAGTTGGCCGGTTGTTCCTCTCGGCGAGATTTGCGAGTTCAAGTATGGGAAAAGTCTCCCTGCGAGCACTCGCGACGGTGGCTCTCGCGAGGTTTATGGGTCCAATGGCCTTGTAGGGCATCACAGCTCTGCGATTACTGACGGCCCCACAATCGTTGTCGGTCGTAAGGGATCAATCGGAGAACTCAACTAGAAGTCATCTCATAAATAGCTGAGGAGCTTGTACCTTGTGAAGGAGCTCGG